>JASLFU010000037.1 GCA_030150405.1 Ignatzschineria sp.
ATTTTGGAGTATCTTTGCTGGCTTCTTTGTGGTGTTGGTGACAGAGATTGTGGTGAATCAGCAAGGTTTTGAGTTCCCTATCTATCTCAATTCAGCCCTCTTTGGGGGGCTCTGCTCGGTGATTGTGCTACTAATTGTAACCAAACGGACAAAACCGACAGAGGTTGAACGTCTTTACTATCAGAAGTTGATGATTCTGCCAAAAGAGGAGCGAGATGCAAAAGAGCTAGCACGTACTATGAAGTATCCCACCATTTTGGTGATTGCGGGGCTCATTGTGGTTGCTCTAACCTATCTCTACTACTATCGCCCGCTACAGGCGCACCGCTCTTTAGAGCGAGCGATGGAGTATCAGGTAACTCCTCTTGAGGAGGAGCTCTACTTAGAGGGGCCACGTCAAGAGTAGATGCCCTTTTTTCTCTCGCTCAATCTTTGGGTGGGTGCTATTCTGAGCGAAAATCGCCCTTAAAGAGGCGAAGCAGAGAGAAAGAAGGAGGTTTATAAATGAATGAGTTGGAGCGCAGGGAGTTTATCACCGCTCTTGTTGAGTGGACAGAGCAGGCTTTGAGCGCCTTTATTGAGGAGCACCCTGAAGAGCAGTTCTATATCTTTGTCTACGATTGCAATATTGCTGAAGGGGAGCTCGGTTTCTCCTTAAATACGCGTGATCTATTGATGGAGGATCTCATCGAGCATAATGATGAAGCAGATGAGGCGATGATTCATGACCTTACCTATAACTGCGGTAATTGGCGTTATATGATGATTGATCAATTCAATTTTGATGATGTGATCGATTTTAGCGAATATTCCGAGGCCCTCTATCGGGGGGAGGTGAGTTATGAGGGGGAGCTAAATGATCGGGAAGAGGAGGGAGATGAGACGATTGCCCCCCAAACGGAGGCTGATGCAGAGGCAAACCTTGCGCAATATTTCGATACGTTACGCACTCTCATCTATGAAGCGCTCCTTGAAGTGAGTGAGGGGGATCTGTTTCAAGCGCTTCCTAAAGATGAAGATTTCACCTTTTTCGCATTAGATCATGATGAAGAGGTTGCAGAAGGGATGGCACGGTTTGAAGCGTTTCGCCGTGAAAATAGTTAATCTCTTAAATAGAGAAAAACCGATCAATCACTTGATCGGTTTTTTTATCTATCGTGTTACAGAATGAATAGGGGCCATCCTTTGCCAGACTCGATCCATCACACTAAAACTGACTCTTTTAGCTTAGTAGCGAGCATCTTTCGGTTTCTTGGCATTGGGCCAGTCATTCACTTTAGGCGCAAAATCGGGGCGCGGCATGTGGGAGAAGAATTCCGCAAGATCCACAGCATCTTGATCATCAAGCTCCCCCCCTTGTCCCCATAAACCTTTATGAGTCACACTCATCGGCATTGCATACTTAATGAAAGCCGCTGCTTTATAGGTTCTCGCCATTCCAGCACCGATATTGAAGGATTCTTCACCCCAAAGTGGTGGAAAGACGATATCCCCGCGGGAGTCTTTTAATCCTTCACCACCATCACCGTGACAGGAGGCACATTTTTCTGTGTAGAGAAGAGCGCCTCGGCGGGTATCTGCGACAAGGTCCTCATTAATGGGGCCAGCAATCGGTACTTTCACCATCGCCCCTTCAGGAACCCCTTTATTGAGCCACTCCATATAGGCGATAAAGGCCTCCATCTCCCGAGAATCGGGGTCGAGCGGTTTACCATTCATAGAGCGCTGAAAGCAGCCATTAATTCGAGCTTTAAGGTCGAGCGTCTCTTGAGCTCGGGGCATAAAGCGGGGGTAGCGTTGCACAGTATTGATATAGTGCGCGCCGTAGATCTCTTTACCCCCAGCGATATGGCAGCTGTTACAATTCATCATCGCCCCTACATTATCGGGCAGAAGGCGCTTGGTCTCATTATTAAGGCGTTTACCTAAGAGAATCAGTTCAGCATTTGGCTCTTTTGCGATATCCGCATCGTTAGGGAGCTGATATTTTCCAATCACATTCTGATCTTTATCCACAATATCGTAGGTGATGGGATTGGCTTCCGTTAATGCAGGTAGGCGACTAAAAGCGTAGACGCCAAGAGCGATTACAGCAGCTGCGGTGATGATTGTCCATTTACCTCTGCTCATTACTGGCCTCCTTTATATTCAATGTTGGGTGCTTTAGTGGTAAGGAAGTGGCGGGTTTTGGCAACCTCTACAGGCTCAATTTCCGGGGCTTGGTTCTTCCAACCATTGCGGATAAAGTTAATAACATCTGCAATATCTTTATCGCTAAGATGCTTAAAGCCCGGCATTGTAAAGGCCATAAGATCAGCAGGTGTATCGGGCATCTCGCCCCCTTCTAGAGTGATCTGAATAATCGAGTGTGCATTACGGGCTGTAATGGCTGTATTTTCTGCAAGGGCAGGAATTACTCGAGGTACGCCTTTTCCATCGACCCGATGGCAAGTAACACAATTATCCATATAGATCAGTGCGCCTCGATTATCGAGATAATCCCCCGCAAGAAGCATTGCTGTAGTGCTATCTTCTTTAGGTGGGAAGGTTACTTCTCTCCCCTTTGCTGGGGGGAGTGATTTTAGATAAGCCGCTGTTGCAGTGATATCACGTTCCGTCCAAAACTGGGTAGAGTGCTGAATAACATCGGTCATGGCTCCAAAAGCAGAGACTTTATCCGTGCGCCCTGTTTTTAAAAACTCTTCAAGCTCTCTTTGCGACCAAGTGGCTAGTCCGCGCGCTTCGCCTCTTAAGCTCTTTGCGCGCCAGCCATCAATCACGGCGCCGGTTAGGAATTCATTTTCCCCCTCCATAGAGAGCGCCTTTTCTTGGTATGCGACTCCCCTAGGGGTATGACAAGCGCCACAATGTCCTGGGCCTTCCACTAAATAAGCGCCATAGTTTTCGAGCTCAGATTTTGTAGGATCTGCTTTAAACTCTCGCTCAGGCGCAAAAAGTAATTGCCACCAAGCGAGCGGCCAGCGCCAATTGAGAACAGGGGGGATAGTACTATCTGCATTTTTAAATTTTACAGGCTCTACTGCACTCATAAAGTAGGCATAGAGCGCTTCGATATCCTCATCGGGCATAATCACATAAGAGGGATAGGGCATAGCGGGATAGAGTGGCGCACCATCTTTCCGAACCCCATGTTTAACTGAAGCGGAAAACTCTTCGAGGCTATATTCCCCGATGCCCGTTTCCTTATCGGGAGTGATATTTGTTGAGTAGATGGCGCCGATAGGAGTCTGCATGGCTAATCCACCTGAGAACTGTGGGTTCCCCGGCGCGGTATGACAGGCTGCACAATCTGAGAGATGGGCTACATATTCGCCCCGCTTAATCAGCTCTGGATCTGTAATATCGACCGTTTTATTACTGAGTTTAGGAATTCGGCTCGATTCAATGGCCTTTGCGCCAAAGTACCCTCCGCCGAGCCCAAGAGCCGCCAATACAAAAATTGGCATCAACCTTCTGCTTAAAGGTTTTTGCATAGAAGCCTCCTTTGGGAAGTTTAAAGAAATTGGAGTGAGGCTGTGAACAGTCCCTAATTTTTATCATTATTTTATAATCAAAGTAGCACGGGAGAGCGGATAAATCGTTAGGCTTAATGCGGAATTTTGATTTGCGTCAATAGTTATAGGAAGGGGGTAAAAGCCCAACTTAACACTATATCTAAAAGTATAATTAAGGGGGTTTTAGGTGTTTAAAAAAGGGGAGAGATTTTAATACTGAATGAGCGAAATAGCGTTTTTTAAAAGCGTGAGGAGTTAAAGAACTCCCCGATAACGTTTACGCGCTCTTCCCGCCACAATCGTTAAAACTAGCCCGGTAACTCCGGAGATAATGGTCCACCCCCAGAGGCCAAAAGTGTTATTTACTCGGGCATCTTGCGGTTTTTCTGGCAGGTAGAGAAGCTCGACCTTATCCCCCACTTTATAGGCTGGGAGCTCATTGGTTCCGTGAGGGGAGCGGAAGGTAATACTTTCTCCAGTAAAGGTTTTAAAGCGAAAATAGGGGTGATAAACCTTTTTGGTGGCGCTCTCTTTATGTTCGGTAATTTTTAGATCTACCTTTACAACTTCCGCCTCTACCTTTTGGGCGCGTGTTAAAAATGAGCGGGTATCGTAAAAGGAGTAGGCAGCATATCCAAGCGCAAAGAGCCCGATAAGTAGAAAGAGAGTAGTAACTTTTCGCATAATCTATAGGCCTCAAATAGCGTAAAGGTTAGAGAGGAGAAAATATCTTCTCTATTATACGAAAAAGTCACTAAAATAGAGTTTTTTCATCCGATTTGGAGATTTTGATGGCAGATTTAGCCCTAAAAAACACCCCGAAAGAAGAGGTGAGCAGTATAACTGATCGTTCACTCTTCTCTTTAAGCTGGCCGATCTTTATCGATCTCTTTCTACATCAAGCCACGATTTTGATCAATATCGCTATGGTGAGTCATCTCTCCACCCATTTTGTGGCGGCGATGAATGTGGGGAATCACCTCTTTCAGCTCTGTATTACGATCTTTAGTTTTATCAGCGTAGGCTGTAGCGTGGTGATCGCCCAATATCTAGGCGCAGGACGGCCAGAAACCGCGCGCAAAACGCTCCATATCTCTATTGCGCTGAATGGGCTTTTAGGACTCTTTGTGGCGATTGTGATCTTTCTTTTTGGGTGGCAATCCTTAGAGCTTATGAATACGCCGCAAAGCTTGATGGAAGATGCCTATAATTACCTCCATATTTTGGGGATCTGCCTAATTTTTGAGGCTATTTCACTTATTTTAGCCGCCTCTTTAAGGGTATATGGCAAAACTAAAGCGGTGATGTATGTCTCGTTGATTGTGAATCTGCTTACAATCTTCGGCAATATGTTGCTGCTCTATGGTTTTTTTGGGCTTCCTCAGTTGGGCTTAGTGGGGGTTGCATGGTCCACCGCAATTGGGCGATTTATAGGGGGAATATTACTCTTTTATCTTCTCTTTTCGGGGTTAAAGATCTCTTTTGAATGGTCGTTACTGCTTAAGTGGAGCAAAAAACAGATCGGGCAGATTCTTAAGATCGGTCTTCCTGCGGCGGGTGAAAATATGGTCTGGTTTCTCCACTATTTAACGGCTCTTGCTTTTATCGGCCTTCTTGGGGAGAAGAGTTTAGCAGCAGAATCGATCTACTTTGCGCTGGCCAGTTTTATTATGTTGGTGGGGGCATCAATTAGTATTGCAAATGAGATTATTGTGGCCCATTTTGTAGGAGCTAAAGCGTATGATCGAGCCCTACAGCAGGGGCAGAAAGCGCTAAAATTTGGATTTTTATTATCGTTAATAGTGGCGGTTACCAGCTGGCTCTTAAGTCCATGGATTATGGGGCTTCTCACCGATGATCAGGCAGTAATTGAGATTATGGCACCCCTCTTTTTACTGGGTATTTTGCTAGAGCCGGGGCGTTCACTAAATATTGTAATGGTAAACTCCCTGCGCGCTACAGGAGATGCAGCTTTCCCGCTTAAAACTGCTTTTCTCTTTATGTGGGGGATCTCGATCCCTTTAGGTTACTTTTTGGGAATTAAGCTCGAATATGGGCTTTTAGGGATCTGGCTTGGTTTTTGTGCCGATGAGTGGGTTCGGGGGCTTACCAATAGCTGGCGTTGGTACTCCCGTAAGTGGGAAGCAAAAGGGCTCGCACTTGATGATGAGTGATGATGCGTAACCTCGAATGCTTTCTATAGCTAAGCGTACGAAAGAAGGGGATGCACACTTTAAGATGGGCAAAAATTGTACGGAATTTCTGAAATAAAAGGGTGCAGCGCCGGGAAAGAGGAGTAGAATAAACCCCATACCTAAAACTTTGCCGGAGTGGTGGAATGGTAGACACGGGGGATTCAAAATCCCCTGCCTACAAAGCGTGAGAGTTCGAGTCTCTCCTTCGGTACCAGATAGAAAAAAGCCTTAGTTTTCCAAAAGCTAAGGCTTTTTTTTGTGTGTAGGAATAGTGTTATGATGAGACTTTTCCGATTTCTCTTTTGTTGGTGATAGGTTTATGAAAACAGAATTACTTAAAGAATTAGACTCCGTACTGAAAGCATTTCCTCACTATTGGGATGGGGAAGCGCTTCAAAGAACACGCATTATTGAGGATCTTAATAAGAATGATGAGGCGCTTTTAAAAGCGCTTTTAAGCAATGCAAAAATCAGAGAAGAATATACCCAATCGATTGATGGGATCACGCTCTTTAACAAGGACGATTTAGAGGCATTGCTCGCCTATAAAGGTTACTGGGCGGATAGTTATACTAAGTACTCCAATTCCATTGGCTTAACGAGCGAAGGGAAGTATTTAGAATACAATAGCGATGTTGTTTTAGATTTCCCCTTTAAAGATTGTGTGTTAGAAGGCGGAATGACGCATGAAGATCGGGGAAAAGAGGAGGTCTTTTTTAATGAAGTAATCGCCCGTGATGAAGTGGATACCCTTCTTGCGCCGAAAGTCTTTACCAATAGTAAACGGTATAGCGCCGATGGCATCGAAGAGAATATTACCGATATTAAAGAAGATGACAATCTCATTATTAAAGGGAATAACTTGCTTGCGCTTCACTCATTAAAAGAGCGCTATGCGGGGAAAGTGAAGCTTATCTACATAGATCCTCCATACAACACGGGAAATGATTCATTTAAATATAATGATCGGTTTAATCGCTCTACATGGCTTACTTTTATGAAGAATCGATTAGAAATCGCCAAAGAATTATTGAATATAGAAGGATCTATTTTTGTTCAATGTGATGATAATGAAATTGATTCCTTAAAAATTTTAATGGACGAAATATTTGGGAGGCAAAATTTTGTAAATAGACTTACTGTTGAGGCGAGATCTCCATCTGCTTTTAGTACCGTGAATCCTGGAGTTTTTAAGGCATCTGAATATATATTATGGTTTGCAAAAGATAAAAATAATTTTACTGAGAATAGGGTTAGGATAAAACGTAAGCCTGATTATGCATATAATCGTTGGTTGGTAAATCCAGACGAAGAATATTCAAACTGGAAATTTATTTCTCTTTATGAAGCTTTTGAAAAAAATAAAAAAGCATCTAATTCAAGACCAGATCTTTTAGCTGAGATTTTTGATCAATTTATTATTGATAATGCTAGACAAATTACTCGTTTAGCAAGTATTAGCGATAGTAAGGCGGGTGCAGACATCGTCGCCTTAAAAAATAAGTCTTTACAACACAAAGATAAAATTTTTTATATGCCTAGAGAAAGTTATGATGATATTTATATTTTAAATGGGCAACAGATAATTTTTTATTCTAAAAATATCCATGAAATAGATGGAGAATTATCCGCATCAGCTATGTTAACCAACATATGGACAGATATAGCATGGGAAGGGATAGCTGGAGAAGGAAGGGTTACTTTTAATAGAGGGAAAAAGCCTGAAAGATTGATTAAAAGAATTTTAGAATTAGCATCAAATAAAAATGATTTGATTTTAGATTTCTTCATGGGAAGCGGAACAACGCAAGCCGTCGCTCATAAAATGAATCGTCAATATATTGGCATTGAGCAGATGGATTATATCGATGAATTGGCAATTCCTCGATTAAATTTAGCAATAAACGGAGATCAAAGCGGAATCTCTAAAGAGGTGGAATGGCAAGGCGGGGGCAGTTTTGTTTATACGGAGCTAAAAGCCCTCAATCAAACCTATATTGAGATGATCCAATCCGCCACCGATACGGAGCAACTCCTCACTATCTTTAAAACGCTAATGGATGAGAGCAGTTTTGGCTACAGCAATGCCTATTTCGATTTTAGAGTAGATCTCGATAAGCTTGCTAAAGAGCTCTATGAGGTGGATGGATTGCCCCGTAAACAAGCTTTTCAAGAGTTAGAATTACACGATCAGAAACGCCTATTAATTGAAACGCTTGATAAAAACCAGCTCTATGTAAACTATTCAGAGATGGAGGATGAGAGTTACCAGGTATCAGAAGCGGATCAAGCCTTTACCCATTCATTTTATGCAAAGGATGAGGCGTAATTATGAGTAAAAAATTACTATTTCATCAGCTTAAAAATAATGACCAATTAGGGTTATTCCATGAACAGTATGACGTTCCCGCCTATATTAAAGAGAATCTAACCAATTCATTACGCTATTATCAAGAAGAGGCGCTCCGTTATCTTCACTACACACAGAGCGCAGATGGTGCGAATTTTACCTTTAATCATCTTCTCTTCCATATGGCGACAGGATCGGGGAAAACCTTAGTACTTGCCGCTGCCATACTCTATTTCTATCAAGAATATGGTTATCAAAACTTTATCTTTTTTGTGGATAGTACGCCGGTTATTGATAAAACACGGGAAAACTTGCTCAACCCTGCATCGTCAAAATATCTCTTTGCCAATCGCTCTTTAGAGATTGAGGGGAAGCAAGTCATTATTGAAGAGGTGGAGACCTTTCCCACAAATCCCAATGAAAATACGATCTATCTTAAACTTTCGACGATTCATAAAATTCATGATGAGTTGGGAAGCTACAAAGAGAATGGCGTAACCTATGAGGATCTTAAAATCCATGACCTCATTTTGCTAGGGGATGAAGCCCACCATTTTAACGCCGGAACAAAAGGGACAAAAAAACAGAAAGAAGCGGCAGCAACGTGGGAAAATACCATTGAGCGGATTTTAAAGCTAAATTCTAAAAATCGCTTATTGGAATTTACCGCCACTATCGATCTAACGAAAAAAGAGCTCTTTAATAAATATGAGAATAAGATCGTCTATCAATACGATCTTAAACAATTTATGAAGGATGGCTTCTCTAAAAATGTCACATTAATACGGGCAAATGAAGATGATTCCCACAAAATGCTGGATGCCGTACTCTTAAGCCAATATCGTAAGTTAATCGCTTCGGATTATGGGGTGGAGCTTAAACCCATTATTCTCTTTAAATCCAATCAGATTAAAGTTTCTGAGGAGAGTGAGCAACGCTTTATTGAGAGTATAGAAAAACTTGCAGAAAAGCAGATTAAAACACATCTAGAGCGCAAAAGAGCCTCGTTAAATAGTCCTACTAGCATTTGGCATAAAGTTTGTAACTATTATGAAAAATTAGATATTCAAGCACTAATTAATAGCTTACAGAGAGATTTCGCCCCAGAACATATTTTAAATGCAAATCGAGATCGTGAAGTAGAGAATCACTCAATATTACTCAATACATTGGAGGATATCGATAACCCCATTCGTGCAATATTTGCCGTTAATAAACTTAATGAGGGATGGGATGTATTAAATCTTTTTGATATCGTGCGTATTAGCGAAAGGGCATCTATAACAAAGAAGACGACAGATAGCGAAGCCCAATTAATTGGGCGGGGCGCACGTTACTATCCTTTTGTTATGTATGACGAAAAAAGTTATCTACGCCGGTACGATCGCACCGATCATGATTTAACAATCCTTGAAACCCTTCATTACCATACGATTAATGAGTCTGCCTATATTAAAAATTTACGAAAATCTATTGAGGCAAATAACTTATTAGTAAGTGATGATGGGGCAGGAGAGTTTATAGAGGCAAAATTAAAGCCCGACTTTTTGCGCTCTAAAATCTATCGTGAAGGTAAATTCTATGTCAATGAGGTAGAGGATCTTAAAAGTGAGAATAGAACGCTTCATGATTATGGAGTAGAGCTTGTATGGGAGACTGATTTTATTCACGCCACCTACGAAAATCTAATCCATCAAAAAGCAAATGTACAAAACATTGAGCGTTACTCTATTCCACTGGAGGTGGATTCTCGATATTTACGCAAGGCATTGCAAAAAAATAGCTTCTTTCACTTTAACCATTTGAAAAGGTATTTCCCTGATCTGAAATCGATCCACCAGTTTATGCGGGATCGTGACTATCTCGGGGGATTGAAAATTAATATAAATTTACCTATTGAGATCAAAATAGATCACTTAACCGCTCAAGAGAAGCTCTCTATTATTGAGCGCTATCTTTTCTCTATTTCTGAGACAATCCGCCGGAATTATAAGCGATCTAAAGGATTAAAGAGATTCAGGCCTGTAAATATCCGGGATGTCATTAAAGATTATTCGGTGATGTTAACCTCTCAAGATCAGCTGGCGGAAGATGTAAACCAACGCATTACCCCTATAAGTACTACAGGTAAAAAATGGTATGTTTATGACCAAGCCATTTTAAACGGGCTAGAACATAGCATGATTGAGCTTTTTGATAAATTTATTCGTAAGCTTAATGAGAAATATAATGAAGTCTATCTCCTTCGCAACGATGAACGAACGACTCGTTTTAAATTGACAGAGTTTGATGGTTATCGTGGATTTATGCCTGATTTTATTCTCTATATGAAAGATGCTGATTATAGTTATCAAGTTGTGGTTGAACCTAAAGGAGGGCATCTTGTGGATTATGATCGCTGGAAAGAGGATTTTATGGAATCTCTCTGTAATAATCATGAATTCTCTATTATTGGAGAGGATCAAAACGTTAAACTGCTAGGCTTTAAATTCTATACCAAAGAGGATCCCGATCGCTTTCTTAAAGATGTTGAGAATAAGATCTTTGATGGTGAGCCCCTAATTGAAAGAAAGGAACTACTTGAGAGGTAGGGAACTTTTTAAGTTATGAAGTTATCAAAGCCCTTGGTTTCACATGAAACAAGGGCTTTTTGTGAATTATAGAAAAGTTAAAAGAAGCGGAGTAGTTAGAGCAGAAAGTGCCGTAGAGATGAGTAGGCTTGAGGCTACAGGCCCTTCAATCGCTTTAAATTGCCGGGCCATAAGATAGACATTCATCCCCATCGCCATGGAGGCTAAAAGTACAATCGCTGCAGTTTCTAGTGGAGGGATGCCGAGAAGAATGGCCGCACCCCAAACGATTAAAGGGTGAATAAAGAGCTTTATTATCGTCATCCATACAGTGGTTTTTAAGTTATCGGTAATTCGATATTCCGCTAATCCCATCCCTAACACAATTAAGGAGAGAGGCGCGGCGATTTGGCTAATCATGAGTGTGGTTTTATCAAAAATTAGGGGTAAAGGGCGCTGAAAAAGAGAGACAAATAGCCCTAACATTACCCCAATCACGATGGGGTTTCGCAGTACCGATTTTACTGTTTTGCGGATGCCTGTAAGGGAGAAAGATCCTGTTTGTGCCCACTCAACAGAGACCGAGACTAAACTCCAGAGTAAAAGCGCATTAAAGCTAATCACTAAAGCAACCGCCGGGAGAGATTCTTCCCCTAAATAGATGGTGGCTAAAGGGATGCCAAGCATCACATTATTGGAGAAAATTCCTCCCAGCCCAAATACAGAAGCCTCTACCCCATTGAGTTGAATAAATTTAGCGATGATTCGACTTATTAAAAAGACAATAAAAGAGCCTCCGAAAAAGGCGAGAAGTAACTTAATATCCACCGCAGGCTGGGTATAAAAGTTGGCCATGATCCGAAACAGCATCACAGGAATCGCAATATTAAAGAGAAACCGGGAGAGTAGATCGGTAAATTGTTTCGGATAATTGCGCCACTTTACTAAGGCGTAGCCAATAATAATGAGTAAAAAGAGGGGCGAGGAGGCGTAAGTTTGGTGAATAAAGGTGGATAAAAAGTCCATTTAGGATCCTTCTTTGAAATATAACGATATATAAATAAGTATAATGAAGCCTATTATTGACCTTTACCTATCTAAAGTAAAGCGTATGGCTGAGCTTGTTTGAAAAGTCTGTTAAATTAAGAGAATACCGCTAAATGGTGAAGGTTACTATAGTTGGGAGCTCAAAAGAGTGTATGAAAATAGAGGAGTTAGCAATGGGTGAACATATCGTTATTTTAACGGGAGCGGGTATCTCTGCAGATTCTGGAATTAAAACATTTCGGGATAATGATGGCTTATGGGAGGATCATCGGGTGGAGGATGTGGCAACGCCCGAGGCTTTTATCCGTAATCCTGAGCTTGTGCAGCGCTTTTATAATTTACGCCGAAGCGATCTTCAAAACCCTGACATTAAGCCTAATCCCGCCCATATTGCCCTAGCAAAGCTTGAGCGAGAGTTCCCCGGAAAGGTGACGATAGTGACGCAAAATGTGGATAATCTCCACGAGCGAGGAGGCTCTAAAAATGTGCTTCATATGCATGGGGAGCTGCTTAAGGTGCGCTGTGTCCGTTCTGGAAAAGTGCGGGAGTTTACCGGGGAGATTACGGCGGAAACCCGTTGTGAATGTTGTAAAGAGCCCCAAGTATTGCGTCCTCATATTGTCTGGTTTGGGGAGATGCCACTCTATATGGAAGAGATCTACCAAGCCTTAGCTGAGGCTACATGCTTTGTGTCGATCGGCACTTCGGGGAATGTCTACCCTGCGGCAGGGTTTGTAAATGAGGTGCGGGCAAAAGGCATTCCCACCATTGAGATCAATATGGAGCCGAGCGCTAATCAATTTATGTTTGGTGAGGGGTATTATGGCCCGGCAGCGATAGAGGTGCCTAAGTGGGTGGAGAAGATCTTAAAAGAGTAGCTCCACTTTTTAGAGGTTGAGAGAATATCGATATCTTTATTCTTTATAAATAATTACGATAAAAAAATAGAAGAAAAAGCCCCGAAAACTCTTGCTCTCGGGGCTCTGTTTTATACGTTTCCTTTGGTGCAGAAGTACACTTAACGCACATTCGCCAATTATTTTTTCTTCATCATATTTGCAAGATCAGCAAAGGGATTATAAGTGGTGTTAACGGGGGCATTATCCCGATTTTGTGTATTCCCAAAGGCAGCTGCTTCCTCTAGCTTTTGGTGCTCATAATCGTGGCAATAGAGGCATAACAGCTCCCAATTGCTCCCATCTGCAGGATTATTATCATGATTATGATCTTTATGATGCACCGTCAATTCCCGAAGATTGCGATGATCAAACTCCCGCTGACAACGGCCACAGATCCAGGGGTAGAGCTTTAATGCTTGCTCTCGATAGCCCTGCTCCCGAAGCCGCCTATTTTGATGGGTTTTAGCGATAATTTTATCCAGTTTTGAGGTGGGTGCCATAGCGCCTCCTTGTATCGATGGTCTGTAATCTGCGCTAAATGTTTAAGCCTTCATGCTTACTTCTTCTCTAAAGAGCGAAGCCACGCGATCTCATCTTTCCAGATCTCCGGCTCAATGGTTTCCAAAATTAAGGGCATATTGCGGAAGCGATCATCTTGCATAATATACTCAAAAGGTGTGGTGCCGATCTCCCCTTTCCCTAAGCTATGGTGGCGGTCAACACGGCTATCAAATGCGCCTTTAGAGTCATTTAGATGTAAGGCGCGGAGATATTTAAAGCCAACAATTTTATCAAACGCTTCAAAGGTGTTATCGCACCCTTCGTCGGTTCGTAATTCATAGCCTGCAGCAAAGGCATGGCAGGTATCGATACAGACGCCCACGCGAGATTTATCCTCAACATCCTCAATAATTCGGGCGAGATGCTCAAAATCAAACCCTAAGTTTGTCCCTTGCCCTGCGGTATTCTCAATAACAGCAGTAACCCCTTCTGTCTCTTCTAAAACGATATTGATCGATTCAGCGATGAGCGCTAAACAATCATTGACCGGCATTTTATTGAGGTGGCTTCCCGGATGAAAGTTGATAAGCTTAATTCCGAGCTGCTCACAGCGTTGAAACTCATCGAGCAGAGCGTTGCGAGATTTCTCAAGTGCTGCAGGATCGTGATGCCCGGGGTTAATCAGATAACTTGCATGGGGCAAAATATGATCTGAAGAGTAGCCATATACCTCTAAAAACCGTTTGTAGCTCTCAATAGCCTCTTTCTTTAGAGGGGGTGCTTCCCAGCGACGATTATTTTTAGTAAATAGAGCAAAGGCATTAGCTTCAATCTCTTTAGCGTTTTTTACGGCATTTTGCACACCGCCCGCAGCGCTAACATGGGCGCCGATGTAGTAAGTCATCTTCTCTCCTTATAGATCTAAATTAATTTTTTCTCTTTAAATTTTAATCTCTTATTGTACGGGAATTTGTTAAGGGTTTTGATCTAAAGTTTAAACGAAGCTCATAAATAGGGGCAGGCAAAAGAAAAGCCTCCCGAAGGAGGCTTAAATAGGTAAGACTTTTACAGCATACGCCTTAGGGAACTTACCATCTTTGCGTCATCTACTTTATTGCGTATAGATTCTTGCTTTAGGGTTTAGTTGCATTAAACCTATTGATTCCCCTACTCTTTATTACGGAAATCAGGGTGATTTACTTGACGATATTGTTGAATTGCTTCCGCAATACCATCGCCCCCCACTTGAGAGCGTACATATTGAGAGTTAAAGAGTGCACGCTCTGCTTTTGCTTCTGCGGAGTTATCCATAATAGAGACGATCATCGTGACGATAAAGGCGATCGGAATAGAGAAGAGTGCAGGGTTGTTATAAGGTAAGATCCCTTCCCCATGGCCAAGCACTTTACCCCAAACTTCAGGCCCTAATACGATGATGATTACCGCCGATGCAAGCCCTGCCGCACCTCCAACAACCGCACCGCGGGTAGAGAGCTTCTTCCAGTACATTGAGAGGAAGAGAAGCGGGAAGTTTGCCGATGCCCCGATAGAGAACGCAAGCCCTACAACGAATGCTACGTTCTGATTCTCAAAGAGAATTCCGAGCAAAATGGCGATAATACCTAAAGCGATGGTGGTGTAGCGGGAGATTTTAAGCTCCGTCTTCATCACAGGCTTTCCTTTCATGATCACATTTGCATAGATATCATGGCTGATGGCCGATGCTCCCGAAAGGGTAAGTCCAGCGACAACCGCCACTAAAGTCGCAAAGGTGACCGCAGACATAAATCCAAGGAAGAGATTACCTCCCACTGCGTGCGCAAGGTGAATGGCCGCCATATTGTCTCCGCCAACTAAGCTATCGCCCTGCATATATTGGGGTACGCCCATGACATAAACAATGGCGCCAAAACCAATAATAAACATTAAGAGATAGAAGTAACCGATAAAGGTAGTGGCATAGAGTACAGATTTTCTCGCCTCTTTAGCATCTTTTACGGTAAAGAAGCGCATTAAGATATGGGGAAGCCCTGCTGTACCAAACATCAGTCCCACTCCAAGGGAGATCGCATCGATAGGATTAGGGAACTTAAGCCCTGGCTTCATAATATTGTCGCCAGCGGCATGCTTCTCTACTGCTGCGGTAAAGAGGGTCTCTAAGTTAAAGCCAGACCATACCAGTACCACAATAGACATTACGGTTGCCCCAAAGAGGATTAAAACCGCTTTAATCATCTGTACCCAGGTGGTTGCAAGCATGCCTCCAAAGAGAACATACATCACCATTAATACCCCAACGATGACAACGGCAACGCCATAGCTTAAACCAAAGAGAAGCTCGATTAATTTACCTGCCCCTACCATCTGCGCAATGAGATAGAGAAGAACAATCGCCATGGTAGAAAAGGCCGCTAAAATACGGATCGGCGTCTGTTTTAAGCGATAAGCGGTAACATCGGCAAAGGTAAAGCGGCCTAAGTTTCTAAAGCGCTCAGCCATAAGGAAGAGGATGACCGGCCAGCCGATGAAGAATCCAAAGGAGTAGATTAAACCATCATATCCTGAGGTAAAGACCATCGCCGAGATCCCTAGGAAGGAGGCGGATGAGAGGTAATCTCCCGCAATGGCTAAACCATTTTGAAAGCCGGAGAGCCCGCCCCCTGCGGTGTAGAAGTCGGAGGCAGATTTTGTTTTATTAGCTGCCCAGAAAGTGATGTAGAGTGTCGCAATTACAAAGACAAAGAACATGATAATTGCGGTCCAGTTTTTGTCGCTGGTGACGCTATTATCTTGTGCAAAAACAAGGGTGGTAGCGGCAATCAGAAGCATTGCGACAATAGAGAGAAGAGGTCTACTTAAGTGTTTCATCTGCGGCCTCCTTTAAGAGATTCTCGGTCATAGGGTCGTAGACCTCGTTTGTGCGTTTAATGTAGAGCCCCGTTAAGATCGTGGTCCAGATAATGAGGAAGAAACCTGCCGGAATTCCCCATGTGGTATGCATTCCCTCTTTTATGGGAGTCCCCACAAGATCCGGTGCAAAACCTACGGCCAAAATCAGAATGATGTACAGGCCAAGGGTCAGTAGAAGAAGTGTTAGGCTGAAGTTCTGCTTGCGGCTTACAACCTCCTTAAACTTCGGGTTTTTATCGATCGATGCCACCATGCGGTCATATTGGCGATCATATTCAAGACGATTCGGATCGGACATAGATTCCTCCTCCTTTTGTAAAGTTGTATGGACTATGGTTTTTATTATTTCGCTACTGTTTAGCGTCCTTTTAGACCGAAAGAGAGCCCAGTTTATAAGAGAGGTATAAGCCCCTTTTATGCTCTACTGCTCTATATCGGTCAGATCTCTTGTTTCCTGGTTTTACTTTGCCAATGCTCACAAAGTAAAGATTCCGCAAGAATTAGCGCGCCCTAATTTTAGGGGAATCTTCCCTCCTTTAAGGGATTCCTCTGCCTCTTTTGCTCTTTCTAAAAGGGGCATTAGTGCGTGCTAAAAGTCTGTTTGATAGCTCTGTAAAATTCTGCTTTTACTCTCTATCGATTACCTATGGGTGATCTATTTATTGAAGGCTCAGCCTTTTTTAAATAGATTTGGGTTTAGTTTTAATACTTATAAAAGTTATAAAAACTCTATTTCTCTTTGTTTCTACTCTGTTTTTTTATGACTTAATGTAGGTATAGCGCTTAAAAAAATTATGGTTACTTTTAAGCCCCTCCTCGCTCACTAACTCCTCTTTACACTTCTTTTATTTTTATTTTGAAGTTTTTCACTTAAAGAGGAGCTTTGCCATTTTGTTAGATCAACTCAGGGGATTTGGGTAGCTGCTATTTATGCACGGTTTTAATACTTTTAATTTTGATACAGGGTGCAAGCTAAGATCGCTTTATGCGGCTACGTTTTATAATTTTATTAATCCACAGGGTGATCTATTCTTATTTTTATACAGTTTTCAGAAATGACTCTGATATTTGATTCTTTAAACTCTAAAGCCCCCGTAAATGTTTGCTGCTAGATAATCATTTTTCTGCTTTTTTTATTATCACTAACAGATTTTCGATTATATCGGGGGTTCAATCTCTCCTCTCTTTTCTGCCGCTTTTTATCCTCCATACGGCGTTGAATTCAAGCTATCATAGCTTTTTTTTTATAGCAAATTAGAAATGAAAAACGGGCTTATAGAAAAGGGTTAATCTTCTATAAGCCCGTAAATTGCTCTCTTTTAAGGTTGATTAATTAAAGCTCTTTTTGCAGATTTTACAAATATCTACAGCGCTTTAATCATTAAATTACTCGGGAGAAGCGATTATCATTTTTCTTTAAGTAGGCATCAAATACCATCCCAATATTGCGGATTAATAAACGCCCCGCATCTTGGACATAATAACGCCCATTTTCGATAATGATGAGCCCATCGTCCTGCATAGCGTTAAGCTCGGGAAGATCCTTTTTAAAATATTCCCGGGCGTCGATCTGCAGCTCTTCGCTAATCTCATCGAGATCGAGTTTAAGGTTACACATAATCTCAGTGATGACCCTGCGGCGAATAAGATCATCGGGAGTGAGCTTCACACCACGCATCGTTGCAAGATGATTCTCATCGATAGCGGCTTCATATTGCCCCATCACTTTTGCGTTTTGGGAGTAGATATCGCCAATTTGGGAGATAGAGGAGATCCCCATACCCACTAAATCACAATCTGCATGGGTACTATAGCCTTGGAAGTTGCGATAGAGGTTCCCCTCTTTTTGTGCAATGGCAAGCTGATCGGTAGGCTTTGCAAAGTGATCCATACCGATATAGATATATCCCGCATCGGTGAGCCGCTCAATCACTAATTTAAGGATCTGCAATTTTTCTTTAGGAGAGGGCATTTCGTTCGCATTCATCTGCTTTTGTGTTTTAAAGAGATGGGGCATATGGGCATAGTTAAAGACAGAGAGACGATCGGGCGAGAGCTCTATCACCTCTTCTAAGGTCTTTTCAAAGCTGGTTACCGTCTGTAGTGGAAGCCCATAGATAAGATCAAGGGAGATGGAGTTATAACCCGATTCTCGCGCCGCAGTTAAGGTCTCCACTGTAATCTCTTTAGGCTGAATACGGTTGACCGCAACTTGCACTTTAGGGTCAAAATCTTGCACCCCCATACTGAGGCGATTAAAGCCAATTTTGCGAAGAAAACGGATGGTCTCGCCATCTGCTTCCCGGGGGTCGACTTCAATGGAGTACTCACCCTTATCATTAGGAAGAAGATTGAAGTGGGTTTTTGTCTTCTCCATTAAGGCTTCCATCTCTTCAAAAGAGAGAAAGGTGGGTGTTCCCCCGCCCCAATGGAGCTGTTTTACAGGCGCTTTATGGGAAAAAATCTCCCCTTGCATCTCAATCTCCCGAAAAAGTCGATCTAAATAGGGTTGTGATCGCTTACGGTTATTGGTGATGATCTTATTGCACGCACAATAGAAGCAGATGGTGGCACAAAAGGGGACGTGAAAATAGAGAGAGAGCGGATTTTTACGCGCATTTGAGGCTTCGGCCGCAGCTCGATAATCATCGACGCCAAAAGCTTCGGTAAATTGAACGGCAGTGGGATAGGAGGTGTAACGGGGGCCCGCTTTATCATATTTGGCGATAAGGGCTTCGTTGAAGATCTTGTTAGTCATGTTGTGCGCTACTCTTTGCGTCTGAAGAACGCGAAATTAGAAAATTGAGAATGGGCTCTAAGAAAGATTGCCATTGAAAGCAATATGACAATACCGATGGATAAACTCCCTTCATTATATCGTAGATAGTCTGCTACGGGGGGGATTTCTCATCCCTTTTTTGCCCCGTTAGCCTGTGATCTTTACAGATATGTTTATAAAATAGCGCTATACTGAAAACAATCGAAAAGATCTTTCAAATAGGGAAATGAGAGCTGATCTATAGCGGATCTATCGTAGCTATAGCGTCATTTATCTTTTGATTGAAGATCCCATCTTTTAGCAGAATAAAGGAGTCATATTTTATGCGTCGAACCAAAATTGTTGCGACCTTAGGCCCAGCCACCGATAAGCCAGGTGTTTTAGAGGGTATTATTAAGGCGGGGGTGAATATTGTGCGTCTCAACTTTTCGCACGGGGAGCATGAGGAGCACACGGCAAGAGCAGAAGCCGTGCGCGAGATTGCTGATCGCCTCGGAGTGCAGGTGGGAATTCTTTCAGATCTTCAAGGCCCTAAAATTCGGATCGAAAATTTTGTAGATGGCCGAGTAGAGCTGGAAGAGGGAGACACCTTTATTCTCGATAATCAGCTCGATGAAGATGCAGGTACAAAAGAGCGAGTGGGCATTGCTTATAAAGAGCTCACCAATGATGTCAAAGTAGGCGATACGCTACTGCTCGATGATGGCAATATTGTGGTGGAAGTTACGGGCGTCAATGAGCATGAGGTACAGACAAAAGTTCTTGTTCCCGGTACGCTCTCAAACCGTAAAGGGCTTAACTTAAAAGGGGGCGGGCTCTCTGCTGCAGCGCTTACAGATAAAGATAAGGAAGATCTTATCTGCGCCTCTCAATTTAATACCGATTTTATTGCTGTCTCATTTCCTAGAAGTGCAGATGATATTCATGAGGCGCGGGAGCTCCTTAAAGCGGCGGGGTCTAATGCCGGTATTGTTGCGAAAATAGAGCGTACAGAGGCGCTTGAGAATATCGATGAGATTATTCGTGCCTCCGATGCCATTATGATCGCTCGGGGAGACCTTGGCGTTGAGATTGGTGATGCGAAACTGGTGGGTGTACAGAAGCGTTTTATTAAACGGGCCCGTCAGCTCGATAAGGCTGTGATTACCGCAACGCAGATGATGGAGTCGATGATCGAAAATCAATCGCCTACACGAGCAGAGGTGATGGACGTTGCCAACTCCGTGCTCGATGGTACTGATGCGGTGATGCTCTCTGCAGAGACGGCCGTGGGGAAATTCCCCATTAAAACCGTTAAGGCGATGTCGGAGATTTGTCAGGGGGCAGAGAGTGAGGCGGATTACTCTTCGCAAGGTATTAGCACCTATTCTCTTCGGGAAGAGCCTTTTAAGTTTGAGCGCACGGATGAAGCGATTGCGATGTCCTCCATTGTGTTAGCAAACCATTATGATATTAAAGCTGTGGCCTGCTTAACAGAGACGGGAACCACCGCTCTTCTTATGAGTCGCATTACAACTGATCTCCCCATTTATGGTATTACTCGCAACGCCGACACTTGTGGTCGTTTAACGATCTGTCGCGGGGTAAAGCCGATTCATTATGAGTTTAAGCCCGCTCCCGATGATGACATTGTCGCGCAAGTGGTCGATGTGCTTAAGGAGTATAATGCGGTGGAATTGGGGGATCGTATTTTAGTCACTTTTGGAGCATTTAACTTCCAACAAGGGGGAACAAACTGCTTACGAATCGTGACGATTGAGTAATTCTGCGCAATTGTCGTGCAAAAAGTTAAAAGGCAAAAATAAGGCTTGCTTTAATTCAATTATTTTTTATAATAGCAATCCTTACTTAATTGGAGGCGTGGCCGAGTGGTTGAAGGCACCGGTCTTGAAAACCGGAAACGGGTGAAACCGTTCGAGAGTTCGAATCCCTCCGCCTCCGCCAGTTAAGAAGCCCTGATCATGAAAATGGTCAGGGCTTTTTCTTTGTCTAAGTTTTTTTGTCTTTTATAATAATAAATTCATTTTAATGAGTATGTTGTTGAATTTTAAAGGCGATTATATGCAGCTTACAGATAGAATCTATCTTTCAGTGCCTTATGCAGAAAAGGATGAGGCAAAAGGTTTAGGAGCAAAATGGGACCCTACACTTAAGCACTGGTATGTAGATGATTGGGAAGCTCTTCCGAGATTTCAAAAATGGTTTATTCAGGAATCAAAATGGAATCTTCTAGCAGAACATTTTTATATTGTGAAGAGTAAAAAAAGGTGTTGGAAGTGTGATGTAAATACCGCTATTACGGCATTTTTATTAGAGGAGTATTTTAGTCTTGAAGAGATTGATGTAGAAGATCAAACTCTTTTAAGTTGGGTTAAAGAGAAGAATAGAACTTACGTCTCTGATATTGTCTATATCGATTTTTCTGCGCTTAAAGAGATGACAGATCGTAATGCAAACTATAAAAAACGCTACAGTCAAACAGTAAGAGGCTCGTACTACGCTAATTGTTGCCAGAGCTGCGGGGCTCTGCAGGGGGATTTTCATCTTTATCATGAGCCAGACTCCCCATTTTTTAATCCACATATGACGCTGAAGTCTGAGCTCATTCGTAGAGATTTTAGAGCGAAAGGGAGCATCTCTTACACCATTTAGAAACGCTTACTCGCCAATGTAAGGATAAAACGGCTTGCCCCAATCGTGCTCTGGATGTTCAATCA
The DNA here is from genome assembly GCA_030150405.1 of Ignatzschineria sp. Classification (GTDB taxonomy): domain Bacteria; phylum Pseudomonadota; class Gammaproteobacteria; order Cardiobacteriales; family Wohlfahrtiimonadaceae; genus Ignatzschineria. The sequence continues at coordinate 21,484 of JASLFU010000037.1, forward strand.
GGGTTTCGATAAAGAGAAGATTCAGATCAAAGAGCAGATTATAGGCATCTTGCAGCTGTGTGCGATTAGCTAAGCTGTTATAGGTTGCACCCCCATGGAAAATCTGGTTTCTCAAGGTGTAGATCCGCTCGAAGATAATCCAGAGTAGCAGGGGAGTATTTTGGTTAGCAAGCGCCTGGTTAGAACGCTCTGTTGCAGCCTTAAAATCTTCAAACCACGCAACTTCTGTGATCTTTTCATTATGAAAATCCCAAAAGGCTTGAAAGAGATAGCGGTTTTTTAGTAGCGCTTTAATGCTAGAGGAGTACTTTTTCCAGATAAGATCATAGGTTTTATCGGGGTTAAGGTCGCAGATCGATTGGATAAAGTTGCGCATCTCATTGCGATCTGCCGTCTGAAAATGAATGGTATCATTGGCATAAATGGCGTTAAAAGCGATCCAGAGCGAAATAAAGCCGATATCGAGATCTTCCTCCTCAGCTTCTGCCTTTTTTAACCAGCTAATAGCTCGGTGCGCCCGAAGCCGTACTCTATCTGAAAAGTTCTCTCGCTCTTGTCGATAATATTGGTCGAGATGCTCTACTAATTGCTTTCGATTCATGCCTTCTCCTCTTTATGATCGGTATCTAAATTTATCACAAGTTAAATTTTACTTTAATAATTTAACCCGATTTTCATCTGTTTAGCGAGTTTTAGGGGGGGTTAAAAAGCTTTTTTTGTGGACTTTTCAGTTATTGCAGGGGGCTTTTGCAAAATCTTCACTACACTTTAACTTTAAGCAAAGCACCTATTGTCGGGCCGACGAAAAGAGAGGAAAGAATGAAGGCATCTTGGAAGTGGAATTTACGCCATCTATTTAAAAAGATCGGAGTGCACTCAGCCCTCTACTCTCTTTTAGGGGTGATGACAGCTTTAATCGGCTTATTGCTTAAAGATTATGTGCCGGAGTCCCTTTCTGGGGCGGTTGGAGCAGATTCTGTGGATAAAATCTTGGGGATTTTATCCTCTAGCATGTTAGCGGTGACGACCTTTTCATTAAGCACAATGGTGGGCGCTTACGGTTCAGCCAGTAGTGGTGCTACACCCCGAGCGACGCAATTGCTTATTCAAGATACGACCACCCAAAATGTGCTCTCGAGCTTTATTGGCTCCTTTCTCTTTAGTGTAGTGGGTATTATTGCGTTGCAAATGGGCGTTTATGGGGAGCGGGGAAAGGTTGTGCTCTTTATTGCTACGCTCGCGGTGCTTCTTTTTGTTATCTATAACCTTTTACGCTGGATTAATCACCTCACCCAGTTTGGGCGCTTAGGAGAGACCACCTCACGGGTAGAAAAAGTGACTGAGGATGCCTTAAAGAGAACGGCGGAGCTCCCTTATTTAGGGGCGCGCCCTCGACATGAAGCCCCGCTACTTCCTGCCCATGCATCGGCGATATTGGGGGAGCAATCGGGGTATGTACAATTTATCGATCTTGCGGGGCTTGCCAATATTCTCAAATCCCCGGGGAAGTCGATCTATTGCGAAGTGGTGCCGGGAAGTTTTGTGGGCCCTAATAGTGTGCTGGCATATGGTATTGGTTTAGATGATGCCGAGAGAGAGCGGGTGAAAAATGCCTTCTCTATCGCTATCCAGCGCTCTTTTGAGCAAGATCCCCGCTTTGGGCTTTGCGCGCTTTCGGAGATCGCATCTCGGGCACTCTCCCCCGCTGTTAATGATCCGGGAACGGGGATCGATGTGATTAGTCGGGGCACTCGGCTTTTAATCAATTTTGCTCGGGAGAAGCGCAGAGCTGAGCTTGAGCATCGACAGCAAGCGGTAGTTGAGGATCGCAGCTTTTACCCTGTAGATCCTCGCTTTAATAATCTCTATTGCGCTGAACCCACTGCCGCAGATTTTTTTGATGATTTCTTTATCCCCATCGGCAGAGATGGCGCTGGGCTTATTGAGGTAATGATTACCCTTTTAAAAGCGTTAAAAAGATTAGCAGAGAATGACCCCGAACTCTACGGGCCATTGGCGAAAAAGCATGGGGAGATGATCTTTAAGCGAGCAGAGAAAGCGATGCCTCTTAAAGAGGACCTTCAGCGATTAGAAGAGAAGCTCGCCTCCCTAAAAGCGCTTTAATGATCTAGCGGTTAGAGGTCTACTTTTTTATTCTTGGAGAACATATCTACAAGCTTTTTGCGTAAAGCGTTAAGATGTAAATCGTGATAATTTCTGTAAAAGAGTCAAAAGAGGAGGCAAAATGGCAGTTTATGTGGATCGGGTCAATATCCCATGGCGGGGGCGAAAATGGTGCCACCTTGTGGCCGATTCCCTCGATGAGCTACACCATTTTGCTTCGCAATTAGGGCTTAAGCGGCGCTGGTTTCAGCTTATGGCCTCTTATCCGCACTACGATATTCCTGTAGATTTACGGGAAAAGGCACTCCGCCTTGGGGCCAAGATAGCCGATCGGCGCCAAATTATTCTGGCGGCTCGAAGATTAAAAGCAGAATATGAGCTCCGCTTTGGCGTCTATATTGGTAAGAAGGGCGTTACTCCTAAAAATAGGCATCGCCCCTATTTCCACTGTTTTTGGCCCATTTGGCAGCAAAAGGGCTCTTCATAAATATCTTTCACTCCCCTATCTCAAGCCCTTTGCCTTTATTTAAGAGGTTCTCTATTCTTTTTAAACGCTAAAACCCGCTGCCGAATAAATTTCGGGCATCTCCTCCTCTTTTGAGCTCTTTTAAACTACAATCTTAGTCAACTACATCTCTAGTCTCTCTTTAATTAAAGGAGGGGGATGCATGAGAAGTGCATGAGAGATAATAAAAGGAAAAGATAAAGGATTAGATGTGAGTGAAGTATTAATAGAGATCACCCCTTCAGAATGGGAAGTGATGCGGGTTCTCTGGGCTAATGGAGAGATCGGCAGCGGGCAGATTGTGGCGATCTTAGAAGAGAAGCGCGATTGGCGTCCCACCACCATTAAAACCCTGCTCGCCCGTTTGGTGGATAAAGCTTTAGTGAGCACTAAGGCCGATGGTCATCGTTATCTTTATCGGGCAAATGTAAGCGAGCTTGAAGCATGGAATGATGCTTCTGAGCAGCTCTTTAGTTATGTATGCGCCCAAAGCCGAGGGCAAAAAATAGCGCATCTTATCGGGACAAAGGCGCTCACCCAAGAGGATATTGCCCTAATTTTAGAGAGCGTGACTACAGCTTTAAAAAATGTCGCAAAAGAGATCCCGTGCGATTGTTTTGCCGGGCAATGCACCTGCCATTTAGCAAAATAGAAGCTTTAGGCTAATGCATATAAAAGAATTGAGAATCGAAAGCAAATAAGAGCGGGGGTTATCATCGGTGAAGCTCTTCTATCCCCCAATTGAGAAAGAATATTTAAGGAATAATTATGGAACAGATGGGTAAACGAGAATTTGTACGGCTCGCCATTACGGGAATGACCTGCGCAAACTGCTCCGGAAGAATCGAGCGAGTGCTAGGCAAGCGCAAAGGTGTTTTGCGCGCAAATGTGAATTTTGCCAGTGAAAAGGGCACCTTTGAGTATGACCCTGAGCTTATTACTGTCGCTGAGATTATCGAACGGGTGGAAAAGACAGGCTTTGGCGCGGTGCTAGATGATGAGGCCCACCAAGCAGAGCTCAGTGCGCTAGAAGCTAAGGAACGTAACCGACTTAAGCGGGAGCTCTTGATCAGTGCTGCGTTAAGTCTGCCGATGTTGCTAGGGATGATTTTGATGATGTTGGGCTTTAATGGGGCGATTACTCAGTTTCTCCATAAGCCTATAGTGCAGCTTATCTTAACTGCGCCTGTACAGTTTTGGATAGGCCTTCGCTTTTATAAAAGCGGCTGGCAATCGCTGCTCTCTAAGGCGCCTAATATGGATGTTTTAGTGGCTTTAGGGACAACAGCGGCCTTTGGTTACAGCTTTTATAATGGTTTTTTAGGGGGGGATCCAAGTCACCTCTATTTTGAGAGCAGTGCCGTTATTATTACACTAATTTTATTGGGTAAATATTTAGAAGAGCGGGCAAAAAATCGGACAGGCGAGGCTATTCGAAGCCTGATGGCGTTACAATCGAAAGAGGCTATTCGCCTTGAAAAGGGGAGTGATGGTCGCGAAATACAGATTAAAGTTCCCATCTCTGCAGTTGTTGAGGGGGATCTATTACTGGTTCAGCCGGGCAGTACAGTTCCGGTAGATGGGGAGATTATTCACGGCCATTCAAGTTTAGATGAGAGTATGCTCACGGGCGAAAGTCTACCTGTGGAAAAAGGGGTCGGAGCCGAGCTCTTTAGCGGTACGGTGAATCAATCAGGCGCTCTTAAGATGCAGGCGACGAAGATCGATAGCGAGAGCACCCTTGCCCGAATTATTGAGATGGTAAATCGTGCCCAAGGTAGCAAAGCCCCTATTCAGAAGGTAGCGGATCGCGTCTCGGCGATTTTCGTCCCCGCTGTGGTGCTTATTGCCCTTGTTACCCTTTTTGTGACAGCGATGTTCACCGATGATTGGGGGCGCGCTATTATGCATGCGGTAGCTGTATTGGTGATCGCCTGCCCTTGCGCCCTAGGTTTAGCAACCCCCACAGCGATTATGGTGGGCACAGGCTTAGGTGCCCGAAATGGAATCTTAATTAAAAATGGGGAATCTTTAGAGCGTGCCGCTAAGATCGATACTATTATTTTAGATAAAACAGGTACCATCACTGAAGGAGCGCCGAAAGTTACCGATTCTCTCTCTCGAGAGGCTCTATTAAAAGGGGATGATAATCACGATGAAAAAGCAGAAAAGCGGAAGGAGTATCTCGCGATTTTAGTGGCGCTTGAGGCGCAATCGGAGCACCCTTTAGCAAAAGCGGTGGTGGAGTATGGGGAGCTTTTCTCACTCAACTTACCGGAGGTTGAGCATTTTTCTGCTCTAATCGGCTCGGGGCTTGAAGGGGTTATTCATCAAGGGAATGAAGAGAGACGTTATTATGTGGGCTCTCCACGCTTAATGGAGGAGAAGAGGATCGATATTGGGCCTTTTAAAGCGGAGATTCCTAAGCTTGAAGGGGAGGGGAAAACAGTAATTTTATTAAGCGATGAGCAGGAAGCAAAGCTATTAGTTGCAATGGCTGATCCGATTAAAACAACTTCAAAATCGGCGATTAGTACCCTTAAAGCAGCAGGGATTTCGCTCTATATGATGACGGGGGATAATCGCCGAACGGCAGAAAAGATCGGGCAAGAGGCGGGTTTATTGGCAGAAGAGATTATTGCCGAAGTATTGCCAGAAGAGAAGGCCGCTAAAGTGAAAAGCTTACAAGAAGAGGGGAGAATTGTAGCGATGGTGGGCGATGGAATGAATGATGCCCCGGCGCTTGCGGCTGCGGATGCCGGGATTGCCATGGGAGGCGGGACCGATATCGCTATGGAGTCGAGCGATGTTACCATTATGAATGATGATCTCGCGGCGATCTCCCGGATGATTACGCTCTCTGATGCGACTATGCGAAAGATTAAGCAGAATCTTTTTTGGGCGTTTATCTATAACATCATCGGCATTCCTATCGCCGCCTTTGGCTTTTTAAGCCCGATTGTTGCAGGCGGAGCGATGGCTTTTAGTTCAGTCAGTGTGTTGTTAAATTCTCTAAGCCTTAATCGCACAAAGTTAGAAGAGCGGCGTTAGTTCTTTTTAGTAAATCTATTGCATTCAAAGAGAGCGCAGCACTTTAAAATTTACTTTAAATGAGAGAAGAAAAAAGGAGCTCCCGAAATGGAGAGCTCCTTTCTATTTTAATAATATTAAATACTTAGTGTTAAATATTAAGTGAGTAGAGGGTTTTCTCTCTATACCCTTTAAATGTATCTCTTTAAAACGAGATGATAAAGAGAAGGATAATCAGCGCCGGGATCACAAACTTAAGGTAGTAGAAGAGCATCGGCGCAAGTTTGGTGCGAATTTTTCCGCCATTTGTGAGCTCATCTACAGTCTCCTCTTTCTTCAACACAAAGCCGATAAAGAGTGCCGAGAGAAGGCTTGTGGAGATAAAGAGAATATTGGCACTGATATAGTCAAACGCATCAAAAATCGACATCCCGAAAAGGGTGATGTGCGACCATGTGCTGTCGGAGAGAATGCTCGGCAGATTCCCAAAAATAAAGACAACCCCTAACACAATTGTGGTGGCTCTACGGCGAGTCATCTTTGTCTTTTCCGTTAATGTTGTGATGCCTACCTCATAAATCGTTAAAGAGGTGGTAAGCGCCGCCAGAAGTAGCAAAAGAAAGAAGAGCGCTGCTAAAAAACCCCCTAAAGGAATGGTGGAGAAGACCGCTGGCAACGCCTGGAAGACTAAGGACGGGCCGGAGGTGGGCTCAATACCTGCAGAAAAGAGCGCCGGGAAGATAATTAACCCAATGGCAAAAGGAATAATGGTGTTAATTACGCCCGCAGAGGTGCTAATGCCGATAATATCCTCATCCTTACTTAAGTAAGAGGAGAGTGTAACCATCACTCCAAAGCCGATACTCAGCGCAAAGAAAACCTGCCCTAAGGCGACTAAAATCACTTCGGCGTTGATCTTGCTAAAGTCGGGAATAATGTAGAACTTGACCCCCTCCATCGCTCCCGGCAAGAAGAGTGCACGAACCATTAAAGCGAGAACCAGAAGCAAAAAGAGCGGCATAATCCAACGGATCACTCGCTCAATGCCCTCGATAATCCCTTTAACTAAAATATAGTAATTCACCAAGACAAAAATAAGGGTGTAGGTGAACATCTTCCAAGGGTTAGAGGTGGATGCCACAAAGAAATCTTTGGCCACCGTTGCCGAGATAGGGGAGCTAAGATCAATTCCCCGTGTAACAATGCCGCCGATATAGCTCATCACCCAGCCCCCTAACACCATATAGTAGGCGAGTATGCCAAAGGCGCCGAGAAGGGCGATATAGCCTATCCCCTTCCAGATCGAAGGATAGGGCTTTTTTCCATCACGGGAGGTAAAAGCATCGATGACGTTAGTCTGTAAGCGACGGCCAATAATATGCTCCGCAATAAGCATGGGCACGCCAAGGATAATCATCGCAATAAAGAAGACTAAAAGGTACGCCCCGCCCCCATTTTCCCCTACTAAATAGGGAAAGCGCCACGTTGCGCCAAAACCAATCGTCGCCCCAGCAACGGTGGAAATATAGATCAGTTTGCTGCTCCAACTTTCACGAGCCATAAATAACCTCCTTACCTGCGCCCAAGGGGGGCAAGTTTTATTATAAGTATGGGGAGTTTTTTGCAATGATGGTTTTCATCAGAACTTTTAAAAGTCCTCCCCGATCTACTCAGGCAAGGGGTATCTTCGCCTTGCGCGAGCAGTTGTACTTTTTAACGTTTATAAATATAAAAAAACGCCCGCAATGAGCGCATGAAAATGGATTATCTCCAAAAATGAATAATCTATTATTAGCACAGATAATCTCCTACGGCTATGGAAAAAGCGCTTAAAAGCCATTCAAAATGGGCGGAGGAATGATTATAAATTTACAAAGAATCGTACCTTTTCATAGCTTTAGGGTTGTTTTGGGCTGTTTGCAGGCTGTTCAGCTGTTTTGTTTGTGGAACTTAGAGGGGATTTTAAAAGGTTTTTTTAAAGGAGAGAGGATTATTAAGATAAAAGTAGGATAAGGGATAAAAAGGGCCAATAAATAAAAATTAAAATAAAAGATAAAGGACAATAAAGGGAAATAAAAAACGCGTTACCTTAATAAAGATAACGCGCTGGTATTGATTCTGTTTTGATCTTATCCCTATTGAGATTTGATCCTTACAAGATTACTCATCTAAAAGCATTGTGCCCTTTTCAGCAAGGTTAATATGCCATGAGAAGGCCTTCTCGAGGATGTGTGGCGTCTGGCCACCCCGTTTTGCTTTGGCTTCCTCAAAGTAATCGAGCGCCTGCTGCTTATATTTAGGATGCATACAGTTGTTGATAATAAGCTCTGCAGCATCTACAGGGCAGAGGCCACGAATATCTGCGTAACCTTGCTCCGTGACAATCACATCAACATCATGGTTGGTGTGATCTACGTGGGTGACGAAGGGAACAATGGTAGAGATCTTGCCATCTTTTGCTGTCGATTGAGTAACAAAGATCGTAATACGAGCATTACGCGCAAAGTCTCCAGAGCCGCCGATACCATTCATCATATGTGTGCCGCTTACGTGAGTTGAGTTTACGTTACCGTAGATATCAGCCTCAAGCGCTGTGTTAAAGGCAATCACACCAAGACGACGAACCACTTCGGGGTGGTTTGTGATCTCTTGCGGGCGGAAAACAATCTTATCTTTATATTTTTCAAGGTCAGATTCTAGCTTCTCCACACGACGTTTGGAGAGCGAGAATGCGGTGGCGACTGCAAAATCCACTACGCCTGCATCGATAAGATCGAAAATCCCATCCTGTAGAACCTCGGACGCTACTTTAAGATTTTTAAAACGATCCGATTTTGCCATGCCGCTTAAAACTGCGTTAGCTACAGAGCCCACTCCTGATTGTAGCGGTGCAAGCTCTTCTGTTAAGCGCCCCTCTTCAACCTCTTTTGCTAAGAAATCGAGAAGGTTATCCGCAATCGCTTGTGTCTCTTCGTTAGGCTCGAAGAGTGGGGAAGGAATATCAAACTCCTCAGAGAGAACAACTCCCCGTACTTTTGCGGGGTCTACCTTAATACCGATATCCCCAATGCGTTTAGTTAAATCATCATATACAGGAATCGCTTCGCGGTTCTCCCCTTGATGTTTAGGAATATAGATATCATGGATACCTTCGTAAGTGGCGGGCGCGTTTAGGTTAAGCTCGATAATGACATTCTTTGCATACTCCACAAAAATAGGGGAGTTACCAACCGAACCTGTGGGGATAATCATGCCATCTTCGGTAATCGCCGCCGCTTCAATCACAGCGTAATCGATATCGCCAATATTGCCTTGGCGGAGAGTCTCTGCCGTGTGGGAAAGATGCTGGTCGATATATTTAATCTCGCCGGCGTTAATCTTCTTTCTTAATACGGGGTTCCCTTGGTAAGGAAGGCGCATATTGATAATATCTGCTTCTGCCATCGCCTGGTCGGCCGCAGGCCCCATGGATGCTCCGGTGTAGAGATTTACTTTAAAATTCTCATTTTTACCGCGGTCTGCTAATGCTTGAGGAAAAACTTTCGGTTCTCCAAAAAGGGTGAATCCACTCATGCCGAGCGTCATGCCATCTTCGATCCAAGAAGCGGCTTCCTCTGCTGAGACAACTTTATCGAGAAACGCTTTATTGCGAATTTTTTTACTTAAATCTGTCATAGCTTCGTTCCTTGCTGGTTATAAGATCTATAAAATTGGTTCGATTTTCCTTTTAAGGAGCTTTTATCATGAAGCGCCCTATGCGATGTTTACAAGCCCCTAATATTGATAGTTATGCTGGGGTTAGTGATTTATTTGCTTGCAATGAAAAATCAGAATAGCCTAATAATAAGCAGATATTGAGCATTCCTGCAAGTTTTAGCGATCAATTTTGTAGTGGTTTTGGAGGCGAAATGTTCCTGATTTTACTCATCTTAATTTTTGGATTATTGGGCTTTTACTTCTTTGGCATCGCCGGGGCGATAATCTCCACCCTCTTTTGGCTTTGGCTCTTTTTAATCCATTTTAACCGTGATTCCTCCTTAAAATAGGGGATATTTATCGGTAAACCTATTGTAAATATAGCGCATCTTTTAAAAGGAATAGGTGAAGTTTCCTTGTCTCGGTTGATCCCTTGCAGAGACTCTCTGAATCTGGAGCAATTCTCCCTCTCTTGCGCTATTATAGAGCCCAGATTTTTATTCAAATAATAAAGAAGATTCTCTATGTCAAAATTCTATATCACCTGTGCCCGGGGTCTTGCCCCTTATGTTGTCTCTGAGCTTGCCGAGCTTGGGCTTGAATCGAAAGAGGAGGGGACGGGCGTCACCTTTGAAGGTTCGATGAAAGATGCCTATAACGCTTGTCTTTGGGTGCGTTGCGGCTCGCGGGTGTTATTAGAGCTCCGTTCGGGGGAGTTTAAAAATTTAGATGATCTTTATAATCAGCTTTCGCTCTTTCCTTGGTCCTCCCATATGAAGGAGAGCGATACCTTTGCGACCAAAGTTACAACGCGGCGTGCACCTAAAATCCACACACACTTTGCCGCACTGCGAGTAAAAGATGCCATTGTGGATTATTTTAATGATTTGATGGGTACTCGCCCCGATGTGGATACGGAAAACCCTCATCACCGTTTCTATGTGCATATTTTTGAAGATAAATTTACTCTCTATCTCGATCTGAGCGGTGAGCCGCTCCATAAGCGGGGCTTTAGAACAGAACAGGGCGTAGCCCCTATTAAAGAGAATCTTGCCGCAGCACTTCTCTACCGTTCCGATTGGCCAGCAAAGGCGAAGGAGCAGCAAAACTTTATCGATCCCCTTTGTGGTGCAGGAACGATTCTGATTGAGGCAGCTCTTATGGCACGGGATATTGCGCCAGGACTCTATCGGAATAATTTCGGTTTTATGAATTGGCGTCAATTTAAACAGGTAGAGTGGGATGAGTGCCTTTTTGAAGCAAAGCGCCGTGCATTTGAGGGGGAGGAGCGCTATCAGGGTAAACTCTATGGTGTTGAGCGTAGCGCCATGATGATCGGCATTACTAAAGCAAACGCTGACCGTGCGCGCGTGCTTAAAAATATGGAATTCCACCACATGCCCTTTCAAGATTATAAGCGCCCAGAGGGGCTTGGTAAGGGGCTTATTGTGACAAATCCCCCTTATGGAGAGCGATTAGGGGAGAAGAGCCAACTTATCAATACCTATATGGATCTTGGGGATTGGATGCGAAATTATGAGGGATTTGAGGCGGGAGTGATCACTTCGGATCTTGAGCTTGGCCGCGTCATGGGGATTCGTGCGAAAAAGTTAAATAAATTTTTTAATGGTTCGCTCGATTGTACCTATCTGCAGTTTGAATTGGATCCTGAATATTTTGTTGATCGGGAAAAGGCTGATGATAATGATCGCCGTATGGCGAGAGAGGAGCTGATGGCCGATGGGGGCGAAGATTTTATGAATCGCCTGACAAAAAACTATCGCCATTTAGAACGCTGGGCTCGAAGACAAAATATTGAGGCGTATCGTGTATATGATGCCGATATCCCTGAGTTTAATGTGGCGATCGATCTCTATCTCGATGAGGTGGTGATCTATGAATATGCTCCGCCGCGTACCATCTCAAAATCGGTGGCGGAAAAACGTTTTGAGAAAGTAGTGCAGATTGTGCCCCTTGTATTTGAAGATGTGCGTTTGGAGAATATTCATATTAAACGTCGGGAGCGGCAGCGGGGGCAAGAGCAGTATGAGCGGCAGAGTGACGAGGTGGGAGAGTTTTTAGAGATCCAAGAGGGTAACGTTAAACTGCGGGTAAATTTAACGGATTATCTCGATACGGGGCTCTTTTTAGATCACCGAGAGGTGCGTTTTAAAATTGGCCGAGATGCTCGGAGAAAACGTTTTCTTAATCTTTTTGCCTATACGGGGAGCGCTACCGTTCACGCGGCAAGTGGCGGAGCGTCAACTACGCTTTCTGTGGATCTTTCCCGCAATTATTTGCGCTGGGCAGAGCGTAATATGCGCTTAAATGGGCATCGCAAAGGGCATGAGTTTGTACAGGCAGATGTCTTTGAGTGGCTTGATAATCATATTGAAAAGATGCGTCAAAAACCGTTGCTTAAGCGAAGTGAAGATAAGTTCGACCTGATCTTTATGGATCCTCCTACTTTTTCCAACTCTAAGCAGATGGAGGGAGTGCTCGATATTCAGCGGGATCACAAGCATCTTATTACGCAAGCAATGCGTATTTTAGATCGGGGCGGGGAGCTTATTTTCTCCACCAATTTACGGGGTTTTAAAATGGATCCTGATTTAGAGAAGGATTATGCAATTAATGATATTTCTCGGGCGACTCTGCCAGAGGATTTTAAGCGGAATCCCCGTATTCGCCAATGTTTCATTATCAAGCAGCGTATCGATTAATTATCTACAGATTAATTATTATTAATCATATTGCCTAAAATAGAAGAGTGTGGCATTAATAAGACTCGATACGAAATGATAATGATAATAAATGAGGAGACTTAGGATGAGTAATCAGCTAGATTTTAAGCACCTGAGTATCGATGAGCTCGAAGAGCTGATTGTCTCTGCTAGCCAAGAGATTGAAGCACGCAGACAGATAGAAGCTGAGCAGATTCGGAAAAAGATCGAAAAGCTCTTAGATAATTCGGGGCTTTCGCTCAATGAGGTGTTTAAAGAGAAAAATAGTCGCAAAGGGCGCAAAGTCCCGATGAAATATGCAAATCCAGATAATCCCGAGCAGCAGTGGAGTGGACGCGGCAAGATGCCTGTATGGATGCGGGAAAAGGTTGAAGCAGGGGCAGATCGAGAATCGTTTTTAATTGATAAAGAGAACGAATAATCTTTTGTAAAAAACGAGCAGATAAGTTTGGGGTAAACTTTTAGGTGCGATTAAACCTTAAAGTTGGCAAATTACCGAGCTTCAGGCTCGTTTTTTGTATCTAAAAGAAAATATTTGCAGAGAGCCCCCTGAAAGAGGGGACAAGATTCTTTACGGTAGTGACCGTTTACACAGTAGTGACGTTTGCGCAGCTTACGGAGCATCAAAAAGAGTTTTTTGAATGGGGATTTTTATCTCACTCAGTTTCTCTCCATTAAAGAGCAGGGCAGGAAGCTCCCGAGGAAATTTGGAATTCATTTCTTGGGGATGGCTCTTAAGCTCAGGAAGATAGAGTGCAAAGGCGTGTGGAATCTCTTCTAGCGAGAGGGTGGAGAGATAGAGCGCCCCATTTTTTAGCTCTCCAATAACTCTATTGCAAGATGGAGCAAAAGCTAAAGAGCTCAGTCCCGAGAGCCCTCGACCATCGGCTTTAAGATAAGCCTCCTTTCCCGACCAGAGCCAAAAGAAGCGCTCCATCTCTTTAAAATTTAAGGGAGAGTTTAAGAGCGATTCATCAAGTTTAGAGGGGGATCTCTCTTCTACGGTGGGGTTTAAACTTAAAATCCATGCGATCTCTTCTTCGGTGAAGGTGCGCTTTAAAAGCCCCGCAAAATTGCGCCGCTTGCAGATCGCTTCAAGATCTATCCCTACGGCAGGGGGCGACTTGGGGGCGATATTCTTTTGGGCAATTACAAGGGCGATCCAATCCCTACTGTGGGTGAGATTAAATCCTAAAGAGCTCTCTGGAATAAAAGGTTTATTGTGCGCCCCGATTCTAATCTCGGCATCAGGGTGCTGAAAGAGCTCTTCCAATATGTAAGCGAGTAGTGCTCGGCCTAACAGAAAGGAGTTTTGCCGTGAAGGCGCTCCAAAATTACGGCAATATTGGGGATAGAGCCTTTTTGCCCACTTTAGGGTGATTTTGTTAATTGGCGCTAAAACAAGACGAAAATTGAGCGAATGAGCGGGGGCTAGAGTTGGCATGATCTCTCCCAGAGTCGTTCATTGGTGTTGCTCAGTTTTGCGAGCCTTCGGGCGACAATAAAGAAGTAATCGGACAGGCGATTTAAAAAGCGTAAAGTTGTGGGGTTGAGCGCTTCTTCTCTCTCTAATCTCCAGAGCGTGCGTTCTACTTTGCGGGTAAAGGCGCGTAAAAGATGGCATTGTGCCACCACCTTCGTTCCCCCAGGGAGAATAAACTCCTTTAAAGGGGGAAGCGACTCATTATAATTCTCAATGAGCGATTCAATTCTCTTTAGAGATTCTGCTGAGATCAGGCTTATCTCCGGCATGGCTAATTCTCCCCCTATATTAAAGAGAAGATGTTGCAGCGCAATCCATTCGTGGCGAATTTTTTGCATCTTTTCCTGCTCGTTAGGCTGATCATTTAAGCGGGCAATCTCATCATCAAGAGAGGTTATCGCCACTCCGAGAAGAGCATTAAGTTCATCCACGAGCCCTATCGCTTCAATGCGGGGATGATCTTTAGGGAGTGCTCTTTTTCCTTGAATTTGAGTCATGCCTTTATCCCCAAGCTTAGTCACAATTTTTGAGAGCCGATGGCCACGGCGGGAACTCTTTTGGGTCATATCTGTTTTATCTTTAGTTATGGGGATTAGAGATAATTAAGAAAGAGCCCTAAAAAGAGCGTTAATCCTACCCAGTTATTGTGTAAGAAGGCCTCAAAACAACGCTGGCGATCGTGATCTTTAATCATGGTGATCTGATAGCTAAAGAGCCCTGCGGTAATGAATACTGCGAGTAGAAAATAGGGCGTTAACTGTAGAGAGAGGGCGATTCCAAGGAGAATAAGCACCATCACTATCTGTAGGCCAGCGATAATGTAGTAATCCCGCTTGCCTAAGAGTGCTTCAAAGAGAAGGGCTGAGGATTTTACATTGATCTTTTTATCATCTTCCCGATCGCTCATGGCATATTGAGTATCGTAAATTAAGGTCCAGAGAACATTTGCAAGCATGAGCCAAATCGCGACCATCGGCACACTGCCCTGAACCTCCATAAACGCCATCGGGATTCCAAAGGCAAAAGCAACGCCTAAATGGGCCTGCGGCAGGGAGTGAAAGCGCTTCATAAAGGGGTAAGAGAGCGCAATCAGTAGGGCAGGAATCGCTAATAAAATCGTTTTAAAGGAGAGAAAGAGCGCTAAAATAGCGGCAATCACCACAAGTAGAATAAGAAGAGCGGTCGCCTCTTTTAAAGTGACTTTCCCTGAAGTTAAGGGGCGCTCTTTGGTGCGCTCGACATGTTTATCGAAATCTCGATCGGCAATATCGTTAATTACACATCCTGCTGAGCGCATTACAAAGACTCCGAGCATAAAGATAATAAGTAATCCCGGTGTCGGTGCGCCTTCTGTTGCGATCCAGATCCCCCAAAGAGTAGGCCAGAGTAGGAGGTAAGAGCCGATCGGACGCTCTACTCGCATAAGCTGAAGATAGTAGGGGATATTTTTAATTTTTAACATATGGTAGAATTTCCGCTTTAAACGTGAAGGATAGGAACTTAAGGCGTTGAAAATCAAGCTCATATAAAAAAATTTTATGGCTCGATTGAATTTTTAAAATCGCCTTTTATGTCGTATTCTACTAAATTTAGACTGTATAAAGAAAACAGCAAAGCTTTGGAAGTTAGGATTTAGTGAAGAATCAATCGCTTAGCTAAATTGGAGAAGGATCTCCCGTGCGGCAGACAGGTAGGATGTTTTTTTGATGGATGTTATCTGGCGGTACGCCCATCAAACTACAGGGATGTAGCTTTATACCCTACTTATGTATCACGACTCCCCCTCACGCTGCAATGAATATTTTTAATTTCATTTCGGATTAATCTTTATCCCATTCATTCATCAGCAGAAATTTTTAAATCCTTCTTAAGTTAAGAGTGAACTTTTTAGTTTTTTGAAAGTTATTGAAAAATAATCATAAATCTTTAAGTTCACAGAGATAAATCCTTTTTTAGTGGCGCTAGCCTAAAAATTACAGGCGTTATTTTTTACCTCATTTCTCTTGCAAGAGTAGATGATAGACACTTTAGAGGAGGATCCCGATTAACAAGAGGGCTTTTAAAGGGGGAGAGTGTTCAAATCGGGCTCAGCCAACTCAACTGCAGGATGCAAGAGGTTGGCTGAGCTTTTTTATGGCCTTCCCCTTTCCATGATAAAATAGCCCCTCCATCTCTGGCCGTTTTAAGGATTGATAATCGATGATGATCGACACCGCACATTTAGAGTTTCCCGCTTCTTACAAGCCCTTTACTATTAGCGCTGCTACTCTTGCACGATGGGCAATGAGTTGTCACTATCCCTTAATGGGTGAGAAGATCCTCTTTGGAATTCGAGGAGCGACACTACTGCATTCCGATACAAAAACCGAGGTGGACAAAAACGTGCCGGAAGAGGGGATCCGTTTTCAGGAGAATGAGGGTGAGGCGTATGGCGTTTGGGGGAATCGTTTTACCTTACGAGAGGTTGTGCCTGATGGGGAGCATTTCTGTTGTCTTTTAGGGGTATGGGATCGAAAAAAAGGGAAGATTGCGCTCTTTCCCGCTTCTACTGTGCCCCATAAGATGTGGCAACAAAAACAGATTGAGAACCCAGAGAAACAGATTGCTAATCTCTTAGGTCCGGGGGCTTATCGTTATATTGTAGGTGCCCATGAGCCTGAAGGGGAGGGGCGAGCTTTTGAAGAGGGAGCTTTTCGTCTAAGCCGTTTACAACCGGTAGTTGCTTGGCGCTTTTATGAGGCGAATCACCAGTTTTCGGCCGATAAAGCAACGGCAACCCTCTCTGTGGTGAATGATCATATTCATAGCGCGCAATCGACCTCAAGACCAACGGGAATCAGTTTTTCATCTGCCGGTTGTCAGGTGATTGAAGGGGATCATCTACCGCCTAATGCGCCCACAGGATTTTATCAACGCTTTCGCCAATTTGCAGGGCAATCCTTTATGCCGAGCGAATTTGAAATTGGTTTTCCTTATCAATATCTCTTAACTTCTAGTCGCCATTTAGAGGCGATTACTCAAGGGATTGAGCCGCTCCGTCTACTCCAAGGCTCCCGGGGGATGTTAGTGCGTTCTCTGCAGGAGGCTTTAATGGCTCGAGGATTCCTCGATGAAAATCTGATCGACAAAGGCGATTTTAACGGGGCTACAGCCTTTGCGCTCTACCGTTATCAGCAGGCAGAGAATTTGCGGGCAGATGGTATTGCTACAGAAAACCTACTTAAAAGGCTGGGCATCAGCTCCTTTGGAAGCATTATGGATAGCATCAGGTAGTTTAAAACCCTTAATGTCAGCATTTGATTGTGAGAGGAAGAGCGCGTCTAAAACGCGCTTTTTTGATTTCTGGTAATCTAAAAAGAGTCACACTTAAAAGACCAAAATTAATCTTCACGCGATGAGAGGAGCAGATGGCAAAGAGACGCAAACGGGCGAATTGGCAGGCATTCCTCGATAAGATGCCGTTTTTACAATCCTTAAAAGGGTATAACTTCAGCAGTTTCCGCGGGGATCTCATGGGGGGCTTAACGGTGGGGATGATCGCCGTTCCGCTCTCAATGGCGTTGGCGATTAACTCTGGCGTTCCCCCGCAATATGGGCTCTATACCACTATTGTGGCAGGGTTACTGATTGCAATTTTTGGGGGTTCTCGGTTTAATGTTTCGGGCCCTACGGCGGCTTTTGTGGTGATTTTACAACCGATCACCCATCAATATGGTTTAACGGGGCTCTTGTTAGCTTCCGCTATGGCGGGGGTTATTCTTTTTGCGATGGGACTCTTTAAATTGGGGAGAATGGTTCATTTTGTGCCCCATCCTGTGACGGCAGGATTTAGTACCGGTATTGCGATTGTTATCGCTTTAACACAGATTCCTGATCTCTTTGGGACAGAGCCTCTGATCCCAGCTACCGATTTTATCTCGCGGTTTGCTTCTATCTGGGAGATGGCCTCTCGTATCTCATGGGTGGATCTTGGCCTTGGGCTCTTTACTTTATCGGGGCTCATTCTTCTTCCCCGTATTTTAGGCAATATTCCTCCCCATCTAATTGTATTGGGTGTCAGCGCGCTTTTAGGCGTTTTTCTCACGAATCAGGGCTATGATATTCGCACTATTCAGACCGTTTTTAGCTATGAGATTGAGGGGGAGACGTTTTGGGGAATTCCCGCTTTTTTACCTGAGTTTAATCCCCCCTGGAAAGATGCTGGCGGTCACTCAATTATCACCTTAGAACTTATTCGGGATCTTCTCCCAAGTGCTTTTGTTATTGCGATCTTAGGGGCTATTGAGTCGCTTCTATGTGCAGTTGTGGCTGATGGAATGAAAAACACTCGGCATAATCCAGATGCTGAACTTATGGGGCAAGGGGTGGGGAATATGGTTGCGCCCTTTTTTGGCGGGTTTGCGGCCACAGGCGCTCTTGCACGAACAGCAGCCAATATTCGTGCCGGCGGAAAAACTCCCTTAGCCTCGGTGATCCATGCGATTTTTGTGCTCTTAACGCTGCTCTTTTTTGCACGCTTTTTAGGGTATCTTCCTATGGCAAGTTTAGGGGGAATGCTGTTAATGGTGGCGTGGAGTATGGCGGATGTACGTTACTTTAAAGAAACCATAGAGATGGCGCCGCGGCAAGATCTTATTGTACTTTTTACCTGCTTAATTTTAACCGTTGTCTTCGACATGGTGGTAGCGGTTGCTGTGGGAATGGTGCTCGCTAGCTTCCTCTTTATGGCGCGTATGACAAAAATTACCGAGACAGAGTTCTTCACCGAGCTTGATGAAGAGGGAAGCGCAGAGGGAGAGCAAGCAGAGCGGGAGGCAGAAGCAGAAACAGCGCCTTTAGTGCTTCATTATGAGATTCGCGGCCCCTTCTTTTTTGGAGCGGCTCGTAAAACGGTGGAGTCGCTGGATCGTCTTCCCCATATTCACCGCAATATTGAGGTGATGATTATCCATCTTGCTCGGGTGCCGATGATCGACTTAACGGGGCTGATAGCCTTTAAAACGATGATCGAACGTCTGCAGTTAAAAGGTATTACGGTGATCTTAACAGGCCTTAATAATGAGACGAAGGCCGTTTTAGGGAAGGCGGGACTCTCGCCGAAAAAGATGGAAGGTATCCATTGGGCGGCTTCAAAGGGTGAGGCCGAAGAGATCGCTCGTTCCCTTTGTGAGAGTTGCGAGTCCTCTGTATCGAGTGAAGATTTTACGAAAGATTGATGGAACTCATCTATGAGAGATGGGTATTTGGCACCCATTTCCGGGGTTCAAGCTGGTTAAGATCTTCTAAAATTGTGCACTCATCCGCCTCATGATTCTGCTCACAGCGCTCATGAATTTTAGCGAGCTGAGTCTTTAGCGCTTTAAGCTCCTCAATGCGGGCATCGATGTGGAGAAGGTGCTCGCTAATGAGCTCATTAATGGGGCGACACCCCTCTTTTTTCTGCGCTGCATCGATCAGTTGATGAATCTCAGCATGGCTCATATCAAAGGCGCGGCAATTACGAATAAGCAGTAGCCGCTCTAAATGATGTTGGCGGTAGATGCGATAATTGTTAGGGGCGCGTTCTGGTTCGGGAAGTAGCCCCTCTTTTTCAAAATAACGGATAGTCTCTACAGGAATTAAACTCGCTTTCGATAACTCCCCTATACGCATCGCCAGACTCTTTTTAGCCATATTTTTATGCTTTAAATGTTCTAGCTTATCCATTTTCTCCTCTCTTTAAGCACAATTGCTTATTTTGTAAATCGATTTGACTCTGTAGTAACTATAGGGTGTGTAATGCGGGATAACAAATTTTATTCGTTATTGCTTAAATTGAGAGAGGCCTGTTGCGCAGTTGCAAAAGAGTAAGGAGTAGAGATGACTTTAGAGAAGGATCAAGCGCTTGCTAGCGTAAGGGAAGAGGAGGAGAATCTCCACGATCACGATCACGATCACGATCACGATCACGATCACGATCACGATCACGATCACGATCACGGGGAAACGAGCTGTTGCGCCATCCCGGAAGATAATAGCGAAATGCTCGCTAATTTAGAGATCCCCGACACCCATACGCATGACATTATCTATATTAAAGAGATGGATTGCCCCATGGAATCGGCGCTGATTGAAAATGTCTTAAAAGATCAAACCGCAATTTTAGAGATCTACTTTAACTATCTAAAGCGGGAAGCGCACATTATTCATGATGGTGATATCACTCCGATGCTCGAAAAAATTCGCGCAATTAATATGACGCCAATTGTTGTCACCGATGGGCAATCTCGTGAGGTGGAAAAGACTCTCTATGAGAAGTATGAAACGCCGCGACTGATTCTCTCTGGAATTTCTGCTGCAATGGCGGAGGTGGCCCATTTTGCGGGCTGGAACACCCTATTTAGTGCTCTTTTTGCGTTTATTTCAATCGCTTTAGTGGGGCTGACGACCTATAAAAAAGGTTGGATTGCTCTAAAAAATCGCACGCTTAATATTAATGCTTTAATGAGTGTCGCCGTTACTGGCGCAATTCTTTTGGGGGAATTTCCAGAAGCGGCGATGGTGATCTTTCTCTTTACACTCTCTGAGTTAATAGAGGCAAAATCGCTCACTAAAGCTCAAAATGCGGTAGAAAAGCTGCTCCACCTAGCGCCCGATGTAGCTCTTGTCGTGAACGAGAATGGGGTAGAAGAGAGACCTCTAGAAAGGGTAGAAAAAGGGGATATTATTCGTGTCGTTCCCGGTGGGCGTTTACCTTTAGATGGTGTGATTATTCGAGGGGCCTCGAGCTTTGATGAATCCCCTATTACGGGAGAGAGCCTTCCTGTGGATAAGTCTGTGGATCAGATTGTGTATGCAGGGAGTATAAATCAGCAGGGAGAGATCGATTATCGAGCCACTACAACGGCGGAGAACTCCACGCTAGCTAAAATTGTACGCACCATCGAGGAGGCGCAGGGCAAGCGCGCACCGGTTGAGCGTTTTATCGATCGTTTTGCGGCGATCTATACACCCGTTGTTTTTCTAGTGGGAATTGCTATTGCGCTTCTTTCGCCATTTTTTGGGGTCTCGTGGTATCAGAGCATCTACAATGCGTTAGTGGTGCTGATTATCGCTTGCCCTTGTGCGCTTGTAATCTCTACCCCCGTGGCTGTGGTGAGTGCTTTAACTCTATTAGCGCGCCATGGAATTTTGGTAAAGGGGGGCGAGTATATTGAAAAAGGTGCAAGTTTAACCCATTTGGCGTTTGATAAAACAGGCACATTAACGCAAGGAGCGCCCAAGTTAACGGAGGTGATTCCGATGCACGCCGCTTTTGAGGAGGAGCACTCCTTAGCGATGCCGTATGCTATGAATTTAGCCGGACGTTCCGATCATCCTATTTCACGGGCTATTGTGCGTGATTATGGAGGGCAATCGTTCGAGGTAGAAAACTTTACGGCTATCCCCGGACAAGGAGTGATGGGGGAGATAGATGGGGAGCATCTCTACTTAGGAAATCGCACATTAATGATGGAAAAAGGTATCGACCTAAGCGGGGCAGATGCGGCGATAAAAGCGGTTGAAACTTCTGGAGCGAGCCTTTCGATTTTTGCTAAGGGAAGAGAAGTTATGGCGCTTTTTGTGGTTTCTGATCCTTTAAAGAAAGGGGTGAAAGAGGCCTTGAAATCCCTTAAAGATCGGGGGTTAATGCCGATTTTGCTCTCAGGCGATCATGAGGGAGCGGTAAATCATGTGGCAAGAGAGGTAGGCATTACAGAGGCCCATGGCGAGCTTTTACCTGAAGATAAAACAGCTATTTTGCGCTCCCATCAAGTTGCTAAAGGCAAGGGAACTGATGGGCAATCGGTGGGGATGATTGGGGATGGTATCAATGATGCTCCGGCCTTAGCCACAGCCGATGTGGGCTTTGCGATGGGGGCTATCGGAAGCGATGTAGCGATCGAAACAGCTAATGTAGCCATTATGGATGATGATCTGCGTAAGCTCCCTACCTTCTTTGGTGTCTCGCAAAAGACCTTGTCGATTATTAAGCAAAATATCACACTTGCGTTGGGGATTAAGCTTGTCTTCTTTATTGCTGTGCTCTTAGGGCATGGTTCTATGTGGGGGGCTGTATTTGCGGATGTCGGGGCTAGTATTATTGTGATTTTAAATAGCTTACGAGCTTTAAGATTTAAGGAGTAGCGGAAGATTAGCGCTTTTCTCTTGATATATTTCGACTACTGAGTCTATTGAATATAGATATATATAATTGAGAGATAGAAAAATCCCCGAAGGTTAAACCTCTCGGGGATTTTTTATAGATAATTTTTATAGTGCTTTGCATATTTAACAGACTAATTTTAGCATGGTTGGCTTTTAGTCTTGCAGAAGCGATTCACCCTTATTAACCGACAATATTGGGGAAGAAGGGAAGCATCAGGAAGCCTTTAATCACAATCGCATTCACGATATCGATAAAGAACGCTCCTACCATGGGCACCACTAAGAACGCAGTCCGTGATGGGCCAAAACGCTCGGTGACTGCTTGCATGTTTGCAATAGCGGTGGGTGTTGCACCTAAACCAAAACCACAGTGACCTGCAGCGAGTACAGCAGCGTCGTAGTTTTTACCCATAATGGGGTAGGTTACAAAGATGGCATAAAACGCCATAAATGCTGCTTGTACCGCGAGGATAATCACCATCGGTACGGCAAGAGATGCAAGCTCCCAAAGCTTAAGGCTCATTAAAGCCATCGCTAAGAAGAGAGAGAGGCTGACGTTTCCAACAATCGAGACAGAGCGCTCAAAAACGATCTGCTTACTAAATACAGATAAAACGTTATTGATGATAACGCCCACAAAGAGAACACAAACGAAGGTGGGAAGGGCGAATTTAGTCTCGCTTAAGAAGTCGGCAAGATAGCTTCCTAACGCTAAGCTCACAAAGATCATAGCGATCGTCTCTAAAAGGGCAGTAGCGGTAATGCGGCGGATAGCTTTAGGCTCTTCAAAAGCACTGGAACCTTCTGAAACTTCTGGCGCCTCATCATTAAGAGCGGTACTGCCATCATTGAGAACTTTCTGTTTACGGAGTAAGAAACGTGCTGAAGGACCGCCTACTAAGCCCCCTAAAACCAGGCCGAAGGTCGCACATGCCATGGCAACTTCTTTAGCGTTTGCAAAACCATATTTATCTGCAAATACGCCACTCCAAGCTGCACCCGTTCCATGACCGCCAGAAAGAGTAACTGAACCGGCTAAAAGGCCCATAAGAGGATCGATACCAAGGATCGTTGCTAAACCAACACCTACGATATTTTGGATGATTAAGAAGCCGACCACCACAATTAAGAAGATAAAGAGGGCACGGCCACCGCGACGAAGGCTTGCGAAGTTTGCGTTAAGCCCGATGGTTGCAAAGAAAGCAAGCATTAAAGGAGTTTGAAGAACCGTATCAAATTGTACTTCAAAGTCGAAGAGCATTTTGATCAGAAGCATCACAAATGCGATGAGCAATCCCCCCGCTACTGGGCTTGGAATTGTGTAACGGTTTAGCGCTGGAATTTTCGCCACTAAGTAGCGACCTAAAATCAGCGTCAGGCTCGCCATAACTAGCGTTCCATAGACATCAAATTTAAACATAAGGGTCTCCTAAGTATCAGTAATAACCACTCGAAAATCCTCGCAAACCAGCGCAGGCTTGAGAAGATTCTCCAATAATTATGTGTGAGATAAAAGAGAGAGATTATAACAAAGGTTTTTATAAAGCTATCGGAAAACAGCGAAAAGTAATAAAACAGGGTGAATAATCTTGCAGAGACTCCCCCGCAATTGCGCTTTCCTGCTATACTCAGAGAGTAAATATTTAAGGTTTTTTGAAAGAATAAAAAAGAATGTGATTCAGACTCCCAAACAGTAGGAGAGAGAAAAATGAAAAGAGTATTTTTAACTGCGGCCCTATCTTTAAGCCTGCTATTTCCCACGTTATCGGTGGCGAAAGAGCGTTTTATTATCGATTATTTTAATAATTTTAAGACACTTGAGGCCGATTTTAATCAGATCGTAAAGAGTAAGCAGAGCAGTGAAACTTCTTCAGGACATCTAAAACTTCAAAAGCCAGAAGGGGAGAGCCTTAAACCTAAGTTTGTATTCGATTATAAAAAGCCCTATGCCCAACTCTTAATGAGTAATGGAGAGAAGCTTTGGCATTATGATGTGGATCTGATGCAGGTGGTTATTAAACCTACAAAAGAGTTAGAGAATAACCCTTTATTGATGGTGCTTTTAGGAGATCGAACATTGGATCAATCCTTTACCATTCAGACTGTGAGTAATGGGCAGAGCTATATTCTCTTCCCGAAAAATCCTCAAGATGGTTTGGAGATTCTCTCGATTGATGTCAATTTCAAGGGCAAAAAGCTCCACTCTTTTGTGGCGAAAGATCTTACCGGTCAAACCGTAACCTTTGAATTACAAAGAGTGCAGGAAAATCGTCCACTAGAGGCTTCGAGTTTTGAGTTTCGCGCCCCTAAAGATGTGGATGTGATCGACGAGACACGCTAATGGCGGATCTGTTTGATAGCTTAATCGAAGAGTCAACGCTGCAATTCTCCCCCTTAGCGGATCTTGCACGGCCTAAAAATTTAAGCGAGGTAGTGGGGCAGGAGCATCTATTGGCTCCGGGAAAACCTCTTTTTGAGGCCTTTAAATCGGGGCAGCCCCACTCAATGATCTTTTGGGGGCCTCCAGGTGTCGGCAAGACAACATTGGCTAATCTTGTGGCGCAGGAGTTTGAGGCTGAGTTTATCTCACTCTCCGCCGTTTTCTCTGGAGTAAAGGAGATTCGTCAGGCTATTGGAGAGGCGGAAAATTACCGCTTGCAAGGTAAGCGCACCATCCTCTTTATTGATGAAATTCATCGCTTTAACAAGGGGCAGCAAGATGCGCTGCTCCCCTTTGTGGAGTCGGGGCTGGTCACCTTTATCGGAGCTACTACAGAAAATCCCTCCTTTGAGATTAACCAGGCGCTGCTTTCTCGGGCATTTGTCTATGTTTTAGAGCCCTTATCGGATGAGGCGCTCACAAAGCTCTTAACCCGAGCGCTCACTACTTATTACCCTGATTTTACGATCGAGCCTGCGGCGCTTTCGCTCATTATTCAATATGCTAACGGAGATGGTCGGCGCTCGCTTAATCTGCTTCAGCAAGTTTTAACGATCGCTAAATCGAACGCTGAAAAAGCGATCACCCTTGAATTTGTAGAGAAGACACTCTCTAGCCAACCTAAGCAGTTTGATAAGCAGGGGGATTATTTTTACGATCAGATCTCCGCACTTCATAAATCGATTCGGGGTTCAGACCCTAATGCTGCGCTCTATTGGTTTTCGCTCATGATGGATTCCGGCGTTGATCCCCGTTATTTAGGGCGCCGAATCTTAATGATTGCCTGGGAAGATATCGGGTTAGCGGATCCCCGGGGGATTCAGATCGCTACCGATGCCCTGACCACTTACGAACGGCTCGGCAGCCCGGAGGGGGATCTAGCACTTGCGCAAGCGGCTATCTATTTAGCCTGTGCGGCAAAATCCAACGCCGGTTATAGTGCTTTTAAACAAGCAAGAGCCTTTGTGGAAAACGATCAAACCCGCCCTGTACCGCTTCATTTACGCAATGCTCCTACAAAATTGATGGCCGATTTAGGCCATGGAAAACATTACCGCTACGCCCACGATGAGCCTGGAGCTTATGCCGCCGGCGAATATTATTTCCCCGAAGGGTTAGAAGAGCAGGAATGGTACAAGCCTACCGACCGCGGCTTAGAAGGGCAGATCAGTAAAAAACTGGAATACCTCAAAGAGCTAGATAGAAGGGCGAGGGAGAGAGGGTGAAAAACTCTTTTTCCACCTAACTAACCTTTACTATATAGATTTGTTTTAGTGAAAGAGTCGAGCATAGTTTGGTTGCCTGTTGTAAACTATTGACATTTTTATATTATCTAGAAAATCTTTGCTTCAATAGCAGTGGGAGAGTTGATGAGTAGTTTCTGGGGCAATAAACTTTATCTCTATTTTTTTATAATCCTCTTTTCTATGGTACTAGGGCGATTCGCGCTAGAATTCACTACCATTTTGGGTGCCCTTGTAGGGATTGTTTTAATTCTGTTGCGCAAGCAGCCCTATCTTCGTGAATTGAAAGAAAATCGTTATCTCTATGTTGCCCTAGCTTTTTTAGTTCCCATAGGGATAGCTTGGATAGATTCATTAAATCCGAGTATGACAGCGTCTGTTTTTGGGAGAATGTTCCGTTACCTGTTTTTAGGGGTTTTAGCGGTCATTATGGCTCATTACGATGAGAATCAGATTAAGTTAGAAAACTTATCTTTTGCCATGATTATGTTTGTCTCTATTGATGCTATATCACAATGGTTATTTGGCTATCATATTCATGGGCATAATCCTGTTGTGGGTAATAGAGTTATGGGGGTGTTTTTTGATAAGGCACATTTAAGCTATTTTCTAGGCACATTAGCTCCCGTTGTATTCTTTTATCTATATCGGAAATTGGGTGAGAAATTATCGTTGGTGCGGATAACACTCACTTTTATTGTGCTTTTATTATTGGTTGTGAGTGTTTTTATAGGGGGAGCTCGTGCAGGAATGATCTCTCTTTTTGTCTCCTTATTTCTCTTTTTACTCTATCTTTTCATAAAGGGAGAAGTGCGATATAAAGCTCGTTTTATTGGGGGGACAGTAGTTATTTTATTGATCTGCATAGCTGTAGCTTCTCAGTTGGATATTGTTCAAGAACGTTTTTTATGGACGACTTCAGCAGCTGGATCCGAAAACTTTCTAAAGCGTTTTACTTCTAATAGGACGCTATTGTGGGAAGTTGGCTTTAAAGAAGTCCCTAATTACTGGATCAATGGGGTGGGGCCCCGTGCTTTTAATGAGGTATATCAGACATATCCCAAAGAGTATCAGTTTGCAGGGTATGTTTGGCAACCACATTTGCATGGATTAGAAGTTCTTATCGAGACCGGAGTCATTGGTTTCATTCCTTACCTTTTTGTGTTGTTTTATCTCTTTATCAGGATGTTTAAGGCTAAAGCTGGGAATGTTTGGATTATGGTGGGATTTGTCGCCATGATGCCAATTAATAGTCATGTGGGGTTATATGAAGGATATTGGATGTCTTTGATATGGGTACCTATTATGATTGGCTTAGCACAAGCCTATAGAGCAGAGTATTCTGCAATTAAATCAAGTTAATGAGAAACCTAATTATTAAGGTGACTTAATGAGTATAAATCTCACCTTAATAGATAAAAATCCCGGAAGCTTAGCTGCTTACCGGGATTTTGTTTTAGTGTTAGAAACAAAAATTTAATATCACCCAATCATCTCAAGCGCTCTGTTAAGGCGTTCTAGAGTCTTCTCTTTGCCCACTAAATAGAGGGTTTCGTCTAAGTTGGGTGAGTTTGTTCTGCCAACAATTGCGGTGCGAAGGGGCATACCAACTTTACCCATCCCTACATCAAGATTTTTGGTAACTTGTTTTACAACCCCATCGAGCGCTTCGTGATTCCAATCAGCCTCGGTTAGAAGTTTTATGAGCTCCTCTAGTACCGGTTTTGAGGCTTCTGTAAGCTGTTTTGCAACGGCTTTTTCATCATATTCGAGCTCATCGATAAAGAGATATTTCACCATTGCGGCAAGTTCAACGAGCGTTTCGGTGCGTTTTACATGTGCGGTGACTACTTCAGCAAGATAGGTATTGGTCTCTTCTGAGTCATCGAGCTCAATACCGACTTTTGCTAAGTAGGGCTTAAGAAGTGCCGCAAGTTCTGCAGGATCTTTCTCAATCATATAGTGTTGATTGAGCCAGAGAAGTTTTGAAGTATTAAAGGCACTTGCTGATTTTGAGACATGTTTCAGATCAAATAATTTCACCATCTCATCCCAGGTGAAGATCTCTTGATCCCCGTGTGACCAGCCTAAACGCACAAGATAGTTGATGACTGCTTCGGGTAAAAAACCGCGCTCGTAGAACTCCATGACGCCTACAGCTCCATGCCGTTTTGAGAGCTTTTGACCATCATCTCCTAAGATCATTGCAACGTGTGCATATTGGGGAACGGGGGCATTGAGCGCTTTAAAGATATTAACTTGCCGATGGGTGTTATTGATATGATCATCGCCGCGAATAATGTGGGTAATGCCCATATCCATATCGTCCACTACAACGCAGAAGTTATAGGTGGGCGAGCCATCTGAACGAGCGATAATAAGATCATCAAGCTCGCTATTTTGTACGGTAATATTGCCGTGAATAAGATCATTAAATGAGGTTGCCCCCGCTTGTGGACTCTTAAAGCGAACAACAGGCTTTACTCCTTCCGGCACTTCGGGCAATGTTTTGCCAGGTTCTGGACGCCATTTACCATTATAGCGAGGCTTTTCCTTAGCGGCTTCTGCCTTTGCGCGCATCTCGGCAAGCTCCTCTTGTGAGCAGTAGCAGTAGTAGGCATGGCCACTTTCAAGAAGCTCTTCTATCACTTCTTTATAACGATCAAACCGCTTTGTCTGGTAGAAAGGGCCTTCATCATACTCAAGCCCCAACCACTCAAGGCTCTCCATAATGGCAGCAACAGCCTCTGGGGTTGAGCGTTCAAGGTCGGTATCCTCAATACGGAGAACATTCTTTCCGCCATGATGGAGCGCAAAGAGGTGAGAGAAGAGCGCAGTGCGTGCGCCACCGATATGAAGGTAGCCCGTTGGTGAGGGCGCAAAACGTGTTTTAATCATGATTTTGATCGCAAATAAAGAATAAATAGAATAAGAAAGAAGCTCGGCAAAAAGGTGCGGAGCTTCCTAAAAGAGATTACGGAAATTATACCATTTTCTCCCTTTTTACGGGGAGTTTTCTTCTTCCGCAGCCGCCTTTTTAGCTTTGCGAAGCTCAATTTTCTTACCGATAAAGAGCCCAAACTCAAAAAGAGCAATCGCTGCGCTTGAGAAGAGGATCATCGAAAAAGGATCGGGCGGTGTAGCAACAGCTCCGATAAAGAACATTCCCACAATAATATAGGGGCGTTTTTTGGCTAAACTTTCGGTACTCATCACCCCTAAAGAGATGAGAATAATCAGTACAATGGGGATCTCAAAAATAAGGCCGAAAAAGAAGAAGAGGCGAAGAACAGTAGAGAGATATTTATTAATATCGGTGGCGATCTCAACACCGCTTGGTGCCGCCCCTGAGAGAAACTTAAACATAATAGGCATCACCGCATAGTAGGCAAAAAACATGCCCACATAAAAGAGGGTAACGCTGGTGAAGATAATCGGAAAGACGACCCGCTTTTCATGCTGATAGAGCCCGGGGGCGATAAAGCTCCAGGCTTGATAGAGCACCCAAGGAATGGCGATAAAAAAGGCCACCCAAAGTGTAAGCTTGATGGGCACAAAGAAGGGAGCAGTAACATCTGTTGCGATCATCTTTCCATCTTCAGGGATGACAGAGAGTAGCGGCGTTGCGATAAAGTTATAGATATCGTTTGAGAAATAAACTAGCCCGAGAAAGATTAGCAAGACGCCAAGTCCTGCCTTAATCAGGCGGTCCCGTAGCTCAATTAAGTGTTGCAGAAAGGATTGTTCTGCGGATGTGGGAGTTGGAGTCGTCATAATTATTTGTAAATCTCAAGAGTCAAGGTGTAGCCTAAATGGGGCACGATTTGAGGCCTGTATTTGCTACACACGGTGAAAAATAAGTTCCTGAATTAAGCGAGTACCCGTAATGCCTAAAAGGAGAAGGAGTGAGGTGATCACCACAAACTTTGCAGCAAAGCGGCCTCGAATACCCCAAAAGTAGTGGCTCGCTAAAATTCCGCCATAGAGCACCCAAGCAGCCCCTGTTAAGACAGTTTTGTGAGCAAAGGGCCGAGTGAACCAGAGATCAAAAAAGGCGATGCTGGTGATGATGCTGATTGTTAAGAGCAGAAAGCCAACACTCAGCAGGCGAAAAAGAAGGCTCTCCATGCGTAAAATAGGGGGGAGACGATCGATTAAAAAGAGCCGATGCCCTTTAAGGGCTCGATCTCGCAGATAGACTAACACTGCCTGAATAGAGGCAAGAAGAAGTAGCGAATAGGCCACCATGGAGGTGACAATGTGAAGCCCTAAGAGGGTGTCGGGGGCATCTACTCTATTTTCCGATTGAAAGCTTGAAAGAAAGAGGGTGAGAGCAGCAAATAGAGTGAGAATAATCACCGTATTGAGATGCTGCTTTATATAGGGGACGCCAATAATCAGCATGATAAAGGCGGTTAGAGAGAGCGCTTTAAGTGCCCCGATATTGAGGCTTTCGTGGTGTAATATCTGGTGGCTAAGAATAATCGCGTGCAGAATCATGGCGATACTTAGCGCTCCATAGCTTGCCAGTAGCCAAGGCTGCTGGCCACGGTTTTTTAAGAGCCCCACCAACAAAAATGTTGTGAGCAGATAGATCGCTATATCGAGGGTTATGAGCGTCATGGTTCCTCTAATTTTGAGTGATTATTATTTTGGTTAAACTTTAAAGGAAGCCCCATTTAAAGTAAACTATAGAGTGATTTTACAAGAAATTTCAGAAGAATTATAAATAAAAATTTTACTAAAAAATAAAAAGGATTTTCATGTTTGAGAATTTAAGTAGCCGTTTACGCCAAACGATGCGCTCGCTCCGAGGTCAGGCGCGATTGACGGAAGATAATATTAAAGATGCACTGCGTGAAGTTCGGATGGCCCTTTTAGAGGCAGATGTTGCATTACCTGTGGTGCGAGAGTTTATCAATCAAGTACGTGAGCGGGCCGTTGGTCGAGATGTGGCAGAGAGCCTCAATCCCGGGCAGGTACTTATTAAGGTTGTGCATGAAGAGTTGGTTAAGATTATGGGAGAGGCGAACGAGTCTCTCGATCTTCGTCAACAACCTCCGGCGATTATTCTCATGGCGGGTTTACAAGGAGCGGGTAAAACCACCAGTGTAGGGAAGCTCGCTAAGTTCCTTAAAGAGAAGGAGAAGAAAAAGGTTGCCGTGGTGAGTGCCGATATTTATCGTCCGGCGGCGATCGAGCAGCTTAAAACGGTTGCCGGGCAGGTGGGGGCGGAGTTTATTCCCTCCACGATTGAAGAGACTCCCGAAGAGATCGCTAAAAAAGCGGTCGATAGTGCTAAGCGTATGTCTGCCGATGTTTTAATTGTGGATACGGCGGGGCGCTTACATATTGATGATGAGTTGATGGATGAGATTAAGGCTGTTCACGCGGTTTTAAATCCGATTGAAACACTCTTTGTAGTCGATAGTATGACGGGGCAAGATGCTGCAAATACAGCAAAAGCCTTTAATGATGCGCTTCCTTTAACCGGCGTCATCTTAACGAAGGTTGATGGGGATGCTCGTGGGGGTGCGGCGCTCTCTATTCGTCATATTACGCAAAAGCCGATTAAATTCCTCGGGGTGGGTGAGAAAACAGACGCACTTGAGCCTTTTCATCCCGATCGTTTAGCTTCGCGCATTCTTGACATGGGCGATGTGCTTTCGTTAGTAGAAGAGATGGAAGCGAAGGTCGATCGACAAGAAGCTGAGCGTATTACCAAGAAATTTAAGAAGGGGGAGAGCCTCGATCTTAATGATTTTAAAGCCCAGATGGAGCAGATGCTCAATATGGGGGGGGTTAATACTCTGCTAACAAAACTTCCGGGAATGGGTGAGATTGCGGAAAAAGCGAAAGGCAAAGTGGATGATTCGATCTTTATTAAAAAGATTGCGATTATTAACTCCATGACACCTGCTGAGCGAGCTGATCATAAGCTTCTTCGTGGGCCGCGCAGAAAACGTATTGCTGATGGTGCGGGGGTGAATATTCAAGATGTTCACCGTTTAGTGAAAGAGTTCGATCAGATGCAGCGGATGATGAAGCAATTTAAAGGGGGCGGAATGCGTCGCATGATGCGTTCGCTTAAGGGAAAGTTCCCCGGGATGTAATGTTCAATGCCCACGATATAGGCTCGTAGTTTTCATAGCTACGAGCTTTTTTGTAAGTCTGTCCTATCTTTATAGACTCTTATGAAAAGGTTTTATTAGCATTTAACTCATTTTTTATGGATAAGGTGAAGTTTAGGCCTGCTCTCATACCGTTTTTTAAATCTCCATGAGGTATTTTCATGAAGCATGAACAAAATATTCCTCCCGCTATTGAGCGCACAGCTGTAGAAAATAGAGGGGAGCGTACAGTTTCTCCAGTCGATGGTAATGCCCTATTGAAAGTAGTGGCAGAAGCGCTGAATGCTACCACGGTGGAAAATCGCCGGCGGCGTCGTTGGAATATCTTCTTTAAGTTTTTTGGTGTGCTGATCTTTCTTTTTGTGATCGGTTCACTCTTTGCAGGGGCAGGATTGCGAGGGAAAAGTGAGCTCTATCTCGATGAGAAGGGCAATATTCTCTCCCGTTATACCGCAGTGGTGGATGTGAAGGGGATGATTGCCGATGGCGAGGCTGCAAGCGCTGAGTTGATGATAAAGGGCATTACCAAGGCCTTTAAGGATAAAAAGGTTGACGGTATTATCTTGCGTATCAATTCAGGGGGCGGTTCTCCTGTGCAAAGTGGATATGTGTATGATGAGATCACTCGTTTGCGAGGGCTCTATCCGGAGAAGCCGATCGTAAGTGTAATTGAAGAGATCGGCGCGTCGGGGGCGTACTATATTGCTGCAGCGACGGAGAATATCTACGCCGATAAAGCGAGCCTTGTGGGCTCTATTGGCGTCACGGCGGCGGGCTTTGGCTTTGATCGCTTAATTGAAGGGATTGGAGTTGATCGCCGGCTCTATACGTCAGGGGAGCATAAGGCCTTTCTTGATCCTTTCTCACCTGAGCGGGAAGAGGAGACTCAATTTTGGAGTGAAGTGCTCGGGGGTGTGCATCAACAGTTTATTACGGCGGTGA
The DNA here is from genome assembly GCA_030150405.1 of Ignatzschineria sp. Taxonomy (GTDB): domain Bacteria; phylum Pseudomonadota; class Gammaproteobacteria; order Cardiobacteriales; family Wohlfahrtiimonadaceae; genus Ignatzschineria. The sequence continues at coordinate 54,010 of JASLFU010000037.1, forward strand.
AAGAGGGGCGTGGCGATCGTTTAGATACTGCACAACATCCTGAGCTCTTTAGCGGTCTAATCTGGAATGGGGAGCAGGCTTTACAGCTCGGTTTAATTGATGGTTTAGGCTCTGCCCCTAAGGTTGCAAGAGAGATCTTTAAGTCCCCTTATTTGGTCGATTTTACCGAGAAAGAAGATCCCTTTGGCAAGTTAATGAAACAATTTGGCGCAAGCGTAACTTCGGGGGTAAAAGAGGTGATGAGCCGGATTGAATGGCGCTAAAATTGCACTGCTAAAAAACGTTTAAGAGTAGCAATTTAACCTCTAATAATAAAAGAGACAAAAACGAAAACGCCCTTCTAACCGAGGGCGTTTTTTGTGGAATTTACTGGAAATTATCGTGCTAAAAGGTTACACAAGCTCTGTTAAGCAGGCTGATTCATCAGCTAAAATGGCTCGCATGAGTAGGCTTGCGGTAGAAGTACTGAGCGCAATGGGGATATTGTAGAGCGTTGAGAGACGAATCAATGCTTTGACATCTACATCGTGAGGCATGGGGGTTAAAGGATCTGTAAAGAAGATGAGAAGATCGAGTTTTTCGGTACAGATCATCGAGCCAAGCTGTTGATCCCCTCCGAGAGGGCCGCTTTTAAGGCGAGTGAGGGTGAGATCTGGATAAGCCTCTAAAATCTGCTGCCCCGTCGTGCCGGTGGCAAAGAGATCATGCTGCCGAAAGTAGGGAATATAGTCGCCTACCCAATCCACAAGTAATTTCTTTTTAGCATCGTGTGCAACAAGCCCAATGGCTAAACGCTTCATTTTATCTCCTTCTTAGATCGATATAGGCAAAGTATAGTGAAAGTATATCTCAAGGGGATGACAAAACGGCGAAGTTCTCTCAACTTTTAGCGTTTATCCTCTTGCGGAGCCATGCGGGAGCGCTCGAAAAGATGGATGGTGGTCTCTGCTGCTGTTTCAATATGACTCTCTAAAAGGGCTACCGCCCCTTCAATATCGCCTGCTTTAGAGAGGGTGAGAAGCTCCCGATGCTCACACATCGCCTCTTCTGTCCTTTTAGTGTAGAGGAGATGCATCTTTACATAGCGGGAGCATTTAGTATTGAGCAGCTCAATCATCGCTAAACTCTCTGTGAGCTGAGAGGGGGCGTAGAGAAGATTGTGAAAGTCGTAGTTATAATCGCTCCAGAGCTCGATATTGATCCCCTTTTTAAGAATCTCATCATAACGGGCGAGCTGCTCTTCTGCGCGTACAAAATCCTCCTCCTGCATATTGGGGATTGCATGGCGAAGAACATGGCTTTCGATCATCTTGCGAAGATGAAAGAGCTCTTTGATGCGATCGCTCGATAATTCTGTGGTAAAAGCCCCTCGATGGGGAATAAATTCTACTAAGCCTTCAGATTGTAAGAGAAGTAACGCTTCACGAACGGGGATTCGGCTCACCCCTAAGATTTTGGCAATGGCATCTTGCCGCAGGGGGAGATTCGCGCCGATCTTTCCGGTAAGGATCTCATCGCGGAGGTAATCGGCAACATATTCAGTGCGGGTTTTCGGAATCATAGAGTCTCTACCAATAACGGGTGGTGGTTGCTTATTATTGTTATTACAATTTTTATGAAAGGGGGCTTTTTCTTACACATTGTAAGTTGTAAGCGCAAAGTGGGGCGAGGTTTATGCCCCTTCTTTATCTATATCATAAGATCTCTGTGGGTAAAACATTCTCCGCAGTTTGTTAGGTGCGATCCTTTTTGTCTTCTCTAAAACGTTTAGGCAGAGGAATTGCGCCAAAGAGCGGGACATCTTTCCAGCTCATACCGGAGGTTTCGTAGATCACAATAGGGGCAAGCAGAAGAAGAGCCGCTAAGTTTGGCAGAACCATCAGTCCGTTAAAGAGATCAGCAAGTTGCCAGACAAGCTCAACTTTAACCATTGAAGCAAAGAAGATACCGATGACAGCGATCCACTGAAAGAGACGCACCGCTTTAGGGGAGCTAAAGAGATAGCGCACATTGTTTTCCGCATAGTAATACCAGCCGATTATGGTGGAGAATGCGAAAAAGAGTAGGGAGATGGAGATAAAGATTCCCCCGATTGAGCCAAAGACCACTTCATAAGCATACTGGGTGATGGTAATGCCGGTTCCCTGTCCGCTAAAAAAGAGGAGGAAGTTGGGATCACTACTGCCAGATTCTGCCCACCCTCGAATACCTGAGGTGATAATCACTAACCCCGTTAATGTGACAATCACCCCCACAATAAAGACGCCCATCATCGCCACAAAGCCTTGCTCTTCAGGGGTTTTAACTTTTGCTACCGCATGGGCATGAGGGGTAGATCCCATTCCCGCCTCGTTAGAGAAGAGACCTCGGGCAATACCTAAACGCATCGCTTGCTGAATGGCGATCCCCGCACCGCCGCCTAAAACGGCAGAAGGGTTAAAAGCGGCTACAAAGATCGCTTTAAAGGCTGGAAGAATATAACCTGCATTGATTATCAGCATAATCATCGCTCCCACAAGGTAGAAAAACGCCATCGTAGGAACCACTTTTTCTGTAAATGAGGCGATATTTTTGAGTCCCCCCACCACAACAAAGGCCATTAAGCTTGCCACAAAGAGGCCAGATACCCAGGTGGGAAGATGGAGCGATTTTTCAAAGGCAGAGGCGATAGAGTTTGATTGCACCATATTGCCCACAAGCCCTAAGGCGAAGATGATTAAGATCGCAAATAAAACAGCGAGCCACTTAACCCCTAAGCCTTGCTCAATATAGTAGGCGGGTCCCCCTACAGCTTGGCCAGAGCGATCTTTTGAGCGATATTTTTGGGCCAAAATCGCTTCTGCGTAGATGGTCGCCATTCCTAAAAAGGAGGAGATCCACATCCAAAAGATAGCGCCCGGGCCCCCAGCCATAATTGCGGTAGCAGGGCCAGCTAAGTTCCCAGTACCTACTTGGCCAGCCACAGCGGTAGAGATTGCCTGAAAAGAGCTCATCCCGCCTTTATCTGCCTTCTTTCCCGAGAGTGAGAACTTTGAAAAGAGGGCACTAAAGGCCGTTTTAAACTTGCGAACCTGAATTCCTCGGAGCACAACGGTATAAAAGAGCCCCGTTCCGCAAAGGAGATAGATAAGAAGGTAATCCCATAAAATGGTCTGTACGCTATTTAAAAGTGTCTGAAACATGCTCTGCCTTACTTAAAAGTGGCTTAAGCTCTGCTCTTTAAGAGAGCTTTAAGCGCGCTAAAAATGTGATCTCTATTTTTTAATGTTTGATGAATGTTGGTTCATCGATAATGAATCGATTCCCTAGCTCTGCGCAATCAAGAAGCCTTTACTCAATCGGCCCACCCGGGTATAGCTTTTTCAGGTTGCTTTATCGATGCCTATTTAAAGCTACTGAATTCAGGGGGCAAGTAGATCTTTAAAATTAATACAGTGTAAAAGGAATCTGTATAATGTATCTATTGTGTTCCATATTGGGCGCAGAAAGGGGGTATTATATGCCCTATTGGTGGAGATATAAACAAATATATCACTAAATGGTATCGCCACAATCTTTAAAAGTGATAACTACGATGGGAGTTCATTTATGCATGTATTGGTATTAGGTAGCGGCGTTGTGGGGACTTCGCTCTCATATTATTTGGCTAAAAAGGGCTTTAAGGTGACGGTAATCGATCGTCAAGAAGGACCTGCGCTAGAGACAAGTTATGGAAATGCGGGCCAGATCTCACCAGGATATGCATCGCCTTGGGCAGCCCCAGGGATTCCTTTAAAGGCGATTAAGTGGCTGCTTCAGAGCAAGCATGCCCCCCTTGCCATTAAGCCTACTTCAAGCTTTAAGCAGTATAAGTGGATGATGCAGTTAATGATGAACTGTACCGAATCCCGCTATGCAATCAATAAGGCGCGGATGGTGCGGGTTTCGGAATATAGCCGCGATTGCTTAAAAGAGTTGCGGGAGGAGACAGGAATTGAGTATGAAGAGCGTACTTTAGGGACGACTCAACTGCTTCGCACCGAGGCGCAGATGGAGGCGATTAAGAGCGACATTGAGGTTTTAGAGCAGTTTAATGTCCCATATGAGGTGCTCGATCGAGAAGGAATTGTGGCGGTAGAGCCAGCTCTTGAGAAGACGGCGCATAAACTTGCGGGAGGCTTGCGTCTACCCAATGATGAAACGGGAGACTGTTTCCTCTTTACCAACCGATTAGCGGAAAAAGCCAAAGCGCTTGGGGTGGAGTTTAAATTTGGTAAAACGATCGAAAAGATTAGCGCTCGAGGCGATAATGTAGAGGGTGTTTGGGTCGATGGAGAGTTGATGACGGCTGATCTCTACGCTGTTTGTTTAGGAAGTTACGGAGCAGAGCAGTTAGCGCCTTTAGGTATTGAGATACCTGTTTACCCTCTAAAGGGCTATTCGCTCACAATTCCTATTAAGGATCCCGAAATGTCGCCTAAATCCACTATTTTAGATGAGACCTATAAGATCGCCATTACCCGTTTTGATGATCGCATTCGTGTGGGAGGAATGGCTGAAGTGATGGGGTATGATCTCTCTTTAGATCCCCGTCGAAAAGAGACGCTAGAGTTTGTCACTAAGGATCTCTATCCAGAGGGGGGCGATATGTCGAATGTGGAATTCTGGACAGGTCTTCGCCCAGCAACGCCCGATGGAACTCCCATTTTAGGGGGAACGAAGATTAAAAATCTCTTCTTAAATATTGGGCATGGAACATTAGGCTGGACAATGGCTGCAGGTTGTGGCCGTTATTTGAGTGATCTTATGGCAGGTGATACGCCGGAGATTAGCACGGAAGGTCTAGATATTTCCCGCTATGAGAAGTAGAAGAGTTCTATTTAAATCGCATACTGCGAAGTTGCTTTTTAAATAGAAGATAAATCGTATCAAGTCCCCCTTTTTCTTAAGTTGCCTATAGAGGCTTTAGAGAAAGGGGGATTTTTGTAAGCTCTGTTTAAGCTCTGTTTTATAGAGCCGTGCTTGAGTAATCCTTTTCGGTGCGATAGATCTTAACACCCACCGCATCGGTGTCGGAAATAGCGGTAAGTTTGTTAAGCTCAATCTCAAGCGCAGGAATTTTAAAATGCTCAATCAGCTCTTTAGCCAACTGCTCGGTAAAGGTTTCCACCAATAAAAAGGCGGAGTTTTTGGCAAAGGTTTTAATATAATTGCTCACCTTTTCATAATCGAGCGTAAGGGCGATATCATCATTTTTTGCGGCCGGGCGATTATCCCACTCCATTGCAAGATTGAGTGTGATCGGCTGAATATTAGTACGCTCATGAGGATAGATGCCGATAATCACCTCAAGTTTAAGATTCTTAATAAAAACAATATCGGGGCGTTTTGTCTGCATTATAAAATTCCTAAAGTGTCTCGGGTATTAAAGCTCAATTTAATAAAGGTGAGTGAGTTTTGAGCGCAATTGAGGGCGCTTATCTCTAGCTACACCTTCATTTAAAGCATTTACTCTGGTTAATAATATCCCGAACTACCGAGCATCAAAAGCCCAAAGAGCATCATAAATCCAAAGTAGAGGACAAAGAGAAGCACCATCACAATAAGCGATGCGCGACAAAAGTTAGTGCGGTTTGGATTTTTCCCATCAATCGCCCAGATCACAAGCATAATTATATTGACAAGTGGAATCGATAGAATCAGCAATGTAATGACCCAATTTTTGAGCGTCATAACTGGCGCTTGAGTCTGTTGCGTAGTACCTGAATTGTAAGAAGAGAGAGTCTGTTCAGACATAGAAAACCTCGAGTGATTAGTAAAATTAGGGTTAATATCGTGCCACAGGATATGAGCCGAGCACTTTAAAGAATGAAGAGACCTCCTCAATCTCGCTCAGCGCCAGTTTTAAACCGTGATCCTCAAAATGCCCTAATACATCAATAAAGAAGACGTAACTCCAATTGCTATTTTTAGAGGGACGCGATTCGATGCGGGTCATTGTAATATTATATTTAGAAAGAGGAGCAATAAGATGAAGAAGAAGCCCCGGGCGATCATTGGCAGAGACTAAAATAGTGGTTTTATCATTGCCACTTGGCTCAATACGTTTATTGCCGATCACTAAAAAACGGGTGCTATTGGTGAGGTTATCCTCAATGTTTTTCTCCACAATGGGCACATTGTAATGTTTAGCCGCTTGTTTTCCCCCAAGCGCGGCAGTGCCGGGTTCATTTGCGGTGCGCATAATCGCGCCTGCGTTGGAATTAGTAGCAATACGTTCGGCATGGGGTAGATACTCATCGAGCCAGCTGCGGCATTGAGCAAGGGATTGAGGATGAGCATAGACTGTTTTAATCGCTGCTAAATCTGTTTCATGGGAGATCAGATTTTGGTGAATCTTAAGCTCAGTCTCCCCGCAAATAGAGACATTTGCGCTTAAAAAGCAATCGAGAGTCTGATTTACGGCGCCTTCTGTGGAGTTTTCGATCGGCACAACACCATAATCAGCTTTTTCCGATTCAATTGCATGGAAGACTTCATCAATGGTGCGGATCGGCATACGCTGTGCAGATCCCCCAAAATGCTTGATGGTTGCCTCTTCGGTAAAAGTTCCTTTAGGGCCTAAATAAGCAATCGTTAACGGCTTTTCAAGAGAGAGGCAGATCGACATAATCTCACGGAAGAGTCGAGCGATATCTTCATCGGCAATAGGGCCTTGATTACTCTCCATTCGATGGCTTAAAACTTGCGCCTCCCGTTCGGGGCGGTACATCTCCTTATCTCCTGCGGCGATCTTTATCTCCCCTATTGCTTTGGCCGCAATCGCTCGGCGATTGAGCAAGGTTAAGATCTCGCTATCGATGCGATCGATCTCATCGCGATATTCAAGAAGGCTCTTTGGTCTGTTTTTGTTTGGCATAGCTTTACCGTATGATTGTTCTATTCATTATTTTTATGGTGTAAAGAATTGGTATCTGGCAAAAGCAACGGGCGGGCTTTTCTATTTTTTAGCGCATATTGAGCCTACCTACAGTTACTTACTGCAATTTTTAATATAGATGATTTTAGCGGGGCTTGTCAGCTTTTAGAGTGCTTAGTTGGTAAATCGAGCACTACTTTTGAGTTCAAAAGCGTCATAATAGGGGCTATTCCTAGCCATTAGAGAGAGAAGAGAGCATGGAGAAACGAGATAAAAATGAGATTTTAATGCCTTTTGAGGGTAAACGCCCAGAGATTGGTGAGCGAGTTTGGATCGACCCCACAGCAAAATTGATTGGTGAGGTGAAAATTGGAGATGATTCCTCCATCTGGCCCGGCGTAATTATGCGGGGGGATGTGAACTATATTGAGATCGGCGCTCGTACTAGCATCCAAGATGGCACGATTATTCATGTGGCTAATGATGGAAAGCTCTCGCCCGGGGGGCATCCCACGATTATTGGTGATGATGTCACGGTGGGGCATGGGGCGATGCTGCATGGTTGCACCATTGAAGAGGGTTGTTTGATTGGCATGCGAGCTATTGTGCTCGATGGTGCCAAAGTGGAAAAGAATGCCATTTTAGGGGCTGGAGCACTTTTAGCCCCGGGGAAGGTGGTGCGATCGGGAGAGGTGTGGGTGGGAGCTCCCGCACGGAGGGTTAAGCGATTAACAGAGGAGGAGATAGAGAACCTCTACTTCTCTGCAGCGCAGTATGTAACCCTGAAAGATCGCTACTTTGCCGATCAGAAGCGTTAACAAGAGCGTAAAATTTATAAAGGTTTCAACGAGCATAATTCTATATCGACCACTTGCGGCTAAATATTGCGCAATGTAGGCTCTTTATGGCAGAAGAAGGGAGTGCTTAAAAGAGAATGAAACCGTGAAACAATGCGTAAATTTAGGGCGCACTCTCTTTTCTGTGGATAACTCTGAGGATATCTTTTGGGGTAATTCTGTGGGCAAGCTGAGGAGTGCGAAAAAGCGCTGTTTTACTCTAATTTAATGGAAATCCCTTTGGGGGAAAGCAGGTGTTCGAGAGAATATCTCTTATAGAGATAAGCACATTTTAGTGGTATAATCGATGAATGTTTCACAGAGGTTTTACTCTGTGTTGAGGCTGAGCTTTTACCTGTTGCCTAGTAACGAAAAAATGCAAAGGGCAAGCTGAGCCATCAAAGACTCAATACATCAAGATCTGTAGAGGACATATGAAGTTAATTATTCAAAGAGAACAGCTGATGAAGCCCCTTCAGGCTATTATCGGCGTGATCGATCGTACACAAACATTGCCCGTTTTAGCAAACGTAAAATGTGTGGTGAGTGAGGATGAGATTACTTTAACCACCACGGATCTCGAGATTGAGCTTACCTGCTCATTCCCTCATATTCCCATTGAGCAAGGGGCGATTACCTTTCCAGCCCGTAAGCTTTTTGACATCTTAAAGGCGCTTCCAAGCGAGATTGAGGTGCAGATTGAGGTGGAAGATAATCGTGCACAGATCACAGCAGGCCGTTCTCGCTTTACATTGAGCTGCTTACCGGTGGATGAGTTCCCCGTGCTTGATGATCTGCAATTTGATAAGACCTTAACATTGCCGAAAAATGAGCTCCGCAAATTGATTGAGCGTGTCTCTTTCTCTATGGCGATCTCCGATGTGCGTTACTTTTTAAATGGTCTTCTATTAGATGTCGCAGGGGATCAATTAAACGCAGTGGCTACAGATGGGCACCGACTTTCGGTCGCTTACCTCACTCTTAGTGAGTCTTCTGGGATCGAGAAGCAATTTATTATCCCACGTAAGGGGGTTGAAGAACTCCTAAAACTGCTCGAAAATGAGTCCGCTCCGGTGCATCTTGAGCTTAGCCAAAATCATCTTCGGGTAGAGCTTGGCGGTATTGTCTTTACCACGAAATTGATCGAAGGGAAATTCCCCGATTATCGTCGCGTTGTTCCTGCTCTTGGGGATAAGATCATCGTGGCTGACCGATTAGGGCTGATTGAGGCATTAACCCGTGCATCTGTACTTTCGCAAGATAAGTTCCGTGGTATTCGGGTGAATGTAGAGGAGTTTCTGCTTAAACTACAGGTGAATAACCCCGAGCAGGAGCAAGCAGAAGAGGAGGTAGAGGTGAACTATCAGGGGGAGCCTTTTGCGACTGCCTTTAATGTTACTTATCTGCTCGATGCTTTAAAAACGTTAGATGATGATATGGTGCGTTTAAGCTTTACAGCGCCCAATTCTAGCTGCTTAATTCAGAACTCAGATGGCGATGATGTGCGTTATGTTGTCATGCCGATGAGACTCTAAACTCACTGAGTATCTGAGCTATTTAAGTGATTATTGAATCCTTAAAAGTTGAAAATTTTAGACATCTTGCGAATCAGAGTTATCACTTTGATTCGCAATTTAATTTAATTGTCGGAAAAAATGGGTCCGGCAAAACCTCCCTCCTAGAGGCGCTCTATTTTCTCTCCCACACGCGCTCTTTTCGTACATCCCGAGTGAATCAGATTATCGCTAATGGTGAAGATTTTTTTCGGCTCTTTGCCGAGCTCAGTCGCCCGCAAATAGAAGATGAAGAGTTGGGGGGAGAACTTTCTGTCTCTCCCTTTCGTTCACAATTAGGGATTGAGCGAGATCGGCAAGAGATTCGGGTGCGACAAGATTATGAGACCGTCACACGCCGTTCACACCTTGCAAAATTGCTCCCTATCCTCTTTTTAGGCCCCGATACCGGGCAGCTTTTAGTGGAATCCCCAAAGTTTCGCCGGCAATTTATCGATTGGGGGCTCTTTCAAAATCAAGAGGAGTATCATCGTCTCTGGCTTCGTTATGAACGCGCTCTTTCCCAGCGCAATGCCGCATTAAAGCAACACTATCCTGATGGAGTGCTCGAGGGGCTAGAGGAGGAGATGGCGCAAGCAGGAGAGAGGCTTAGCAATTATCGCCATCAATTTTTAGATCAGCTCTTTATTCCGCTTAAACCCCTTCTTGAGTCACTTTTAGGGGATGGGCGTCAATGGTCGCTTGATTATCAGCCAGGTTTTACAGCGGGGGAGTTTAAGCAAGAACTTGCGGAATCTCGTGCACGGGACCGGATTCTCACCTATACCCGCAATGGACCTCATCGGGGGGATTTCTCTTTAAAGAGCGAGGGGAAGGCGGTGGGGCAATATCTCTCCCGGGGGCAAATAAAACTAGCCACTATCGGAATGATGTTGGCGCAGATACGTCTTCATCGGGAGGCCAGTGGAGACTCCACCATTTTGCTGATGGATGATTTAACTGCGGAGCTCGATCAAGATAAGCGGGCGATTTTACTTGAAGAATTGATCGCCCAAAAGTCGCAACTTTTTGTGACCTGTTTAGAGGAATCAGAATTCCCAGAGCTCGCTAATCATGCGGTGAAAAGCACCATGAGTTATTACCAACTTTCTGACGGTAAAGCCCAAAAAATGGTATAATAGATGGGTTTATAGGGAAAAATTTATATTAGAGATTTTAACGAGGTAAATTGAATGACAACTGAAAGTCAATCTCCTAGTATCAAGGTGTTAAGAGGGCTCGACGCAGTTCGTAAACGCCCCGGGATGTATATTGGGGATACGGATGATGGCACGGGTCTTCACCATATGGTCTTTGAGGTGGTGGATAACGCCATCGACGAAGCGCTTGCAGGCCATTGTGATGATATTAGTGTGACGATTCACCAGGACAATTCAATTACCGTAACGGATAATGGCCGCGGAATTCCGGTGGAGATCCACCCAGAAGAGGGAGTATCTTCAGCGGAAGTGGTGATGACGGTTCTTCACGCAGGCGGAAAGTTTGAAGATAATGCGATCTCCGGGGGGCTTCACGGGGTAGGGGTTTCCGTTGTGAATGCGCTCTCATCTAATCTTAAGATGACGATCCATAAACATGGCTCTATTCATGAGCAAGAGTACCTTTTAGGTGAGCCTCAATATCCTCTAAAAGTGGTAGGAGACACGGATAAAACCGGGACGACGATCCACTTTAAACCGAGTGCCGAAGTCTTTACCAATATCGATTTTGAGTATGACATTCTCTTTAAACGTCTTCGCGAGCTTGCATTTTTAAACTCAGGCTTACGCATTGTGCTTAAAGATGAGCGGGATGATAGAGAGGATGTTTTCGATTATGAGGGGGGGATTCAAGCCTATGTGGAGCTCATTAATAAAAATCGCACCGAGATCCACTCCAATATCTTCTATTGCGATAATCAGAAAGATAACATCAGTGTAGAGATCGCCCTACAATGGACAGATAGCTACCAAGAGAGTGTTTTCTGTTATACCAATAACATTCCTCAAAGTGATGGGGGAACGCACTTAGCAGGCTTTAGAGCCGCCATGACGCGAACCCTTAATCGCTATATGCAAGATGAAGGGCTCCTTAAAAAAGCCAAAGTGACCACAACGGGTGATGATGCCCGGGAAGGCTTAACAGCGATTATTTCAGTGAAGATTCCGGGGCCTAAATTCTCTTCTCAAACAAAGGAGAAGCTAGTCTCTAGTGAGGTTCGCCCAGTGGTTGAGGGGATTTTGTCGGAACGTTTAGAGCAGTTTTTACTCGAGCGCCCCGATGATGCTAAAGCGATCACCTCCAAAATTATTGATGCTGCCGCAGCGCGAGAAGCCGCACGAAAAGCACGGGAAAATACTCGCCGTAAAAGTGCCCTTGATATTGCAGGACTCCCCGGAAAGCTTGCCGACTGTCAGGAGAAAGATCCTGCCCTTTCCGAGCTCTTTATTGTGGAAGGGGACTCTGCGGGAGGATCGGCAAAACAGGGGCGGAGCCGCCGCTTTCAGGCGATTTTACCCTTAAAAGGTAAGATCCTTAACGTAGAGCGGGCGCGTTTTGATCGTATGATCCAATCTGCAGAGATCGGAACTTTAATTACCGCACTTGGTTGCGGCATCGGGCGTGATGAATTTGATCCCGACAAACTGCGTTATCATCGCATTGTAATCATGACGGACGCCGACGTGGATGGTGCGCATATTCGCACCCTGCTTTTAACGCTCTTCTATCGCCAAATGCGCGAGCTTGTGGAGCGAGGTCATATCTACATTGCTCAACCACCGCTCTATAAGGTGAAGCGTGGCCGCCAAGAGACCTATATTAAAGATGATGATGAGCTCACGCTCTACTTCCTCAATACTGCGCTAGAAAATGGTTCTTTCCACGTCAGTGAAGATGCCCCGGCGCTCTCTCGTACAGAGATGGAAAAGCTTGCAAAACAGCTCATGCGTGTGGAACAGATTATCTCTCGCATCGGTCACCGTTTGCCCGAAGAGGCGCTCTATCGCCTTATTGAGATGCCGGTATTAACCACCGAAATGTTACAGACAGAAGCAGGGGCGAAGTGGGCTCAGCGTCTTGAGGAAGAGCTTCAAAAAGATCATACCGAAGGGGCTGTAAATTATCGTGTTGAGCAGAATCGAGAAGCGGGTAGCATCGATCTGATTAGCGAGCGCTACAATTTAGAGGAGCGCTATAGTATCGACGCCCGTTTTATCGGCTCGAATGAGTATCAGCAGATTGCTATCTTAGCGGCAGAGCTGCATGATCTTCTTCAGCCCGGGGCTTATGTTCAGCGGGGTGAGCGGACTCAAGCCGTCACAAGCTTTAAAGCAGGAATGGATTGGCTCATTGAAGAGGCAAAACGAGGGCAGCAAGTCTCCCGCTATAAAGGTCTTGGTGAGATGAATGCCGAGCAACTTTGGGAAACGACGATGGACCCCGATACACGTAGGCTTCTACAAGTTAAAGTGGAAGATGCTGTAAAAGCAGATGAGGTCTTCACCATGCTAATGGGGGACGAAGTTGAACCTCGCCGAGAGTTCATCGAAGAGAATGCCCAAATGGTGGGGAATTTGGATGTTTAAAAAGAACCTATAAATGTCGAATCTCAAATAGAATGAAACGGCGTCTCAAATGGTGATACCAAATCCCAAATAGTGATACGGAATCTCAAACGATGAAACGAGAAAAAGCCCCTAAATGATATAGGGGCTTTTTTTATTGTAATTTTCTTAGATTATTAATTCTTTCGCATAGATTTTTCCAGCCATCCCAATAATTAGTTTTGTGATGCATTTTATGATCCCATATATCTTCCCACCATGGACTATCATTTAATTTATTGATTATTGATAAAGGATGAATCTGACCTGATAATATTGAGTTATATTGTTCAGTATTAACAAGATAGCTTCTTATTGAAAATTGAGCTTCTTGCTTATATAGCAATTCCCAAGTAGAGAACAGATCGATTAAATTGCGTTCTCCTGTAGCGCCAATTTCTTCGCTAATATGGTAAGGAGTTCTAAATGTTGAGCAGTGCCAGTCGCCATATTGTTTGATGATCATTAATTCTCCAGCTTTTGTTTCTTTTCGTAGGAAATGTAAATTAGAGATATTGGAATTTAATCCCTTATCTACTAGCCAATTAACGCCTTCTTGTGCTGGCAGAGGAATACGAGTGTATTGCACAGAAAATGGTTCTCCTTCCCCAAATGATAGCCAATCAGAGTTAACATTAAGATATTTTGCAAGATTTTCAAGTTGCAAGAAAGATGGTTCTTCTATACCCATAAAAAAGTTTTCCATGGGTTCGGCATAATTTTCTCCAAGATTTTTAGCTATTCGGGCAGGCTGGAGTTGCTTATTGCTTGTTAAGGCATCATTAATTTGATTGAGGCATTCATTTAGACGAAAAGCTATTTTTTTTCTTCGAGAAGAAGGGCGATTTTTTCTCAATATTTCTTCAAATGCTTTGATACTGTCGGATAAATTTTGTTGGGATTCAGAAAAAGAATTATATAGTCTAGAAACGGCCTCTGCATTAATAGAACGATTATTATCTTTAGCAGATATTTCTATTCTTTCCTTTAATTCTCTAGGAACACGTAGGTTAAATTGTATATCTACTTTAGACATTGAAACTATCCTTTTTTAACAGCTATTATATTGCTAATGTTATGCTAACAATGCTGTTGACGCAATACTATCATTTTGCTATGTTAGTAAAATGATAGTGTCTTTTTAGAGGAGGAGATCTGTGAAAAATAGAGTTCAAATGAATATTAGAATCCCAATAGATATTCGTGATTGGGCGAAGCAAATGGCTGAGAATAATCATCGATCTCTTGCTAGTTTTATAACAGTAGTATTAGAAGAGCTAAAAGAAAAGGAAAAGATGCAAGATAAACATTAAAACGAAAAAAACGAGGCGAAGTGATTAACTTGCCCCGTTCTTTAATGAATAAGATAATTCTTACTCCTTGGTCGTTGTAAGTATCTATTTTATTAAAGACTACGTCAAGTTGATCCTATCGATTTTAGTAATTTTTTATTGCCAAAATGATTTGGCAAGGATCTTTTATGTCTTTAAAAAAACAACCATCTTCGCGTAGAAGATTGACAGGTATCTCTATTTTGAAGAGAAATCTTGCAGAGAATAATATTCAAAGAGCTAGGAACC
>JASLFU010000031.1 GCA_030150405.1 Ignatzschineria sp.
GCATGAGCCTGAGATCTATGGTGCCATTCGTCGTAACGCACTTTTAGAAAACGTGGTAGTTAAAGAAGATGGTACAGTCGATTTCGCAGATGGCTCAAAAACTGAGAATACTCGCGTCTCCTACCCTATCCACCACATTGAGAACATTGTAGAGCCTGTATCTAAAGCAGGTCCTGCTAAGAAAGTTATCTTCCTTACAGCGGATGCGTTTGGCGTACTTCCTCCTGTATCGAAGCTGACTCCTGAGCAGACGCAATACTACTTCCTCTCAGGTTTTACGGCGAAACTTGCGGGTACTGAGCGGGGGATTACAGAGCCTACACCTACTTTCTCAGCCTGTTTTGGTGCAGCGTTCTTACTTCTCCACCCAACGAAGTATGCAGAAGTACTCGTAAAACGTATGGAAGAGTCAGGCGCAACAGCATACCTAGTGAATACCGGCTGGAATGGTACGGGCGAGCGTATCTCGCTTAAAGATACTCGCAATATCATCAACGCAATCCTGAGTGGTGAGATTGATAAAGCAGAGACTGAGACCATTCCTGTATTTAACCTCGAAGTTCCTACAGCGGTCACCAATGTAGATTCTTCAATTCTTGATCCCCGTGATACTTATGCAGATGCTGCTGAGTGGGAGAAGAAAGCGAATAATCTTGCTGGTCTCTTCGTTGAAAACTTTGACCAATATACAGACACCGAATTAGGTGCTGCACTTGCTAAAGCAGGTCCTACAGCAAAATAAGCTATAGATTTTAAACACATTGAAAATTTAAAAGGGCGTAATATTAATTACGCCCTTCTTTTTATTCTGCTCTTTTCTTTCGCTCTTCTATTCTTATGCTTCTTTTATCGTTCTTTCGATAACTCAATATTAGCGCAAGCGCTCAAGCATTAAGATCTTAAATTGACGATTGGTCGCAATCTCCGTAAATTTAATCTGCTCCTCTTCGCAGATTTTTTCAATGCCGATAAAACGATTTACAACAAAATAAGCTGCCCCTTTTCTTTTTAAAATACGTCGAACAGCTCGAACAAATTTTCGGGTTAAGTCTTTAGAAGTGCTAAAACCTTGATGAAAAGGGGGATTACAGACAATATAATCCATAGAATTTTCCTGGATCTCACTCCCGCAATCATCTAACGTTACCGAGATCGGAAGAGACTCACTCAAAAAACGCAAATTTTTACGGCAAGCCTCCACAGCGGCGATGTTGTTATCTGTTGCTATTAAACGGCTTACACCCGGTTGCTGAGCAAGTAACAGAGAAAGATATCCATAACCACACCCTAAATCGAGTAAGTCTCCCTTTAAAGCCTCTTTTTTTAAGGTTTGCACTAAAAACTCGCTGCCCTCATCAATTTTTTTATAGCCATAGATTCCGGGCTTTGTCTTAAAGAGAGCTCCCTCAGGCGATCTGATCTCTATCCACTCCCGATACTCTTCCCCTTTTAAATGAAGTTCTGCCCCAGCTTTTTTAATCACATTGGCATAACGCAAGCCCTTTCCTAAAAGTTCCATGACCGTAAGCTCCCCGATCTTTTCGGCGCTTTTAATCACGCTTTTAATCCCTTCTTGGTTATTTCCCGTTAAGACCAAGCGCCCTTCAGGTTTTAAAATACGGGCTGCTTCCTCTAAAAGATAATGTGTTAAAAGCTTCATTTTGCTTAAACGAAAGAGCACAAAATCTTGAGAATTATTCCCAACGACTGAGAGATCAAAATCGGAGATTTCTCCCCTTAAGCCAAGCTTTTCAAGCTGTTTAGCGATATCGAGTCGATCCGTAAAAAATCTAAGATCTGCCCCTTTAAACACCTCATTTGTGTGAAAGTTTTCATCAGCAAAGAGAATCCCCTGCCCCTTTAAAATCTTGGCGCCATCTCGAAAAAGCGCGCGACTTGCCTCATCAATCATCCGTTAAATTCCTCTATCTCTGCTTTTGTTAAGGGGCGATAATCACCTTCAGTTAAGCTCTTTAAATCAATAGACCCCACCTGTTCACGATGAAGCTGCTCAACATGATTTCCTACAGCGGCGATCATTCGCTTTACTTGATGATAGCGCCCCTCTGTAATAGTGAGCTGAATCCTATTTTCTGCTATTTTTTTAACGATGGCGGGTTTAGTCGGCATTGCTTCACCACGTAGAATGACCCCTGTTTCAAGTTGAGTAATTGCTAAATCCTCTATCTCTCTTGCCAGTGTGACCCGATATGTTTTGGCAATATTGCCATTGGGATGCGTCACTCTATGGGACCATTGCCCATCATCAGTTAGAAGCACAAGCCCTGTTGTATCCGCATCTAACCTCCCGGCGATCATGAGCTCCTCAAGCCGTGGCTCATCGAGCAATCGAAAAAGCGAAGGATAACCATCATTACGATGGCTAGAGACATAACCCGCAGGCTTATAGAGCACAAAATAGCGGGGGGCATCGCAGTAGTGTAGTTTTTCACCATCTAAGAGAATCTGGTTCTCTAAGGTAACCAATTTTCCCCGCTCCGTTATCAGCTCTCCATCTACCGTCACCCGTTTTTCACGCAGCAACTTACGCGCATCTCGACGAGAGATCTCTAAACTCAACTGTAGATATTGATCTAACCGAAACATCTTTCCCTAAGCCCGCCCTTACCTTATGGCTCAGGCGTTACACGGAGCACCTCATCGAGGGAAGTTAATCCCTGCATGATCTTCTCAATCCCCGAGGCTCGTAAGGTTGTAATGCCATCTTTTTCAGCTTGTGCGCGAATTTCAGGAGCTTTAGCACCCGCTAAAATCATCTCTTCTAACGCTGTAGAGATCGGCATCACCTCAAAGAGTCCAATTCGTCCACGATAACCATCGAGACATTCATCACAACCCGCAGCTTTATAAAATTTGCTTGCGGCCTCTTTAGGCGAGAAACCGATGCTTTCTAAATACGCAGAATCCACTACATGCTCCTCTTTACAATCGCACAATCTCCGCACTAAACGTTGGGAGACAATCAGCTTCACGGTTGATGCGATATTATAAGGCTCTATCCCCATATTCAGAAGACGCGTTAATGTCTCGGGGGCTGAATTTGTATGGAGCGTCGAAAGAAGAATATGCCCTGTCTGCGCTGCCTTTATCGCAATATCTGCAGTCTCATAATCCCGTACTTCCCCCACCATTAAGACATCAGGATCTTGTCGCAAGAAGGCTCTTAGTGCTTCCGCAAAGGTGAGCCCAATAGTGGGATTAACCTGCAGTTGATTCACGCCATCAAGATAGATCTCCACAGGATCTTCTGCAGTCGCGATATTTTTAGAGCTCTGATTGAGGTGATTGAGCGCAGAATAGAGGGTAACTGTCTTCCCTGAACCTGTTGGCCCTGTCACTAAAATCATGCCCTGAGGTCTTTCAAGCGCTTGAGTAAAATCCGCCAATTGTTGGGAGTTGAACCCAAGCTTTTCTAAAGAGAGGGGGGTTCGGCTCTCATCTAAAATACGGATCACCACTTTTTCCCCCCAGATTGTGGGCATCACAGAAATTCGTGCATCCACCTCTAAAGGCGCTTCTATACTCTCATCGATCTCCTCTGTTATGGCAATCTTCATGCGCCCATCTTGTGGGCGTCGCCGTTCAGCGATATCAAGATCTGCTAAGACTTTTAAGCGAGTAGAGAGCTGCCCCCAATAGGTTTCTGGCACTGTGAAGCGATCACTTAAAACACCATCAATCCGGAAACGGATACGATAATGGGATTCATAAGGCTCAAAATGGATATCAGATGCACTCTCTTCAATAGCCTCAATAAAAATCTCATTGAGGTAATCCACCACACCTCTAGATCTCTCTGAATCCGCCACTAAACTATAGGGAGTATGCTCCATTAAGGGGGCATCAATCTCCATACTCTCTTCAGATAAAGAGGTCTCTTCTACCGCAATAAATTGGGGAGTCTCTGGCCCTTCTATACCTTCCTCAATTTCACAGCTGGCCTCCTCTTCGTCCGCACAGGGTTCGACTATGTGGCCCTCTTCAGCCTCATTTTTACGATTGAAAGGAGCATTAGGCTCTACCGATAAAAATCTCGGTTCTAAGATCGCAGCATCGGTAATCCTTGCGCCATTTTTCTCTTCTGTAGCAAAGTTATTCTCCGTTTTATCGCTCGACTCTTCAGCGATGCTCTTCTCTTCGATGCTCTCTTCTGTTGTCGGTTCGAAAGGCTCAGCTTCTGTAGACTCCAAGTCCTCTCTGGGCTTATCGGCGTGTGTTTCCTCTAATGTCTCCTCTGAAATCTCCTCAGAAAGTTCCTGCGCTTTCTCTTCTTGAACATCACTCTTCGCCACTGCAGCATATACCTGAGGCGTTCTCTCCCCCGATGCATCGTTATTTTCAGCTAAAATCAGGCGATCAATATAATCTTCAAACTGTTCTGCTTCGGCGATTACCACCTCCACATCATAAAGGGAGCGCAGCTTAATTGTATCGACAATACGCTCTGAAGTAGGATCTGCTACGGCTAGCTTTAGGCTATTGCCCTGCAGAAAAATAGGGGCGGCAAAATGCTCCCGCATCTCCCGCTCCATAAGAAGCCCTGTTACTTTAGGATCTTCAGGTGGGCGAATTAAATTTAAATTCACCTCTGCATAAGGGGGAATGCCCCGCAAACTCGCCACATCTTGTGCCGCTTCAAAGATGACCTGACTGGTCAATCCATAATCTAAAAGGCGCTCCACCAGCCCCGCCTGATCGGCGTGGGATTTTGGGCGCAGCAGGGGCAACACTTCCTGTGTCAACCAATGCTTCTTCATTAACGCCTGTATCAAATGATTATGTTCTAATTCCATCGAAAACACTCCCGCTTCGAAACGATAAGCTAAAAAATTGTCGCTATTATAGCACTACTTCTTGAGTCGAGTTCATGCATAATGTAGAGTTGTAAGATTACTTTTAAAACGCACGCACGGGGCAGATAAATAGAGACATAATGAGCAAAATCACCTTCTCTTTTGACGATAATAATGAACGACTTTCCAATCTTTGTGGAAATTTAGATGAACATTTACGCCTCATTGAGCGGCGCTGTATGGTGGAGATCGCAAATCGTGGCTCCCTCTTTCAGCTCTCTGGGAATGATGCCGATATTGAGCGCGCAAGAGATGTGCTCGATGCCCTCTATCGGCAAACAAAAGAGAAACAGCTCGATCCTAACGATGTGCATCTTGCTATTCAGGAGTTTGGGCACGACGATGAAGAGATTTTAGAATCGATTCATGATCGGGTCATCCGGACAAAGGGGGGCAACATTCGGGGGCGTAGTACCTCGCAAAAGGTCTATCTCCATAATATGGTCACTCACGATATTAATTTCGGAATTGGTCCTGCGGGCACCGGGAAGACCTATCTTGCCGTCGCCTCTGCAGTAGAAGCACTCCAAAAAGATGAGGTTCGCCGTATTATCCTCGTGCGCCCTGCCGTTGAAGCGGGCGAGCGATTGGGTTTTCTCCCCGGAGATCTTACAGAAAAGATCGACCCCTACCTTCGCCCTCTTTACGATGCTCTCTATGAGATGCTCGGCTTTGAAACCGTACACAAACTTATTGAGCGGCACACTATTGAGATTGCTCCCCTGGCCTTTATGCGGGGACGCACATTAAATGACGCTTATATCATTCTCGATGAAGCTCAAAATACCACTATTGAGCAGATGAAGATGTTTTTAACCCGCATCGGCTTTGGCTCAACGGCGGTAATCACCGGGGATGTCTCTCAGGTGGATCTACCTCGCCATGTAAAATCAGGTTTGAAGCATGCTATCGACGTGCTTGAGGGCGTTAAAGGGATTGCAATGAGCTACTTCTCTTCTGGGGATGTGGTGCGTCACCCTATGGTTGCGCGCATTATCAATGCCTATGAACGGGCTGATAAAGCAGCAGAGGCCGCTGAAAAACGGCGCAAAGCAGAAGCCACAAAAGAGAGCAACACCGATGCCTAACTCCCCCTCTCAAGCCTCCTCTCAAAAAACAAAACTCATTCTCGAGCTACAAAATGAGGCCGATTTTGCTCTTCCCCCCATAAAAGAGGTTGAAGAGAGCATCTCCACAGCCCTTATTTTTGCAGGATATGAGCGATTAGCCGAGATTACCCTACGCATCACCCATAACGAGGAGATTCAGCAACTAAATCGCGATTTTAGAGGGAAAGATCAGCCTACAAATGTTCTCTCCTTTCCCTTTGAGGTCCCCGATTTTCTTCAAGATGAGATCGCAACCTTAGGGGATATTATTATTGCAATGCCTGTTATTGAGGCGGAAGCAACTGCTCAAAAAAAACCTCTTATCAATCATTTTAAGCATATGCTAATCCATGGCACACTCCATCTTTTAGGATTTGATCATATTGAAGAAGAGGAAGCGAAAGAGATGGAATCCCTTGAAATTAAGATCTTAGCAAAACTCAATATTCCCAATCCCTACGCTTAAAGTGCAGGCTTACATATACGCCAAGATCGAATAACTGATAAAATCGATCACTCAAAAGTTTACGCAGATCACCTTCAATACTCCGGGCACGACACTCACAGACAAGATACGATATACTTTAACCTCTCTTAATTAGTGATTCACAAAGCGTGATTGCGAAATAATCTGCGTTTTGCGCTCTTTAAATCCATTTAAGCAAGCATATATAGGTGAAATGATGACACAATCAGCACGCCCTAATCGCACGGCACTCTTTGCGATCTCTTGGATTGGGCTCTTTATCTTTAACTTACTTTTTGCCCGGTTAACCACCACCGTGCCCGTTTCGATTATTGCTCTTTTCTTACTCTTTAGCTCCACAGGTCTCTATAAAGAGCGTCCAGAAATGCGCCCCCTTGCGATTTTTACTCTCATCACTGCGATTACCTTTATCGCCATTACCTATATTGGCACTATCTGGATTCGCTATGAAGTTCCTAACCTTCTTGATATCCGCGCGCCCTTTCCCTATGTGTTTGCCTTCTATCTTGTGGGCTTTATCAATGCCGCAAGCTTTACCACAGTGGGGATGGCGCTCTTTAAAGCCGTCAACAGCAACCGCTCCGCCTTTATTTTACTCGCGATTACTGCAGCGATCTATTTTGCATTTGCTGCTGGGTTCTATGATCTTATTGCCTTTTTAAGCGAACTTGCCAATGACCTCCCCGCGCCTGAAGTTCCGCTCGAAAACCCATAAAAAAAACGCAATAGAATTTTTTAGATCACAAAAAAGGAGTCGCCAATACGACTCCTTTTAACTTTAAATTTAATCGCAAGGATAAGTAGGAAAGCCTTCTTACTTCCTATGCATCCCTGCTCTACTTAGGTTTGCGAGCCAGCATCACCGCTCGAACCGGCGCTGGATGCCCCTCTATTGTCCTATTTTCATCCTCAGGATCTAAAAAATCCCCTAAAGAGAGATAATCCATCCACTCTGTTGTTCGCTGCTCCTCTGTAGTAGTTTTAGAGAGATCCACACAACGCACATCTTTAAAACCCACACGCTCTAACCAGAGAGTCAATGCCTCCACAGAGGGGAGATACCAGACATTTCGCATCTGCGCATACCGATCCTCCGGCACAAGTACTTGATTGCGATCCCCTTCAATAACTAAAGTCTCTAAAACTAACTCGCCCCCCGCTTTTAGAGTATCTTTAAGCTGATAGAGATGATCAATCGGTGAGCGGCGATGATAAAAAACGCCCATTGAAAAGGTCACATCAAAGAGCTCTAAATTCGCCTCTAACGCCTCTAAAGGAAGGGGCAATTGCCAAATGGGAAGCTCAGGAAGATAATTCTTAACCGCTAAAAATTGATATAAAAAGAGCCAATTGGGATCAATCCCAATAACCGACTTTGCCCCAGCCCCCAACATTCGATAACCGTAATAACCATTACCACATCCAACATCGAGAACATTTTTCTGCGTAAGATCGATATGTTCTGCCACACGCGCCCATTTCAGATTAGAGCGCCACTCTGTATCCACAAAAGTATTACAGAAAGTAAACGGACCTTTGCGCCAAGGCATTAAACGCCTTAATGCATCGTGTAAAGCTTCTTCATCGGTCTTTCCCGATAACTTCACCCCATTTTGAAGATCAAATTTTAATGCTTCAATCTTTGGCAGATCTAAAAGGGCATGCTCCCAACGGGGACTATCCCCATGCTTTTTACGTAAAATATCATCAAGGGCGTCAGGTAATGTCGCGGCCCATTTGCCGATCTTTGTTCTGTCAAAATGCTCAATCAGTTGCTCTAAATAGATCATATCTCTTTTTCGATAAGTTTATCGCCCTACACCACTGCCACAATGGAGGCAAAATTAATACATTGAAACCAGAGGTAAACTTCACTAAATCCTGCGGCTAAAAGACGGGCTTTATGCTCCTCAAAGGTGTCGATCTTCATCACATCCTCTAAAGATTCACGCTTTTGAGCGATCTCTAATTCGGAATAGCCATTAGAGCGCTTAAACTCAATATGGAGATCATTTAAAAATTGCTGCTGCTTAGGATCTTGAAAGCGCAATTTTTCAGACATAAAGAGCGCTCCTCCCGGTAACAATGCTGTGCGAATCTTACTTAATAGCGCTAAGCGTTCCTCCCGAGGAATAAATTGAAGAGTAAAATTCATGGCAAAAAGAGAAGCAGGCTCATAATCAAATTCAGTAATATCCGCCTGCACAACCTCAATGGGAAGCAGCTCCTCTACCATCATCTCTTGCGCTTTAAAGTATTCTTGAGATTTTTCCACCATCGCCGCTGAGTTATCGATCGCCACAATAGTACAATTAGGCTGCTTAATCGCACTGCGGAGTACCATAGAGACCGCCCCAAGAGAGCTCCCAAGATCATAAATCTTACTATTTTCTTGCGCAAAAATAGGGGCAAGATGGCCAATATTCTCCACAATCGAGGTATAACCGGCAGCCGATCGGCGAATCATATCAGGAAAGACTTTGACCACCTCTTCATTAAAGGTAAACTTTCCACACGCCCGCTTTTGCGAGTAGATCTGGTCAGTTTCCGATGAACTAAATAGATGGGAAAGGGATGGATCTCTCACCAAAAACTCCTCTTCGATACTCTATTAAATGAAAACGCAACGCCAATAAAAAAGCTCAACCATTAACGATTGAGCTCTAACTGCCGTAACGTCAAGCGCCGGCGACGCTCCTCTTCGCTCAGCAACGTTCGATTTCGCCGCGCTTCTAAAAAGAGAAACTGCTGTTTTAACTTCGCATCATGCTCAATGGCGATACGTGCCTGCCGCTCTTCGAGAATTCGGCGCCACTCATCTTCAATATTTTCGCTACGCTCCACTGTTTTTTGTGGATTGTAACCTTTGGGGGGAGCTGTTAAAAGCTCCTTCCCCTCCTCTACAAGGGGGGCATCATCTTGAAGATATTCCGCCTCGGCAGCTAAAAACTCCTCATCAAAAGCGATCTCATCGAGAAGGGCTTCTGGATCTTCGCTCTCCCTTTCAATAGATTGCTCGACGGTTTCGGTTTTGGAATCGAGGGGCTTTTCCGCCTCATTTTCGAAGGTAAGGGCAGATTCTAAAGATTTTACCTCAGACTTAAACTGCCCCTCTACCCCTTTAAAGGAGCTCACTGTCTCCTCTTTAACGGAAGCAAGCTCCTCTTTAAGCTGCTTAAGCTCGGCACTATTTTTTAGCTCATTTAAGGATTCTTTGAGCTCTTTAAGCTCAAATTCCTTCTCCAGATCCCCTTTAACATTCCGAGTAAAATGTTGGATTTTACCCACAAAACGTCCCACAGTACGAATCACTTCAGGGAGCTTTTCCGGACCGATCACCACTAAGGCGATCACGAGGATCACTAAAAGTTCTGTACTACTAATGCCGAACATATTGCTTGAACACTCTTTACGTTGACTAAAATTTAAAAGATCGGCCTCTACTTACGCCGATCTCTTCTTAAAACTGGCAAATTTTGCCGACCTGCTGTTTAGCAAGGGACAACTATTTTACGCGAGTATTCTCTTGCTCATCGATGACGGAATCATCCTTTTCTGCCGATTTATTCTCTAAATTTGCAGGTGACTTCGATTCCTCTTCGCCCTCTTTAACTGCATCTTTAAAACCTTTTACAGCAGCGCCGAGATCTTTTCCTGCGTTCTTTAATTTGCTCGTACCAAACACTAAAAGAACAACCACAAGAAGAATAAGCCAATGCCAAACACTAAATGCACCCATAATATACTTCCCTAAATTTAGTAATGAATGAATCTCTTAATAATACTCTAAATCGTCCGATTACTGTAGAGCTATTTTCAATAACCTTAAAGCTGAATAATGCCCTCTGCCTCTTAAGAGGCTCTAAAGCTATCCCACAGATTTATAAATTTAAACGAAAAAGCGGAATCAATCTCCCTAAATTTTCGTTATACTTAAGGGCAGATTAAAATTTATGATAAAACTTATTCTAAAACAGATCTGAAAGAGAGAAAGCTGCTCTCGTCTCTTGCAATAAGCAGTTCTCGCTCTTTCTTATAATGAGAAGAAGGATTGATAGAATGTCGCTACCTAGACCGGTTGTTTTATGTATTTTAGATGGTTGGGGTTTTCGCCCTGAAAAAGAGAATAACGCCATTGCCGCTGCAAATACTCCCAATTGGGATCACTTCCGGGAGATTGGCGCAACAACGCTTATTAAAACTTCCGGAGAATCTGTAGGATTACCTGCCGGACAGATGGGGAACTCCGAAGTGGGCCATATGAATATTGGCGCAGGTCGGGTAGTGATGCAAGACTTTACCCGCATCACCAAAGATGTCAAAGATGGTGAGTTTAAAAAAAATCCCGTACTTAACCGGGCAATTGATGATCTTCTCGCCCAAGATAAAGCGCTCCATATTTTGGGGCTACTCTCCCCCGGGGGTGTCCATGCAGATGAGAAACATATCTTTGCACTGATTGAACTAGCCGCCGAACGGGGACTTGAAAAGATCTATCTACACGCCTTTTTAGATGGTCGAGATATGCCGCCTCGCTCGGCTCAAAGCTCCCTTGAAAGAGCTGAAGCGCTCTTTAACAAATTGGGTAAAGGTCGTATCGCCACCATGATTGGTCGCTATTTTGCGATGGATCGAGATAAACGTTGGGATCGAGTAGAGAAAGCGTATGATCTTGTAAGCCAAGGCATAGCTGAATTTACAGCCCCCTCCTCTCTTGAAGCATTAAAAGCAGCTTATGCTCGAAATGAGAATGATGAGTTTGTTAAAGCCACGCGCATTGGTGATGCGGTAAAGATTGAAGATGGTGATGCCATTGTCTTTATGAACTTCCGAGCAGACCGCGCACGCGAACTGACCTACCCCTTTACCGAAGATGACTTTACGGGCTTTACTCCGAAATATCGCCCGAAACTCTCCCACTATGTGGCGCTTACTGAATTTCAAGAGGGCTTAAATCATGAGATTGCCTACCCCCCCTTAACCCTAAAAAATGGCTTAGGGGAATATCTATCGAGCCAAAATCGCACGCAGCTTCGCATTGCCGAAACTGAAAAATACCCCCATGTAACCTTCTTCTTTAATGGTGGAGAGGAGCATATCTTTAAAGGCGAGGAGCGTATATTAGTAAACTCCCCGAAAGTTGCGACCTATGATCTACAACCTGAGATGAGCGCCCCAGAAGTAACAGAGCGCTTAGTCGAGGCGATTGAATCGGAAAAATTTGATGTCATCATCTGTAACTACGCTAACCCCGATATGGTTGGGCATACAGGTGTTTTTGAGGCGATTGTTAAAGCTGTTGAAGCTGTGGATGAGGGCATCGGCAAAGTATATGAAGCAGTACAAAAAGTCGGAGGCGAACTCTTAGTTACGGCTGACCACGGAAATGCGGAGCTTACCTGGGATGTGGAGAATAATCAACCCCACACAGCCCATACAACAGATCCCGTACCGCTGATCTATCTTGGCCGTAAAGCCACTTTAGCTCCCGATGGTGCGCTCTGCGATTTAGCTCCTACTATTCTAAAGCTGATCGATTTAGAGCAACCAGAAGAGATGACGGGGCAAAACCTCATTCACTTTCAATAAAATATTAAGAAAGGCAAAGGGAGCTCTTTTATAAAAAAGACAACATATAATTATAGCCCCCCTATCCTATAAATCTTGAAAGCGCTGATTCTATCGGCGCTTTTCTACACGTTTTAACGACATGTAGAATCACTTATACGAGGAAACGAGTCGATGAAAAAACGATTGATCTTACTGACTGCAGCGCTCTTCACATCTGCGACTGCGACAGAATTTAACCCCACACTTCTAACTGCTCCGGAAAAGATCACCACTTTTACGGAACAGCCCCTCTCTCAGCTCGATTTTAATCAGCTTCAAGAGCGTCTTGAGCAGAAATTTTATGAAGAAGAGAGCTCTGTCATCTCTCCTGAGAAGGAAGAGACTCCGGAGCACTCCCCTTCTGCAGACTCTCCATCTCAAGAAGAAACGTTAAAAGAGATGCCGGAACTGATCTCAGAGCCTGCTGAGGCCAAAGAGAGCACGCCGCATCAAGAAGCTGAGCCTAAAGCTAAAGAGCGGAGCGATCAGCCCGCTCAAGAGAAAGAGAAGAAGGATCAAACTTCCGAAACCAAAGCCTCCTCGAAAAAAGCACTTAAAGAAGAGAAGAGAGCCCTCCCTATTGAGGATCTCCGCCTCTTTGTGGAGATTTTAGAACAGCTTAAAGAGAATTATGTGGATCCAGTGACCGATAGCAAACTGATTGAAAACGCCATAAAAGGCATGGTTGCTGAACTCGATCCCCACTCTGATTACTATGATGAAGAGGCCTTTACCAAGCTACAAGAGCAGACCATGGGATCTTTTGCCGGCTTGGGTATTGAAGTCAATTATGATTCAAAAATGAAGGCTCTTCGCGTTGTAAAACCACTTTTTGAAGGCCCTGCAGAAAAGGCAGGAATTTTAGCGGAAGATAGAATCGTTGAGATCGATAAAAAGCCTGTAAAAGAGCTCACATTAGAGAGCGCAATTAAGATGCTCCGCGGTAAAGTGGGCACAGAGGTTGATCTTGTCATCGATCGAGCCGGAGAATCGCTAGAATTTACAGTTACCCGAGAAAAAATCGAAACCGATAGCGTTACAAAATCAGCCCTCTACAATGAAGAGACCGCCTACATTCGCCTCGAACAGTTCCAAGAGAGTACAGCAAAAGAGATTCGCAAACACTTTACCGATCTGCAAAAAGAGGCTAAAGAGAAAGAGACCGAAATTACAGGACTTATTCTCGATCTTCGGGATAATCCCGGCGGGCTTCTACTGCAAGCTGTAGAGGTGGCCGATCTCTTCCTCGATTCTGGATTAATTGTCTATACTCAAGGGCAAAAAGCCTCCTCAAAAGAGGAATATCATGCGAAAGAGGGTGATCTTCTTAAAGGGGCGCCGATTATTATTCTTATTAACTCCAGCTCAGCTTCTGCTTCGGAGATTGTAGCGGGTGCGCTACAAGATCATCAGCGCGCACTGATTATTGGCGAACAGAGCTTTGGTAAAGGCTCTGTACAGACTATGGTTAAACTTGAAAACGGCCAAGGCTTAAAATATACCTCTGCCCGCTACTACACTCCTAATGGCAAATCGATTCAGACGCTCGGCATTGTGCCTGATGTTGTGGTTGCCCCCTTAAATGTCTCCCTTAAAAAAGGAGTCTCTAGCCTACGGGAAGCCGATATTAAAGGGCACTTAGTCCATACGGATGAAACTAAAAAAGAGGATAAAAAGAGCGACGCTAAAGGCTCAGAAAAGAGCACTCAAAAAGAAGAAGCCCCCAAAGAGAGCCTTCGTAAACCTGTAGATAATAGTGCCTTTGCAGAGGAAGATTACCCGCTCTATGAGGCCTTAAATATTTTACGGGCACTGAATATCCAAAACCAGCTTAAGCAATAAGTAATCCTGTAGGCGATTTTAGGGGCAACTTTTCATGAGGTTTTAGGGGCGAAATATTTTAGATTTTCCCGATAGGTGTTGAATCTAAAAAAATCGCCCCGATCTTTCTAACCACTTAAAGCTGCTAAAATTACTCAACCTACTACACTACAACACGCTTTTAACACAGATATCGATGAATCATTAATCTCCCCGCCACTGCGGGGATTTTAGTTAAGGAATTTATGCAAGACATTACGATTCAAGGGGCTCGCACCCATAATCTCAAAAATATCGACCTCACCCTTCCCCGCAATAAATTAGTGGTCATTACGGGGCTTTCAGGTTCAGGGAAATCTTCCCTCGCCTTCGATACCCTCTATGCTGAAGGGCAGCGCCGATATGTAGAATCACTCTCCTCTTATGCCCGCCAATTCTTATCGGTCATGGATAAGCCCGAGGTTGATCATATTGAGGGGCTTTCTCCCGCTATCTCCATCGAGCAGAAATCCACTTCTCACAACCCCCGCTCTACAGTGGGAACGGTCACCGAGATCTATGACTATCTCCGCCTGCTCTTCGCGCGAATCGGCACGCCCCACTGCCCGACACACCATCTTCCTCTCGATGCGCAGACAATTTCACAAATGGTCGATCAGATCCTTGAGCTCTCCGACGAAAAGCGCCTAATGCTCACTGCCCCCATTATTCGCGCCCGCAAAGGGGAGCATATTAAGCTCTTTGAAGAACTTAAGGCGAAGGGCTTTTTACGGGTACGAGTCGATGGCGTGACCTATGAGATCGATGCCCTGCCTGAGATTAACCCAAAACAGAATCATGATATCGATGTGGTGGTTGATCGCTTTAAAGTACGGGAGGATATTGGCTTACGGCTGGCAGAATCCCTAGAAGTGGCCCTTGATCTCTCAAATGGCTTAGCCCAAGTGATCGATATGAAAACAGAAGAACTTCTCTTAAGTTTTTCTGCCAATTATGCTTGCCCAGAGTGCGGTTTTACCATCCCCGAGCTTGAGCCTCGCCTCTTCTCTTTTAATAACCCAGCCGGGGCTTGTAGCGCTTGTGATGGCTTAGGTGTTAGCCAATATTTCGATCCCGAGCGGGTTGTTTCAGAACCCTCGCTCCCACTCTCTAATGGAGCAATTCGAGGCTGGGACCGTAAATCGAGTTACTATTTTTCGATGATCGAATCGATCGCTCAGCATTACGGTTTTGACCCCGACACCCCCTTTAATGAGCTGAGTAAAAAGCATCAAGATATTTTGCTCTACGGCAGTGGCGATGAGGAGATTGAGTTCCATTATCGTAGCAACCGAGGACAGAAATCGATTCGTATTCATCCCTTTGAAGGGATCATGAACAACCTTGAACGCCGCTACCGAGAGACCGATTCCCAAATTGTTCGGGAGAGTTTAACTCGCTATCTAGCTACGCGAAAATGCTCAAGTTGCGATGGAAGTCGCCTTGGCCCTGCGGCTCAAAATGTGCTTATTGAAGACCGAGCCATTCATGAGATTACAGCGCTTCCGATCGGAGATGCTCTCACTTGGTCAAAATCTGTGAATCTTCCCGACTCCCGCCAAGAGATCGCCGATAAGATCTTTAAAGAGATTCAGGAGCGCCTCGGCTTTTTAGTCAATGTGGGACTTGATTATCTCAACCTCTCACGCTCTGCCGAAACTCTCTCTGGCGGAGAAGCACAACGTATTCGCCTAGCTTCCCAGATCGGTGCGGGTTTAGTGGGGGTTCTCTATGTTTTAGATGAGCCCTCTATCGGGCTTCATCAGCGGGATAATGATCGCCTACTACAAACCCTCTTTCATCTGCGAGATTTAGGCAATACCGTCATTGTCGTGGAGCATGATGAAGATGCTATCCGCTCTGCGGATTATATTGTAGATATTGGCCCCGGGGCAGGCGTACATGGCGGGGATGTTGTCGCAGCCGGTACTCCTAGCGAAATCATGCAGAATAAAGCATCCCTTACAGCGGATTATCTCTCTGGTCGTAAAGCGATTGAAGTCCCCAAGGAGCGCATTAAACCCGACTTTAAAAAGAGCATTAAAATCACAGGTGCTACGGGAAATAATCTTAAAAATGTCACTGCCGAGTTTCCCCTTGGGCTTCTTACCTGTGTAACGGGGGTCTCTGGCTCGGGGAAATCCACCCTTGTCAATGATACTCTCTACACCTCTATGGCGCGGGTACTCAATAAAAACAATAGTGTTGAGATCGCCCCCCATAAAAAGATTGAGGGGCTAGAGCATGTGGATAAAATCGTGAATATCGATCAGAGCCCTATTGGCCGCACGCCTCGCTCAAATCCGGCAACCTATACCGGACTCTTCACCCCTATTCGGGAGCTTTTTGCCGGCACGCCTGAAGCTAGAGCCCGAGGCTATCAACCTGGTCGCTTTAGCTTTAACGTTAAGGGGGGCCGCTGTGAGCATTGCCAAGGCGATGGCGTCATTAAAGTTGAGATGCACTTCCTCCCCGATGTTTATGTCGTCTGTGATGAGTGTAAGGGCAAACGTTATAACCGTGAGACCCTCGATATTCTCTATAAAGGAAAGACAATTAATGATGTCCTCAACATGACTGTAGAAGATGCCTTTGAGTTTTTCGATGCCATTCCTGTAATCAAGCGCCGCCTAGAGACCTTGATGGATGTTGGCTTGAGCTATATTACGCTCGGGCAAAATGCCACCACTTTATCGGGCGGTGAAGCGCAACGGGTGAAACTCTCTCGGGAGCTTTCAAAACGGGATACTGGGAAAACAGTCTATATTCTCGATGAACCCACAACCGGCCTTCACTTTCACGATATCGCCCAACTTTTAAAGGTGATCCATACCCTTCGCGATCAGGGCAATACGGTCATCATTATTGAGCATAATCTCGATGTGATTAAAACCGCCGATTGGTTGATCGATCTTGGACCTGAAGGGGGTTCAAAAGGGGGAGAGATCATCTTTACCGGTACGCCTGAAGAGATTGTAAAAGAGAAACGCAGCTATACTGGCAAGTTTCTTAAGCCCCTTTTAGAAGCCGCCAAAAAACGGCCATCTAAAGCATAAAATCTAATCTCTAAAGAGATGTAAAATAAAAGCAAAAGAGGAACCCCGATTAAACCGGGATTCCTCTTTTTTAATGGTTTATTCGCCCCCTTAAAATGGGGGAATGAGCGATCAATTTAGAGCATGTTGAGCTCTAATTTAGCTCTTAAAGACATTCGTTGAGGTGTCCAGAAGGGCTCCCATACAAGATCCACTAAACACTCTTTAATTTGCGGAATTGAGTAGACGGCATTAGAGACCCAGCTTGGCATCTCGCCTGCTACCGGGCAACCAGGTGCCGTTAAGGTCATATCAATGCGCACACGGATATTATTCTCCGTAAGATCTAAAAACTCGATCGCATAGATCAACCCTAATTCGTAGATATCCACGGGAATCTCAGGGTCATACACCTTTTTAATGGCATCAATAATCTGCATCGCTAAAGCTTCAGATTCCTCTGTTGCAGTTACCCCTTCCCCGTAAAGAATCTCTGGGAAGTTCGGTTCATCTCGATTAATTTCCATTTTGTATCCTTTCTTGTTTTATCATCAACCTATTGAAGATTATTCTGTTTTCGCCACTTCGCCCTTCTCGTGAATAGCTGAGTGCAGAGCATGCCAAGCGAGCGTTGCACATTTCACTCGAGCAGGATACTCCCGTACTCCAGTTAAAACACGTAAGCGACCTAAGCCTTCGCTATCCTCACCATCGAGCATAACGGCATCATGAAAGAGCTCAAAAAGCTCATCTACCTCTTCCACTGTTTTTCCTTTAATCGCTTCAGTCATCATCGAGCTTGAAGCGGTAGAGATAGCGCAGCCCTCTCCCTGAAAAGCCACATCCGTCACTACACCATCTTCAATATTGGCATACACTTCAATCTGATCGCCACAAAGGGGGTTGTATCCTTCTGCATGATGCGTACAAGGATCGATCACCCGAAAGTTACGGGGGTTGCGATTGTGGTCAAGAATCATCTCTTGGTAGAGATCTTTAATATCAAAACTCATAATTTACTCTTTGCGTTTAGCTTTATCTTTTGTCGGTATTTAAATTAGCACTAAAATCGTCCTAATTATAACTGATTCCCGCTTAAATACGAATTACTCTCTCCCTTTTCACCCATATCTCTCTGCTAAAATTCCCTCTAAAGTAAGCTGAGCCTATTATGTAAAATCACGCTAAACCTTGATTCCTATCTAAATCAAAAGGTTAACTCCTTTTTAAATTTTAACGCCGCTTTACACCCTTTTTCTTTTTCTAAGGGAAAAGGATCTTCCCTTTTGCCCGAAAAATTCTCAATGGATATTCCCCCAATTTATGAGATAATCGAGGATTAAAACTTTATAAAAGATAAATAGAGCAAATTTAAAGGCGGAGGGTCTCCTTCGTGCTTAATAACAGATAACAAAAGGATGGTTAATTCATGAGCTGGTTTCAACGACTTAATCCTATGCGGATTCGCACTCAGAAAAAAGCAACGAAAGTTCCAGAAGGCGTCTGGACCAAATGCCGCTCTTGCGACTCCGTACTCTATCAGCAAGAATTAAATGCAAATTTACAGGTTTGCCCTAAGTGTGATTTTCATATGCGTATCGACGCTCGCACCCGCTTAGAGAACTTCTTCGATAAGGATTCCTTTACAGAGCTAGGCGCAGAACTTGAATCGGTGGATTTTTTAAACTTCAAAGATAGCCGCCGCTATCGGGATCGTTTAAATGATGCCCAAAAAACCACCGGGGAGACAGAAGCTCTCATCGCAATGCATGGCACTTTAAAAGGCATGCCTATTGCAGCAGCCTCCTTTAACTTTAATTTTATGGGCGGCTCGATGGGGTCGGTTGTCGGTGAGCGCTTTATCCGCGCCGTAAATTATAGCTTGGAGCATAATTGCCCCTTAGTAACCTTTATGACAAGTGGTGGCGCCCGTATGCAAGAGGGCTTAACCTCGCTTATGCAGATGGCAAAAACATCTGCTGGAATTGCAAAATTAAATGAGAAACAGATCCCCTTTATCTCTGTCTTAACTGACCCTACCTTTGGAGGCGTCTCTGCAAGTTTAGCGATGCTGGGTGATGTGATTATTGCTGAACCGAATGCTTTAATCGGCTTTGCTGGCCCCCGGGTAATTGAGCAGACTGTGCGGGAAAAGCTGCCTGAAGGCTTCCAGCGTGCAGAATTTTTAATGGAAAAAGGGGCGATCGATATGATTACAGATCGCCGTGAGATGCGAAATGAGATTGCTCGTCTCCTTGCAAAACTCACATTGCAAGAAGAGCCGATGTGCGAGGTCTCCTAACCTAAAGCTCTCTTCGATTTAACTCTATAACAACCTTAATCACCGGCGCTAAGTACACCACTTCAGCGCCGGCTTTGTAGTGGCCCTTTTTAACCAAATATTTTAAGACCCCATTTGCCTATGTCCAAACTTACAACCCTTGCTTCGTGGCTGTCACACTTAGAGACTATTCATCCTCTCTCGATGGATTTTAAACTCTCTCGCATTATCACAGTGCATAAGCGGCTTCAGCTCGATCCCATTGCACCGCTTATTATCACGGTGGCAGGCACTAATGGAAAAGGCTCTACCGCCACCACAACGGCTCACCTTTTTAAAGCCCATGGCGCTAAGGTGGGGCTCTTTACTTCACCCCACATTGAGCGTTTTAATGAGCGAATTCGCATCGACCTACAAGAGGCGAGCGATGAGCAGCTTATCGAGGCTTTTAACGCCATTGAAATGGCCCGTAAAATCGGGGAAGAGATCACCCTAACCTACTTTGAATTTGCCACCCTAGCTGCCTTTTATCTCTTTAAAAAAGAGGCGGCAGATGTGGCTATTCTTGAGGTCGGACTTGGAGGGCGACTCGATTCTACCAATATTGTGGATGCAGATATCGCGATAATTACCCCTATTGGCATCGATCATACAGCCCAACTTGGGGGGACTTTGCCGGAGATTGCAGCAGAGAAAGCGGGGATTATTAAAGAAGGAAGTACGGTGATCTCGGCGGAAAAAACTCCAGAACCCAATATTCTCCAACGGGCCGAAGCTATGGGGGCGTCTTTTAACCATCAAGGTACAAATTTTACCTATCAGATTATTAAAGATCCCTTGCATTCTCAGCAAGCCCCCTGGATTTATGAATTAAAAACGCTCACAAGCGGGCTCAACTCCCCCAATATAAATAGACTACCCCTTTCGCTTAAACTCCCAGCCCCCAAACTTTTAGGCCAGCATCAATATCAAAATGCAGCCTCTGCCATTACTGCGCTTATGGCTAGCCCTTTTGTAGCGAAAGGGGAGAAGATCATCGAAGGGTTACGGGCAGTCAAGCTTGAAGGGCGCTTTCAACCCTTAACCCGCCCTAACTCTCCTGCTGTCTATTTAGATGTTACCCATAACGCCCAAGGCGCCTCTGTGATGAAAGAGCTATTAGCCAATCGCCGTCCCGATCAGCGTGTAATCGCCGTTTTAGGGATGCTCGCAGATAAAGATGCCCCTGCTTTGGTGCAACATCTCACAGAAGATATTGATCAATGGATCACCACTACGCTTGTGGATGCCCGTGGGCAGAGCGGAAAGGCTCTAAAAGCACAAATTAAAAATGAGATCTCAACCCCGATCATCGCAACAGAAACGATCCCGGACGCGTGCAAAAAAGCCTTAGTGCTTGCCGACATAAATGATATAATTTTGGTTTTCGGTTCCTTTCATATGATGGCCGAAAGCCTAATCTGGTTTAAGGAGAATCACTATGCCTGAGAAATCTCAGCACAATAGACAGACCTTTTTACAGCGCCTTGTGGGGGGAATCTTTTTAATCGCCCTCGCAGCATTAGCCATTCCGCTTCTTTTTAAGCCGAGCAGCAATCTCCCTTCCCCGTTAATTGAGAAGGATGAAGAGGAGTACTCAGAGCCGGTCAGCATTATCTCTAATGCCCCCGATCACCCAGGTATTGAGCTTCAAAGCCGCCCTGAAAATGGGGCTAATCTTCCCAAAAGAGATGTGGTGGATGAAAGCATCTGGACCGCACTTGAAGGTGTACACTCGACACCTAACGCAAGCGAAAATACCGAAGAGCCAACGTCCACCGTTGCTAATTCGCTCGATGCGCCACAACCTAAAGCAGAGAATAGGCCGCAAGCTCCTATCGATCAGACTCCTATTGCAGCTCTAGCGCTCAATAATCAAAAAGAGAGCCGCCCTGCTGCCCCAGCACCTAGTCAGCCAAAAGCAGCGCCTAAAGCAGAAGTTAAAACAACGGCGCCTAAGCAACAGGCTCAACCCAAAACAGAACCTGCCAAAAAGGTAGAACCTAAAAAAGAGACGCCAAAACAACCTGCTCCCAAGGCAGAACCTGTGAAAAAGGCAGAGCCTAAAAAGGAAACGCCTAAAGCCGCTGCTCCAGCTAAAAAAGCAGAACCTAAAAAAGAGGCTGCTGTGCCTAAATTAGAGCTTCTTTCAAGCAGTCAAGCTTCTGCCCCTAAAGCGCCAGCAAAACCTGCAGCCAAGCCCGCTGCGAAACCTGCCACAAAGACGGAAGTTGCCCAGAGTGGAAATTGGTATGTACAGGTGGGTGCATTTGGGAATCGAGAAAATGCGAACCGCATTCTTAATCAATACCGCAGCCAAGGCTATAGCGCCCGCATCCGCGTCGAGGGAGGAGTGAATAAAGTTCAGGTGGGCCCTTATAATTCTCGCAATGCTGCCTCAACTGTTCAAACTCGCCTTAAAAATAGTGGCTTAAGTGCAACTATTGTTAATGCGCCTTAATAAAGCCCAGATTCAAAGAGAGCATAGGCGCTCTTTGAATCGCTCTTTACTTTCTATTCATTAATTCCGAAACCGAGGTATATTGTGGAATTTTTAAACATCGTTGACTATGCCATTTTAGGCATTATTGGCCTCTCTGTTGTGATCGCCTTCTTCCGAGGATTGATCTCTGAGGCGCTCTCCTTACTGGTATGGGTCTTTGCGTTTATTGGGGCTGTCCTCTTTTATGAAGATGTGGGCAATATGCTCCCAAGCCTTTTTGGAGGAGGAGCCGGCGCTGTGGATGAGGGGGAATCTTTCCTTAACGCAATCATTAGCTTTGCCATCACCTTTATTGCGATTTTAATTTTAATGGGGCTTGTGAATCTCCTGATTACCTTCCTCTTAAGACAACTTAAAATTACCTGGCCAGATCGTATTTTAGGGGCTTTCTTTGGCCTTTTGCGGGGTATGTTTATTGTGGCGATTGTGACTCTCTTTGTAACGGGATCTCCCCTTAAAAACACCCCTTACTGGCAAAATGCTAAAATGGCGGAGATGGCCACTTCCTGGGCTAATAGCCTAGCCTCATTTACGCCGAAGAACTTTTTAGAGAAAATTAATAGCGATCAGCTTTTAAGCAACTTTAAAGAGGGCACAGAACAAGCTATCGACTCAGTAAGTGATGCTAAGCAGAAACGTTACTTAGAGCGAGAAGCCCATATCCCTGCGCCACCACCGGCTCAGTAATCTCAGCTTAAAAGCCTCTATGTCTACTGCATAGATCTTCAAGCCTTCGGCCCAATTTAAATAACAGAGAAATAGTAAACTATGACAAACGTCTCCCAAAAAGAAATTCAAAAATTTAATGAGCAAGATTGGTGGAATCCTGATGGGGAGCTCAAAACCCTTCATGATATCAATCCCACACGTTTCGATTATATTCAGCAGTTTGTTGACTTAAAAGGTTTACGCGCACTCGATATCGGCTGTGGTGGGGGGATTATCTCCGAAGGATTAGCCCTACGGGGTGCTCAAGTCACAGGCATCGATATGGCTCCCGGCGCCATCGCCATTGCTAAAGAGCATGCAAAGGCAGAAGGCGTGGAGATCGACTATCAAGTCATAACGGCAGAAGATTTTGCAGAAGATCATGCTGAAAGTTTTGATCTCGTCACCTGCCTTGAGATGCTCGAACATGTTCCTAACCCGAGCTCTGTTATTCAGGCTGCGGCGGCAACCTTAAAGCCTGGGGGAGCGATCTTTTTCTCCACTATTAATCGCACATTAATGGCTCGTAGCTTAGCGATCTTTATGGCCGAGAGTGTACTGCGGGTCGTGCCCAAAGGGACACATGATTATAATATGTTAATCACCCCCTTAGAACTCTACGAGATGTGTGAAGCCGCAGGATTAAAAGTTAAAGATATTCGCGGCATGAGCTACAACCCCTTTAATCGTGTGGCTAAACTCACCGATGATGTGCGTATGAACTATCTGCTATATGCTGTAAAAGAGGCATAATTCATCCGTTCTCTACCGATATTCTCTACCAATAATTTAGGACACTATTCATGAGTAAACCGCTCGAAGGCAAAGTTATTTTAGTAACCGGCGCATCTGGCGCTATTGGCAAAGAATCTGCACTGCGCTTAGCCGATCAAGGGGCTACCATCATCTTAATGGGCCGCAAGGAAGCTAAACTCAACCCTATTTACGATATTATCGTTAACCGCGGGGGAGCTGAGCCTGCCATTGTAGAGATGGACTTCTTAAAAGCAGAGGAGCTCGAATATTATGCGTTAGCGGAGACCTTGATGCAGGAATTTGGGCGTTTAGATGGTATTGTTCATGCCGCGATTAATTTAGGCTACCTCACTCCTTTAGCTCACACAGATCCAGAAAAATGGCACCATAGCTTAAAGATTGCCCTGAACGCACCCTACTTTCTTACCCATGCCATGCTTCCCCTACTCCACCAGGCAGAACGCGCCTCTGTAATCTTCTTTGAACATGGTGAAGTGGCCAGTGGAGAGAAAGCTTACTGGGGAAGTTATGCGGTAGCAAAAGCAGGGTTGCACACCTTAATGAAGCTCTTTGCCACAGAGAATGAGAGCGGGCAAAAATTACAATTTAACAGTATCGACCCCATCTGCATTAACTCTTCGCTCCAATTTAGCGTAGCCCCCGAAGGGGCTAAAAATCCCCGCGAACTTCGTGCAGTTATTGATCTTGTGGAAAAACTTAATCATCCCGCAGAACCCTTTAGAACGGGAGAGACGCTCACTATTGAGTAACGGATCACTTACAGAGCGCACCATTTTCCGTAACATATTCTTTATAAAATTTTATGATCTATTTTAGCCAATATCCTAAGCGATGTTATAGACTAAATGAGATAATAAAAGAGTACTCTCCCGCTTAGGCGGGAGTTTCTCGTTTTAAGAGACACCTCAATCAATCGATTCACCTTTTTGTAAGGAGAAATGATGTATCTATCCCCACTTTTTAAACGCGCCTCTATGGCGGCAATTCTTCTCTTAGCCTTAGGGCTTACTTCTACAATGGCGGAGACAACTACTCCCGAGAGCTCCCAGCCCACCACTCAAAGCAGAGAAGAAACACCTTTAAGCACAACATTACAAAATAGTAAGGCCTTCCCCACTACCTATGAAGCGGTGCTTGAAAATGGATTAAAAGTGATTATTCGCGAAGACCATCGCGCACCAGTTGTCACCTCTATGGTTTGGTATAAAGTGGGTTCTGTAGATGAACCCCGAGGTTTAGGGGGGATCTCTCATATGCTTGAACATATGATGTTTAAAGGTACCGATAAACTTGGGCCTAATGAGCACTCCACCATTATTGCTAATCTCGGAGGGCGAGATAACGCCTTTACCTCTTATGATTACACCGCCTACTTTGAGAACCTACCCGCCTGGGAATTGGAGACAGCGTTAAAATTGGAGGCCGATCGCATGCAAAATCTTAAACTAAAAGAGGAAGATTTTGCCCCTGAGCGAGAAGTGGTGGCTGAGGAGCGTCGTCAACGAACCGATAGTAACCCTCAAGCACAACTTTACGAGCGCTTTAATGCGACCCTTTGGTCCACAAGTGCCTATCGCAATCCGATTATTGGCTGGATGCCAGAGATTAAGAGCTGGACGCTAAATGACCTCAAGAAATGGTATCGCCTCTACTATGCGCCCAATAATGCCACCTTAGTGATTGTGGGAGATGTGGATCCCGAAGAGACATATGCTCTCGTAAAAAAACATTTTGGCCAGATCCCTCGAGGAGAAGCGATTACACATCCCAATGAATTTGAAGTCCCCCAGATGGGAGAGAAGCGTATTGATCTATCGTTAAAAGCTAATATGCCCCTACTCTACATGGCGTATAAAGTTCCGAGCATCAATAGTACTGATGATCCCGAAAAGGTCTATGCTTTAACGCTCGCCTCTTTAATTTTAGATGGCAGCAACTCTGCCCGCTTGAGTAAGAATCTTGTACGGGAGCAGCAGATTGCCCTTCAAGCAAGCAACTACTATAGCAGCGGTATGCGCTATGACAGCACCTTTATGTTTGCAGCCGTTCCCGCTAAAGGTACATCCCTTGAGACTCTAGAAACCGAAATTCGCAAAGAGGTTAAACGCCTTCGCGAAGAGCTTGTCTCCCAAGAAGAGATCGACCGTGTGCTCAATCTCTATCGGGCAGCAAAAGTGTATGAGCGAGATTCTGTCTACTCACAAGCGATGCAGATCGGCGCTGCCGAAACTTCTGGCGAGGGCTGGAAACATCGGGAAAACTTACTCCATTTTTTAGAGAAAGTAACGCCTGAGATGATTCAGCAAGTCGCCCAAGAGTACCTGCAAGATGATGCATTAACAGTAGGCACTCTCCATCCTCATGAAGATACAGACTCTGAGCCCCTAAAAGAGCCTACTCATGAGATCACCCCCGCAACAGAGATTCAAGGTTAAGGAGTTTATTGATGATTAATCTCTTCCAACAACTTAAAAAGAGCACGCAACAGATCGCTACATTTGCCCTACTGATGCTTCTCGTTGCGAGCCTACAACTCTCCGTAGCAGCTACGCCGAAGATTGAAGAGTGGAAAACTGCAGAAGGGGCTAAAGTACTCTACATGCATGCCCCTGAAATCCCGATGATGGATCTTATTGTCGCACTCGATGCGGGCTCTTTCCGTGAAGGTAAAGAGTATGGATTAGCCCTTTTAACAGCCAATATGATGGCACGGGATAACAAGCAGTTTGATGAAGAGAGCCTCATGACCACTCTCGAAAATATGGGCACTTCCATCTCAGCAGGTGCAGGAACAAACCATACCTTTTTAAGCTATCGCTCATTAACCGATGAGAAAGTTAAAGAGGATTCCTTAGCGATCTTTTACGATATCATCACCTCTCCCCGCTTTGAACCCAGCATCTTTGAACGGGAGCGGGCACAGATTATTGATGCCCAAAAAGCGCGATTAGATAATCCTAACGCCATTGCCAGCGAGCTCTACTACGCCACACTCTATCCCGGCCAATATCTCGGAGTCACCTCGGAAATGTTGCAAGAATCGCTTAGCAAAATCACCCTTGAGCAACTTAAAGCATTCCGGGAGCAATATTACAATGCTCAAAACGCTAAAATCATCTTTGTCGGAGCGTTAGAAAAGGCAGAAGTAGAAGCGATCGCAGCTAAAATTAGTTCGCTTTTAGGGGAAGGCGACCCCCTTCCTAAAATTGCAGAGCCGGCAAAGAGCGCCCGAGGCGAAGTGGTTGAAAAATTCTTTCCCAGTCCGCAAACCCGCATTATGATCGGGCACCCAAGTATTACCCGGGAACATGAAGATTATTTTCCCCTTCTTCTGGGGAATCATCTCTTTGGGGGAAGCGGTCTAACCTCTCAACTGATGATCGAAATTCGGGAAAAGCGGGGATTAACCTATGGCATCTATAGTGGTTTCTCCCCCTCTTTCCTACCTGGCCCCTTCACTATCTCCCTCTCCACTAAAAATGAGAGTGTCGATGAAGCGATTAGAGAGAGCCGTAAGCTTTTAGAGCAATTTATCGAAAATGGCCCTAATGAAGAGCAATTGCAATTGGCGAAAAATAATCTTGTGGGCAGTATGGTGCTCGATTTAGATAGTAACTCTAAATTAGCAGGCGCCCTATTGACTATCGCAACCTACGATCTTCCCCTCGATTACTACGAGCGCTATCCTGAAAAAATCAGAGCCATTACCGCAAAAGAGATTCAGGCTGCCTTTAAACGCGCCATCGATCTTGAGGCATTAACCACTATTATTGTGGGCGGTGCAGTGGAGGAGAAAGAGCAAGCGACGGGAGAAGAGGACTCTCTAAAAGTTAAAGAGAATAAAGAACCCCCCCAAGCCCCAGCCGAGCCCAAAGCCGCATAACTTTGCTTTAACCTCCAAAACTATTCCCCTTATTCACAGCTATCCACATTCGCTGTGGATAAGGTTTGGGATAGGCCCTGTAGAAAGATCTTAGCCCCGCTTTAGGGGCAACATCTGGGAGATGCCCAATTTTCAGCCACCTATATTTAGGATCTCTTCCTATTCCCCCTCTTTTGTAGATAACTTACCTCTTCCGAAAAAGCGCTATAAATTCTCCTAAAATCATTTACGATCTGCGGTAAAATGGTGCGTTCTCCCTTTTCCCTTTTTTGGCATAGAGCAGAAGGATACCCACAACTTTATGAGTAAACAGAGTCTTCTCGCCTTCTTTGGCAGCGATGGCGAATTGAGTCAAGCGATTCCGGGCTATGAGCCCCGTAAAGAGCAGATCGAGATGGCTGAGGCGATCTACGATACTATTCGTGATCATGAGCTGCTAGTGGTAGAAGCGGGAACCGGGACGGGAAAAACCTTCGCTTATCTTGTGCCTGCCCTACTTTCGGATGCAAAAATATTGGTCTCCACAGGAACAAAGCATCTTCAAGATCAGCTCTTTGAAAAAGATCTCCCACTTCTCAATAGCCTCATTAAAAAACCGGTCTCCACTGCCCTACTTAAAGGGCGGGGAAACTATGTCTGTCTCTACAGAACTAAGACCCTACGAGCCCGCGGTCGTTTTGAGAATAAACGCCAAGTGGATCAATTTTTTAAGATTGAGCGCTTCTCACAACAAGATAGTAGCGGCGATCTTACACAGCTCTCGGGCATTACCGAAACTGCACTCTGGCCACAGGTCACCT
The DNA here is from genome assembly GCA_030150405.1 of Ignatzschineria sp. GTDB lineage: Bacteria > Pseudomonadota > Gammaproteobacteria > Cardiobacteriales > Wohlfahrtiimonadaceae > Ignatzschineria. The sequence goes on from JASLFU010000031.1 coordinate 27,967, forward strand.
CCACTACGGAGAATTGTCTTCATAATGAGTGCCCCGATTATGAGGAGTGTTTTGTCTTTAAAGCCCGAAAAAAGGCGATGGAGTCAGATGTGGTGGTGATTAATCATCACCTTCTTTGTGCCGACCTAGCACTGAAACAGGATGGCTTTGGGGAGATTTTGCCAGAAGCAGATGTCATTATTGTGGATGAGGCCCATCAACTGGCCGAAACTGCCAGCGTCTTCTTTAGTACCCAGCTCTCCACTAAGCAATTTCACGATTGGGTTGATGATATTAATAAAGCTATTGCGGTAGAAGCTGCCGATTTTAGCGGACACGATACCGCCTGCGATGCCCTCTTTCGGGCGTTAGCAGAGTTGCGAAAAGCGCTGCCCAAGGCAAACCAACGTTATGCACTCTCGGAGTTTGATGAAAACCCCATTATTACCGGGCTCTATGAGGAGATCCATGAGATCACCAAAACCTTAATTAAAATTGTTGAGCCCCTTAAAGTGCGCCATCAGGTCTTTCCTAAATTGGTCGAACGCTTGGAAGAGTTAGCCAATACCTGGAAGAACCTTCTATTACAAGAATCGACCAAAGAGAATGCGGTCAACTGGCTCGAAACCTATAGCGTCAATATCGCCTTTCATTCAACGCCGCTCGATATTGCGGAACAATTTCGTAAAAATAGCGCTGCCCTACAAGCTAGCTGGATCTTTACCTCTGCTACCCTAGCGGTACGGGATGATTTTAGCTACTTCTGCCGCCCTTTAGGGTTACCGAAAGATCGGACTATGAAGCTCGATAGCCCCTTTGACTTCCCCCGAATTTCACTGCTCTATCACCCTACAGATCTTCCCATGCCCAATGAGCCACAATTTTTACCGGAGATGATCGATCGTGTTCTGCCCGTTATCGATGCCGCGAAAGGGCGCACTTTTATTCTCTTTACCAGTTATCGGGCGCTTAATGAAGCCCACGAAATTCTTAAAAACCGGACCGACTATCCCCTCTTTGTTCAAGGAGAGATGTCGAAAATGGCGCTCATCGAGGCATTTAAAGAGTCCGGCAATGGTATTTTGCTAGGCACTATGAGCTTTTGGGAGGGAGTAGATGTTAAAGGGGAGGCCCTCTCTTGCGTCATTATTGAGAAATTCCCCTTTGCCTCCCCCGGAGATCCTATTGAGCAAGCTAAGATGGATCTTATTAAAGAGCAGGGCTATAACCCCTTTATTCAGTATCAGCTGCCTAAAGCAATTATTGCCCTCAAGCAAGGGGTGGGCCGCTTAATTCGAGATCCGCAAGATTATGGCGTATTAGTCATAGCTGACCCGAGATTATCCCGCAGTCGTTATGGACGACAATTTTTAGATAGCCTACCAAATATGACCAAAACCCTTAAAATTGAACGGGTAGAACGTTTTTTTGACTACATGGAAAAAAAGCATCAAACTACCCCATAATTTTTAAAAAGTGACCTTGTTATGAATCTTTCACTACTCTCGCTTCTTCTTATTTTATCCGCCTATCTGATCGGTTCGCTCTCATCTGCGATCATTATCTGTAAAGCCTTTGGCCTGCCTGATCCTCGTAGCGAAGGCTCTGGTAATCCTGGGGCCACCAATGTCATGCGTATTGGGGGTAAAAAACTGGCCGCACTCACCCTTCTGGGCGATCTGGCCAAAGGGCTTATTCCTGTGGTGATTGTGAAGATGCTCGGCATGAATGATCTTACCATCGCCATCGTAGCCATTGCCGCTTTTTTAGGCCATCTCTTCCCGCTCTTTTTTGGTTTTAAGGGAGGAAAAGGGGTTGCTACTGCTTTTGGCGCAATTTTAGGTTTAAATCCTGCCGTTGCACTCTGTGCTTTTGCTGTCTGGTTAGTGATCTTTATCAGCAGCCGAATCTCCTCTCTTTCTGCCCTTTTAGCCGCCTTAGCCGCGCCGATCTTTCTCTATCTCTTTAAATCGCCCATGGAGATCACCTTAGCTGTGATCTTTATGGATCTTTTCCTCATCTATCGGCATAAAGCCAATATCGAACGTCTCATTAAAGGGGAAGAGAGCCGCTTTTAAAGAGCGGTTCTTGCATCCGCCCCGTTTTTTAAGCTTTTTAAACGCACTCCGCCTCCTTCTTTCTAAAATTCTCGCTTTAGCGATTAATCCCACTTCTTTCTCTGCCTTTCCCTATAAATACGCCCATTGATCCGCTATAATTAAGGCGTTTGAAAATTTGATTAAGGTTGTTATGAAAGAACGCTTACAAAAAGTATTAGCTAACCAAGGATATGGCTCTCGTCGGGAGATTGAGGGCTGGATTGCACAAGGCCGCATTAAAGTAAATGGGGTTGTTGCAGAGCTTGGCTGCCAAATTGATGGCACCGAATCGATTATGATCGATAATCGTCGTGTGGAACTTCCTGAAACAGAGCCTGAGCGCCGCGTTCTCATCTATTACAAGCCTGAAGGGGAGATTACAACCCGTCACGATCCTGAAGGTCGCCCCACTGTATTTGAGAGTCTCCCCCACATCCATCATGGCCGCTGGATTGCGGTAGGTCGCTTAGATATCAACACACAGGGCTTACTCTTAGTCACGAATGATGGTGAGCTAGCCCACCGTTTAATGCATCCCTCCCACGAATTAGAACGGGAATATGCTGTACGTGTTATCGGCGAATTTACCGATGAGATGGCCGATAACATGCGCAATGGTGTAGAGTTTGATGATGGTATCTCTAAATTTGAGGAGATCTTATGGTCTGGCGGCTCGGGAGCAAACTTCTGGTATCATGTAACCGTTAAGGGTGGGAAAAATCGCGAAGTTCGCCGTTTATGGGAATCTCAAGGCTTAATGGTCTCCCGCTTGATCCGTATCCGTTATGGGAATGTTGAGCTTCCCCCGGGTTTAAAAGCAGGGCAATTTGTGGATATCGATCCCGAGGTTTTACAAGAGTTAGTAGAGTCAGTAGGCTTAGATCATGAAGAGGTGAAAACCAGCGAAGAGCTTGAGCGCCTCCGTGCTAAACCTCGCCGAGTAGGCCGCAATCAGAAGCGTCGCCGCCGTGAAAGTAATCGAAAACTTTATCAGCGGGAGCAGCAAGGAAACTCGCCCAGTAACCGCAACCGTCGCGGACGCTCAACAGCAGTGAATGCCCGCGGGCAACGGGTTGCCAAACGTCCCCATGACCAAGGGGATAATGAGCGCAACACTCAAGGTCGCCCACGCCGTAACGAAAGAGCAGAAGGCGCAAGCTTGCGCAGAGAGCGTCCACAACGCAACCAATCACGAACAGGAAACCGCAATCCACGTAATGATCGCGGGCGCCGTTAAAATCGGCGCTTTTTAATTAAGAGGAAGAGTAGATGAGATCCACTTCAGCACTGAAAATAACAGATCTTAAAAAACAGTACAGGAATGGAAAAGTTGCCCTTAAAGGGATCAACTTAGAGGTTAAAGAGGGAGACTTCTTTGCCCTTCTTGGCCCAAACGGTGCGGGAAAATCCACCACTATTGGGATTATTACCGATCTTGTGGAGGCCACCTCAGGAACCGTTGAGATCTTTGGGATCGATCTTCATGAGAATAAAAATCTCGCAAAATCGATGATCGGCCTTGTACCGCAAGAGTTTAACTTTAACCAGTTTGAGCCTGTAGAAGAGATTATTATCAACCAAGCAGGTTACTTAGGGATTCCCCGAAAAGAGGCTCGTCGCCGCACTGAAAAGCTGCTTGAGCTTCTTGATCTTTCGGATAAAGCTAAAGTGATGGCTCGAGAGCTTTCCGGCGGTATGAAGCGGAGATTAATGATTGCCCGCGCCCTAGTTCATCGCCCTAAACTGCTTATTTTAGATGAACCCACAGCGGGGGTAGATATTGAAATCCGCCGCCAAACATGGGACTTAATGCAGAAGATCAATGAGCAAGGCACCACCATTATTCTGACCACTCACTACTTAGAAGAGGCAGAACAGATGTGTAAAAATATCGCCATTATCAATCATGGTGAGATTGTACAGCAGAGCACTATGAGCGCCCTACTTCGAGAGCTGCAATCAGAATCGTTTATCCTAAACTTAATGGAAGAGACAACAGAAGATGCACTCCCTGAGATTGAAGGCATCTACCTGACATTACGCGATTCTTTAACTCTTGAAGCAGAGATCGTCAAACCTCATACGATCAATGATCTATTTGTCGGGCTCAATAGCAAAAATATTAAGATTGAAACGATGCGCAACAAAGCTAACCGCTTAGAGGAGCTCTTTATCCGCATCACCAGTAACAAAGAGAACGCATAAATGGTGCCATTTAGCGCGGCATTTGCCCCGTAACCATTTATTTCCCCCCCAACATCTCAAAGAATATAAGGATATTCACTCATGCAGAAACACTCTTATTGGGTAGCCTTTTATACCATTTTGACCAAAGAGTTCTACCGTTTTATCCGTATCTGGCCACAAACTCTTTTGCCACCGGTGATTACCACTGTGCTCTACTTTCTCATTTTTGGAAAGATTATCGGGGATCGTGTAGGCGATATGGCTGAAGGTATTAGCTATGCGCAATATATTGCCCCAGGCTTAATTATGATGACCGTGATTAGTAATAGCTACTCAAACGTAGTCTCCTCCTTCTTTAGTGCAAAATATGCCCGCCATATTGAGGAGCTGATGGTCGCCCCGGTATCAAATTTAATTATTATTTTAGGATATGTGGCAGGAGGAGTTGCTCGCGGCTTTGCGGTGGGTAGCATTGTCACCATTGTGACGCTCTTCTTTATTGATCTTAATATCCAGAGCTACTTTATGATGGCGCTGATCTTTATCTTAACCTCGCTTGTCTTCTCTCTAGCTGGGTTAATTAATGCGATCTTCGCCCGTAATTTTGATGATATCTCTATTATCCCTACCTTTATTTTAACGCCCCTTACTTATCTTGGCGGCGTCTTCTATTCGATCACTCTACTCCCGGAATTTTGGCAAAACCTCTCTTACTTCAATCCCATTCTCTATATGGTAAATGCCTTCCGTTATAGTATTTTAGGTATCTCCGATATCAACATCGCTTGGGCGATGCTGCTTTTAATTGGATTTTTTGTAGGTCTCTTCTCGCTTGCTTACCTGCTTATGCAGCGGGGTACAGGTTTAAAATCTTAATTCTATAAATAGCGAAAGAAGAGATTAATCGATTTGAGAATATAATTATGAAACATTTAAAACTCACACTTTTAGCGCTCTCGGCCTTTGTGGTGAGCGCATGTGCTGGAAAGCACCCCAATCCTCATGATCCTTATGAGGGCTTTAACCGCCCCACTCATAGCTTTAATACAGCATTTGATAAGGCGATCTCCCGCCCTGTTGCAAAGGGCTATACCATTGTGATTCCTAAAAAAGTGCGCCGCGGATTTGGCCATGCTTTTAGCAACCTTGGCGATACCCGTACAGCGATGATCGATCTCACTCAAGGGCGTTTAGGCGCTGCGATCGAGAGCTTACACCGCTTTGTATTTAACTCAACATTCGGCGTGCTAGGTTTTATCGACCTTACAGAGACATTCCAACTGCCCGAAAAACATAGCAACGACTTTGGAACAACGCTTGCAAAGCTCGGCTGGGCTAACAGTAATTATTTAGTCATTCCCTTTATGGGGCCTTCCACCTCCCGTGATGCGGTAGGCGTTGTGGGGGATGTATTAGCCACCCCTTATAACTACGCACTCAACACTTGGCAAGCCATTGGCCTGACAGGGACGAGCTTAGTCCACTTACGAAGCGAGCTACTAGATATTGATTCAGTCTCCAAGTCAGCTGCGCTTGACCCTTACGTCTTCCAGCGAGAGGCTTATCTGCAGTTCCGTAATCAGCGTTTGAAAGATCGTGGTGTAAAATATATTCGCTCAGCCCATGAAAATGAGGCTCTTTTAGAAGATGATGACGATAATATCTCCATTGCGGAATTAGCTCGTCAACGTAATGATGGAGATTACAATCTCTCAGAAGGGCAAAATATGGAAGCCGACCACGATGATGGAGAGCTCTCCTTAAGTGAGCTTGCCCGCCAGCGTAATCAGTAATTCTGATCTACAGCTTAAAGGCTAGAAGAGAATCTTCTCTTATCAAAAAGGCGCGAACTCTTCAGATATTTCAGAAGCGTAAGCGCCTTTTTATCGTTATAGAGTTTTATGCTCTCCACTGCGACCTTTAAAGATCACTTTTTCCGAGGGAATTTATGCGCCGTTTTATCGATCAGCCCCTAAGCGAAGGGCAAAAACTGACTCTAACAGATGAAGATTATAACTATATCGCCCGTGTACTACGTAAGCGCGAAGGGGAAGAGATTACGCTATTTAATGGCAGAGGGGGAGAATTTAAGGCAACAATTCAATCGATCACCCGCCGAGAAATCCTACTTCAGGTAGGCCCGTTTTCCCCCATCAATCGCGAAAGTAGCATTGAGATTCACCTCTTTCAAGCCCTCGCTAAAGGGGAAAAAATGGAATTTGTGCTACAAAAAGCCACGGAGCTCGGGGTTGCCTCCATTACGCCCCTCATCACTGAACGCAGTGTACTCAACCTTAAAAAAGCACAACTCGAAAAACGCCTTGAGCGCTGGAATAATATTATCTTATCCGCTTGCGAACAATCGGGGCTTAACCTGCCACCGAAGCTGCACTCCCCCCAAAAAATTGATGCCATTTCGCTCCCCGAGTCAGCAGAGGAAACGATCCCTCTTCTCACCCTCTCTCCCACCGCTGAACAGAACTTAAGCGAGGCGATGACTCTTCTTAATCACCCTTCTGCTATAGCGATAATTATTGGCCCTGAAGGGGGATTAAGCGATACTGAAATCCGCTCTTTAGAGCAGAGATCCGCCCGCTCTGTTCGCCTAGGAGAGAGAATTTTGCGCACAGAAACCGCAGCGCTTACGGTGGTCTCCTCTCTCCATGCACTAATGGGCGATTGGGCAGAATAGATGATCGCTCTTCTCTCTTCATGATAGCTCGTAAACTCTCTTGATAAATCCCTTAACGAAGGGGGCAAAAATCGGCTAAACTGAAGAGGAATCGTTACAGTTTTATGTTACAAATAATGAAAAGCCTCTAGGGCAAAATTTTGGAGTTATGATGAAATCCTCACCCCGCATTATTTTTATTATGGATCCCATTGAGACGGTAGATCCCACGGTTGATACCACCATCGGCATGATTATGGGCGCTCAATCCCTCGGCCTTGATGTCTATTACACCACTCAGCCTGAGCTCTTCCTTGTTGAGGGTAAAGTAAAAACCACTGCTCAGTCGGTCATGCTCTCGATGGATGGTGCCCATCAATTGGCCAACGTGCCTAACTGGTATCAGCTCGGGCAGAAAGAGCTCCTCCAGTTTGGGGAGAATGATATCGTCATGCAGCGTAAAGATCCTCCTTTCAATATGCATTATATCCATGCAACCTATCTTTTAGAGCTCATGGAGCGCCAAGGAGCCTTTATCTGCAATCGACCAGATTCACTAAGGGATTGTAATGAGAAGATGTTCACCACTTGGTTCCCCGAGCTCTGCCCGCCCACATTGGTTTCGAGCCAGAGTCGCCATATTAAAGAGTTTATTAAAGAGCATCACGATACCATCGTAAAACCGCTCGATGGGATGGGGGGGAGCTCTATCTTTAAGGTGACAGAAAAAGATCCTAATCTTAATGTGATTTTAGAGACCCTTACAGAGCATGATCAAACCTCCGTTATGGTGCAGCGCTATGTGCCCGAAATTAAAGCTGGGGATAAGCGGATCATTCTCATTAATGGTGAGCCTGTACCCTATCTATTAGCCCGCATCCCCGCAGAAAATGAGACTCGTGGCAACTTAGCTGTAGGGGCAAAAGGTGTTGTACAGGCACTTTCAGAAAATGATAAAAAGATCTGTAAAGCGCTAGGCCCTGAACTTAAACGCAGAGGGCTTTACTTTGTGGGACTCGATGTTATTGGGGATTATCTCACCGAGATTAATGTCACGAGTCCGACAGGTATTCGCCAAATTGATGATGCAAAAGGAACCTTTATTGGCCGCGACCTTATGGAGGCGCTCATTCAAGAGTGGAAAAATCGCTCCTAATCTTTCATCTAACCGCGCGAAAGAAAAATAGTTCGATCACTTTAAGGCTCTATTCATCATTTTAATAGAGCCTTTTTTATTGCCGACCTCAATGCAAAAACCACTAAAATCCCTATAATAAGGGCATATTTATAAAATAATTCACCCATCTCTATGCTTAGATTTACGCAACATTGAATAATCCATAAGGAGTACGTTGTGCCAACATTTAACCAAGAACGTGTATTAAATAGATTGGAGACTTTAGTCAATATCCCCTCCCCGTCCGGCTTTACCGATGAGATTATGCAGTGGGTGGAGGAGGAGTTTAATAACATCGGGTTAAGCACAGAGCGCACCCATAAAGGCGCTGTTATTGCGAAAATTGAAGGGGCTGATTCCTCTCAGGCACGTCTTCTCACTGCTCATGTGGATACATTAGGCGCCATGGTTAAAAAGATAAAACCCAATGGCCGACTAAAACTGAGCAAGATCGGCGGCTTTAACTGGAATGCTGTGGAGGGTGAATATTGTCAGATTCATCCCTTTAAGGCTAAGCCCTTAACGGGCACTATTTTAATGCATGAGACCTCCGTCCATGTTTATAAGGGATGTGGTGAACTTCCTCGGGATGATGAGCATATGGAGGTGCGCATCGATGCAAAAACGCAATCAAAAGAAGAGACTGAAAAACTAGGGATTCAGGTGGGGGATTTTGTCTCTTTTAACCCCAATTTTGAGGTCACTCCCACAGGCTTTGTTAAATCTCGCCATTTAGACGATAAAGCGAGTGTCTCCCTCCTTTTTGCTTTAGCAGAAAGCTTAGTCTCCCGCCAAATAGAGCTCCCTTACACCCTCTATTTTTATATCTCCAATAATGAAGAGATCGGCTTTGGGGGGAATGCATCTATTCCGCCAGAGGTAAAAGAGTATATTGCTGTCGATATGGGGGCTATTGGCGATGGGCAAGCTTCTGATGAATATACCGTTTCGATCTGCGCTAAAGATTCTTCAGGCCCTTACCATTACCGACTAACACGGGGCTTAACCCATTTAGCCACAACTCATAAGATCCCCTATAAGCTCGATATCTACCCTTACTATGGTTCCGATGCTTCTGCCGCTATTCGTGCTGGATTTGATATTCGCCACGGACTTTTTGGCCCGGGAATAGAATCCTCCCACGCCCAAGAAAGAACCCATATCGATTCTTTAAAAGCGACGTATGAGCTCCTCTTTGCCTATGTTCGCTCAAAAATGATCGACTAACGGGATTGCACCAATCGATCCCGAAAGCAAATGGGGGAATTAATGCGCAGCCGCTTACCTTGCGAGAAATTCCCCCTATAATCTTTAATGATGACCGATCATCACATACTCTTTCTAACTCGATAAGACTCAAAAGGATTTTCTATGCTCCGCTCCATGACGGGCTTCTCCCGTGAAACTGCTACAACCGATCTTGGGCTTCTTAGCCTTGAAATTCGTAGTGTCAATCATCGCTATTTAGACCCCACTTTCCGCATGCCGGAACTGCTCCGCGCTCTTGAGCCTGAACTTAGAGAGATATTGCAAAAACGCATCTCCCGGGGGAAGGTAGAGATCTCCATTCGCCTCGATATGGAAAATAGCGAAAAGAGCAATCTTCACTTCAACGAGCCTTTAGCAAAACGGATTATTGAGCTCCATGCCAAATCGAACAACCTATTAGGCACCTCCACGCAATTAAATGCTACAGAGCTCCTCAATCAGCCGGGGGTATTAATCACCGAGCTGCCTAATGCAGAATCGATTAAAGCTCCGCTCTTAGCCCTTTTTAATCAGGCACTAGATGCCTTTGTAGCGAATCGTGAACGGGAAGGTAATCGCCTTGAAACGATGATGCTAGAGCGCTTAGAAAAGATGGAGACATTAGTCGAAAAAGCGCGCATTCAGCGCCCGATGGCAATCGAAAAGATCCAAGAACGTCTTTTAAGCCGCTTAGCGGAACTTGATATTGAGCATGACCCAAAACGCTTTGAACAAGAGCTTGTATTTGTAACTCAAAGGCTCGATATCGATGAAGAGATCGATCGTCTTCACGCCCATATTGCGGAGATGAAAGATGTTTTTAAGCGGAATGAACCTGTAGGCCGCCGTTTAGATTTTCTCTCTCAAGAGCTCAATCGTGAGGCGAATACGCTCGGTTCTAAATCACAAGATGTGGAGCTTACACAGATTGGGGTAGATCTTAAAGTACTCATCGAGCAGATTCGTGAGCAGATTCAAAATATCGAATAACCTCGCCCTACTCTCTAGCGAGCGCCAAGGTTAATCTATGTTTAAATGGCATTATAAAAATCCTTATTTTGATCCTTCAAAACCCCACCATCGCAAAAGAGGGTTTGAGAATCTCTCCCCGACGCCGATGTTAAAAGGGAGTGATCTATGGCGCTGGTATTTTAATAACCGTAAAAAAGGGTTGCCGAAACCTCCTCAAAAAGGCTACTCCGCTTTTCAGCAAGAGTGGGTAATCACCCCCGATTTTGTGCATTCCCCCGAAGAGATACAAAAAGCGAACTTGGATAAAACTGGAGAGAACCCTCAAGATAAAATTTGGTGGCTCTTTCACTCCTCTATTCTCTACCGACTAGGTGAAGAGTACTATTTAACCGATCCCGTCTTCTCCCAACGTTGCTCTCCTTTTCAATTTCTCGGCCCAAAACGAAAAACTACGCCCCACTTCTCGCTTGAGGATCTTCCCCCTATTCGGGCTATTTTAATCTCCCACAACCATTATGATCATCTCGATAAAAAGAGCATTCAATGGTTTATCCAGCACCGTCCAGAGACCCAATTTATTCTCCCTCTCGGATTAAAACGATGGTTTAAGAAGCTCGGGGCTCGCAAGATTATTGAGCTCGATTGGTGGGAAGAGTACACCCCTGCTAAAGAACTTAAGATCACCAGTCTTCCTGCTCACCACTGGAGTAAGCGCACTTTATGGGATAGTAAACGCTCTCTTTGGTGTGGTTTTATGCTCTCTTATAAGGGGAAAAATCACTACTTTGCGGGGGATACTGCTTATTTTCAAGAGATTGTACAAATTCCGCAGCGCTTTCCTCAAATTGAGACCGCCTTTCTCCCCATTGGGGCTTATCTTCCCCGGCAATTTATGCGTGATCAACATACAAGCCCGAAAGAGGGTTTACAGATCTTTCAAAAAATTAATGCTCGCCAAATGGTGCCGATCCATTGGGGAACTTTTGAGCTTGCAAATGATGGCTTAGAGGGCGCCATGCTCAATCTCCAAGAGTGGCTTGCTCTCCCCGATAATGCTCCGGGGCTCTGCTCTCTGTTACATAAGGGGCTAGAAACGTCCCGCCCAGAGGATAAAAGCTCACAAATCCTTAAATCCCTTAAATCTCGTGTAAAAATCTTAAAGATGGGGGAGGCCTTAACCCTATAACCCTCTCCAATTGAATAAAGGAAAGCCGATAAAATATTTTGCCTAAAAGTGTCACTAGGTATCTCCAGAAATATCCTGTATAATGACACCCTTTAGCGCCTATAGCTCAGTTGGATAGAGTGTTGGTTTCCGAAACCAAAGGTCAGAGGTTCGATCCCTCTTAGGCGCGCCAGTTACACTTTAGAGTAAATTATTTTCAGTGAGAATAACTGCTGAAACGCAGCATAAACAGGGCTTTTGAAGGATTCAGAGTTAAAGCCAAATAAGCCCTGTTTAGTTTACTCGCCAACACGTTTACGGTATATTTTACGGTATAACTCCGAATCTTTACATTTATACCGTAAATTATGGCACTTACTATCAAAGAAATCCGCGAAGCAAAACCGCGTGAAAAGCTCTACAAGCTTACAGACGGCGCTGGCTTATATCTCGCCGTCCTCCCTACTGGCAGAAAAGTTTGGCGTTTTGACTATACCGATATAGACAAAAAACGCCGCACCAAAACTATTGGTGATAACGATATTGTTCATCGTGATAAAGCCAGAGCAATCGTTTCTACATATCGCAAGCGATTACAACAAGGATTCCCCATTCAGGAAGAGATCACCAACACAAAAGCTTTTTCCTACATTTTTGAAGAATGGCTGAAACGTTGGAAAGTTAATGTCTCTAAAAAGCACTACACCAAAGTTAAAAACGGCATCATTAAAAACTGCATGCCAACCATTGGTGAAATGTCTATCGACCAGATTAAGCCCAAAGATATTGTAAAAGCACTCACCCCTTTTGAAGAACGAGGGGCATTAGAAAACCTGCTTACGGTAAAGTCAGGACTTAATCAAACATTTGATTTTGCTGTTGCACGGGGACTGTGCGAGTACAATCCTGTAAAGATGGTTTCGAATAGTGCATTCAAACAGAGAAAACCGAAACCTCAGCGCCACTTAAACCTAGATGAGATTTATCAACTTAACCAGTTTTTTGATAACAAACGGTTTAACTACTCATTACGCGCTTGCGTGAAATTTACGCTTTTAACCATGGTGCGGGTGGGTAACTCTTCGGAAGCGCGATGGGATCAAATCGATTTTGAGAGAAAACTCTGGGTAATACCTGTTGAAAATATGAAAGTAAAAGAAGGGCGTAAAGATCACATCGTTCCGTTATCCCAACAAGCTATAGAAATTATTGAAACGATGCATCCTCTTAGTGGTGACCTGCCCTACATCTTCCCTAACTATAGATTTAGTACTCATATAAACCCCGAAAATATGCGAATGGCTCTTAAACGCGCCAAAATCGATTCAACCATGCACGGCATGCGACATCTAGCCTCAACTCTTTTAAATGAGAGCCAACTCTTTGCCCCAGACTT
>JASLFU010000044.1 GCA_030150405.1 Ignatzschineria sp.
CAAGCACAAACCAGTTTTCCTGGAGACAATAGCAACATGGAACCACCTGATCCCTTTCCGAACTCAGAAGTGAAACGTGTTAGCGCCGATGGTAGTGTGGGAGATCCCATGTGAGAGTAGGTCATTTCCAGGGCTAAACAACAGCCTCTTGATCATTAGGTCAAGAGGCTTTTTTTATGGGAAAAAAAGAAGAGAGCAAAACGTAATTAGTTAAAGTAAAAAAGAGTACTTCTTTTCTATCCGCAGGAAAACCTATATTCCTTTATAATAGATACCCATACCAAGACAGTTGAATTACTTATTATAAATAGGGTGGACCTATTAGATTGCGGATAGATATGAACCAATATGACTCCCCTTTAGAACTCAGTTTAGAAAAAAGTCACTCTTACCCGGAACTCGAGCCCATCAGAGAGCCTATTATAGGAAATATGGTGATTGAAGCTTCGGCGGGTACGGGGAAAACGTTCACTATTACCACATTATTGCTACGTCTTCTTTTAGGGCTTAATTCAGATCAGAAAGCGCCTTTAAAATTAGAAGAGATCTTAATCGTTACGTTTACGAATGCTGCAACAGCAGAACTTAAAGAGCGTATTTTTAAGCGTATTATCGATCTTAAGCGAGCTATTTTAGGACAAGGGGAAAGTGATCCGGTTCTTGATGCGTTGATCGAGGAGATTAAAAACTTATCTAAATCAGAAGAGGGGGGTGAGGGCGTAGAGGGTACAGATGCAGACATTACCTCTAGGCTTGAAGAGGCTGTGAATCTTCTAGTGATGGCGGAACGCTCCATTGACCAAGCCTCTATCTTTACGATTCATGGTTTTTCACAAAGATTACTTAAAGAGAATGCGCTCAATATGGGGCGAGATTTTCAATTTGAGATTGCGGAGAACGCAGAGGAGATTATCAGAGAAGCACTCTACTACTTCTGGCGTCAAGAGTGTTATCCCCTTAGCCGATCTCAGGCGAATATTATTTTGGAGTATTTTCACGCTCCTGAGTCGCCTTATCTAAATTCCCATAGCTTAAGGAGAATGATCCAGCCTTTTTTACAAGATCCAGATCTTATAGAGCGTGAGCGCTTTGCCGAAGTTAGCGGGCTTGAAGAGTTATTAACTCATCAACATAATTTGATTGAAGAGTTAAAAAAAGATTGGTTAACGTATTTTCCTTATACTGCCTTTGAAGATTTAGTTAAAACTACAGGGCTGAATGGGCGATCTTATCGTCAAGATTGGATGAAAAAATGGCATGAGGAGATGACCGAGTGGGCGACCTCTACTCTTTTTTCACCCCCAAAGAGTATAGAGAAGTTTCATTATCATTACTTGGAGAGCCGTTTAAAAGAGGGAGGCGACCTCTCCCGGGCCCCCGAAGAATTACGTGAACTATTTCAGGCCTTTGAAGAGATAGATACCTTACCGATCGTTGCGATTCATTATGCAGCGTGGAAGGTGATTCAACACGCAAGGGTGCTTAAGCAAGAGGCTCAGCTTTTAGGATTTGATGATATCTTGCAAGAGTTGAAGATTCGTCTTGATGGAGCGAGTGAGGAGCTTATAAAAGCTATTCAGAGCCGCTATCGAGCAGTGATGATTGATGAGTTTCAGGATACGGATCGTAAGCAGCTCTCTATTTTCTATAAGCTCTTTTTTGATGCCCCTGAGATCCCTTTTATTATGATTGGAGACCCTAAACAATCGATCTATCGTTTTCGGGGGGCTGATATTAATGCTTATCTTAGCGCTAAACAGGCAGCAGAAAAGGTACGAACGCTCAGTACAAATTATCGATCTGCAAGCCGAGTGATTGAGAGCGTCAATCAACTTTTTACTGTTGCTGGGAAAGGGGCGGAGACTTTTCTTCATAAAGATATCCCTTTTATAGAGATCTCATCACCGGCTAAAGCGAAGGAGATTGAGTTATTTTATGATTTACCAGAAAAAGATCTCTTTTCTCAAGAAGATCTTGGGGGCTTAACGTTTTTAAACTTTAAAGCGGGAGAGGAGGAGCTTACTGTTCCTAAAAAAGGGGAGCCTTATGTTAATCGAGAAAATTTTAAAAATGCTGTTGCTGAGCGCGCAGCGCTAGAGGTTAAAAAGCTTCTTATCTATGGCCGATTGAGGGAAGGAGATCTGATTCGTCCTGTGGAGTCGGGCGATATTACCTTTTTAGTTCGGGGACATTCTGATGCAGAGCTTATTCTCTCCGTGCTTAAAAAAGCGGGCTTAAATGCGGTCTATCTTTCTGAAAAGCGCTCGGTATTTGATCCGGAAGTTTCCATTGTTAGCGATCTTCATCTCTTTTTACGGAGCTTAATTTATCGTCAAGACCGAGCACTATTGATGCGCTCTTTAAGCACGATTCTTTATGGTCTCTCTATTGAGGAATATCAGGCCTTACAGGAAGATGCAGCAGGGCTAGAAGAGCTTCTTGAGGAGCGAAATTATTTACGCTTAATTTGGCGTAAGCATGGGATTTTAGCGATGATTCGCACCTTTATTGTTCAGCAGGATCGCTTAGCAAAGTTAAGAGCCTTAGAAGATGGCGAACGTTTAGTGAGCGATCTTTTCCATCTTGGTGAGCTTTTACAGGCGCAAAAGATCAGCACAAAAGAGGGACTACTTGCATGGTTAGAAGAGCAGATGGAGTCTGGGCGGGAGGATGTTGCGACTTTACGGCTTGAGAGTGATTTTAAAACTATTCAGGTGATGACCTATCATAAATCTAAGGGTTTGGAGTTCCCCATTGTCTTTATCCCATTTGCTTTAAGAAATCCTGTTGCGGAGACTGAGGGAATTTATGAATTTTCAGTAGAGAATCCAACTACGGGTAGGGAAGAGAGCTATCGGAAATATCTCTTTAAAGAGGAAGCGGATGAAACGGCGAAGAGTTATTTTATTCGGGAACAATTAGCCGAAGAGATTCGGTTTCTTTATGTGGCTTTAACCCGAGCAAAATATCATAATTTTGTGGGTTTTACTCTTGATTATAAGGCGAGTGACTATCCTAAATCGGCACTTGGACATCTATTGCCGGTGCATGAAAAACCAGAACTTTTAGAAGATCTTTGCGAAAGTGGTGTTGTACGCAATCTCACCTTTACTTCAATAGATTTAGCTAAAGAGATGCAGCATGAAAATATGGAGCTTTTAAAGCAGGAAGAGGCTGAAAAGAGCACTTTAAAAGCAGCCATATTTACTGGGGATACAGAGACTATTTGGCGTTTTACCAGCTTCTCTCACCTCTCTTATAATGCCAATACTCCCTATTTTATTCCTGAAAAGCAGGATGAAAAGGAGTTTGAAGATGAAGAGTTACCCCATCTTTCTGATGAAGAGAGGGTAGGGAGCCTCTTTCCTAAAGGGGCGATGACGGGGAATTTTATTCACGCTCTTTTAGAGAATTACGCCCCCGATGAATTACAAAATAGAGAGCTTCTCTCTTTAGAATTAGAGCGAAATTTCTCTGCCTTTGTTCCCGAAGCTGATTTTCCCGCGTTGCTAGATGAATTAACTGAATGGTTAAATAATATTTTAGAGGCAGATTTAGCGCTTGAAGATCGTCATATTCCCCCCTTAAGGGAGATTCTAAGTGGCGAGCGACATATTAATGAATTGGAGTTTATCTTTCCCGTACGCGAGAGACTCACTCCCGATGCCTTAAGCGCCCTTGTGCAGGAGAATCTGCCTCGAGAGAGTAATGAAACATTAAGCTTTGATCAACTTAAGGGAATGTTGCGAGGATTTATCGATCTCACATTTGAGCATAATGGACAATTTTTTGTAGTGGACTATAAATCAAATTATCTTGGGCCTACACCTGCCTCCTATCGATTATCTGAGATGGAGCGTTCAATTAAACATGCCCATTACGATCTGCAATATCTTATCTATACCGTAGCTTTGGTGAAGTTTTTAGAGATTCAGTTACCCAATTTTGATTATGCTCGAGATTTTGGGGGTGTCTATTATCTCTATTTGCGGGGAATGCAAGCGGGGCAAAAGAGCGGGGTTTACTATACTAAGCCTGATGAGACCTTAATTAATCGGTTAAGATCGCTTTTTGATGAGGGAGTTGAAGAGAGTCCATTATTCGCCAAAAGATTAGGGGGAGAGTTATAGCATGCAGGCATCACTTTTTGATTTTGAGAATATTGAAACTCCTCGAGAGAAGGAAGGAAATTTTATTTCGTTTAAGGCGTATATTAAGACATTAATTGAGCAGCGAATTTTTAGTGAGCTTGATTACTATTTTGCTGAGCTTTTAACGCGTCATCACATGCCAGAATCTATTCCTTATTTTTTTATTACGTTGATGACCAGTCGGGCCTATACCCTGGGGCATACTGTTTTGCCTTTAAGTTACCTCTTAAAGAGTGAGCAATGGTTTAAAGAGAGTGAAATTCCTGAGAGGGAAGAGATCATTCATACTCTACAACAGTTTTTAAGTAAAGAGGGCTGGGAAAGAGAACTTCAGCGGGGATTAGAGGGTATCGAGCCGCCCCTTATTTATGCTCATAACGGAATTTACCTTGAGAAAAACTACCACAATGAGCAGAAAATTATTCATTTTTTTGGAAGAAATAATGTAGAAAAGTTTACCGTAGAAGAGCTCGATCTATTGCAAAAGAGATTGACCCGTTATTTCGGAGCGATTGATCCTTTTGAAATTGATTGGCAACGGGTAGCGGCGGCTAATGCTTTAGCGAATCGTATCTCGGTCATTTCAGGGGGGCCCGGAACAGGCAAGACCACAACGGTTTTTAATATCCTCTTAAGTTTGATCGATCTACATAATTTTAGACTTGAAGAGCGGGGGCGCATAAAAAATAGTGAGCCGCTCTCTATTCTCTTAACAGCTCCTACGGGAAAGGCTGCAGGGCGCTTAACTGAATCGATTATGGGGCAGAAAAATCGTTATCAAAATGAGAGTGATATCGCTCCTCAAGCAGAGTTAATTCCGAGCGAAAGCCAGACCTTGCATCGTCTATTAGGCATTAATGCACTCACAAAAGCTCCCCGTTATCATCGGCATAATCCTTTGCAGTTTGATCTTTTAGTGGTGGATGAAGCTTCGATGATTGATCAGACTATGCTCAGCTATCTGATTGAAGCTCTGCCTGCCCAGGGACGCGTGATCTTTTTAGGAGATAAGGATCAACTTGCCTCTGTAGAAGCGGGTTCTATCATGCATGAGCTCTGTTATCACGAGAATTATTCATCTGATCATTTAGAGTATTTATCCAAGATTTCGGGGGAGAATCTTACCGAGCAGATGCCCGCTATAAAAGGGGCTCCTGTCTTTAATTATTTAAGTTTTTTAAAGAAGAGCTACCGTTTTCGGGGGGATTCTGCCTTAGGAAATCTCGCAAAAGTGATTAACAATGAAGGGGGGCGATATGCTTTTTCAGAACAGAGACGTCTCTTTCATGAGATTTTAGCGTACGATCGCGGGGAGACATTATCGTTAACTTCGTTACCCTTTAAGGAGAGCTTTCAGGGAGAAATTCGGTCGGCTTATAGGGGGTATCTCTCAGCATTACAGGGGGAGAAGCGGGGGAGCGAATTAGCAGAGAAAATTTTCCCCATTTTTAATGAAGTAGGGGTGCTCTCTGCTCGTAGAACGGGGGAGTATGGTGCGGTTGCATTAAACGATTTTATTGCAAAAACACTCTTTCCCGGTGCGCAACATCAAGAGTTTTATCACGGCTTACCTATTATGATTACTCAAAATAGCCCCCAAAATGGTCTCTTTAACGGGGATATTGGATTAATTCTATTAAGTGAAGAGGGGAAGTTGCGCGCTTATTTTGAAGGGATAGATGCTCCAAAAATCTTCTCTATCTATGCACTACCTAGTTTTGAGCCAGCCTTTGCAATGACGATTCATAAATCTCAAGGGAGTGAATTTCGCCGTGTATTGCTCTTTTTAGGGGAGAAAGGTTCGCCCTTTTTAACTAAAGAGCTCTTTTATACGGGCGTTACACGAGCAAAAGAGGCGGTAGATATTTACGCTGCAGATTCAGCTATCTTAGCCGCTCTTGTGGGTCGAACGGAGCGTTATAGTTTTATTCATCAAGGATTAGCTCGGTTGCAGCAGAATCCTTCTTAATTGTTTATAGATCTAAAGATAGAAAAAGCCCCCGAGGTATTTAGCTTCGGGGGCTTTTTTATATGTTGCAATTATGCTTTGAGGGGCTTAGTTAGCCACAATATTTACTAAGCGATTCGGCACGACAATGATGCGGCGAATTTCACCTTCAATAAACTTCTGGGCATTCTCATTCGCTTTTGCCGCTGCCTCAATCTCCTCTTTAGTTGCAGAAGCAGGAACAATGACTTCGCCACGGAGTTTTCCGTTAACTTGCACCATATATTTTACTTCATCTGCAATTAGCGCTTTTTCATCCACTTCAGGAAGGGGATGATTTAAGATATCGTCGCCAAAAAGCTTCGTCCAGATGGTATGTACAATGTGTGGCACAATCGGGCTGAGAAGGCGAAGCATAATAGAGAAGCCTTCACGTTTAACCGCTGCCTCATCTTGAGAATCTTTCAATTTAGAAAGTGCGTTAAGCATAATCATGTTGGCAGAGATCACCGTATTGAAGTGGAAGCGCTCATAGTCAAAGAGTGCTTTTTTGAGCTCCTGATGAATCTCACGGCGAGTATCTTTGGCTTCTTTTGCTTCCACCTTAGTGGCATCGAGAGAGGCATCTTTTAAGATCTCTTGATTCTCATAAGCAAAGGTCCAGAGACGGCGTAAGAAACGTTCAGCCCCCTCTAAACCTGAGGCAGACCACTCAAGGGATTGCTCAGGTGGTGAGGTAAACATCATAAAGAGACGGGAGACATCCGCCCCATATTTGGAGACAATCTCTTCAGGGTCAACACCGTTATTCTTCGATTTCCCCATCTTTTGGATGCCGTAATAGGTCACCGGTTTTCCATCTGCTTTAAGGATATACTCTTTCTCCCCCTCTTTTTCGCGCACTTCAAGCTCATCAATATTGAACCATTCATACCCTTTTGAAGAGTGACGATAGAAGGAGGGAGATACC
>JASLFU010000041.1 GCA_030150405.1 Ignatzschineria sp.
TTTTCTAAGCCGCCTGTGCGGCGGGTTACTGAAGTAAAAACTCCAAGACACCCCTATAATATCCAAATTGTTAAAGAACTGAAAGCATAAACCCTCTTTTTAATCAAAGTATAAAAAGCCACAAAAACAGAGGCTTAAATAACCATGATTAAAAGAGGGGTTATCTTATATTGAGCAATCGCTATTGATAGGTCAACAGAAAGAGCACCTGCTATCCCTTAAGCTTTTTAGAAAATTGGGACTGCACGTGTACGGCTAAGACCGTAGGCATCAAATGCCCCTTCCCCGCTATTGCTTGCCAACGTTCGCTCCACCCAAAGCGAGAATCTCTTCCCGGTGCTTTGGCTCTTAAGCACTAAAAAGGGGAGCTTTAACGAGGTTGCGTATTGCGCAGCTAACTGAAGCCCAACTTCCTCGCTCCACTCGCCTCTTGCTTCCATGCGCCTTTTAGCTCGGCGGAGATCGCTCATCCCTTTTTTGCGTACCCGCTTAAAGTGAGCGTACCCCTCGACAATTGCGGGGACTTCGGCAATCTTTCCGATTACACCATACTCCCCCGCCTCTGTTGCGCGAAGATCCTTTATAATCTGCTCGAGCGCCTCTTTACGGCCAAATACCCGTAACACTGGACCAAACTTCGCCTGCCTTAAAAAGTAGCGAGGAAAGCCCACCCCAATTTCCCCCTTAAATCGGGGAATAATCGTGTGCAGAGCGCTAAAGATAATCGCCATAACTTCTGGCAAGATAAGCTCCTCTTGGGGGATAGCCGTCACATCAAAATAGTGTGTAAGCTGCATATCGCCTCCTATTTGCCACTTTCGCCAAAGACGCCACCACGAAGCAAAATCGCCATTACATAATGTTGATCCATAAGCTCCGGCACTTCATCTTTTAATACCCAGCGATCAAAAAGCGAATAGAAATCGCGCTTCTCTTTAGGTTGTCTAAAGGCTGTACCCATTGTAGTTACCGCACCATATGGCTCGATAGCAATGGGAAAACCGGCATCCTCTGCATACCAAGTATCAATCGTGCGAAGTGCGTTACCGATTTTTTGTGAGTGTAGCGCTGCATGCCCATTTACTGAGTAGAGCACCTTACTCTTCTCGCTTCCGGTATCTAAAATAAGCTCTTGAGAGGGATAGACCTCTTGCCCCGCGCCGATGTTTGCCGTTAATCGTACGGTGAAGATCTCAAACTCACGATTACGGTCGAGTCCCGCTTCAATAATATCGGCCAGTGCAGAGAGCTCCGGATTATCGGTATCACTCTCCTCATAAAAGTGATTCAGACTATATTGCTTAGCATCCTTAAAGGTCAGTACCTTTTCTGCATCCCCCTCACCGTGGATAATCTCTACCGTAATATCACTCGCTCCAACACGATTTCGCCAGAGCCAGCGAGCATTGACAATATTTTGGGCATAACGATAGGCGAGCGCTCGCAATCCTTCCCGCTCTAGGTAATCATCCACTACCTCTAATAGGCGTGCTTGATAGCGCTGATCATTACAGACCGAAGGAATACCGGTAAAGGGGATAACCTTACAACTCCACTCCACGACTAGATGATCATAGTCATGTCTAAGCATTGCGACATCTACCCGCTGCAAGTTGGCTTTTTCAACTTCTGCATCAAGTTTGGCAGGATCTCTTAATATCGCTGCTTTTAAGCGGTTAGAGATCGTTCCACGAACGGACTTTTCTGTCACCTCTACAGGAATTCGTGTTGTCTCATCTAACCCTTTCTGCTGGAAAAAGATACCATCAGAAACATCAAAATTACGCTCAAACGCAAGTACTGAAGCCGTTTTAAGGCCTTTTAAATCTACTTTAGACATAAAGTTTTCCTCTATTTAATGAATGAATAAAAATTAAAATAAGATTTACCGATAAATTGACCGAAGATTAAAAAAAGAGTTCATTAAGCATAATCATCCTCAAGCTCATCTAAGGGGGTGAAATGATCGATAGAATCTTCAATAAGTGGATCTGCTTCTCGCTTCTGCCCTACCACATAGCGGCCAATCTCTGTGGCTTCGTTATCCCCTAAATAGTGCCAAAAGGAGGCGGATAACGCCGCTTCATCCTGTAAGCGTCCTGAAAACTGCCACTCACCAATCGTATAGATTGACTCTACATATTGGCTTAAGTATTGATCGGTTCGAGCTTGGGGTAGCTCACCGACCTCAAAGAGTCCACTAATGGCTTGATAGCCCACAGGAATCGGCACAAGCCACCCCTCTCCCTCTTTAATGGAGTAATGGCTCCACTCTACTTTTCTCTTCGCCTCTTCTTTTACAGAGGAGTCGGAGCTAGAATTTTCTGATGCAACAACAGGCACATGATGAATTTTAGAGAGCTCTAAAAGAAGATCGATTCCCGTTGCATGGGGATTTCCAATCGCTTCATGACTCTGTAACTTTTCGAGTAGCTCTGGCACTAAATAGGAGCGATCTTGCAAGATAAAACTTGGCATTAATCGCCCACGAAGTTGGGTTAAAATCTTCTCCTCCCAAACAGGATAGAGTGCTATCTCTCCTATATTAAAGAGTGTTCCTCCTGCTAATTTCTGGGTATAAAGGATCGAATGAATCGCTTGGCAAATTCTCTCGTTAGTTGCCTCATCCATTACCGTTGCATAGGGGGATGGCGTTGTATTGGTATAGAGCTCCACCACTAAACTAACGGTTAAACGCTGACGCCCCTCTTCAATGATCGGCGCACTCTCCACTCTGCTCCCTTTACGAATGAGTGGTGTACGCTGCTGATTGAAGGTGCGCTCTGCAAAGCGATTACGCTGATAGGTATGGAGCGTATGATCATGGTGGGCAATTAATACCCCTTTAAAATTAATTTTAAGATGAGGCGCAATGGTGGCGAGCTCCCTATTAAGCCGACGATTAGCCCGATGCATCGCCCCTAAAAAGGCAGTGACTGCAGGAAAGCCATAAGTGATAGGACTGGAGATGGTATTTGCATTCTCAATCTCCAACTTATGGAGCAAAAGGTAGTGTGTCAGCTGAAGGGGCTCGCTACGATTAACTGAGCCTGCTGAAGTGAATTGTTCGCGAATATTACTCATCTCAATTGCCTCCCTGATGTAAAGAACTGCTCAATGCTTCTCTAAATAGCTGCTTCCAAAGATCATGTTCACGATCCCCTAAGGCGGCTGCTCTTCGTTTTAAGAGATGGGAGAGGCGTCTATTAACCCAATGAGCAAATTGTTCACTTAGCTGCTCAATATCAAGATCGGTCATCTGCTCTCTATCTGGGGCGTGTTGAGGCTCTCTCTCACTCTCCGGATGACTTATGGGGGCATATGGATCGAGCCAGAGGCACTCTACCTTTGAGAGTCGACTCCCATGACTCCAACCTGCACCGCGAGCGCGAATGGTTTCTGCAGCCCCTAAAACGCCCGCAATAATAAGATTTAACGCCTTCTCCCGCTGAGCTCGAATAGAGTGATCATTGCGAGGATTTCGAATAACTTTAGTAAGCTCCCAAAACCCTTCCCGCACAAGTGGATGGCGATAGAGCTGCCAATTGAAGAGGCTGCGGCTCTGACCACTTAAATAACGATCTTGTGCGATAAAACGGGGTGGTGTGGAGGGAAGAAGAAAATGCCTTCCCCCTTGTCGTGCATTAAGCTGGCTCACATTTTGAGCATTAGCTCCCCCCAACTGTGTAGTGGCTAGATCATGAATTGTGAAGTAGCGCTGCTGCTCTGTCCTCACTTTATTGCGATTCGCACGGGCTTTACGATTCTCATCTGAGAAGCGCTCTTGAACCTTTCCATATAACTCATAGGCCAGCAGTGCCGGATAGAGGGGAATAATATTGAGATAATCATCCCGCTCAATACTCTCTGCCCCCGATAGTGGCCAAAGAAGCTGCTTATTTAATCCATCAGTCACGGATTGAAAGTGGTGCCCCGCAAGAGCACTCTGAAAGGCTTTTAAAATCGCTTCCGCCTTATTAGGATCATCTGATAGAGCACGTTTAATGGCTGGGTGATTCTCCTCAATGAACTGTTTAAGGGAGACTCCCTCCACCTCTTGCCGCAAAAAGTTAGCCACAGGTAATGCAGCCGCACTACCACTAACATCAAAGTTCACAATGGAGATAGCTTGTGAACCAATAAACTGCTCGGGGAGCTCCTGCCCTCGATCAAAGTTAATGGCATCTCCCCGGGAGCTCGGATGAATCCCTCTAGAAGTATGGGTGCCAAACTGCAACTGTTTTATTAAACGAAATGCGGCATCTTCTAACCATGCAGTGCGCTCATGCTCTGCCTTTAATTTAGCGATAGCGGCTTCGGTTTTTTCGATTTTTTCATATTCACCCGCCTCTTTTTCTCGCTCGAGTCGTTTTGTGAGCGATTCAAATTTGGGTGTAAAACGCTCCTCAATAAATTTGTCGATCACTGCGCGAATTTTTTGAGGGAGCTCTTTCTCATAACTCATCTGCTCTCCTTTCTTTTTAATCCATATATTAATTACAAGAATAAAACCGTATTGCTGATAAATTATAATGATCGATAATCTAATGTCAAACAACAAATTAGAGATATACCTAATTACCTATATGGATAGTCATATAGATGACCCTAGAGAGGAGTATTATTAGATGAACACAAAAAAGCCCATAAGCATAGTACTTATGGGCTTGCCACCTATTCGGTGGATAACAGAATCTTGCAATTCCTATATTTTCTAAGCCACCTTTCGGCGGGTAAACGATTCTTCTCTGATACTCATTCAAAAAAGAAACCATAAAAGGGATTATACACCCAACGCTGATTATTGGAGGAATAATAGAGCGATACAGAAGCGAATCGGCGGGCAATTTTAAGTCGCTCAAAAGTGTAATCCTCTGCGCTCTCCCCTATAAAGCCCCCTAATGCTGCCTCTAAGCCTTCCTCTAAACCACTCACTAACCAAGGGGAGATAATGTTATTTCCTCTTGGGGGATGATGATCGATCTGAATCTTATAGTTTTGTGTCGGAAGTGTGGTTAACTGCTCATGCCATCGCCCCCCTTCTTGATTGAGAGTCTCCGCGTGGTAGATATTAAATCCACTTGCCGCCTCATCACATGGGAGAAAGAGTAGCGTCTCCTCTTTAAGGCTCTCTCTAAAGGGTGAATACCGCTGTAGATGATAGAAGTGATGATATGGATAATCCCGCTGCCAAAAGCTATTGACCACATTAGCCCGATCACCCACTAACTCTGGCTGGAGAAGTCGGCGAAGCTCCCCATGCTCGAGAGAAGCCAATGAGCGATACCTCACACAACTCTCTCGAGTAATAGTTAAGGATTGAAGATCACCACTATTTGATTTCTGAAAATCGGCGAGCAAGGTATTTTCTGGCGCTATAATCCGCACTTTTGAGTCGACTCGATTGAGCAGACTTTCGGGGATGAGATCGGGAAGATGGTGGGTGCATAATCGTGCTGTTGAGGACTCAAAGCCCGGTCGATGGTAGAAGAACCTCCCTTTTTGTTGGGCTAGTTTCTGATGCTCTACTTTTGATTTAATCCCATAACGAAGCAGAGTCGCCATCGGCTCTGAGAGTAGAGCTAAATTAGGAGCGGTTAACTTGCGCTCCCGATGGCGCCAAACCCTTCCGGCAAGTTGCACAATAGAGCGATGGGAGGAGGGCTCTAAAATTGCCCAATCGTAATCATGATCTCGCCCTACCTCGGTGACGGGGCTGCCTAATACCACAAAAAGGTGATCTTTCTGCTCTCTCTCCCCTCCTAAAATGGCCTGCTTAATCTCAGGTTGCGAGAAGATTGCAAAAGGCTTTTTACGCAATAATATGCGATCGAGCCTACTCTCTAAGAGAGAGCGTAGCAGTAATATCTGCCGTGAATGGTAGACATTAAGATGGATCTTTACTGTGGATAAACGGGCATAGAGCTCTGGCGAATCCTCTTGCAGCCTTGCCCAAAATGGCTCACTTAAAAGCATTTTTGCAAGTGGGATAATATGCTTAATTTTACTTAAACGCACTAAGCCGATACTTGCTCGCTCTCCATTATAGCCACCCTCATTAGGGGCTACCTCATGATACTTTTGATGCAGATTGAGCCCCTCCTTCAAGATTGTTGTCGCAACGATATAGTAGCGGCTCTTCTCCTCTGCTTCTCGATCGCTCTTCCCTTTGGTATTGAGCCCCTTACCCTCGTGAAAATTGGGGGAAACCCAAGGGATAATGGCCGCTTGCCGCTTGATAGGTAGCTTATTTAACATCGCCCCCCGCTGCGCTACAAAAGCCTTATGATCGTCTCTAAATTGTGTAATATCCTTACAGATCGCCAACTTTTCTGCCGCTTCATCCACCCAAGCGACAACAATATCTTGGCTTGTATCCCCTAATTGTTGATGTTGATTCCAGATTGCACGCCCCTCTTGATAGGCGGTAAAGAGCCCTGCGACAAAGTCGGGCGACAAGGTTGCTGAAGAGAGAATAAGTCTTCCCCCCATTAATCCGACAAGATAGATCAATCGAGAGAGTGCCGGAAGATCCTCAAGCGCAAAATCATCGGGCTCATCCAAAATTAAATCGGAGCTCAACAGCCGCAAGAGGGGAACAATATGATGCCCCCCTCGTGCGGTTTCACTTGCTGCCATAAGATGATCAATCGTACAAGCAATAATAGGAGTTTCTAATAATTTCCGATCACTTCTATTGCGCAATAAAGTGGTAAAAGAGTCAGCAATCCAGTGGCTCTCTGCTGAGTCGGCAACATACCCCCCTTCTACTGAAAAGAGCCCCTCCTCCATCCCCCCTAACAGTTCGGCGCCCTCAAAAGCTTGAAATGGGTGGGCAGATTCACTCCCTATTGTCTGCCCCTTTGTGCTCCTCTCAATCTCCTCTTCTCTCTGCGCCTCGAGCCGCTGCCGAATCGCTACACTCTCCCCCCCAATTAAGGTTGCAATCATCTCTGAATTGAGCTCAAGGGCATTTTTCAGACTCTCTGCTGTCTGCTGCGTTAAAGTTCGCAACCCAAGGGCGATGGTAAAACGCGCCCCCTCATCGCCTGCTAAGGCGGCTGCCATTTTGGCATTACCAATGGTTTTACCACAGCCGGTAGAGGCCATCGAGATACCAAAAAAACCCTGCCGCTCTGCAACACGCTCTTTACTCTTTAGCAGATCATAGATTCTATCTTGCCACTTAAAGCGCTTTAACTTTGTCCGTCTTTGAAAAGGTTTATGCTCCTTTAGGCGGGGCAATCCCTTACGTAATTTGGGCAATAGGTATGCAAATTTTACCGTCTCCTCAGTCACCCCTAATAGGTGGGCCTCTAGACTCTGCTTTCCCCCATTTAAAAAGGGGTTACTTTGACTCTCTTTATCTAAATTAGCGATAAGCTGCGCTTGAGTCGCATCGGAAACCTCCCGTTTTTTGGACTCCTCAAAGGAGAGGGCTGAATAGTTATGATCCCCAGTAATTAACGCTAATCGTGAAAGGTAGAGTAAGAGGGGATCGGTAAAGGTAAATGCACTCTCTACCCCCTCCTCCCCGATAAGATAGCGATTTTTCAACCCCCGATTGGCCCAGCGGCTAAGGGATCTTTGCCAATGGGGGCTTGCGGTAATATCTGCTTTTAAGGTGATAAATTGTGCAAATGCTTCTCGGTTATTGAGGGGGCTAAAGGGGCTATTTATATTATGCACCCATCTATCATGAGCTTTAAAATTACTCCAAAAATTAGTAAGGGGATACTCAAAACTCATCACTGGAGTCAGTTGCGCATCAAAAGAGTGCTCTTGCACCATACGATGGTGAGTCACAATGAGCCACCCAATCAGCGCCCCTAATGGTGGAATCTGAGAGAGATCTAGGTGAGAGAGCGAGGATTGCTCCTCCTCTACTTTTGTGACTAAGGCTCGATGCCAATCACTATGTTCCACACGGTAGGCCTCAAAGTTAGCAAGACGCTCTAATAGCGCCCGATTACTCGCACACCCCTTAATCATCTCTAAAAAGAGGAGAAGAGAGATCCACTCATGGCGATAGGGGTCTGGCTCACTCATCAATCGATCGATACTATTATGGAGTTTTTGTTGAAAGCCTACAGTCGCCTTACCTAAATCGTGCATCAGCGCTGCAATTGCTGCTGTAATCTGAATCACCTCCCCTAATGGCCAGCTCTGCTCCTCACCGGCACTAGGAATTTTGCGTGTCGTTGTGCGAATCGGTACCCGCCCTCTCTCATTAAAGTGGCGCCGATTACCGACCACCCACAAAAGCTCCGTATGATTTCGCCCCCGTGTCCAGTAGCAGCTAATGGCGCTATTTCTGCGGGCGGTTTTCCGTAACAATTGATGGAGATGCTTCAGCCCTGCCTCAGTAATCGCTGTCTGCCAAGATCGCTGCCCTGTACGCTCTGCAAACTGATCGATGATGCGGCGTGTCTCCTTTAGGGCAGCACCTTTACATTCACTAATCAGTAAAATATTCATAAATATGCCACCTCCTCAATGAGCTGCTTAAATGTATCAATAATCCGATCGAGCGCCCCCACTTGGGTAAATCGGGTAATTAACGCCTCCCGGAAATCTCGCTCATTATGCCCTATTTCCGCCGAGATAAAGGCCTGTGGCAACACAAGTGCATCTTTAATAATATCGGCAGCATCAAAGACCAATCCCCCTCGACGCGTCTTTCCATGCAGTACCGCCAAACCATGGGGAAGACCTAAAACCCAGCAAGCAATTGCTCCTAATCCATAAGCTAAGTAATTCCCATGATCGAGAAAACGATTCGCCGGATCGATACTATTACCCCCTTGTGAACGGGTAAATTGATCCTGAATGGTCGCCTCATTAGCTAATGCGTAGAGTGCTCTGGTCATTCTTCCCTCGGCACTTAAGAGGGATTGCGTATTGTCACACGCTTCAAATATAGGGTAGTACCGCTCTAACAAATCCGATAGCTTCCCTCTATCTATAGCCCATGAATATTTAGGCCATAGTTGAGCAATATAATTGAGACGTGCCTGTTGCAATGCCTTAGCTGCGATCAATCGTCGCTCATCATCGAACCAAAAAGCACACCACGCCTGTAGATACTCTGTTGGGCGATACTCACTTTGGGGGGATAAAAACTCCACCTCTTGCCCAGCAAATAGGGGTGTGCCTCCCCCGCCACAAAAACCGATCATCACCCCCGCTTTAGAGAGCTCCCGCACCGCCGCCTGTGTGATGGAGGTTCCCGTTCCGAACATGATAAAGGTGGTATTTGCGATGGGAATATTAAAGTAGAGTGATTCTTTTTCAGATTCTGTTACATAGGCCACGCGCCCACCGGATAGGAGCACCCGACAATGTTCAAGATAATAGAGATTCGCCCGTTTAGAGTGCAAGATTGTTTTAAGATCTTTAGGATCAAAATAATTTCTCTTTCGCTGTGTCATCCCCTCCTCCTTACAAGAACCCAAAGCATTTAAATTCAATGGCTTACATATCTATAACTTCTCATAAAAAAGAGGTTGAGTTGACCAAAATAGACTTTTATTAATAAAGATCAAATAAAAAAAGAGCAGACTTACCAAGCTGCTCTTTAGGGTGTTTAAAACTTATGTTTATATGTTGATGGATATCTACTTATCAGATCCATCGGGCTGGCCACGCCATACAGTACACTGAATTGGGCGATTTTTAACTAACTCAATAATCGCATCATCTCGCTTAGTATGAAGAGATACGCCCTCCTCATTAGTGTAATAAGCACCGCTAGCTGCTGGGGCATTTTTAAGCACAAAGACTCGATCTGCTTGATCATAGAGCGTTGCGGTATCCCCTTCTGCACTATAAACCACTGTGAAATTAGTATCGAGCGGGCAGACATAATCCACTTTTGTCTCCGCGGTTTGGGGGCTCTCCGTTGCACACGCAGCAAGAAGAGCGAGTGCCGTAGCGCTAATTAATAATTTTTTCATCATTTCTCCTATAACCCATTTGGGTTGGTAACTCCATTACAACCTTACTAAAGCTCACCTTTAGTTATTTACAACGGTAGACCAATGCTTCTACCGCTTGACCATTAAAACCCTGAAGATTCTCAGGAATATAGGCCTTCACATAGATGCTCTCAATGGCTTGATAAACATCGATATTAAATGCTGGCGTCCCCCCGGAAATACGAGTCCCTCTATTCAGAGGGGATTCCTGAATTGCGCCTCCTAAACCCTGCCGAATACAGGAGAGATAACCCTCAACACTCTTCTCAGAGACAAGCTCTACATCTGGAGTATCTGCCTGTTGCGCACTCCCTTCAGATAGATTTTCATTGTTGGCTGTACCCCCTGCACAACCCACTAAAAATAGCGTTCCCAGAAGAAGGCTTAACTTTTTCATAAAATCTCCTATTTCTCTTTTATGAACCTTAATCTATTGTAGGTCCTTTTTAATGATGAGCGGAACAATTTGGGTTTCGTTGATAGCGAAAACTCTGCCACTCATTATCTAGGGCATTATAGAGGCGTATATTGCCTGTAGTTAACCGCCCTATTCCTAATAAAAACTTTAAGGCTTCCTGTGCCTGTGTCACCCCAATAATATGCACCACTGGGGAAAAGACGCCAAATAGCGCACAATTTCCATCATCTGCACGATCCCCGGCAAAAAGGCACTCATAACACGCAGAAGACGCATCTCGAAAATCATACACCGTCAACTGCCCTTCAAAACGTACAGCAGAGCCGGAAATAAGCGGAATCTTTGCCTCGATACAAGCTCTATTTAGTGCCGTTCGTAACTCAAAATTATCGCTGCAATCTAAAAAACAATCGACCTTTTGGGCAATATCTAGCAACTCACTAAACCCCACTTTTTGATTAATAGCGTCGATCTGCACCTCTGGATTAAGCGCACTTAATAAAGCTTTAGCTTGCTCCGCCTTCGGCTTATCCAGATCTGCCATTTTATAAGCTGTTTGCCGGTGGAGATTCGATAGATCCACCGTATCAAAATCGATCAAGGTGATTTTGCCAACTCCCGCCCCCACCAATAAAGGCAAGGCGGCCATTCCCAGCCCCCCACATCCGGCCACTGCAATATGGGCTGATTTTAATCTCAATTGCCCTTCAAGATCGAACTCTTTAAGCATAATATGCCGAGAATAGCGGAGGAGCTCATCATCCCTTAACATTTCTATGTCCGCGCTCTTCTCTAAATCAGAAGGGCGCTCTGTATAAGCATTCGCTTTAGATGGGGAATGATTATCATCCTTATGCATATATCCTCCTCTTTAGAGATCAAAAAGAGAAAAGGCGATAAGTGTTTACACCTATCGCCCATCCTCTATTTTAGGCAAAATTTAACTTAAACGAAGACGGCAATGGAGCATCTGCCCTGTGCCAAGATCGATCTCCGCTTCATATTTTTTAAGGTTCTCTTTAACGGAAACGCCCGTCACAGGATCCCGATAGATACTTGTTTTCTTCTCACCTTCTCGAATTAAAGTATATCGCTCCCCGCTCTCCTTCTCTTCAAGCTCGCCCCCTGTAAAATCTGGCAGAAAATACATCGTAAAGTTGCTATTGGCCGGGCAACTATAGTGTGCGGTTAAGATGGTTGCCCCCGCCTTACGCTTCGGCTTGCCTAAGGAGCAACCGGTAACAACTAAGGCGACGATTGTTGCTAATACGATCTTCTTCATATTTCACCTAAAAAATGATCATGCTTGGATTAAAAAGAGTCACCGCTAAAAAAAGAGCCGCGGGATTCTTGAATTTGCAAAATGAGTCCACATTATACCACTATCTAAGGACGAAATTTAAGGAGTTAATTGTGGAACAGTTTCGAGGAACCACCATCTGCGCCGTACGCCGGGGCAACGAAGTTGTGATTGGCGGTGATGGCCAAGTCTCTATGGGAAATACCATTATGAAGGGCAATGCCCGGAAGGTTCGGAGACTTTATGACGGGAAAGTCATTGCAGGATTTGCAGGAGGCACAGCAGATGCTTTCACCCTCTTTGAGCGCTTTGAGGAGAAACTCAAAAAATATAGCGGAAACTTAACCCGCTCTGCTGTGGAGCTTGCTAAAGATTGGCGTACAGAACGCTCTTTGCGCAAACTCGAGGCTCTCTTAATTGTTGCTGATGAGACAGCTACTCTGGTGATCTCCGGCTTAGGGGATGTGATTGAGCCGGAGCATGATATCGCAACGATCGGTTCTGGGGGGATGTTTGCCCATAGTGCGGCCCTAGCCCTTATTGAAAATACCGATCTTCCGGCAGAAGATATTGTGCGTAAAAGCTTAGAGATCGCCGGCAACGTCTGTATTTATACCAACACCAATTTAACTATTGAAAAATTAAGCTTTTAAGCAGCAATGACCAAGGTTAGCGATATTATCTTAAATATCTATCGTGAAAATTCACTATTAAAATCAGCTGCCCAATAGCGTACAGAAAGGAATATTTTATGAGTTCAATGACCCCAAGAGAAATTGTTCAAGAACTTGATCGTTATATTATTGGCCAAGATGAGGCTAAACGCTCCGTCGCCATTGCTCTGCGTAACCGTTGGAGACGCCAGCAAGTTGAGAGCGAAATGCGCAAAGAGATTACGCCCAAAAATATCTTAATGATCGGGCCAACAGGTGTAGGTAAAACAGAGATTGCCCGCCGCTTAGCGACCTTAGCAAATGCTCCCTTTATTAAGGTGGAAGCGACTAAATTTACCGAAGTCGGTTATGTAGGACGCGAAGTAGATTCAATCATTCGGGATTTAGTGGAGGCCTCGGTAAAACAGGTTCGAGAGCAGATGATTAAAGAGGCGCATCCAAAAGCAGAAGAGGCCGCTATTGAGCGAGTTTTAGACGCTATTCTTCCACCTCCTAAAACAGTAGGTTTTGCGAATGAACCTAATGCCCCCTCTACTGAAAATTCAAGCACGCGCCAGAAATTCCGCGAAAAGATTATCCGTGGCGAAATGGATGATAAAGAGATCGATATTGAGGTCTCAAGCAGTGGCCCTGGAGTTAATATTATGACCCCTCCCGGCATGGAAGAGATGGCCGATCAGCTTCAATCTCTCTTCAGTCAAACTGCGCTTGAACAGAAAAAGAGCAAAAAAATGAAGATCAAAGATGCTCTTAAAGTCGTGCAAAATGAGGAGGCGGCGCGCTTAATTAATGAGGAAGAAGCAAAACAGAAAGCGATCGAGGTGGCAGAAAATCAAGGAATTGTCTTTATCGATGAGATTGATAAAGTCTGTCGCAAAGGGGAAACCTCTGGCGCCGATGTCTCTCGTGAAGGAGTTCAGCGTGATCTTCTCCCGCTTATTGAAGGATGTACTGTCTCCACCAAATATGGGGCAATTAAAACGGACCATATTCTCTTTATTACATCGGGTGCGTTCCATTTAGCAAAGCCTTCAGATCTTATCCCTGAGTTGCAGGGGCGCTTGCCGATTCGTGTAGAGCTAAAATCGCTCAATGCAGATGATTTTTATCGAATCTTAACAGAGCCCTCTTCAGCGCTTATTAAGCAATATAAAGCGCTTCTAAAAACGGAAGGTGTGGATTTAATATTTGAAGATGATGCCCTTCATGAGATTGCGAATATGGCCTTTACAGTGAATGAAAAGACCGAAAATATCGGGGCTCGCCGTCTGCATACCATTTTAGAACGCTTACTTGAAGAGGTCTCCTTTAGCGCCGCAGATCGCGCGGGAGAGAGCGTGACGATTACGAAAGAGTATGTACAAAATGAGCTTGGTGAATTAACGCAAGATGAGGATCTTAGCCGCTTTATTCTTTAAGACGACTCTTTAACTTTACGCTTTAACTAATAAGCGTATAGAACCGTTTAAGTAGCGACTTCCTCCTTACCCCCTCCCAACTGTCGCTACTTAAGGTCGCCCTGTTAATGGTGGCTCAAAGCTATTTCCCCCTATATAAATAGCGAGATGAGCCTAATATTAACGGGGCGTTTTTATAAGCGAACGAGAAGAATTCTCAAAAAGCATTATAATAAGAGACTTTAAATTAAAGCTGTAAGGCTTCCCTTCCTGAAATCCTCTTCCCTACCTCAACTGGAGAATATATGACGCACTACACGATCTATCTTGTTGGCGGCGCAGTTCGCGATAAAATTCTGGGACACCCCTACCACGAACAGGATTGGGTGGTCGTCGGCGCAACCCCCGAGATAATGTTAAGCGAGGGATATCTTCAAGTCGGGAAAGATTTTCCTGTCTTTCTCCATCCTGAAAGTAAAGAGGAGTATGCACTTGCCCGTGCTGAGCGTAAAGTAGCTGCCGGCTATCATGGTTTTGATATTGATGCTGCCCCGACCATCACCTTAGAAGAGGATCTTCTTCGCCGAGATCTAACCATCAATGCAATTGCAGAAGATCATAACGGGGAGATTATCGATCCTTACGGTGGAGTGCAGGATATCCACAACCGTATTTTACGCCACGTCAGCCCCGCCTTTGTAGAAGATCCTGTACGGGTGCTTCGTCTTGCGAGATTTTATGCTCGTTACGCCCCCTATGGTTTTACCATCGCCGATGAGACTAAGGCCCTCTGCCTAGAGATGGCGAACTTAGGGGAGCTCGATGCCCTTGTGCCAGAGCGTATCTTCAACGAGCTCCAAAAAGCGCTCTCCGAAAAATCACCCCAGCTCTTTTTTGTTGCCTTACGAGAACTTGGCGCTTTAGAGATTCTCTTCCCAGAATTAGAGGCTCTATTTGGTGTTCCCCAAACGGCTAAATATCATCCTGAGATCGACTCTGGCGTTCATACCTTAATGGCACTTGAACAAGCGGCGAAAATTACCACAGATCTTCCAACCCGCTTCTCCGTACTCTGCCACGATTTTGGTAAAGCCGTCACCCCGGTTAAAGAGTGGCCAAGCCATAAACTCCATGAGATTCGGGGCGTCCCTATTGTGGAGGCTTTTTGCAAGCGGCTAAAAGTCCCCAATGAATATCGGGATATTGCCCTTAAAATTACGGAGCATCATCTCTTAATGCATAAGATGTTTGAGCTAAGACCGAAAACAGTCTTAAAGCTACTTAAACAGCTCGACGCTCTGCGTAACCCCCATAAATTAGTGCAGTTTGTGGATGCCTGTAAAGCAGATGCAAGAGGACGCCTCCATTTTGAGAATAGAGATTATCCACAAAGAGAATATCTCTTAACAATCGCGCAAGAAGTTGCTAATATTGATGCTCGTTCGGTGATTGATGGGGTTGAGCCCAAAGAGATTCCCCAAAAAATCGAAGAGGCTCAACTAAAAGTGATTGCAAAAGTGAATAAAGATTATCCGCGCAATTGACACCTTTCAATAACCAACGTATGATACACTTCTTTCTTGGAAAGCAAGATTAAAAATTTCGGGGCATAGCGCAGTCTGGTAGCGCATCTGGTTTGGGACCAGAGGGTCGGGGGTTCGAATCCCTCTGCCCCGACCAATTTTTAAATTCAAATGCAGCCCTAAGTGTTTAAAGCGCTCGTAGCTCATCTGGATAGAGCATCGGCCTTCTAAGCCGAGGGTAGCAGGTTCGAGTCCTGCCGAGCGCGCCACTCACCTGCAGAGTTTTCAAGAAAAGAGTCACTAATTATGGTGAGCGTAGCTCAGTTGGTAGAGCCCCGGATTGTGATTCCGGTCGTCGCGGGTTCAAGTCCCGTCGTTCACCCCATTTACCTTCCCTTTTAAAGCTTAAATTAGAATAAAAGAGAAGTTAAAAAAGGCACTTCAAAGACATTAAGTTTTTGAAGTTTTTTTATGCCTAACAATAGATGATAAAACTGAAGGCGCTCCCTCTCCTCTATTAAAATCTACTTCTCTACTCCTGCCCTAAGCTGAGCTTAAAATATTGATCTATATCAGCGAACTCTAAATATTTCCCTCATTAAACAACTGCTTTTTATGCAAAACAGCGTTATTTTAAATAAAAATGGTTGAAAGTATTCCCTCTATCAAGTTTCGCAATCTCTCAAACAGCCGATAAAACAGGGCGAAACCCACTTCCTATACTCTATTCATTTAAAAGTCAGTTATCTGTTTTGTAAAACAAAGCGGCTATGCTATTGTCTATCTGAATGCTAGCGAGAAAATAATCTTTCTACTCTCTACACAAAATAGAGGCTAGCTGATAAATGACGCCAATAGAAATCTAAACTTAGCGACGCTAAAGCATAAAAAATAGATTCAACATAGGCGTACCATCAAAACTAATCGAGGGTTTACTATGAAAAAATTATTCACAAAACTCACCTCTGCCCTTCTTCTTGCATCGACTATGATGTTTGGCAGTGCACAGGCTGAAGAGCCTATTGTTATCAAATTTTCTCACGTAGTTGCGGACTACACCCCTAAAGGGCAAGGCGCACTAATGTTTAAAGAGTTGGCCGAAGAGCGACTCAATGGCCGAGTAAAAGTGGAGGTATATCCTAACTCTTCACTCTTTGGCGATGGCCGCGAGATGGAGGCACTTCTTTTAGGGGATGTTCATATTCTTGCCCCCTCTTTAGCGAAATTTGAGTATTACACTAAAAAGATTCAGCTCTTTGATCTACCCTTCCTCTTTGATGATATGGCGGCGCTCGATCGCTTCCAAGCAAGCCCCGAAGGTCGCTCTCTCTTTACCAGTATGGAAGATAAAGGCATCACCGGCCTTGCCTATTGGCACAATGGGCTCAAACAGCTCTCCTCCAATAAGCCCCTGCGTCTTCCTAAAGATGCTCGCGGTCTCAAATTCCGCGTACAAGCCTCTGCTGTTTTAGAAGAGCAATTTAAAGCGGTTCGAGCGAATCCCCGCAAAATTGCCTTTGCAGAGATGTATCAAGCTCTACAAACAGGCGTAGCTAATGGTGCAGAAAACCCCTACACCAACATCTACTCGCAAAAGATTCATGAAGTACAGAAATATGTAACAGAATCGAACCACGGTACGCTCGACTATATGGTTATCACCAATACGAAGTTTTGGAACGGCCTTCCTGAAGATATTCGCGAAGAGCTGACCAATATTCTTGCGGAAGTGACGGTGCATGTAAATAACATGGCGGATGAGCTTAACCAACGTGATAAACAGCGCATTGCTGAATCAGGTACAGAGATCATCACCCTCACACCTGAAGAGCGTGAAGAGTGGCGTAAAGCGATGCGCCCTGTCTGGAAGATGTTTGAAGATGAGATCGGCAAAGACCTTATTGAGGCAGCTGTTCGCTCAAATGAGCAGTAATCTCCAGCTTTATGGGTAACCTTTACGGATAACTCTAAAGGGCGCACTTTCTTGCAACTTATCAAAGAGTCGCCCTGATAATTTTAAATCACCAAGACCCTTCTCCCGGAAGGGTCTTTCCTTTAGACCTTAACCTTTTACGTTTTAAGCCCCTCTTAAAACTATTTTCAAGTTCCCTATTTCGATGAGGACGAACTATGTTCATAAAGATTTATAAGCGCTTAGATCTGCTTTGGCAAAAGACAGAGCGAGTCATGACTATCGCTATCTTATCGGCGATGACGCTACTCACCTTTGCTTATACGATGCTCAATAACTTCTACTCCTTCTTCTACTGGCTCGGCGATACCTTTCCCGCTGGCGAAGAGTTTTTTTATAACGTCGGCGATCTACTTTTAGATGGCACTTATGCTATGACCTGGGCCAATGCCTTTAGTATGGCCTGCTTTGCATGGCTCATTTTTTTCTGCATGTCTTATGGTGTGCGCATTGGGGGGCATATTGGAGTAGATGCCTTAATTAAGAAATTTAACACTCCCACACAACGCTTTTTTGCCTATGTAGGTCTTGGCGTCTGCTTAACTTATGCTGCAATTATGATGGTTGCGAGCTTTGAGTGGGTCTATCGTTTTTATGAATTAAAAACCGAAGCAGAAGATCTCTACCAACTAGGGATCTTAAAGTGGCATATCACCATTATGGTGCCGATCGGCTTTGCACTCATGATTCTGCGCTACCTTGAGATTGGCTATAAAATTTTCACCCACCAGCAAGATACTCTCGGCCTTGCCGATGAGGCAAAAGATGCCGTGGAAGATGTTGGATTAGTTGAGGGAGGCGCAAAGTAAATGACCGTTCTATTTCTCTTTATCGCACTCTTTTTCTTTATGTTGATCGGTGTTCCCGTCGCCATCTCATTAGGTTTATCGAGTGTTCTAACCATTACCTTTTTCAGCCCCGACTCACCCCGGGGGCTCGTGATTAAGATGTTCGAAACATCGGAGCACACCACCTTAATGGCCATTCCCTTCTTCTTAATTGCAGGAGCATTTATGACCACAGGGGGCGTTGCGCGGCGTCTAATCGACTTTGCAAATAGCTGTGTGGGGCATATCCGTGGGGGGCTTGCCATTGGTTCTGTTCTTGCATGTATGCTCTTTGCAGCGCTCTCAGGCTCAAGCCCGGCAACTGTGGCGGCGGTAGGCTCTATTGCCATTGCCGGCATGGTCCGCTCAGGATACCCCATGGAATTTGGCGCTGGCATTATCACCAACGCAGGAACATTAGGGATCTTAATTCCCCCCTCTATCGTCATGGTTGTATATGCGGCAGCTACCGAGCAATCCGTGGGTAAGATGTTTATCGCTGGTATCGTACCTGGGACACTCCTAGGCGTTGTTTTGATGATTGCGATCTATATCGTTGCACGGATCAAAAACCTTCCTGCACAACCTCGGGCAACCTTTAAAGAGTGGGTCACCTCCTTTAGACGCGCCCTTTGGGGATTATTACTGATGGTTATTATTCTTGGAGGCATCTACTCCGGGATGTATACACCTACAGAAGCAGCGGCAGTAGCGGCGGTCTATTCAGCCTTTGTTGCGCTTTTTGTCTATAAAGATATGGGCTTTAAAGATCTCCCCAATGTGATTCTCGAAGCAGGAAAAATGACGGTTATGCTGATGTTTGTCATCGCTAATGCCATGATGTTTGCCCATGTTCTCACCACAGAGCAGATTCCAATGTTGATTGCTGACTGGGTAATTAACCTAGGACTCTCCCCCTGGATGTTCCTTATTATTGTGAATATTGTCCTGCTTATTGCGGGGAGCTTTATGGAGCCCTCGGCGATTATTTTGATCTTAGCGCCGATCTTCTTCCCTATCGCTATGGAGCTGGGAATTGATCCCATTCACCTCGGGATTATTATGGTGGTCAATATGGAAATTGGGCTAATTACACCCCCTGTTGGGCTCAACCTTTTTGTGACTTCAGCGGTCACCGGTATGCCCTTAACGAAGACGATTAAATCAGCCCTTCCGTGGCTTTTACTCCTGCTCTTCTTCTTAATTTTGATCACCTATATCCCGGCAATCTCCCTTGGTCTGCCAGAGTTGATCAATGCGAATTAAAGATGATAAAGCAAGTAAGGCTACAACGAATTTCTAAAACTTATTCAACATAAATTTTAGAGTATTGAGCATCTAAATGAATTATTTAGATGCTCTTTTTTTATCTAATACTTTTAAAGCTCTGCTTGATCTCCGCTCAAAACTCCCCCTATCCCCTCCCCTTAATGTTAAAATATTCCATTGCCAATCATTGCTCTCTAGGATGGATAGATAAGATGAAGCCTCTATTAACCGTTGCCATAATGCTTATTTTAAGCGGCTGCCTGTCGGATCTTCCCGCAGTCAAAACAGAATATATGAATCCCGATGGCTCTATTAGCCACTCTCAATCAGATGCTAAGAAAGGCGCTGTACTGATCAACCCTTTAAGCTATATCTATGAAGATCACGGGCATCAGATCACGGTGACCTATGTCAATCAGGGCAAACAACACTTCGCAATGCTCCAACGGGAAGGACGCGCGCCCCTTAAACTTCCTCAAGTTGAGGCATGGGCAAAGGGGGCTAAATATCAATTAGGGGAGATTACCTGGCAAACACAGGGAGATACTGCCCTCTTCATTGAAAAACACCAGGGCCATGCTTTTACTAAAGTACGAGAGATCGACCCTATAACAGAGTGGCCTACTCACAAATAAGCTACTTTAAAAGCAGATAAATGTAGATGCTTTACAATAGACCCACCAAATTGATAACTAAGGAGTTTTCCGATGAAAAAGATTAAATTTACTCTTCC
This sequence comes from Ignatzschineria sp., assembly GCA_030150405.1. Classification (GTDB taxonomy): domain Bacteria; phylum Pseudomonadota; class Gammaproteobacteria; order Cardiobacteriales; family Wohlfahrtiimonadaceae; genus Ignatzschineria. The sequence continues at coordinate 20,091 of JASLFU010000041.1, forward strand.
ACTGTTGCTACTTTTTACCCTTAGCGCCTGTGCCCACAGCCCTCAGGAAGAGCTTTCCGTCCCAGAAAAGCGTTATTTAGCTGCTCAAAAGGAGGTAAAAAGCCTCCCTTCGACACAATATTTAACCCAAAATGGAGATATCTATATTGGCGATATTAAGGGGGGAAAAGCGGAAGGCTTCGGTAAGCTCACTCAGCGTGATGGCACACGCTATACGGGCGCTTTTAAAAATAATCTCCCCCACGGATTTGGCATTACAGAAGCCAGTGATGGCGCTCTCTATGAAGGGGAGCATCGCGCAGGTGAATTCCATGGTCGTGGCAAGATCACCTTCAGCAATCAGTCTGCTTTTATGGGAGAGTTTCGTAACAATAAGGTCTACCGGGGCTTAATGGTCTTCCCTGATGGCCGCGCGGTGGAGATCTAATCTTCTCTTAAAAATATCTCTGTTATAAAAAGGCTGCGAAGGAAGAGCTCTTTCGCAGCCTTTTTTATGTTTACCAATATATACTGCTTTGACCGCAATCTTCCACACTATTCCCGATTCGCTAATTCATCGCCATCTTTAGGGTGTAAGCGAGCAAAGATAAAACTGGCCAAAAAAGTTAAAAATCCAACACTCACAAAAGTAAATTTAAAAGCTTTGCCGATCTCTTCGGGCGCTTTAACTACCCAAGTTTGCGAGGCATAAAAATTAAGTAAAAGCGCTGCAACAGCTATCCCCACCGTCATCGCCAGTTGTTGATTCACTACCATTAAACTATTCCCACTACTCTGCTGATGAGGGCGTAATTTAGAGATTGTTAAGGAATTCATAGCGCTAAATTGTAGCGAGTTAAAGATTCCCAAAATAAAGAGCTGAAGCACCATTATCCATTTAGGAACAATTCCCCCAAGAAGCCCGACTAACATCACTGAAAAGGCGATAAAAATAGTATTCCAAATCAGAATAGGCCGATAACCGAGCCGATGAATAATCTTGGTTACCTGAGGTTTAATAAAGATCCCCCCTACCGCCATCGGCACCAGCATCCAACCCGACTCGCTAGGTGAATAGCCGAGCGAAACCTGCAAAAATAGCGGTAATAGAAAGGGCATTGCACTAATAGCAAAACGAGCAACTAAGTTCCCCCGAAGCCCAATTCTAAAGGTGCGAATATCAAAGAGCTCCCAAGGGAAAAGAGGCATCGCCGCAATTTTTGCATAGTGCCAATATTGAATGAAGAGTACAGCACCAATAATCATGGTAAGAATCGATAGCAGTGGGAAGTCCCCCCGGCTTAAAAACTCTAACCCTAACGTTAAGAGAAAAACTCCGCTTCCAAAATAGAGATACCCTTTTCCATCAAACTTCACATTTTTAGCGCGGAAATCGGGCATATACTTTAAAGAGAGGAGGATTGAGATCAGCCCAATGGGTAAATTAATTAAGAAAATCCAATGCCAGCTGGCAAGCTCAACGATATAGCCCCCCAATACTGGCCCTAAGATAGGGCCAATTAAAGCAGGTGTGATCGCATAGTTTAATACCCGGAGATAATCTGATTTTGCGTAACTCTTCATAAGCGCAAGTCTCACCACAGGCGATAAGAGCGCGCCCCCAATACCTTGCACCACCCGAGCTAAGATTAAAACAGTTAAGTTGGGAGATAGCGCCGCAACCAACGAACCTACACTAAAGAGCATGAGCGCTAAAAGAAAGACCCTTTTCGTACCAAAGCGATCGGCCATCACGCCACTTAAAGGGGCAAAGAGTGCCAAAATTAAGGTATAGCTAATCAGCACCGATTGCATATTTAGGGCGGACTGCCCCATATCTTCTGCAATACTCGGCAGTGCAGTATTTAAAATCGTGGTATCGAGCATCTGCATAAAGATCGCAATAGCCATAATAATAGGCAATACTCGCTTCGAGCGCTCACTAATCACAATCATCCCTTCGCTCTTACTCTCCCCCGCTCCATTTTCGGTTAATGGACCTCTCTCTTTTATCTCCAATTTCTCCATCCTCTCCCGCCCCATGGCCTCTCCTTACTATTTATCTCTACTTTAAGACTCCCTACCCCACCATAGGGAATCTTCGAACTTTCAGTATACCGTAATGCCCCCTTACCCTTAAAAGAAAGATTGCTTTACCCCGCCAGATAGCGCAAAATAGCGGACTTGAGTTGGCTGGATAATCGCTAGTCTTATAAAGGATTAGAGGAAAGTCCGGGCTCCTCGGATCAAGGTGCTAGATAACATCTAGAGGGCGTGAGCTCGTGGAAAGTGCTGAAGAAATTAGACCGCCTCAAACTTTGAGGTAAGGGTGAGAAGGTGCGGTAAGAGCGCACCGTACGAGAGGTGACTCTTCGTAGCTGAGGTAAACCCCATCTGGAGCAAGACCAAATAGGAGTACATTAGACGAGATCCGCGTTGTACTCGGGTAGGTCGCTTGAGCCTAGGAGCAATTCTAGGCCTAGAGGAATGATCATCCACGACAGAACCCGGCTTATCGGCTAACTCATCCCCATTCTATTGAAATATGCTTTATTGAAAGCTTGAAAATCACCCATCGATACAACGAGAGATATCATGACAATTGCGGATGCAATTCTTGAAGGGAAAAGACTGTTAGCACATCTCCCCTCCCCTCAATTTGAAGCAGAACTCCTCCTCTCCTATCTACTCGATCGCAATCGTAGTTATCTGATCGCCTTTCCAGAAAAAGCATTATCCTCCTCAATGATAGAAGCGTATCGCCAGCTCCTTATGCGCCGAGCGGCGGGAGAACCTTTTGCCTACATTAGCGGAGAGAAAGAGTTTTATGGCTTACAATTGACAGTCAATGAAGAGACTTTAATTCCGCGTGATGATACTGAAGCGATTGTAGAAGCTGCTCTTGAGCGGATTCCTATAACTGTAGAGAGCGCCTTCTCTCTACTTGATCTTGGCACCGGCAGTGGCGCTATTGCGCTAGCCATCAAAAAATATCGTCCTGATATTGAGGTGACCGCTGTTGATTACTATCCACAAACTTTAAAAGTTGCAGCACAAAATGCCCAGAGAAATAATCTCGATATTGAGTTTATCGAGAGCAATTGGTTTAGCTCACTTCCTAAAGCCTCTTACAATCTCATTCTCTCCAATCCCCCCTATATCGATCCCATCGACCCTCACCTTGATGGCGATGGTGTAAAATATGAACCCAAACGCGCCCTAATTGCAGAGAACCGTGGATTGAGCGATCTCTTCTATCTGATCGATAATGCACCCTTCTACTTTAAAGATGCCGGTTGGCTTCTCCTTGAACATGGCTATGATCAGAGTCAAATTTTGCAGCAAAGGATGGCGCAAAAAGGGTATCAATCGATCGAAACGCTACAAGATTATGGTGGAAATGATCGTGTCACCCTCGGTTTTTACTCGTCCACTAGTCGCCCCTAAGTCCGACTAAAGAATACTTTTGTACAGAAAAACCGTTTATTTACGGGAGTAAAGCTAGCCTATCAATAGCTTAAAAGATATCAAGAAAAGTGGGAGACTGTCGGAAGAGTAGCAGTGACGCTAAAACGGAGATAAGCATATAATGAAATCATAGGGTATCCCCCAGAACACAGGCATAATGGATCTTTTCGTTATATCATTGCTTAAATTATCATTTATAATGTATAAAAACTTATCGAAAACTGCTTTCTTTAAAAAGTTAGATGAAGAAAAGTGACGAAAAGATGCCGAATAACCACATAAAGAGCCCCTCCTCTTAGAGCTAAAATTATATGCAAAAGCCCCTGATTTCATCACCCTCCTTCCACATGCAACGTTAAAGTGAGAGCTCTACACACTGGAAACTCGGTTATCTAAGCCAAAATGATCGGGAATATTGTACAAATGAGGTCCCTCAATGCTGCCCCTAACACAAAATAATATTAGTCTATATCACCCATGCATCAGTTAAAGGTCTATACCCCCAATACGATTCATATAGAAGAGAATCTTTTAGCGGAATTGGAGAGGACCAAAGAGCAAGGATATGCCATAATTGATCAAGAGCTCTTGATCAATTATGGCATATCCTTGCTCTTTGGTCCTCTCCAATTCCGCTAAAAGATTCTCTTCTATATGAATCGTATTGGGGGTATAGACCTTTAACTGATGCATGGGTGATATAGACTAATATTATTTTGTGTTAGGGGCAGCATTGAGGGACCTCATTTGTACAATATTCCCGATCATTTTGGCTTAGATAACCGAGTTTCCAGTGTGTAGAGCTCTCACTTTAACGTTGCATGTGGAAGGAGGGTGATGAAATCAGGGGCTTTTGCATATAATTTTAGCTCTAAGAGGAGGGGCTCTTTATGTGGTTATTCGGCATCTTTTCGTCACTTTTCTTCATCTAACTTTTTAAAGAAAGCAGTTTTCGATAAGTTTTTATACATTATAAATGATAATTTAAGCAATGATATAACGAAAAGATCCATTATGCCTGTGTTCTGGGGGATACCCTATGATTTCATTATATGCTTATCTCCGTTTTAGCGTCACTGCTACTCTTCCGACAGTCTCCCACTTTTCTTGATATCTTTTAAGCTATTGATAGGCTAGCTTTACTCCCGTAAATAAACGGTTTTTCTGTACAAAAGTATTCTTTAGTCGGACTTAGGGGCGACTAGTGGACGAGTAAAAACCGAGGGTGACACGATCATTTCCACCATAATCTTGTAGCGTTTCGATCGATTGATACCCTTTTTGCGCCATCCTTTGCTGCAAAATTTGACTCTGATCATAGCCATGTTCAAGGAGAAGCCAACCGGCATCTTTAAAGTAGAAGGGTGCATTATCGATCAGATAGAAGAGATCGCTCAATCCACGGTTCTCTGCAATTAGGGCGCGTTTGGGTTCATATTTTACACCATCGCCATCAAGGTGAGGGTCGATGGGATCGATATAGGGGGGATTGGAGAGAATGAGATTGTAAGAGGCTTTAGGAAGTGAGCTAAACCAATTGCTCTCGATAAACTCAATATCGAGATTATTTCTCTGGGCATTTTGTGCTGCAACTTTTAAAGTTTGTGGATAGTAATCAACAGCGGTCACCTCAATATCAGGACGATATTTTTTGATGGCTAGCGCAATAGCGCCACTGCCGGTGCCAAGATCAAGTAGAGAGAAGGCGCTCTCTACAGTTATAGGAATCCGCTCAAGAGCAGCTTCTACAATCGCTTCAGTATCATCACGCGGAATTAAAGTCTCTTCATTGACTGTCAATTGTAAGCCATAAAACTCTTTCTCTCCGCTAATGTAGGCAAAAGGTTCTCCCGCCGCTCGGCGCATAAGGAGCTGGCGATACGCTTCTATCATTGAGGAGGATAATGCTTTTTCTGGAAAGGCGATCAGATAACTACGATTGCGATCGAGTAGATAGGAGAGGAGGAGTTCTGCTTCAAATTGAGGGGAGGGGAGATGTGCTAACAGTCTTTTCCCTTCAAGAATTGCATCCGCAATTGTCATGATATCTCTCGTTGTATCGATGGGTGATTTTCAAGCTTTCAATAAAGCATATTTCAATAGAATGGGGATGAGTTAGCCGATAAGCCGGGTTCTGTCGTGGATGATCATTCCTCTAGGCCTAGAATTGCTCCTAGGCTCAAGCGACCTACCCGAGTACAACGCGGATCTCGTCTAATGTACTCCTATTTGGTCTTGCTCCAGATGGGGTTTACCTCAGCTACGAAGAGTCACCTCTCGTACGGTGCGCTCTTACCGCACCTTCTCACCCTTACCTCAAAGTTTGAGGCGGTCTAATTTCTTCAGCACTTTCCACGAGCTCACGCCCTCTAGATGTTATCTAGCACCTTGATCCGAGGAGCCCGGACTTTCCTCTAATCCTTTATAAGACTAGCGATTATCCAGCCAACTCAAGTCCGCTATTTTGCGCTATCTGGCGGGGTAAAGCAATCTTTCTTTTAAGGGTAAGGGGGCATTACGGTATACTGAAAGTTCGAAGATTCCCTATGGTGGGGTAGGGAGTCTTAAAGTAGAGATAAATAGTAAGGAGAGGCCATGGGGCGGGAGAGGATGGAGAAATTGGAGATAAAAGAGAGAGGTCCATTAACCGAAAATGGAGCGGGGGAGAGTAAGAGCGAAGGGATGATTGTGATTAGTGAGCGCTCGAAGCGAGTATTGCCTATTATTATGGCTATTGCGATCTTTATGCAGATGCTCGATACCACGATTTTAAATACTGCACTGCCGAGTATTGCAGAAGATATGGGGCAGTCCGCCCTAAATATGCAATCGGTGCTGATTAGCTATACCTTAATTTTGGCACTCTTTGCCCCTTTAAGTGGCGTGATGGCCGATCGCTTTGGTACGAAAAGGGTCTTTCTTTTAGCGCTCATGCTCTTTAGTGTAGGTTCGTTGGTTGCGGCGCTATCTCCCAACTTAACTGTTTTAATCTTAGCTCGGGTGGTGCAAGGTATTGGGGGCGCGCTCTTATCGCCTGTGGTGAGACTTGCGCTTATGAAGAGTTACGCAAAATCAGATTATCTCCGGGTATTAAACTATGCGATCACACCTGCTTTAATTGGCCCTATCTTAGGGCCAGTATTGGGGGGCTATATCGTTGAGCTTGCCAGCTGGCATTGGATTTTCTTAATTAATTTACCCATTGGGCTGATCTCAATCCTCCTCTCTTTAAAGTATATGCCCGATTTCCGCGCTAAAAATGTGAAGTTTGATGGAAAAGGGTATCTCTATTTTGGAAGCGGAGTTTTTCTCTTAACGTTAGGGTTAGAGTTTTTAAGCCGGGGGGACTTCCCACTGCTATCGATTCTTACCATGATTATTGGTGCTGTACTCTTCATTCAATATTGGCACTATGCAAAAATTGCGGCGATGCCTCTTTTCCCTTGGGAGCTCTTTGATATTCGCACCTTTAGAATTGGGCTTCGGGGGAACTTAGTTGCTCGTTTTGCTATTAGTGCAATGCCCTTTCTATTACCGCTATTTTTGCAGGTTTCGCTCGGCTATTCACCTAGCGAGTCGGGTTGGATGCTGGTGCCGATGGCGGTAGGGGGGATCTTTATTAAACCTCAGGTAACCAAGATTATTCATCGGCTCGGTTATCGGCCTATTCTGATTTGGAATACTATTTTTATCGCCTTTTCAGTGATGTTAGTCGGGCTTCTTGGGGGAATTGTTCCTAAATGGATAATGGTGCTTCAGCTCTTTATTTTGGGAATCTTTAACTCGCTACAATTTAGCGCTATGAATTCCTTAACAATCTCTAAATTACGCCCTCATCAGCAGAGTAGTGGGAATAGTTTAATGGTAGTGAATCAACAACTGGCGATGACGGTGGGGATAGCTGTTGCAGCGCTTTTACTTAATTTTTATGCCTCGCAAACTTGGGTAGTTAAAGCGCCCGAAGAGATCGGCAAAGCTTTTAAATTTACTTTTGTGAGTGTTGGATTTTTAACTTTTTTGGCCAGTTTTATCTTTGCTCGCTTACACCCTAAAGATGGCGATGAATTAGCGAATCGGGAATAGTGTGGAAGATTGCGGTCAAAGCAGTATATATTGGTAAACATAAAAAAGGCTGCGAAAGAGCTCTTCCTTCGCAGCCTTTTTATAACAGAGATATTTTTAAGAGAAGATTAGATCTCCACCGCGCGGCCATCAGGGAAGACCATTAAGCCCCGGTAGACCTTATTGTTACGAAACTCTCCCATAAAAGCAGACTGATTGCTGAAGGTGATCTTGCCACGACCATGGAATTCACCTGCGCGATGCTCCCCTTCATAGAGAGCGCCATCACTGGCTTCTGTAATGCCAAATCCGTGGGGGAGATTATTTTTAAAAGCGCCCGTATAGCGTGTGCCATCACGCTGAGTGAGCTTACCGAAGCCTTCCGCTTTTCCCCCCTTAATATCGCCAATATAGATATCTCCATTTTGGGTTAAATATTGTGTCGAAGGGAGGCTTTTTACCTCCTTTTGAGCAGCTAAATAACGCTTTTCTGGGACGGAAAGCTCTTCCTGAGGGCTGTGGGCACAGGCGCTAAGGGTAAAAAGTAGCAACAGTGGAAGAGTAAATTTAATCTTTTTCATCGGAAAACTCCTTAGTTATCAATTTGGTGGGTCTATTGTAAAGCATCTACATTTATCTGCTTTTAAAGTAGCTTATTTGTGAGTAGGCCACTCTGTTATAGGGTCGATCTCTCGTACTTTAGTAAAAGCATGGCCCTGGTGTTTTTCAATGAAGAGGGCAGTATCTCCCTGTGTTTGCCAGGTAATCTCCCCTAATTGATATTTAGCCCCCTTTGCCCATGCCTCAACTTGAGGAAGTTTAAGGGGCGCGCGTCCTTCCCGTTGGAGCATTGCGAAGTGTTGTTTGCCCTGATTGACATAGGTCACCGTGATCTGATGCCCGTGATCTTCATAGATATAGCTTAAAGGGTTGATCAGTACAGCGCCTTTCTTAGCATCTGATTGAGAGTGGCTAATAGAGCCATCGGGATTCATATATTCTGTTTTGACTGCGGGAAGATCCGACAGGCAGCCGCTTAAAATAAGCATTATGGCAACGGTTAATAGAGGCTTCATCTTATCTATCCATCCTAGAGAGCAATGATTGGCAATGGAATATTTTAACATTAAGGGGAGGGGATAGGGGGAGTTTTGAGCGGAGATCAAGCAGAGCTTTAAAAGTATTAGATAAAAAAAGAGCATCTAAATAATTCATTTAGATGCTCAATACTCTAAAATTTATGTTGAATAAGTTTTAGAAATTCGTTGTAGCCTTACTTGCTTTATCATCTTTAATTCGCATTGATCAACTCTGGCAGACCAAGGGAGATTGCCGGGATATAGGTGATCAAAATTAAGAAGAAGAGCAGGAGTAAAAGCCACGGAAGGGCTGATTTAATCGTCTTCGTTAAGGGCATACCGGTGACCGCTGAAGTCACAAAAAGGTTGAGCCCAACAGGGGGTGTAATTAGCCCAATTTCCATATTGACCACCATAATAATCCCGAGGTGAATGGGATCAATTCCCAGCTCCATAGCGATAGGGAAGAAGATCGGCGCTAAGATCAAAATAATCGCCGAGGGCTCCATAAAGCTCCCCGCAATAAGCAGGACAATATTCACAATAATAAGGAACATCCAGGGGGAGAGTCCTAGGTTAATTACCCAGTCAGCAATCAACATTGGAATCTGCTCTGTGGTGAGAACATGGGCAAACATCATGGCATTAGCGATGACAAACATCAGCATAACCGTCATTTTTCCTGCTTCGAGAATCACATTGGGGAGATCTTTAAAGCCCATATCTTTATAGACAAAAAGCGCAACAAAGGCTGAATAGACCGCCGCTACTGCCGCTGCTTCTGTAGGTGTATACATCCCGGAGTAGATGCCTCCAAGAATAATAACCATCAGTAATAATCCCCAAAGGGCGCGTCTAAAGGAGGTGACCCACTCTTTAAAGGTTGCCCGAGGTTGTGCAGGAAGGTTTTTGATCCGTGCAACGATATAGATCGCAATCATCAAAACAACGCCTAGGAGTGTCCCAGGTACGATACCAGCGATAAACATCTTACCCACGGATTGCTCGGTAGCTGCCGCATATACAACCATGACGATAGAGGGGGGAATTAAGATCCCTAATGTTCCTGCGTTGGTGATAATGCCAGCGCCAAATTCCATGGGGTATCCTGAGCGGACCATGCCGGCAATGGCAATAGAGCCTACCGCCGCCACAGTTGCCGGGCTTGAGCCTGAGAGCGCTGCAAAGAGCATACATGCAAGAACAGAACCAATGGCAAGCCCCCCACGGATATGCCCCACACAGCTATTTGCAAAGTCGATTAGACGCCGCGCAACGCCCCCTGTGGTCATAAATGCTCCTGCAATTAAGAAGAAGGGAATGGCCATTAAGGTGGTGTGCTCCGATGTTTCGAACATCTTAATCACGAGCCCCCGGGGTGAGTCGGGGCTGAAAAAGGTAATGGTTAGAACACTCGATAAACCTAATGAGATGGCGACGGGAACACCGATCAACATAAAGAAAAAGAGTGCGATAAAGAGAAATAGAACGGTCATTTACTTTGCGCCTCCCTCAACTAATCCAACATCTTCCACGGCATCTTTTGCCTCATCGGCAAGGCCGAGAGTATCTTGCTGGTGGGTGAAAATTTTATAGCCAATCTCAAGGTAGCGCAGAATCATGAGTGCAAAGCCGATCGGCACCATAATGGTGATATGCCACTTTAAGATCCCTAGTTGGTAGAGATCTTCTGCTTCGGTTTTTAATTCATAAAAACGATAGACCCACTCAAAGCTCGCAACCATCATAATTGCAGCATAAGTTAAGCAGACGCCAAGACCTACATAGGCAAAAAAGCGTTGTGTGGGAGTGTTAAATTTCTTAATTAAGGCATCTACTCCAATATGCCCCCCAATGCGCACACCATAAGACATGCAGAAAAAAATGAGCCATGCAAAGCAGGCCATACTAAAGGCATTGGCCCAGGTCATAGCATAAGTGCCATCTAAAAGTAGATCGCCGACGTTATAAAAAAACTCTTCGCCAGCGGGAAAGGTATCGCCGAGCCAGTAGAAGAAGGAGTAGAAGTTATTGAGCATCGTATAAGCAAAGGTGAGTAGCGTCATCGCCGATAAGATAGCGATAGTCATGACTCGCTCTGTCTTTTGCCAAAGCAGATCTAAGCGCTTATAAATCTTTATGAACATAGTTCGTCCTCATCGAAATAGGGAACTTGAAAATAGTTTTAAGAGGGGCTTAAAACGTAAAAGGTTAAGGTCTAAAGGAAAGACCCTTCCGGGAGAAGGGTCTTGGTGATTTAAAATTATCAGGGCGACTCTTTGATAAGTTGCAAGAAAGTGCGCCCTTTAGAGTTATCCGTAAAGGTTACCCATAAAGCTGGAGATTACTGCTCATTTGAGCGAACAGCTGCCTCAATAAGGTCTTTGCCGATCTCATCTTCAAACATCTTCCAGACAGGGCGCATCGCTTTACGCCACTCTTCACGCTCTTCAGGTGTGAGGGTGATGATCTCTGTACCTGATTCAGCAATGCGCTGTTTATCACGTTGGTTAAGCTCATCCGCCATGTTATTTACATGCACCGTCACTTCCGCAAGAATATTGGTCAGCTCTTCGCGAATATCTTCAGGAAGGCCGTTCCAAAACTTCGTATTGGTGATAACCATATAGTCGAGCGTACCGTGGTTCGATTCTGTTACATATTTCTGTACTTCATGAATCTTTTGCGAGTAGATGTTGGTGTAGGGGTTTTCTGCACCATTAGCTACGCCTGTTTGTAGAGCTTGATACATCTCTGCAAAGGCAATTTTGCGGGGATTCGCTCGAACCGCTTTAAATTGCTCTTCTAAAACAGCAGAGGCTTGTACGCGGAATTTGAGACCGCGAGCATCTTTAGGAAGACGCAGGGGCTTATTGGAGGAGAGCTGTTTGAGCCCATTGTGCCAATAGGCAAGGCCGGTGATGCCTTTATCTTCCATACTGGTAAAGAGAGAGCGACCTTCGGGGCTTGCTTGGAAGCGATCGAGCGCCGCCATATCATCAAAGAGGAAGGGTAGATCAAAGAGCTGAATCTTTTTAGTGTAATACTCAAATTTCGCTAAAGAGGGGGCAAGAATATGAACATCCCCTAAAAGAAGTGCCTCCATCTCGCGGCCATCGCCAAAGAGTGAAGAGTTAGGATATACCTCCACTTTTACTCGGCCATTGAGTCGCTCTTCGGCCAACTCTTTAAACATTAGTGCGCCTTGCCCTTTAGGGGTGTAGTCCGCAACTACGTGAGAAAATTTGATAACAATAGGCTCTTCAGCCTGTGCACTGCCAAACATCATAGTCGATGCAAGAAGAAGGGCAGAGGTGAGTTTTGTGAATAATTTTTTCATAGTAAACCCTCGATTAGTTTTGATGGTACGCCTATGTTGAATCTATTTTTTATGCTTTAGCGTCGCTAAGTTTAGATTTCTATTGGCGTCATTTATCAGCTAGCCTCTATTTTGTGTAGAGAGTAGAAAGATTATTTTCTCGCTAGCATTCAGATAGACAATAGCATAGCCGCTTTGTTTTACAAAACAGATAACTGACTTTTAAATGAATAGAGTATAGGAAGTGGGTTTCGCCCTGTTTTATCGGCTGTTTGAGAGATTGCGAAACTTGATAGAGGGAATACTTTCAACCATTTTTATTTAAAATAACGCTGTTTTGCATAAAAAGCAGTTGTTTAATGAGGGAAATATTTAGAGTTCGCTGATATAGATCAATATTTTAAGCTCAGCTTAGGGCAGGAGTAGAGAAGTAGATTTTAATAGAGGAGAGGGAGCGCCTTCAGTTTTATCATCTATTGTTAGGCATAAAAAAACTTCAAAAACTTAATGTCTTTGAAGTGCCTTTTTTAACTTCTCTTTTATTCTAATTTAAGCTTTAAAAGGGAAGGTAAATGGGGTGAACGACGGGACTTGAACCCGCGACGACCGGAATCACAATCCGGGGCTCTACCAACTGAGCTACGCTCACCATAATTAGTGACTCTTTTCTTGAAAACTCTGCAGGTGAGTGGCGCGCTCGGCAGGACTCGAACCTGCTACCCTCGGCTTAGAAGGCCGATGCTCTATCCAGATGAGCTACGAGCGCTTTAAACACTTAGGGCTGCATTTGAATTTAAAAATTGGTCGGGGCAGAGGGATTCGAACCCCCGACCCTCTGGTCCCAAACCAGATGCGCTACCAGACTGCGCTATGCCCCGAAATTTTTAATCTTGCTTTCCAAGAAAGAAGTGTATCATACGTTGGTTATTGAAAGGTGTCAATTGCGCGGATAATCTTTATTCACTTTTGCAATCACTTTTAGTTGAGCCTCTTCGATTTTTTGGGGAATCTCTTTGGGCTCAACCCCATCAATCACCGAACGAGCATCAATATTAGCAACTTCTTGCGCGATTGTTAAGAGATATTCTCTTTGTGGATAATCTCTATTCTCAAAATGGAGGCGTCCTCTTGCATCTGCTTTACAGGCATCCACAAACTGCACTAATTTATGGGGGTTACGCAGAGCGTCGAGCTGTTTAAGTAGCTTTAAGACTGTTTTCGGTCTTAGCTCAAACATCTTATGCATTAAGAGATGATGCTCCGTAATTTTAAGGGCAATATCCCGATATTCATTGGGGACTTTTAGCCGCTTGCAAAAAGCCTCCACAATAGGGACGCCCCGAATCTCATGGAGTTTATGGCTTGGCCACTCTTTAACCGGGGTGACGGCTTTACCAAAATCGTGGCAGAGTACGGAGAAGCGGGTTGGAAGATCTGTGGTAATTTTCGCCGCTTGTTCAAGTGCCATTAAGGTATGAACGCCAGAGTCGATCTCAGGATGATATTTAGCCGTTTGGGGAACACCAAATAGAGCCTCTAATTCTGGGAAGAGAATCTCTAAAGCGCCAAGTTCTCGTAAGGCAACAAAAAAGAGCTGGGGTGATTTTTCGGAGAGCGCTTTTTGGAGCTCGTTGAAGATACGCTCTGGCACAAGGGCATCGAGCTCCCCTAAGTTCGCCATCTCTAGGCAGAGGGCCTTAGTCTCATCGGCGATGGTAAAACCATAGGGGGCGTAACGAGCATAAAATCTCGCAAGACGAAGCACCCGTACAGGATCTTCTACAAAGGCGGGGCTGACGTGGCGTAAAATACGGTTGTGGATATCCTGCACTCCACCGTAAGGATCGATAATCTCCCCGTTATGATCTTCTGCAATTGCATTGATGGTTAGATCTCGGCGAAGAAGATCCTCTTCTAAGGTGATGGTCGGGGCAGCATCAATATCAAAACCATGATAGCCGGCAGCTACTTTACGCTCAGCACGGGCAAGTGCATACTCCTCTTTACTTTCAGGATGGAGAAAGACAGGAAAATCTTTCCCGACTTGAAGATATCCCTCGCTTAACATTATCTCGGGGGTTGCGCCGACGACCACCCAATCCTGTTCGTGGTAGGGGTGTCCCAGAATTTTATCGCGAACTGCGCCGCCAACAAGATAGATCGTGTAGTGCGTCATATATTCTCCAGTTGAGGTAGGGAAGAGGATTTCAGGAAGGGAAGCCTTACAGCTTTAATTTAAAGTCTCTTATTATAATGCTTTTTGAGAATTCTTCTCGTTCGCTTATAAAAACGCCCCGTTAATATTAGGCTCATCTCGCTATTTATATAGGGGGAAATAGCTTTGAGCCACCATTAACAGGGCGACCTTAAGTAGCGACAGTTGGGAGGGGGTAAGGAGGAAGTCGCTACTTAAACGGTTCTATACGCTTATTAGTTAAAGCGTAAAGTTAAAGAGTCGTCTTAAAGAATAAAGCGGCTAAGATCCTCATCTTGCGTTAATTCACCAAGCTCATTTTGTACATACTCTTTCGTAATCGTCACGCTCTCTCCCGCGCGATCTGCGGCGCTAAAGGAGACCTCTTCAAGTAAGCGTTCTAAAATGGTATGCAGACGGCGAGCCCCGATATTTTCGGTCTTTTCATTCACTGTAAAGGCCATATTCGCAATCTCATGAAGGGCATCATCTTCAAATATTAAATCCACACCTTCCGTTTTTAGAAGCGCTTTATATTGCTTAATAAGCGCTGAAGAGGGCTCTGTTAAGATTCGATAAAAATCATCTGCATTGAGCGATTTTAGCTCTACACGAATCGGCAAGCGCCCCTGCAACTCAGGGATAAGATCTGAAGGCTTTGCTAAATGGAACGCACCCGATGTAATAAAGAGAATATGGTCCGTTTTAATTGCCCCATATTTGGTGGAGACAGTACATCCTTCAATAAGCGGGAGAAGATCACGCTGAACTCCTTCACGAGAGACATCGGCGCCAGAGGTTTCCCCTTTGCGACAGACTTTATCAATCTCATCGATAAAGACAATTCCTTGATTTTCTGCCACCTCGATCGCTTTCTGTTTTGCTTCTTCCTCATTAATTAAGCGCGCCGCCTCCTCATTTTGCACGACTTTAAGAGCATCTTTGATCTTCATTTTTTTGCTCTTTTTCTGTTCAAGCGCAGTTTGACTGAAGAGAGATTGAAGCTGATCGGCCATCTCTTCCATGCCGGGAGGGGTCATAATATTAACTCCAGGGCCACTGCTTGAGACCTCAATATCGATCTCTTTATCATCCATTTCGCCACGGATAATCTTTTCGCGGAATTTCTGGCGCGTGCTTGAATTTTCAGTAGAGGGGGCATTAGGTTCATTCGCAAAACCTACTGTTTTAGGAGGTGGAAGAATAGCGTCTAAAACTCGCTCAATAGCGGCCTCTTCTGCTTTTGGATGCGCCTCTTTAATCATCTGCTCTCGAACCTGTTTTACCGAGGCCTCCACTAAATCCCGAATGATTGAATCTACTTCGCGTCCTACATAACCGACTTCGGTAAATTTAGTCGCTTCCACCTTAATAAAGGGAGCATTTGCTAAGGTCGCTAAGCGGCGGGCAATCTCTGTTTTACCTACACCTGTTGGCCCGATCATTAAGATATTTTTGGGCGTAATCTCTTTGCGCATTTCGCTCTCAACTTGCTGGCGTCTCCAACGGTTACGCAGAGCAATGGCGACGGAGCGTTTAGCCTCATCTTGGCCAATAATATAACGATCAAGTTCTTGAACAATTTCTCTTGGGGTCATTGAACTCATAAAATATTCCTTTCTGTACGCTATTGGGCAGCTGATTTTAATAGTGAATTTTCACGATAGATATTTAAGATAATATCGCTAACCTTGGTCATTGCTGCTTAAAAGCTTAATTTTTCAATAGTTAAATTGGTGTTGGTATAAATACAGACGTTGCCGGCGATCTCTAAGCTTTTACGCACAATATCTTCTGCCGGAAGATCGGTATTTTCAATAAGGGCTAGGGCCGCACTATGGGCAAACATCCCCCCAGAACCGATCGTTGCGATATCATGCTCCGGCTCAATCACATCCCCTAAGCCGGAGATCACCAGAGTAGCTGTCTCATCAGCAACAATTAAGAGAGCCTCGAGTTTGCGCAAAGAGCGTTCTGTACGCCAATCTTTAGCAAGCTCCACAGCAGAGCGGGTTAAGTTTCCGCTATATTTTTTGAGTTTCTCCTCAAAGCGCTCAAAGAGGGTGAAAGCATCTGCTGTGCCTCCTGCAAATCCTGCAATGACTTTCCCGTCATAAAGTCTCCGAACCTTCCGGGCATTGCCCTTCATAATGGTATTTCCCATAGAGACTTGGCCATCACCGCCAATCACAACTTCGTTGCCCCGGCGTACGGCGCAGATGGTGGTTCCTCGAAACTGTTCCACAATTAACTCCTTAAATTTCGTCCTTAGATAGTGGTATAATGTGGACTCATTTTGCAAATTCAAGAATCCCGCGGCTCTTTTTTTAGCGGTGACTCTTTTTAATCCAAGCATGATCATTTTTTAGGTGAAATATGAAGAAGATCGTATTAGCAACAATCGTCGCCTTAGTTGTTACCGGTTGCTCCTTAGGCAAGCCGAAGCGTAAGGCGGGGGCAACCATCTTAACCGCACACTATAGTTGCCCGGCCAATAGCAACTTTACGATGTATTTTCTGCCAGATTTTACAGGGGGCGAGCTTGAAGAGAAGGAGAGCGGGGAGCGATATACTTTAATTCGAGAAGGTGAGAAGAAAACAAGTATCTATCGGGATCCTGTGACGGGCGTTTCCGTTAAAGAGAACCTTAAAAAATATGAAGCGGAGATCGATCTTGGCACAGGGCAGATGCTCCATTGCCGTCTTCGTTTAAGTTAAATTTTGCCTAAAATAGAGGATGGGCGATAGGTGTAAACACTTATCGCCTTTTCTCTTTTTGATCTCTAAAGAGGAGGATATATGCATAAGGATGATAATCATTCCCCATCTAAAGCGAATGCTTATACAGAGCGCCCTTCTGATTTAGAGAAGAGCGCGGACATAGAAATGTTAAGGGATGATGAGCTCCTCCGCTATTCTCGGCATATTATGCTTAAAGAGTTCGATCTTGAAGGGCAATTGAGATTAAAATCAGCCCATATTGCAGTGGCCGGATGTGGGGGGCTGGGAATGGCCGCCTTGCCTTTATTGGTGGGGGCGGGAGTTGGCAAAATCACCTTGATCGATTTTGATACGGTGGATCTATCGAATCTCCACCGGCAAACAGCTTATAAAATGGCAGATCTGGATAAGCCGAAGGCGGAGCAAGCTAAAGCTTTATTAAGTGCGCTTAATCCAGAGGTGCAGATCGACGCTATTAATCAAAAAGTGGGGTTTAGTGAGTTGCTAGATATTGCCCAAAAGGTCGATTGTTTTTTAGATTGCAGCGATAATTTTGAGTTACGAACGGCACTAAATAGAGCTTGTATCGAGGCAAAGATTCCGCTTATTTCCGGCTCTGCTGTACGTTTTGAAGGGCAGTTGACGGTGTATGATTTTCGAGATGCGTCTTCTGCGTGTTATGAGTGCCTTTTTGCCGGGGATCGTGCAGATGATGGAAATTGTGCGCTATTTGGCGTCTTTTCCCCAGTGGTGCATATTATTGGGGTGACACAGGCACAGGAAGCCTTAAAGTTTTTATTAGGAATAGGGCGGTTAACTACAGGCAATATACGCCTCTATAATGCCCTAGATAATGAGTGGCAGAGTTTTCGCTATCAACGAAACCCAAATTGTTCCGCTCATCATTAAAAAGGACCTACAATAGATTAAGGTTCATAAAAGAGAAATAGGAGATTTTATGAAAAAGTTAAGCCTTCTTCTGGGAACGCTATTTTTAGTGGGTTGTGCAGGGGGTACAGCCAACAATGAAAATCTATCTGAAGGGAGTGCGCAACAGGCAGATACTCCAGATGTAGAGCTTGTCTCTGAGAAGAGTGTTGAGGGTTATCTCTCCTGTATTCGGCAGGGTTTAGGAGGCGCAATTCAGGAATCCCCTCTGAATAGAGGGACTCGTATTTCCGGGGGGACGCCAGCATTTAATATCGATGTTTATCAAGCCATTGAGAGCATCTATGTGAAGGCCTATATTCCTGAGAATCTTCAGGGTTTTAATGGTCAAGCGGTAGAAGCATTGGTCTACCGTTGTAAATAACTAAAGGTGAGCTTTAGTAAGGTTGTAATGGAGTTACCAACCCAAATGGGTTATAGGAGAAATGATGAAAAAATTATTAATTAGCGCTACGGCACTCGCTCTTCTTGCTGCGTGTGCAACGGAGAGCCCCCAAACCGCGGAGACAAAAGTGGATTATGTCTGCCCGCTCGATACTAATTTCACAGTGGTTTATAGTGCAGAAGGGGATACCGCAACGCTCTATGATCAAGCAGATCGAGTCTTTGTGCTTAAAAATGCCCCAGCAGCTAGCGGTGCTTATTACACTAATGAGGAGGGCGTATCTCTTCATACTAAGCGAGATGATGCGATTATTGAGTTAGTTAAAAATCGCCCAATTCAGTGTACTGTATGGCGTGGCCAGCCCGATGGATCTGATAAGTAGATATCCATCAACATATAAACATAAGTTTTAAACACCCTAAAGAGCAGCTTGGTAAGTCTGCTCTTTTTTTATTTGATCTTTATTAATAAAAGTCTATTTTGGTCAACTCAACCTCTTTTTTATGAGAAGTTATAGATATGTAAGCCATTGAATTTAAATGCTTTGGGTTCTTGTAAGGAGGAGGGGATGACACAGCGAAAGAGAAATTATTTTGATCCTAAAGATCTTAAAACAATCTTGCACTCTAAACGGGCGAATCTCTATTATCTTGAACATTGTCGGGTGCTCCTATCCGGTGGGCGCGTGGCCTATGTAACAGAATCTGAAAAAGAATCACTCTACTTTAATATTCCCATCGCAAATACCACCTTTATCATGTTCGGAACGGGAACCTCCATCACACAGGCGGCGGTGCGGGAGCTCTCTAAAGCGGGGGTGATGATCGGTTTTTGTGGCGGGGGAGGCACACCCCTATTTGCTGGGCAAGAGGTGGAGTTTTTATCCCCCCAAAGTGAGTATCGCCCAACAGAGTATCTACAGGCGTGGTGTGCTTTTTGGTTCGATGATGAGCGACGATTGATCGCAGCTAAGGCATTGCAACAGGCACGTCTCAATTATATTGCTCAACTATGGCCTAAATATTCATGGGCTATAGATAGAGGGAAGCTATCGGATTTGTTAGAGCGGTACTACCCTATATTTGAAGCGTGTGACAATACGCAATCCCTCTTAAGTGCCGAGGGAAGAATGACCAGAGCACTCTACGCATTAGCTAATGAGGCGACCATTCAGGATCAATTTACCCGTTCACAAGGGGGTAATAGTATCGATCCGGCGAATCGTTTTCTCGATCATGGGAATTACTTAGCTTATGGATTAGGAGCAATTGCTTGCTGGGTTTTAGGTCTTCCCCATGGTTTGGCGGTACTGCATGGAAAGACGCGTCGAGGGGGATTGGTCTTTGATGCTGCCGATATTATTAAAGATGCACTTGTGTTGCCACAGGCCTTTATCTCGGCGGAAATAGGGCATAATGAGCGAGATTTCCGGGAGGCGTTAATTACCCGATTTACCCAAGTGGGGGCGCTCGATCGGATTATTGATACATTTAAGCAGCTCATTGAGGAGGTGGCATATTTATGAATATTTTACTGATTAGTGAATGTAAAGGTGCTGCCCTAAAGGAGACACGCCGCATCATCGATCAGTTTGCAGAGCGTACAGGGCAGCGATCTTGGCAGACAGCGATTACTGAGGCAGGGCTGAAGCATCTCCATCAATTGTTACGGAAAACCGCCCGCAGAAATAGCGCCATTAGCTGCTACTGGACACGGGGGCGAAATCATACGGAGCTTTTGTGGGTGGTCGGTAATCGGCGCCACTTTAATGAGAGAGGGCGGGTACCGATTCGCACAACGACACGCAAAATTCCTAGTGCCGGTGAGGAGCAGAGCTGGCCATTAGGGGAGGTGATTCAGATTACAGCAGCAATTGCAGCGCTGATGCACGATTTAGGTAAGGCGACTGTAGGCTTTCAACAAAAACTCCATAATAGTATCGATCGATTGATGAGTGAGCCAGACCCCTATCGCCATGAGTGGATCTCTCTTCTCCTCTTTTTAGAGATGATTAAGGGGTGTGCGAGTAATCGGGCGCTATTAGAGCGTCTTGCTAACTTTGAGGCCTACCGTGTGGAACATAGTGATTGGCATCGAGCCTTAGTCACAAAAGTAGAGGAGGAGCAATCCTCGCTCTCTCACCTAGATCTCTCTCAGATTCCACCATTAGGGGCGCTGATTGGGTGGCTCATTGTGACTCACCATCGTATGGTGCAAGAGCACTCTTTTGATGCGCAACTGACTCCAGTGATGAGTTTTGAGTATCCCCTTACTAATTTTTGGAGTAATTTTAAAGCTCATGATAGATGGGTGCATAATATAAATAGCCCCTTTAGCCCCCTCAATAACCGAGAAGCATTTGCACAATTTATCACCTTAAAAGCAGATATTACCGCAAGCCCCCATTGGCAAAGATCCCTTAGCCGCTGGGCCAATCGGGGGTTGAAAAATCGCTATCTTATCGGGGAGGAGGGGGTAGAGAGTGCATTTACCTTTACCGATCCCCTCTTACTCTACCTTTCACGATTAGCGTTAATTACTGGGGATCATAACTATTCAGCCCTCTCCTTTGAGGAGTCCAAAAAACGGGAGGTTTCCGATGCGACTCAAGCGCAGCTTATCGCTAATTTAGATAAAGAGAGTCAAAGTAACCCCTTTTTAAATGGGGGAAAGCAGAGTCTAGAGGCCCACCTATTAGGGGTGACTGAGGAGACGGTAAAATTTGCATACCTATTGCCCAAATTACGTAAGGGATTGCCCCGCCTAAAGGAGCATAAACCTTTTCAAAGACGGACAAAGTTAAAGCGCTTTAAGTGGCAAGATAGAATCTATGATCTGCTAAAGAGTAAAGAGCGTGTTGCAGAGCGGCAGGGTTTTTTTGGTATCTCGATGGCCTCTACCGGCTGTGGTAAAACCATTGGTAATGCCAAAATGGCAGCCGCCTTAGCAGGCGATGAGGGGGCGCGTTTTACCATCGCCCTTGGGTTGCGAACTTTAACGCAGCAGACAGCAGAGAGTCTGAAAAATGCCCTTGAGCTCAATTCAGAGATGATTGCAACCTTAATTGGGGGGGAGAGTGTAGCGATTCGGCAGCGGCTCGAGGCGCAGAGAGAAGAGGAGATTGAGAGGAGCACAAAGGGGCAGACAATAGGGAGTGAATCTGCCCACCCATTTCAAGCTTTTGAGGGCGCCGAACTGTTAGGGGGGATGGAGGAGGGGCTCTTTTCAGTAGAAGGGGGGTATGTTGCCGACTCAGCAGAGAGCCACTGGATTGCTGACTCTTTTACCACTTTATTGCGCAATAGAAGTGATCGGAAATTATTAGAAACTCCTATTATTGCTTGTACGATTGATCATCTTATGGCAGCAAGTGAAACCGCACGAGGGGGGCATCATATTGTTCCCCTCTTGCGGCTGTTGAGCTCCGATTTAATTTTGGATGAGCCCGATGATTTTGCGCTTGAGGATCTTCCGGCACTCTCTCGATTGATCTATCTTGTCGGATTAATGGGGGGAAGACTTATTCTCTCTTCAGCAACCTTGTCGCCCGACTTTGTCGCAGGGCTCTTTACCGCCTATCAAGAGGGGCGTGCAATCTGGAATCAACATCAACAATTAGGGGATACAAGCCAAGATATTGTTGTCGCTTGGGTGGATGAAGCGGCAGAAAAGTTGGCGATCTGTAAGGATATTACACAATTTAGAGACGATCATAAGGCTTTTGTAGCGCAGCGGGGGGCGATGTTAAATAAGCTACCTATCAAGCGGCAAGCGGCCATTATCCCTTGGGTTTCCCCCAATTTTCACGAGGGTAAGGGGCTCAATACCAAAGGGAAGAGCGATCGAGAAGCAGAGGAGAAGAGCCGCTACTATATCGTTGCGACAACAATCTTGAAGGAGGGGCTCAATCTGCATCAAAAGTATCATGAGGTAGCCCCTAATGAGGGTGGCTATAATGGAGAGCGAGCAAGTATCGGCTTAGTGCGTTTAAGTAAAATTAAGCATATTATCCCACTTGCAAAAATGCTTTTAAGTGAGCCATTTTGGGCAAGGCTGCAAGAGGATTCGCCAGAGCTCTATGCCCGTTTATCCACAGTAAAGATCCATCTTAATGTCTACCATTCACGGCAGATATTACTGCTACGCTCTCTCTTAGAGAGTAGGCTCGATCGCATATTATTGCGTAAAAAGCCTTTTGCAATCTTCTCGCAACCTGAGATTAAGCAGGCCATTTTAGGAGGGGAGAGAGAGCAGAAAGATCACCTTTTTGTGGTATTAGGCAGCCCCGTCACCGAGGTAGGGCGAGATCATGATTACGATTGGGCAATTTTAGAGCCCTCCTCCCATCGCTCTATTGTGCAACTTGCCGGAAGGGTTTGGCGCCATCGGGAGCGCAAGTTAACCGCTCCTAATTTAGCTCTACTCTCAGAGCCGATGGCGACTCTGCTTCGTTATGGGATTAAATCAAAAGTAGAGCATCAGAAACTAGCCCAACAAAAAGGGAGGTTCTTCTACCATCGACCGGGCTTTGAGTCCTCAACAGCACGATTATGCACCCACCATCTTCCCGATCTCATCCCCGAAAGTCTGCTCAATCGAGTCGACTCAAAAGTGCGGATTATAGCGCCAGAAAATACCTTGCTCGCCGATTTTCAGAAATCAAATAGTGGTGATCTTCAATCCTTAACTATTACTCGAGAGAGTTGTGTGAGGTATCGCTCATTGGCTTCTCTCGAGCATGGGGAGCTTCGCCGACTTCTCCAGCCAGAGTTAGTGGGTGATCGGGCTAATGTGGTCAATAGCTTTTGGCAGCGGGATTATCCATATCATCACTTCTATCATCTACAGCGGTATTCACCCTTTAGAGAGAGCCTTAAAGAGGAGACGCTACTCTTTCTCCCATGTGATGAGGCGGCAAGTGGATTTAATATCTACCACGCGGAGACTCTCAATCAAGAAGGGGGGCGATGGCATGAGCAGTTAACCACACTTCCGACACAAAACTATAAGATTCAGATCGATCATCATCCCCCAAGAGGAAATAACATTATCTCCCCTTGGTTAGTGAGTGGTTTAGAGGAAGGCTTAGAGGCAGCATTAGGGGGCTTTATAGGGGAGAGCGCAGAGGATTACACTTTTGAGCGACTTAAAATTGCCCGCCGATTCGCTTCTGTATCGCTCTATTATTCCTCCAATAATCAGCGTTGGGTGTATAATCCCTTTTATGGTTTCTTTTTTGAATGAGTATCAGAGAAGAATCGTTTACCCGCCGAAAGGTGGCTTAGAAAATATAGGAATTGCAAGATTCTGTTATCCACCGAATAGGTGGCAAGCCCATAAGTACTATGCTTATGGGCTTTTTTGTGTTCATCTAATAATACTCCTCTCTAGGGTCATCTATATGACTATCCATATAGGTAATTAGGTATATCTCTAATTTGTTGTTTGACATTAGATTATCGATCATTATAATTTATCAGCAATACGGTTTTATTCTTGTAATTAATATATGGATTAAAAAGAAAGGAGAGCAGATGAGTTATGAGAAAGAGCTCCCTCAAAAAATTCGCGCAGTGATCGACAAATTTATTGAGGAGCGTTTTACACCCAAATTTGAATCGCTCACAAAACGACTCGAGCGAGAAAAAGAGGCGGGTGAATATGAAAAAATCGAAAAAACCGAAGCCGCTATCGCTAAATTAAAGGCAGAGCATGAGCGCACTGCATGGTTAGAAGATGCCGCATTTCGTTTAATAAAACAGTTGCAGTTTGGCACCCATACTTCTAGAGGGATTCATCCGAGCTCCCGGGGAGATGCCATTAACTTTGATCGAGGGCAGGAGCTCCCCGAGCAGTTTATTGGTTCACAAGCTATCTCCATTGTGAACTTTGATGTTAGTGGTAGTGCGGCTGCATTACCTGTGGCTAACTTTTTGCGGCAAGAGGTGGAGGGAGTCTCCCTTAAACAGTTCATTGAGGAGAATCACCCAGCCATTAAACGTGCTCTATCAGATGATCCTAATAAGGCGGAAGCGATTTTAAAAGCCTTTCAGAGTGCTCTTGCGGGGCACCACTTTCAATCCGTGACTGATGGATTAAATAAGCAGCTTCTTTGGCCACTATCGGGGGCAGAGAGTATTGAGCGGGATGATTATCTCAATATTATTCCCCTCTATCCGGCACTGCTGGCCTATGAGTTATATGGAAAGGTTCAAGAGCGCTTCTCAGATGAGAATCGTAAAGCCCGTGCGAATCGCAATAAAGTGAGGACAGAGCAGCAGCGCTACTTCACAATTCATGATCTAGCCACTACACAGTTGGGGGGAGCTAATGCTCAAAATGTGAGCCAGCTTAATGCACGACAAGGGGGAAGGCATTTTCTTCTTCCCTCCACACCACCCCGTTTTATCGCACAAGATCGTTATTTAAGTGGTCAGAGCCGCAGCCTCTTCAATTGGCAGCTCTATCGCCATCCACTTGTGCGGGAAGGGTTTTGGGAGCTTACTAAAGTTATTCGAAATCCTCGCAATGATCACTCTATTCGAGCTCAGCGGGAGAAGGCGTTAAATCTTATTATTGCGGGCGTTTTAGGGGCTGCAGAAACCATTCGCGCTCGCGGTGCAGGTTGGAGTCATGGGAGTCGACTCTCAAAGGTAGAGTGCCTCTGGCTCGATCCATATGCCCCCATAAGTCATCCGGAGAGTGAGAGAGAGCCTCAACACGCCCCAGATAGAGAGCAGATGACCGATCTTGATATTGAGCAGCTAAGTGAACAATTTGCTCATTGGGTTAATAGACGCCTCTCCCATCTCTTAAAACGAAGAGCAGCCGCCTTAGGGGATCGTGAACATGATCTTTGGAAGCAGCTATTTAGAGAAGCATTGAGCAGTTCTTTACATCAGGGAGGCAATTGAGATGAGTAATATTCGCGAACAATTCACTTCAGCAGGCTCAGTTAATCGTAGCGAGCCCCTTCAGCTGACACACTACCTTTTGCTCCATAAGTTGGAGATTGAGAATGCAAATACCATCTCCAGTCCTATCACTTATGGCTTTCCTGCAGTCACTGCCTTTTTAGGGGCGATGCATCGGGCTAATCGTCGGCTTAATAGGGAGCTCGCCACCATTGCGCCTCATCTTAAAATTAATTTTAAAGGGGTATTAATTGCCCACCATGATCATACGCTCCATACCTATCAGCGTAATCGCTTTGCAGAGCGCACCTTCAATCAGCAGCGTACACCACTCATTCGTAAAGGGAGCAGAGTGGAGAGTGCGCCGATCATTGAAGAGGGGCGTCAGCGTTTAACCGTTAGTTTAGTGGTGGAGCTCTATACCAATACAACGCCATCCCCCTATGCAACGGTAATGGATGAGGCAACTAACGAGAGAATTTGCCAAGCGATTCATTCGATCCTTTATACCCAGAAATTAGCAGGAGGAACACTCTTTAATATAGGAGAGATAGCACTCTATCCTGTTTGGGAGGAGAAGATTTTAACCCAACTTCGTGGGCGATTAATGCCAAGTTTTATCTTGCAAGATCGCTCCTATTTAGTGCCAGAGCTACTCGAAAAGTTACAGAGTCATGAAGCGATTGGAAATCCCCATGCAACGGGAATCGATCTTCTTTTAGAGCTCTCTAAAATTCATCATGTGCCTGTTGTTGCATCAGAAAATTCTAGCTCCGACTCCTCTGTAAAAGAAGAGGCGAAGAGAAAAGTAGAGTGGAGCCATTACTCCATTAAAGAGGGAGAGGGGTGGCTTGTGCCGATTCCTGTGGGCTATCAAGCCATTAGTGGACTCTTTGAGGTCGGTGAGCTACCCCAAGCTCGAACCGATCAATACTTAAGCCAATATGTAGAGTCAATCTATACGATTGGTGAGTGGCAGTTTTCAGGACGCTTACAGGATGAAGCGGCGTTATCCGCCTCCTTTTGGCACTATTTAGGGGATAACGAAGCCACAGAGATTGGCCGCTATGTGGTAGGGCAGAAGCGAGAAGCAGATCCACTTATTGAAGATTCTATCGATCATTTCACCCCCTTAGATGAGCTTGAGGATGATTATGCTTAATGAACTCTTTTTTTAATCTTCGGTCAATTTATCGGTAAATCTTATTTTAATTTTTATTCATTCATTAAATAGAGGAAAACTTTATGTCTAAAGTAGATTTAAAAGGCCTTAAAACGGCTTCAGTACTTGCGTTTGAGCGTAATTTTGATGTTTCTGATGGTATCTTTTTCCAGCAGAAAGGGTTAGATGAGACAACACGAATTCCTGTAGAGGTGACAGAAAAGTCCGTTCGTGGAACGATCTCTAACCGCTTAAAAGCAGCGATATTAAGAGATCCTGCCAAACTTGATGCAGAAGTTGAAAAAGCCAACTTGCAGCGGGTAGATGTCGCAATGCTTAGACATGACTATGATCATCTAGTCGTGGAGTGGAGTTGTAAGGTTATCCCCTTTACCGGTATTCCTTCGGTCTGTAATGATCAGCGCTATCAAGCACGCCTATTAGAGGTAGTGGATGATTACCTAGAGCGGGAAGGATTGCGAGCGCTCGCCTATCGTTATGCCCAAAATATTGTCAATGCTCGCTGGCTCTGGCGAAATCGTGTTGGAGCGAGTGATATTACGGTAGAGATTATCCACGGTGAGGGGGATGCAGAAAAGGTACTGACCTTTAAGGATGCTAAGCAATATAGTCTGAATCACTTTTATGAGGAGAGTGATACCGATAATCCGGAGCTCTCTGCACTGGCCGATATTATTGAAGCGGGACTCGACCGTAATCGTGAGTTTGAGATCTTCACCGTACGATTAACGGCAAACATCGGCGCGGGGCAAGAGGTCTATCCCTCTCAAGAGCTTATTTTAGATACCGGAAGCGAGAAGAGTAAGGTGCTCTACTCAGTAAATGGGCATGCAGCGCTACACTCACAAAAAATCGGTAACGCACTTCGCACGATTGATACTTGGTATGCAGAGGATGCCGGTTTTCCCATTGCTATCGAGCCATATGGTGCGGTAACTACAATGGGTACAGCCTTTAGACAACCTAAAGAGAAGCGCGATTTCTATTCGCTTTTTGATCGCTGGGTATTAAAAGATGAAGTGCCGGAGCTTATGGATCAACATTATGTAATGGCGATTTTGCTTCGTGGTGGCGTCTTTGGCGAAAGTGGCAAATAGGAGGCGATATGCAGCTTACACACTATTTTGATGTGACGGCTATCCCCCAAGAGGAGCTTATCTTGCCAGAAGTTATGGCGATTATCTTTAGCGCTCTGCACACGATTATTCCCCGATTTAAGGGGGAAATTGGGGTGGGCTTTCCTCGCTACTTTTTAAGGCAGGCGAAGTTTGGTCCAGTGTTACGGGTATTTGGCCGTAAAGAGGCGCTCGAGCAGATTATAAAGGATCTTCGCGCAACAGAGGCGGGGGAGTATGGTGTAATCGGAAAGATTGCCGAAGTCCCCGCAATTGTCGAGGGGTACGCTCACTTTAAGCGGGTACGCAAAAAAGGGATGAGCGATCTCCGCCGAGCTAAAAGGCGCATGGAAGCAAGAGGCGAGTGGAGCGAGGAAGTTGGGCTTCAGTTAGCTGCGCAATACGCAACCTCGTTAAAGCTCCCCTTTTTAGTGCTTAAGAGCCAAAGCACCGGGAAGAGATTCTCGCTTTGGGTGGAGCGAACGTTGGCAAGCAATAGCGGGGAAGGGGCATTTGATGCCTACGGTCTTAGCCGTACACGTGCAGTCCCAATTTTCTAAAAAGCTTAAGGGATAGCAGGTGCTCTTTCTGTTGACCTATCAATAGCGATTGCTCAATATAAGATAACCCCTCTTTTAATCATGGTTATTTAAGCCTCTGTTTTTGTGGCTTTTTATACTTTGATTAAAAAGAGGGTTTATGCTTTCAGTTCTTTAACAATTTGGATATTATAGGGGTGTCTTGGAGTTTTTACTTCAGTAACCCGCCGCACAGGCGGCTTAGAAAA
>JASLFU010000013.1 GCA_030150405.1 Ignatzschineria sp.
AATTCCAGCCGATTAAAAGCAGGGTACTGAGCAGCAGAAAGAGGAGAAGGTGCCCGAAAATGAGGGCAAAAAAGAGGGCGGGAAGGAGAAAGAGTGCAATCTCAAGCAGCACACGCCGAAGAGAGAGATGGCCAAGCATAGGAAATATACTCCAGATTTAGATAGTCTCAATCATAGCCGATTTAGGGGGAGAGTGTTTATTGACTCTACTTTTAAACGGTTTTAAAGGCGCTTTGGTGAAAAACGATAGCCTTCCCCTCGTACGGTCTGTAACAGGGTGTGGTAGCCGCTAGGCTCTAAAATCTTTCGTAACCTGCCGATAGTGACATCGACGGTGCGCTCATCCACATAGCTATCGATCCCCCAAACATGATCTAGCAGTTGGCTACGGCTATAGACCCGATCAAGATGGGTCATAAAGAAGGCGAGTAGACGAAACTCAATGGCACTTAGATTGACCAGCTCCTCATGAATCGTTAAGCGCTGAGCATCGAGATCGAGCAGTAGCCCCTCAATCTCCACAAATTCACTCTTTTCCTCTACATACTCCTCAATTCTACGAAGTAGGGAGGTAATGCGAGCAAGTAGCTCTTTAAGTACAAAGGGTTTGGGAAGATAATCATCGGCGCCGCTCTCAAACCCTTCGAGTTTATCCTCAAGCTCTGCCCGGGCGCTTAACATAATGACGGGAAGCGCACGCATTTTACGACTAGCTTTAAGCTCTTTAAGAAGATCGATCCCCGATTTCTTCGGCATCATCCAATCGAGAAGAATAAGATCCACTCTCTGTTCGGTAGCGAGGATCGCTTTAGCTTCTAAACCATCATAAGCGGAGATCACCTCAAAACCATTTTGCTCAAGATAGAGGGTGAGCATCTCTTGAATAGCAAGATCATCTTCCACAACCAAAATCTTTTTCATCAATTATCGTTCCATAATGTTTCGATTGAGTTTGTAGTGTAGCGATCAATTGTGACAAATAGGTAACAGAATGGAGAGTTTAGGGATAAAGCTGTTACTTTGTTGAGATCTCATCCCTTTTTATCATTCCATAAGGGGAGAGGCGAGGTGTGGAAAGGCGGAGAGAGAATTTTTAGAAAAAGCGGTAAAATTTATACTATATTTAAGTGTTCCCTCAATAGATGTAGATTTAGGCGAAAGCGAAGGTGAGCATGCGATCAAAACATTGGGGAATCGCCTAAACTCAATGCGTTTAAACTGTTCTTTAACGGAAGTTGAAGGGATGGATTGAGCATTCATTAAGAAGGGTAGAATAAAAGAAGAGCCCAAATAAGGGCTTTGGAGGCAAAAAGATGAATAGAGCAAAAGTATTAAAAGCGGCGGGGATAGAGGTTGTACTTGGCCTTAAAGATGGTGAAACCTTAACGCTCCCCCGTAGCGCCTTTGGGTTTGATCCTATTGTAGGCGCAGAGGTAGAGCTCTACCGCAACGGGGAGGAGTATATCGTCGCCCCTGTAGAGCGAAAGAACTTAGGGGGAATTGAAGGCTTTAAAGTGCGGGAAGGTGGGGATCGAAGCGACTATATTAAAGTGAATAAAATTATCTATATTCTCCTCGCCTTCTTTTTAGGCTCTTTTGGTATTCATAAATTTTATGAGGGGAAAAATGTTAAAGGGGTGATCTATCTTCTCCTCTGTTGGACCTTTATCCCTGGAATTTTAGGAGTTATTGAAGCGATCTTTATGGCGTTGAGACCAGCAGATAGTAATGGCTTAGTTCAGGTAAAGGGTAAGCCCCTTTATTAGAAAACGTATTGAAGAGTGATGTGAGAGTGATGTGAGAGTGATGTAAAAGTTCTTTCAGAAGAGTGGCTGAAATAGATGACTTAAACGTGAAAAGTGTAAAACTCTCATAAGTTTATAAAATGAATAAAGCCCCGTAAGCGCAATGTCAGCACATACGGGGCTTTGTTTTACTCTTGTTTAATTGAAGTCAATCTAAAAAAACTGCTGGGTTACTTTGCATTTTTTTCTAGAATATCGGCCAGTTTATCTGCATTTTTTTGACTAATATTTTGATCTGGAGCTTCCACCATCACACGAACAACAGGCTCTGTGCCTGAGGGGCGAATTAAGACACGGCCTGCAGAGCCGAGCTCTGCTTCTACATGCTTAATGGCGCTCTCGAGTTCTGTGCTTTCCCATTGAGCGTCCCGAGTAATGCGAACATTATTCATCACCTGAACCGTTTTTGGCAGTGAGGCGAGCACTTCGCCGAAGGTTGTATCCATCTCATCGAGAGCGACTAAGGTTTGAAGCGCAGCGATAATTCCATCGCCTGTGGTGTGTTTATCTAGGCAGAGAATATGGCCTGAGTTCTCCCCCCCTACACTTAAATTGTGCTGATCGAGCGCTTCTAACACATAGCGATCCCCCACATTTGCGCGAATAAGTTCGATCCCCTTTTTTTTAAGGGCTGCTTCAAAACCGAGATTACTCATAATGGTTCCCACAATAGCCCGCTCTTTACGGTGGGTCGCAAGAAGATAGAGAATGTCATCCCCATCAAATAGATGCCCCTTTTCATCCACAATCACTAAGCGATCCCCATCTCCATCAAAGGCGATACCGCAGTAAGCCTGCTCTTTTAAGACAGTATCAATCAGCGCTTGGGGAGAGGTGGACCCGACATCTTTATTAATATTAAACCCATTGGGTTTATCTCCAATCTGGACTACTTCGGCACCAAGCTCCTTAAAGACATTTGGAGCGATATGGTAGGTCGCACCATTGGCAGTATCGAGTACAATTTTTTTGCCATGGAGCGAAAGCCCCCGCGCGGTGCTCTTACAAAATTCAATATAACGACCTGCGGCGTCAGTAATTCGGCGAACACGGCCAAGCTGATCGGATTCAACCCCTTTTAAGGGCTTATCGATCTGTTTTTCAATCTCAAGCTCAATGGCATCATCAAGCTTTTTGCCATGTTCATTAAAGAGTTTAACGCCATTGTCATGGTAAGGATTGTGCGAAGCGGAGACAACGCAGCCTGCCACCATGTCGAGCGTTTGTGTTAAGTAGGCGATTCCTGGGGTAGGCATTGGGCCAATAAGCGCTACACCTACACCTGCATAGGTGAATCCCGCCTCTAAGGCTGACTCAAACATATAGCCTGAGATACGAGTATCTTTACCGATCAATACTCGGGCGCCTTCGCGGGCGAGTACTCGGCCTGCTGCATACCCAAGTTTTAAGACAAAATCAGGCGTCATAGGCGCTTGCCCAGTTGTGCCACGAATGCCATCGGTCCCAAAGTATTTTCTCATGTTTAAGCTCCTTAGATCGGCAAACAGTGTCACTTTTAAGATTCTGTTTGCCACAACTTTTTAAATAAATTTGGGGCATTTTACCTTATTGCTCTGAAAGGTGGGGGACTTTTTCCGAAAAAAGAGGAGTTTTATTTCCAAAATAAGGGGCAAAATTTGCGGGCAAGCCTCCTTATTTCTGGTATTATGAGGAAATATCTGTTTAGGAAAATTGCATAGGAGCAGGAATGAGTAAAAAAACTGTAAGCATTTTTGGGGGAACAGGGTATTTAGGCTCTGTATTGACTGCAGTATTAGCGAAAAACGGTTACCGCGTGCAAGTCTTTTCACGGGATCGCAATGTGCAAAATAGCGCATCATGCCTTGCTTATGTGGAGTATATCAATGAATGCCCACTGGAAGATGAAGCGAAGATCCGTAAACATCTCAAAGGCTCAGATTACATCATTAACATGGTGGGAACGTGGGATACTAAAAAGCGCCGTGTTCGTAAAGCTCATGTGGAATATCCTAAACGTCTCTATGAGATTGCCGATGAATTTGGCGTAAAGAAGATGATTCACTTTAGCGCTTTAGGGGCAACGGAAGAGAGTAGCAGCCGCTATTTAGCAACTAAAGCAGAAGGGGAGAAGGCGGTGATCGATCGTGCTCGGAGTGGCCGAATGAAACTTGCTGTTGTGCGCCCCTCATTAATTGTTGGGCATGAAGATCCCTTTAGCTATCATGTGGCGCGTTTTATGCGCTTAATGCCGGTAATGATGTTGCCGATGGCAAATGCAGAGCTTCAACCTGTCTTTATTGATGATGTGACAGAAGCGGTGCTACGCCTTTTAGAGAATGATTATGATCAAACTATTTTTGAGCTTGCAGGCCCTGAGCGCTACACCTTAAAAGAGCTCGCCGGCAAGATTGCAAAAGCAGTGCGAGGCACAGATAAAGGGGTGAAGAGCTTTCCGACAGGCTTGGCAAGTCTTATTGCGCTCTTTTGGGGCTGGGTTCCGGGCTTTCCCTATTCTCGAAATCAGATTAAAGCGGCTAAAACACCCTCAGTTTCAGAAAAGAATGACTTTGCCGTTTTAGGGATTAAACCTGCAAATTATGACTCTTTTGTAGCTTATGAGATGCCTACAAAGATCTTAGATAAATATTACGATGATCGTTTAATGGCTCGCCGTTAATCGAATGGGAATTGGATTAACAAGCATTTAAAAAAGGAAATTTTAAGGAAAAGAGCATGTTAAACGTTGAATTTAAGATTTTAGATAAACGTCTAGGCAGTGAGTTCCCATTACCCAGTTACGCCACCGCTGGTTCAGCGGGGCTCGATCTTCGCGCGATGTTAAAAGAGGATCTTGTGATCGCGCCGGGAGAGAGCCATTTTGTGAATACCGGGCTTGCGATCTATCTAAAAGATCCCCGTTATGCCGCTATGGTCTTGCCCCGTTCAGGTTTAGGGACTAAGCATGGTATTGTGCTGGGAAATCTTGTGGGACTGATTGATGCCGATTATCAGGGGGAGCTTATGGTATCGGTTTGGAATCGTAGCGATGAGCCTTTCACCCTTAAAGTCGGCGAGCGAATGGCGCAGATGATCATTGTTCCTGTGATTCAAGCAAGCTTCACCGAGGTGGAGGAGTTTGAAGAGTCTGAGCGAGGAACAGGAGGCTTTGGCCATACTGGGCGGAAGTAGTTACTGAGAGAGCGCTTCGATGAGGTTGGGCGCTAAATAGAATTGAAAGGTGATCGCTTAACGTAGGCAGATAGATTACGGAAGATCACCTTTTTTATATCAAAAATATATTTAAAAATAGATCTAAAATATTTTATCAATTATTGAACAGCATAAGGCAGGTTAGGGCAGCTTAACCCGCCATTTTTGTTTTAAAGAGAAGAACTAGGAGTGTTATGAGAGAAGAAAAGAGAGTCGAGGGCAACGAGGAGAAGGGGGCGTTTAAAGTGCCTTTAGTTTTTTTCTGGCTAGTATTTTTGGCTGCTGCCTCTTTACGGGTAACGCTCACATCTCTTGGCTCAATTATGGAGGAGATCTCCCGGGATCTTGCTTTAAGCAGTGGTGTTGCCAGTCTTCTCTTAACCATCCCCGTGATCTGTATGGGGGTGTGTGCTCTTTTAGCAAAACCTTTAAGCGATCGCATTGGGCTTGAGAGAACTATCACCTTAAGTCTTTTTGCTATTGCGATCTCCACCTTTTTCCGCACCCATTTTGATAGCCGATTTCTGCTCTTTCTCTCTTCTTTTGTAATGGGAACGGGAATCGCCATTGCCGGGCCTTTAGTCTCCGGATATGTAAAACGGCACTTTAAATCTCGCAGCGGCACGGGGATGATGCTCTATACCCTTGGCGTAAGTGCAAGTGGTGTTTTGGGAACCTTAAGTAGCTGGATCTTTACCCGTTATTTAGGTTGGAGCTGGCCTTCGGCGCTTGAGTTTTGGGCAATACCGATTCTTTTGATCTCTGTTTTTTGGGCCTTTTTCTATCTCTTTAAACAACGCGCGCATCTTCCTGTGCAAGAAGCAGCGGTGAATCTCCCTTGGGGAAATATTAAAGCATGGCTTTTAATCGCCTGTTTCGGCCTGCAGTCGGGGCTCTTTTATACTTTAGTAGCGTGGTTGCTCCCCTTTCTTTTAGAGAAGGGTGTGCCAGAGGTTCATGCCAATATCTTGTTAAATATCTCAATCTTTAATGGTGTTTTAGGTGGGGTGGTGATTCCTCTCCTTCTAGCACGTTTTGGGGTGAAGTTTACGATCTATCTCTCCTCATACCTGGTTATTGCTCTATTAGCGCTGCTTCTTTTTGCGGGCAATCAGTTACCATTACTCTATATTACCATCTTCTTTTTAGGGATCTTCGCTAGCTCAGGGCTCTTTGCCATTGTGATGTCGCTCCCTTTTTATGAGGTCAGTAGCGGTAATGCTATTGCAAGTTGGACGGCGATGATGCTCTTTGGAGGGTATATTCTCTCCGCCATTATCCCTACCTTTTTTGGTTTTCTGCATGATTTAACGGGGGCTTACGAAACTGTTTTTTACGGGCTTTTAGTGAGCGCTTTAGTGATGTTATTTTGCTTCTATCTCTTTTTAAATATGAAGCGGGACAACCGAGTTTCTGCAGAGTAAGGGAAGATTACTGAGGAAAGCTGACTTCTGCGCTATCGTAATAGCACACATTATGGTATAGATATTAAATTCGCGCTTTAACGCTTTATTGTACAAAGCTGAGAGCGATACAAAATAGTTGAATAATAAAATAGAGCAAACATTGGAGGAACGCATCGATGAAGATTTTGGTTTTAGCAGGGGATGGTATTGGGCCTGAGATTGTAGGGGAGGCTGAAAAGGTATTAAAGGCAGTTGCCAAAAAGCATGCTCTTGAGCTTACCCTCGATTATGGGCTGATTGGTGGCGTTGCGATTGATGAGACCGGTGAGCCTCTCCCAGAAAAGACATTAGAGAAGGCTAAAACCGCCGATGCGATCCTTTTAGGCTCTGTGGGAGGACCTAAATATGATGATCTTCCCCGAAATATTCGTCCAGAGCAGGGACTATTGGCCATTCGTAAAAATCTCAATCTCTTTGCCAACCTTCGCCCAGCGCAAGTCTTTAAAGAGCTGGCTCATGCATCGAGCCTTAAAGATGAATTAGTGGCCGGTTTAGATCTCTTAATTATTCGTGAATTAACGGGGGATATCTATTTTGGCCAGCCTCGAGGAATTGAAGAGCGAGATGGGGAGCGGGTTGGGTTTAATACGATGATCTATTCAGAATCGGAGATTCGCCGTATTGCTCATGTGGCTTTTCAGGCAGCTCAAAAACGGAATAAGCGGGTCTGCTCAATCGATAAGATGAATGTTTTAGAGGCAACGCAGCTCTGGCGAGATGTGGTGACTGAAGTCTCTAAAGAGTACCCCGATGTGGAGCTCTCCCATCTTTTAGTGGATAACGCCGCTATGCAGCTTGTGCGCGCGCCTAAACAGTTTGATGTGATGTTAACGGGGAATATCTTT
>JASLFU010000002.1 GCA_030150405.1 Ignatzschineria sp.
GAGAGTAGGTCATTTCCAGGGCTAAACAATAGCCTCTTGATCATTAGGTCAAGAGGCTTTTTTTATGGGAAAAAAGAAGAGATACGGAAAGACACAGAAGAAAGACACAGAAATAAAAAACCACCCAAAAGGGTGGTTGAAATAAGAGTAAAAGGATTAGGAGTAATTAAGGATAAAGTCGCTAAAACTATTCCATAAAATTATCGGCAAAATCACGGGTAGAAAGATTCATAAACCGTGAATATTTACCTTGGAAGTTAAGCTTAACTGTTCCAATAGGGCCGTTACGTTGTTTACCAATAATAACTTCAGCGATCCCTTTTTCGGGAGATTCTTCATTATAGACTTCGTCTCGATAGATAAAACAGATAAGGTCGGCATCCTGCTCAATAGCTCCAGAATCTCGTAGATCGCTCATTACGGGGCGCTTATTGGGACGTTGCTCAAGGCTTCGGTTAAGCTGGGAGAGGACAACAACGGGAACGTTTAATTCACGAGCCATCAGTTTTAATGAGCGAGAGATCTCTGAAACTTCAGCCACACGCTGATCAGACATTCCAGGAATGCTCATTAATTGTAGATAGTCCACCATGATCAAGCCTAATTGCCCCTGTTCACGCTGCAATCTTCGAGCCCGAGATCTCACTTCAGAGGGGCTTAGACCACTGGTATCATCAATGAAAATTTTGGTTTTAGAGAGCGCACGTGTAGCATCACTTAGTTTTTTCGATTCCATGTCGTTGAGATCCCCTGTGCGCACCTTGCCTTGTTCAATCCCCCCAATTGAGGAGAACATACGCATCACCAGCTGTTCAGCGGGCATCTCTAAACTAAAAATAGCCACGGGTTTTTCGGTATACATTGCCACTCTTTCAACCATATTCATGGCAAGAGTGGTTTTACCCATAGAGGGTCTTCCTGCAACGATAATCATATCGCCATTTTGAAGGCCGGAGGTCATCTCATCAAATTCTGTCCATCCGGTAGGAGCGCCAGTAATTCCGCCTTCTGCTTCTGCAAGTTCATGAATGCGGGCGATGGTGCTCTTCATAACATCGCGGATATCGGTTAAACCCTCATCGCTTTTATTCCCCTGTTCAGCAATAGCAAAAACAGCCTGTTCTGCTGCTTGAATCAGCTCTGTGCTATTCCGTCCTTCCGGATTAAATCCAGCATCTGCTATTTTCGTGCCTACAGCGATAAGTTTTCGAACAACGGAGCGATCATGCACAATTTTTGCATATGCCAAAATATTGCTTACAGAGGGCATATCTTGGGCTAAAGTTGCGAGATAGGGTAGGCCCCCCACCTCTTCAAGAAGATCCTTCTGCTTTAAGGCGTCACTTACTGTAAGGATATCGACCGATTCGAGGTTGTTATAGAGCTCTTCGATGACCTCAAATATTTGTCGATGATCTTTGCGATAGAAGTCACCCGCTTGAAGAACCCCATCGATGCGATCCCATGCATCGCTATCAATGAGCAACCCTCCTAATACAGCTTGCTCAGCCTCAATGGAGTGAGGAGGCGTTTTTAGTTGAGTTAAATCATTGCTTTCAAGTTGATAATCTGGCATTTTCAATAAGACTCCTAGGGCAATTTTTAAGTCCTTATTTTATCATTATTTAGAAATTTAAGTATTTTCGATGGGGGAAGCAGGGGAGAGATAGGAGCATAGAAGAAGGCTCTTTTGCCATTAATTATGTGAAATAAGAGGGGAAAATCCCATAAAAAAGCTGACAAAGCTCTAAAAAAGCCCTTTTAATAAGTAAATTTTATAGAAAAGATTTGCAACTTCTCCCATCTATCTTTAAACTGTGCTTCTTATGTAAGCATTTTCTCTACGTGAATAGATAATTATAGTGTATAACATAAAAGATCTATGAGGGGCTCGCCTCAGCGTAAGAGTTATTTTTAATTAACCAGACAAGAGTAATTTGGGGTAGATAGATGACAACTGATACAAAACTGATCCTTTCAGGAACGGAAGAGTATATTAAAGCTCATAATGAGCTGGTATGTGATAACAGGCGAAATCTATTAAAAGCTACCACAGGTGTATTAGCTGGTACGGCAGCCCTTGGTCTTTTTGGGATGCAGCCAGCACTTGCAAGACAGGCAATGAATAATGAGCGTGAATTAGTTATTCATACGCCTGCTTTAGGCGAAACTACACGTACAGTGTATTGGGTGCCGGGTGAGGGCTATATTCGTGAGTCTTTAGATGAGATCTCATGGGCGCTTCGTGACCGTCGCACTAATACAGCAAAATTATATGATCCACACGTTTTAGACCAGCTCTATGCGATTACCCTTCAATTAGGGTATGCTAAGCCGGTTCATGGGCTGAGCGGCTATCGTTCTCCCCAAACAAACCAAATGTTGAGAAACAATATGCGCGGTGTGGCGAAAAGTAGCTTCCATATGAAAGGGCAAGCTATCGATATCAGAATGCCCGGAGTATCTACACGTAATCTCCGTAATGCGGCGCTTTCACTCCGTGCGGGTGGAGTAGGTTACTATAGCCGTTCTGCATTTGTTCATATTGATAGTGGAGCTGTTCGTACATGGGGTGGTTAATCCACACAAAATAGATGAACAAAGGCCATTCTTCGGAATGGCTTTTTTATTGTTAGCGGGATTTAAGAGATGAAACGCTTTACCTATAAAAATCTTAAGATAAAAAATTGTGAGCCGGCGTATGATGGCTTTTTTAAAATTGACCGCCTAACCTTTGATCATGCTCGATTTGATGGAGGTGTGAATAGAGATGTGGTGCGGGAGGTTTTAGTAAAGAGTGACACGGTAAGTGTATTGGCTTACGATCCTAAACGAGATGAAGTCTTATTGGTAGAGCAGGTGAGAGGCCCTCTCTATTCTCGCACAGAGCGGGAAACGCCTTGGAGTTATGAGATTATTGCCGGTATGATCGATACCGATGAGAGCCCTGAAGAGGTTGCTATTCGGGAGGCAGAGGAAGAAGCGGGGATTACGATAGAACGGTTAATTCCCATCACCTCCTATTATGATTCTACGGGAATGAGCGGGGGGCGGATGCACCTTTTTCTTGGGCTCTGCTCTCTTAAAGATGCAGGGGGGATTTTCGGGCTTGAAGCGGAAAGGGAGGATATTCGAGCTTTTACTCTCAGTCGTGAAACAGCGTTGGCGTGGATTGATTCAGGGAAGCTTGATAACGGATTCTCTATTATTGCGATGCTTTGGCTAAAATTAAATTATCATCACTACCGTAAGGAGTTTTAAATGTTACTCAATATTCATCCCGAGACTCCGCAAACACGCCTGATTGAGCAAGTGGCGGAGATTATTCGCAATGGGGGGATTGTTGTTTACCCTACGGATTCAAGTTATGGGATCTGTTGCGCTGTAGGTAATCAGCGCGGAATGAATCGGATTTTACAAATTCGGCATCAGAATCCTAAAGAGCACTTTTTCTCCTTAGTTTGCCGAGATCTCTCGGAGTTATCTCTCTATGCTTTAGTGGATAATCCGCAATTTCGATTATTAAAAGCAATTTTACCTGGACCTTATACCTTAATTTTAAGAGGTAGTCGGGAAGTGCCTAAACGCTTAATGATGCCAAAACGCAATACGGTGGGTCTAAGAGTGCCAGATCATGCAATTGTTCAGGCGCTTTTAGAAGAGTTAGATGCCCCTATTCTTTCAACCACCTTAAAGATTCCTAATCGAGAGGCGTATGAACTGAATGATGCAACGCTCATTGAGGAGTATATCGGGAATCAGGTAGATGCGGTGATCGATGGCGGGGCTTGCTCTATGGAGCCGACCACAATTATTGATTTAAGTGAGGGCTTACCGAAGATCGTTCGCCGCGGGCAAGGGGATGTAGCACTATTTGAATAAATAGTACTGCCTTTCTCTTTTTATTGGTGTATAATGCTTTGCTTAGAATAAATCTGGGTA
The DNA here is from genome assembly GCA_030150405.1 of Ignatzschineria sp. GTDB lineage: Bacteria > Pseudomonadota > Gammaproteobacteria > Cardiobacteriales > Wohlfahrtiimonadaceae > Ignatzschineria. The sequence continues at coordinate 3,943 of JASLFU010000002.1, forward strand.
AGTTGGTATTACATTAGAAGGTTTAATGACATGAATATTATTAAAGAATTAGAGCAAGAAGCGATGCAAGGAAAGGAGCTTCCTGCTTTCAACCCTGGCGATACTATCGTTGTAAATGTACGGGTTAAAGAGGGTGATCGTGAGCGTATTCAGGCGTTTGAAGGCGTTGTGATTGCTATCAAAAATCGTGGTTTAGGTTCTTCATTTATCGTACGCCGTATTTCACACGGTGTAGGTATGGAGCGTACTTTCCAAACCTATAGCCCCTTAATTGCAAGCATCGATGTTAAACGTCGTGGTAGCGTTCGTCGTTCAAAACTCTACTATTTACGCGAGCGTGCGGGTAGAGCAGCAAGAATCAGAGAAAAATTACCAGCGCGTAAAACTGCAGTTGCAGAAGCTTAATCAGTACCTTTGTACTGTTTACGCAGCGTAATTTATAGGGCCTTGATAGCTAATGTTCTATCAAGGCTTTTTTATATTGAGTGATATGGTTAAAAATCTCGAGAGTTATTGCTAGGGGCTCTATAATAGAGCTAAGATTATTAGCAGTAATGTGATGGAGGCATATATGCTTAAACGTTTATTTTTATGGACCTTAACGAACGTTGCGGTCATTGCGGTAATTAGTGTTATTTTGCGAATTACAGGCTTAGACAGTGCGCTTGGGGGCTCGCAAGGTTATATTCCGATGCTGCTCGCGTGTGCGGTAGTGGGTTTTACAGGGTCGATTATTTCGCTTTTAATGTCGAAAAGCATGGTTAAACGCTCAATGGGTGTGCGGATTATTACTCAGCCCGCCAATGAGTTTGAAGCCTGGTATGTAGGCGTTGTGGAGCGTCAAGCAGCGGCGTTAGGTCTGAAGACGCCGGAGATTGGGATTTTTAATTCTCCTGATCCTAATGCTTTTGCAACAGGTGCATCTCGTAATAATTCATTAGTGGCGATTAGCACCGGCTTAATGCAGGTGATGAATAAAGAGGAGATCGAGGCGGTTGTCGGCCACGAAATGGCGCACGTTGCCAATGGCGATATGGTAACAATGGCTCTTTTACAGGGTGTTGTGAATACTTTCGTTGTTTTCCTTTCGCGCATTATTGCTGAAGCGATTGCTTCTCGTGGGAATTCGAATGAGAATGCGACTAGTTCCGGGGTCTACTTCCTCTGCGTGATGGTACTTCAGGTGGTGTTTGGAATCTTAGCGCAGATTATTACGAGCTGGTTTAGCCGTTATCGTGAGTTTAGAGCAGATGAGGGGGGCGCACGCTTGACCTCTAATCGGCAGATGGCGGAGGCTTTAAATGCGCTTCGTCGGAGTCCTGATGGGAATAAGGACCTTCCCGGGGAGCTAGCGGCGTTTGGTATTACGGGTTCTATTAAGAATCTCTTTAGTACGCATCCTCCTTTAGAGAAGCGTATTGAGGCGCTATTACAGAAAGAGCGTGAGTTCTAATACTCTATATTGTTATTTTCTTCATTGCAGATATTCAATAAAAAGCCTAACTCTTTCGGGAGTTAGGCTTTTTTTATAGGGTAAAGACTTATCTTGATCTCTTTTAAAACTTTAAGGGCTGTAATAACCTAAGGTCACCCGATCATTGCCGCCATAATCTTTTAAGGTTTCAATATGTCGATAGCCGATGTTTAGCATCTTTTCTTGTAATGCACTCTTTTGATCATATCCATGCTCAAGAAGAAGCCATCCTCCCCCTTTAAAGTAACGGGGGGCAATCTCGATAATATGATATAGATCGGCTAAGCCCTTCTGATCTGCGATTAAAGCTCGTGTTGGCTCAAATTTCACTCCATCTCCTGTTAGGTGAGGATCGATGGGATCAATATAAGGGGGGTTTGAGAGGATAATATCAAAGCGCCTCTCTCCTAGGGCAGAGAACCAGTCGCTCTCAATAAACTCTATCTGAAGGTTATTGTTTTTCGCATTTTTTTCGGCAATAGCGAGCGTTTTGGGGTGAAGATCTACCGCCGTCATTGTGATATCGGGGAAGTGTTTTTTGACAGCAAGAGCAATTGCACCACTTCCTGTTCCAAGATCGAGAAGAGAAAGAGGGGAAGAAGCCTCTATTTTTTCCCTTATCTGCTCAATTTTAGCGAAAGCGGCTTCCACGATAATCTCGGTATCATCTCGGGGAATGAGGGTATCCGGGGTGACCTCTAGGGTGAGGCCGTAAAACTCTTTAATTCCGGTGATATAGGCTAAGGGCTCACCTGCTTTGCGTCTTTCTACAATATTTTTAAAAGCTTCCAGTTGCTCAGGTGTGATGCGCTCTTCTGGGAAGGCGATAAATCGCGTGCGGTTAACCTTTAAGAGATGCGCTAATAGGAGCTCTGCTTCTAATCTTGGATGGGTTAAATGGCTTAATTGAGCCGCAGCACGGGGTAACAGATCTTCAATTTTCATCGAGCTTAAAGGGAGGATTGATTTTAAGAGAAAAAGTTAAGAGTAGAGGCTAAGAGTAAAGGGATGAGTTGGCCTATAAGCCGGGTTCTGTCGAGGATAATCATTCATCTAGGATATGGATCACTCCATATCTCAAGCAACCTACCCGAATACGATGCGGATCACACCTAATGTATTCCTATTTGGTCTTGCTCCAGGTGGGGTTTACCTCAGCTACGAAGAGTCACCTCTCGTACGGTGCGCTCTTACCGCACCTTCTCACCCTTGCCGAGATCTAACGATCTTTAGGCGGTTTAATTTCTTCAGCACTTTCCATG
>JASLFU010000023.1 GCA_030150405.1 Ignatzschineria sp.
GGGCTTAGGGAGGTTGTCAAACTTCTCAATTTCTGGGAAGGAGACATCCACTTGTGTTCCATTTCCTTCCCAAACATCTTTTAACATTTTAGGGAGGCGGTGGAGTGTTTGCGGGCCAAAGATAATATCCACAAAAGGCGCTCGTTTTTTAATCGCTTCCCCCTCTTGCGAGGCAACACATCCCCCAACGGCGATAACCACATGAGGATTCTCCTCTTTCAATTTACGCCAGCGTCCAAGTTCTGAGAAGACCTTCTCCTGCGCTTTCTCCCGAATAGAGCAGGTATTTAAGATGAAGAGATCCGCCTCCTCGATATTGGGGGTCGCTTCAAGATTACAGAACGCTTTTAAGGAATCGGCCATCTTCTCTGAGTCATACTCATTCATCTGGCAGCCTTGAGTTTGAATATAGAAATGTTTGTATTGAGCAGTAGACATTGTATGTAAGGATTCCATCGTTAAACTATTTTTTTTAAGTTCGCTATTCTAGCCTATTTTGCCGCCGACTTCAGGTTACTTTTTGCGGTTATTTTAGAGCATAAAAGATCTTAAAGCGTGCTCATAAAGGGTGGAAATTGCTTGAGGTGGCGTTATTTATTCTCTATCCAGATCAGTGAGGCAATTCTTCCCGAATGTTTACCATCACGGCGATAGGAGTGGAAAAGATCAGAGTCCGTTAGGGTACAAAAATCACCGCCGTAAATATTCTCTAACGGAATTTGTAGGGCAGAGAGTCTGATTTTAGCCAGTTTATAGATATCGGCATAGAAATGTTTATCGCGTTCAGAAGGACGGTGCCACTTCCCAATAGCGGCAGCATCATAATTTAAACGTTGATGTAGATAGTCAAAGCTGGCAATAACCTCAGGACCCACTTCAAAAGCTTTTTCGGAAATGGCAGGGCCTAGCCAAAAATCATACTCCTCCCGAGGAAAGCTAAATTGGGCGACGCAATCCTCAATAATACCGGTTAAAAGACTCTTCCAACCGGCATGGAGCGCAGCTACCTCTTTCCCCTCTTTATGGGCAATAAGAATGGGTAGACAGTCTGCCGTTAAAATATAGGGAACAACTCCCGGAATATGAGTGATGGTGCCATCGGCGCCAATGCCTTCAAGATGAGTTATATTTTTATCAGTAGCACGAACGGTAATATTGGAGTGAATCTGATTTAAAAAGAGCACCAAAGGGGGTACGTTGAGCGCTTGAAACAGAATCTCCCGGTTTTGTTCTACTTTTTTCCGGCAATCCCCTGAGGAGAGCCCCAGATTAAGCGTTTCAAAAGGGGGCTCGCTTACACCACCTAAGCGTGTGGTTGTGGCGGCAATAATATTCTCTTTTTTAGGCCATGAAGGTGTAATAAGGGGAAGGTTACCGACATGAGTTAAGCTTTTTTGGCGCATATTTTATTCTTTTGCTCTTCTTGTTATTTAGGGCTTCGGGCGGGAATTTATCCCGCTTTTAAGAGTTGTTTAAGTGAAGTTTAAGGCTGTACGCAGGTTTAATGAGTTAACTATTTTCGAGGGCATATTGTTCGCTCTCTTCCCGAATAGCCTCAATTAGTTGGGCTAAATCGGAAGGGTAAGGGGCTTCAAACTTCACAGGCTTTTCACTTGTGGGATGGGTAAACCCTAACGAGAGTGCATGTAGAGCTTGGCGTTTAAAGCTTCGCAAAACATTTTCAGCATGGGCACCAAATTTACGGGGAAGGCGTAAACGGGCGCCATAGTCAGAATCTCCCACAATAGGATAATTAATATGTTGCATATGCACTCGAATTTGATGTGTCCGGCCGGTCTCTAAATAGGCCTCAACTAAGGTATGTGCCCGAAATCGCTCTTTGACTCGTAAATGGGTAATCGCTTCCCGTCCCTCGTTATAACCCTCTTCATCATCTTCGGTCACCATCATCCGTTTACGGTTATAGGGATTGCGCCCAATAGGGGCGTTGATAGTTGTGCCGGAGATCAGCTCACCGTAGACTAAAGCGTGATAGAGTCGCTCTGGTGTGCGCTCTTTAAATTGTGCAAGTAGTGAGCTTTCGGCAGTTTCTGTTTTTGCAATTACTAAAACGCCTGAAGTCTCTTTATCTAATCGATGGACAATCCCCGCTCGTTCAAGCTTAGCAAGAGGAGGATGGTGGTGAAGAAGGGCATTAACTAAGGTGCCTTCCTGATTACCTGCCCCCGGGTGCACAACCATACCTGCAGGTTTATTAAGCACAATAATGGCCTCATCTTCATGCAGAATATTGAGAGGGATCTGCTGAGGAATAGGGGAGTCGTTTGTGCTCTGCTGTGGAAGAGTGTAGAGAATCTCATCATCTACCTTAACAAGATCCCGAGGGCGGGGAGTATTTTTATTGAGTTGAACTTTTCCCGCTTTTATCAGCTTTTGAGCCTGACTTCGAGAGAGTCTTGGTTCAAGCATAGAGAGCGCAAGATCAAGGCGTTCCCCGGCAAAATGCTCGGGAATTATAAGGGAAAAAGTTTCTGAATGTTTCATAATTTATCTGTATAATCTCGAAGAGTTATTGAATTTGTTGGACCCATATTAATAAAATGAATAGAAAATTACTAAAAGTTTTTGCGGTAGTTGCCTCTGTTGCGGTGCTTGCAGCATGTGGGACACCGTCGAAAAAAGGGGATAAGTATCGACTCATGACCGCAACTGAGTTGTTAGATGAGGGTACCAAAAACCTTCAGGGTTCTAACTACGAAATTTCGGTAAAGCATTTCGATATGATTGAGTCGCGCTTTCCATACAGCCGTCTAGCTGAGCAGGCAAAACTCAATAAAATTTATGCCCATTATCATGATCGTCAAAATGATAAAGCGATGGAAGAGATCGGCGCATTTCTTGAGCTCTATCCTAACCATCCTCACGCCGATTATGTCTGGTATATGGCGGGAATTATTAACTATGATAGAGCTCGCTCCATTGTAGATAAGATGCTTCCTCCAGATAGAGCAAAGGTTGATCAAAGACAGCTCCGTAAATCTTTAGAAGCATTTTTAGTGGTGGTACAAGAGTACCCAGATGGTCCTTATGCGGAAGATGCGGCGCAACGAATTATCCATCTGCGTAACCTATTAGCGCAGGCGGAGCTGAATATTGCTAACTTCTATTTTGAGCGAGATGCCTATGTTGGGGCTGCAAATCGCGCGCAATATATTATTGATAACTATGATGAGACTCCGGTGCTCTCGGATGCGCTCTATCTGCAGGTAAAAGCCTATCGAGCCCTTGGCCTTGATGAGTTAGCGACAAAGAGCTATCGTCTTTTTGAGCATAACTTCCCCTATGATCCTCGCTTGCAAGAGCTGTAGCGTTAAGTTTTAAGCTCCGAGCAATAAATTTATGAGTTATTCATTAATAATCATAGATTAAGGGAGAGCTTAAAGGTGAGTGAACAAGTGCTGATATCTTTTATAGGTATCAGCATTTTTGTTTTTAAAGCTTAAAAGAGCGTTTTAAATTTTATCCATATTGTATCGACATGATGTAAGTCTGTTGTGGTTAATCTGATAAGGGCGGTTGCATGATTTTTCTTCTTTATCGAATTTTATGGTGGATATTGTTGCCAATTATCATCCCATTACGTTTTTATAAGGATTGGCGCTCCCCATTGGGGGTACAGCAATTTTCCCATCGGTTTGGTCTGCATAGAGTTCCGCAGGCAGATTATATTGTGCATGCGGTTTCCCTTGGCGAGGTAAGAGCGGTAACGCCACTTATTTATAAGATGCTCCACCAGTTCCCTCACGCCAAAATACTCTTTACCGCAACAACACTCACAGGCAGTGAGCAGATCCAGAAAACTTTTAAGACAGAGCTAGAGAGCGGGGCGATTACCCATACATATCTGCCTTTAGATAATGGATGGATGGTGGCTCATTTCCTAGATCAGGTTGCCCCTAAAGCAATTTTGATTATGGAGACAGAAATTTGGCCAAATCTTATTGCTGCTGCTCAAAAGCGGGGAATTCCCTTCTTTATTATTAGTGCTTGTCTCTCTGATCGCTCTTTTTTACGCTATCAAAAGTTAGGTAAAACGATGACAGAGCTTTTAAAAGAGGTGACCGTTTTTGCACAAACGGAGGAAGATCTGCAACGTTTTAAAGCGTTAGGGGTAAAATCGGTAACGAAGATGGGGAATATTAAATATGAATTAACGCCCCCCGCTTCTTTACAGGATGATCTAGAAAAGCTTAATCAACGGGTTTTAAAGGCTAAAGAGGCGGGGGAAGAGTCTAAGCTCTTTTGGATTGTTGCCAGTACCCATGAAGGGGAAGAGAGCCTGGTATTATCGGCCTTTAAAGCGGCGCGTAAAGAACTTCCTCATCTTCACCTTATTTTAGCTCCCCGCCATCCTGAACGCTTTGAAACGGTGGCGAAGCTTATTACAGAGGCAGGGCTGACTTTTGATCGTCGCTCAGACACTGAGCTCAATCACCTGAGTCTTGAAGTAGATCTTTGGCTTATTGATACCCTTGGGGAGTTACTTCTTTTTTATGCTTTCTCCCATATTACAACGGTGGCGGGTAGTTTTGTACCGATTGGAGGGCACAATATTTTAGAGCCTGCCTACTTTAGTAAGCCGATTATTGTTGGCCCTTATATGGATGAAAATAGCGAAACTTTGGCCGATTTTTTGGCACAAAAAGCAATCATTCAAGTCTCTCAAGAGGGGCTGGCAGAAGCGGTGATCACTCTGGGAAGAGATGTCACTTTACGGGAGAACTTAGGGAATAACGCTCAAAAGTGGATGATGGCGAATCAAGGAGGGAGCGAGCTGATTTTAAAAGCTCTTGAGTAAAAAGGTGACAAGCCTCAAAGGATTGAAGGTTCCTTTGATGGGAAAGTTGCTTAATTGAGATTCTTTCTTATATACTACTGAAGGACTACAAGAAGCACAGAGCCGACTTTCTAACCAATCTATCTTTAGATATATTGAGAAGTAGAAAGTGTAGAAGAGATGCTTCTACTTTCGCTATTTACCGGCGAATCGCTTTGGCCGAGCTTTCCCCCTATCTCTCTTATCTTTAAGTCTATGTAGGGCAGATGGTAACGCCGAAGTGGCTAACGCTTCAGGTTTAACATTTCAATTTAATCGCATACTAACAACACAGAAAAGAGAGCTATGGCAAAATCTAAAATCTTATACACCAAAACCGACGAAGCGCCAGCATTGGCAACTTACTCCTTTTTACCTATCGTTAAGGCCTTTACAAAAACGGCAGATATCGATGTAGAAGTAAAAGATATCTCTCTCACGGGCCGTATTTTAGCTCTCTTTCCAGAGCGTTTACCGGCAGATCAAAAACGTGAAGATGCGTTAGCAGAATTAGGTAGACTTACCGCCGAACCTTCTACGAATATTATTAAACTTCCTAACATTTCAGCTTCAGTTCCTCAGTTGCAGCGCGCAATTGCAGAGCTTCAGGAGAAGGGATTTGATATTCCTAACTATCCTGAAGAGCCAAAAAATGCAGAAGAGGAGGAGCTCAAAAAACGTTATTCACGCGTTTTAGGTTCCGCTGTAAACCCTGTTTTACGAGAAGGTAACTCCGACCGCCGCGCTCCTATGGCAGTAAAAGAGTTTGCTAAGGCCAATCCCCATTCTATGGGCGAGTGGGTGAAGGATTCTAAAACCCGTGTAGCTACAATGTCGGAAGGGGATTTCTACGGTACGGAGCAATCTGTCACTTTAGAGGAAGCCACAGAATATAAGATTATCTTTAAAGCGGAAGATGGTAGCGAAAAAGAGCTTAAAGGCTTTGCCCCACTTCTTAAGGGTGAAATTATCGATAGCTCTGTAATGAGTCTCGCTGCCTTAAAAGATTTTGTAGCAAAGACAATCGAAGAGGCGAAAAAAGAGGGCGTTCTTCTCTCGGCACATCTTAAAGCAACCATGATGAAGGTCTCTGACCCCATTATGTTTGGTGCGATTGTGGAAGTTTACTTTAAAGATCTTTTTGCAAAATATGCAGATCTCTTTAAAGAGTTAGGTGTCGATACCCGTAACGGTCTAGGTGATGTTTATGCGAAAATTGCAGGGCATCCCCAAGAGGCAGAAGTTAAAGCGGCTATTGATGCTGCCATTGAAAATGGCCCTGATTTAGCCATGGTTGATTCAGATCGTGGTATTACTAACTTGCATGTGCCTTCAGATGTAATTATCGATGCCTCTATGCCCGCAATGATTCGTGCAGGCGGAAAGATGTGGAATAAAGAGGGCAAGACACAAGATACTATCGCCATTATTCCTGATCGTTGTTATTCCGGTGTTTTTGCCGCAACGATTGAAGACTCTAAAGCGAATGGCGCGCTCGATCCCAAAACGATGGGAACTGTGCCTAACGTAGGCTTAATGGCGCAAAAGGCAGAAGAGTACGGCTCTCACGATAAGACCTTCCAAGCCGAAGGTAAGGGCAAAATTGAAGTTGTGACTAAAAAGGGAACAACTTTAATGAGCCAAGCGGTAGAAGCTGGCGATATTTTCCGTATGTGTCAGGCGAAAGATGCACCGATCCAAGATTGGGTAAAACTGGCGGTTACCCGTGCACGTCTTTCAGAAACTCCTGCGATCTTCTGGTTAGATGAGAATCGTGCCCATGATCGTGAGATTCTTAAAAAGGTTGAAAAGTATCTTAAAGATCATGATACAGAGGGTTTAGAGATTAAAGTGATGAACCCTGTGGAGGCGACAAAATATACGCTTTCACGTATTCGTCAGGGTAAAGATACAATCTCTGTTACCGGAAACGTTCTTCGGGACTATTTAACAGACCTCTTCCCAATTTTAGAGCTCGGAACATCTGCCAAAATGCTCTCTATCGTTCCTTTAATGAAAGGGGGCGGTCTATTTGAGACAGGAGCAGGAGGTTCTGCGCCTAAGCATGTGGAGCAATTTACTAAAGAGGGTTATTTACGTTGGGATTCTTTAGGTGAGTTTTTAGCGCTGGCGGAATCTTTAAAGCATCTAGGGCGTACGCAGGATAATCCGAAGGCGTTAGTCTTAGCAGATGCCCTTGATCTTGCGAATACAAAATTCCTTAAAGAGGATAAATCCCCAGCCCGTAAGCTTGGTGAGATCGATAATCGGGGCTCTCATTTTTATCTTGCGCTCTATTGGGCAGAAGCACTTGCAAACCAAGAGAGTGATTTAGAGCTTAAAGAGATCTTTACACCGCTTTTTGAAGAGCTTACAAAAGAGGAGCAAGCGATTAATGAAGAGTTAATCGCAGCGCAAGGTAAGCCTCAAGATATTGGGGGCTACTATATGCCGGTCGATGAGCTTGCTAATAAAGCGATGCGCCCGAGCGAAACCTTCAATGCTATTCTTGCTAATCTCTAAGCGTGATATTATGAGCCGCAAGAATTGATAAATTATGGAAAAGCCTTTCATTTTGAAGGGCTTTTTTTGCTATTCATTCATCCCGATCTAAAGGGATTTTAAAGAAGATGAGCAGATGCTCAGAGATGTGATGATTAATAAAAAGACGACGACACTTTTCCCGCTACTTTTCCTCCCCTTTGTTCTACAAGCTGCAGAAAATGTTGAGCAAGAGCAAGCTCAAACCCCTGTAGTGAATCTTTCAACAATGGTTATTACCGCCATGAAGGATGATCGTACTGTTGCAGAGAGTGGAGCAAGTTTAGCGCAGTTTGATGAAACTTCTATTGAACGACAAAACTCCATTAGCCTTGGGGATGTCTTCCGTTATGAGCCCGGTATTAATGCCGATGAAGTCGGGGGGACACTCTCTAATATTCGTATTCGTGGAGTAGGGGATGATCGAGTGATGATCCTTGTAGATGGCGCTCCGCTTCCCGATAGTTACAGTAACCAAGGGTACTTAAATACGGGCCGCAACTATTTCGATATCGATGCCATGAAGACAATCGAAGTGGTTAAAGGGCCGCTCTCGACACTCTATGGTAGTAGTGCTATTGCGGGGGGCGTTTTTATGCGCACCAAAGATCCCGCTGACTTTTTACAAGAGGGACAAACTATCGGGGGAGAGGCGCGTATTGGTTACACAACACGAGATCGTTCGCCTGTAGTATCGGGGACAGTTGCCGCAAAGTTTAATGATCAAGTCTCTGCCTTTATTCGGGGAACTTACCGTAAGTTTCATGAGACACAAAACTACCACGGCCGAGCGAAAGGGGAATCGGTTTTAGGGGCAGATCGTAAGCGCACAAACTCAACCGATGGGAATACACGCAACTGGTTAGGAAAAGTGGTGTATGAGCCGAATGCGGAGAATCGTTTTAGCTTAAGTTATGAAAACTTTAATCAAGACTCCACGACTGATCGTTTAACAGATTCGGATCGCTGGGTAGAGTTTAACGGTATTAAAGCTTATAAGGTATTGACAGCAGGCGAAAATGAGCAGAATCGTCGTCAGCAAATTACGCTTCGTCATGACTTTGCTTACTCAAATGCTCTCTTTGATTCAGGGCACTGGCAATATTATTGGCAAAAGAGCGATGTAGAGCAGGGGTATCGTAACTATCGCTATACGCCAGCTTTTCCGCAAATGGGAATTGAAGAATCATATTCGGACTTTATTCGTAATTCAAAGTTTGAGAGCCGTTCTGTTGGGTTAAATGTAGAGTTTTCAAAGTTACTCTTAACAGATAACGTAACCCATGATTTTACCTATGGCTTAAGTTATCGCCAAAATAAGGTAGATTCGCTAGAGGAAGGGAATGCGGCTAATTTCCCGTCTCAGAGCTTTCCTACTTCTAAGGTACGTGAGTGGGGGATCTTCTTTCAGGATCGTATTGCCTTTGGAGATGGGAAGTTTGAGCTCATTCCCGGTATTCGTTATGACCATTATGAGCTTAAGCCCAATGGGGGTACGCTTTATGAAACAGCGCGCCCTGATTCCTTTAAGCCCGCTAAAATCAACAAGGGCCAGGTATCTGCACGCTTAGCGTTTCTCTACTATCTCAATGATGAAAATATCTTCTTTGCAAACTATTCTGAAGGGTTTAAAGCACCAAGCTATCGTTCTGTTAACGTAGGTTTTGATAATAGTGGCTTTATTTCTCAACCTTATCTCTATAAGCCTAATCCTGATTTAGAGCCTGAAAAGAGCCGAATGTATGAGATTGGCTGGAACTATAATGATGAGAAGCACTCTGCTGCTGTAACGGCTTACTACACCGAATATAAAAACTTTATTGAGGAGCAGAGCTTAATTGAGATGCGTCCTGTCGATTATTCAAAAGCGCCGTTAATGATCTTCCAAGATATTAACTTAGGAAAGAGCTACATCTACGGATTTGAGGCAAAAGCAGATCTGGAAGTGGCCGAAGTGTTAGAAGGGCGCGGGAAAATCAATCTCATGGGAGCATTTGCTTATGCTAAGGGTAAAGAAAAGGAGGGGATGAAGCGTCCTATTACCTCTATTGACCCCATGAAGGTGACGCTCGGCGCAACTTATACGCAGGATGATAATCTTCGTTTAGGTATTCGCTGGAATATTGTAAAAGGTAAAAAGGCCAAAGATATTGGGCATGTGTTAGATCCAAGACAAGGGGTTTACCAAGATATGGGACATCTTGCGACGCCAGGCTATGCAACTGTAGATCTTATTGGAGAGTATAAGCCGAATCGTAACTTAACGATTAATGGTGGAATCTATAACTTACTCGATAAAGAGTACTGGGATTGGGGCGATCGTATGAAGTTTACTAATAATGAGGAACTTCGCCGAGCGACGAAACCCGGCATTAATGCTGCTCTCTCTGTGAAGTATAATTTCTAATGTTGTAAGAAATTACTTTTGAGTATTTAACAGAAGCTCCGAGATTTTCGGAGCTTTTTTATTAGCGGATAATTCCTTTTTATCTCTAATCAAAACAGAAGAAGGGAGGTGCTCGAGAAAAGCAGTCTGTCCAATCGTAGATTTTTATCTCTTTTCCACAAGAAGGGGTAAAACACCCTGTGCTTCGAGCGAATTTTCACATAATTTAGATAAACCTAAGAGATTTACCCATAAAATCTCCCCTTGTGAGTTTTCAAGATAGTAGCAGGCATCTCGCTCCCAAGTGGGAAGCTCTGCTTCTTGTAATAATTTTTTTAAAGATTGGCTGCGCTCTCGTTTAAGAGGATGAAAGCGTTCCCCCCCTTGTCGTTTTTTAAGACGTATATCTTGCGCTTCCCAAAATTTTAGGGAAGGGGCGTGGGGGGATTTTCCCCATTTAAGCTCATATTGGGGCTCTTTTTTGTTATTAGGGAGTAGGTAGAGAGCCTCCCGATAAAAACGAATTGTAAATTCCCCCAGAGGAAAAGAAGAGTGATGAGTGGGGGGAGAGTCGATAAAAGAGCGGTAAAATTCTCGCATCTGCTCTTGGGTAAAGGTGAGGTTTTTCAGCCTTAACCAATATTGCAGCAGATTTTTCTGTCGCTTGGGGGAGAGCGCTAAAAGTTTTGGATAATCGATTGAGTGATCATTATCCGCAAGGGAGAGGGAGGTGAGGTCCTCTTTTGCAATCTCCATGAGAAGCTCATCCGCCTCCTGCATAAACTGGGTAGTTTTATAGAAGGCCTCTTCATAATTGGGAAACTGCTTTTGAAGCGTCTTAAAAAGATCATTTCGGATAATATTGCGCTCCATCTCATCGGCTTCGTGATTGGTATAATCTTCTAACCAGGGGAGCTGATTCGCCTGTGCAGTGCGATAGAGCTCCTCTTTAGAGATGCTTAAAAAAGGGCGAAAAAGTTCAATCTGATAAGGACCAAATTGAACTTGGGTGAGATCCCGCATGGCTCCAAGCCCCCGTACCCCTGAGCTACGTAGAAGACGTTGGAAGAGTGTTTCAGCCTGATCGGAGCGGTGGTGCCCTACGCAAAGGAGGGAGTTTTCTACCATTGTCTCCCCAAATTTTAGATAGCGAGCCTCTCTTCCTGCGGCTTCTAAGCCCTGAGGATTATGATCATCAAAATAGATATCGTAATGGATATGGGTAAAACCATAAGCTTCTGAGCGCTCCCGAGCAAAGTCCGCCCAAATATGGGAGTCTTCTCCGTGCCAATTATGATTAACATGAATAGAGGTAATGGGCGGTAACTCCTCTTTAAAGGTGTAGAGCCAGTGGAGCAGGGTGTTTGAATCTACACCTGCACTCAAAGCGATATAGAGGGCAGATTTAGTCTGCAGTAGCTCGCGATATTGCTCAAAAATCTCTTCATACCATGGGGGGAGATGGGTAGGATTCTTCGCCATAGCGTTGCAACCTTTAAAGCTCGGCCCCAATGGTTAAGTGAAGGCGTACAGTATCGCCAAGGCGTTTATTAAAGCCATGGGCGAGATCAAAGCGCACAGAGCCGATAGGAGAGTACCAGCGTATCCCCGCGCCTGCGCCTACTTTAAAGCTCGGACGGCTACCATTAAAGGCATCTCCGGCATCAATAAAGAGGGCTGCGGCAAAATCGGGGCGTACTTTATGTTCATACTCTGCACTAATCACGGCTAATTTTTTACCCCCAACAATCTCATTGCGATAGCCATATTCACCAATTCCATCTAAGCGATAGCCACGCACTGAGTTATCGCCCCCGGCATAGAAGCGTACGCTTGGGGGAAGTTTAGTAAGATCGTTGGAGTCAATTTTAGTATGCCCGAGCTCACCTCTAAAGATAAAGCGATTCTTCTCACTGATCGGCATGTAATACTCCATTTTGATCTGAGCTTGTAAAAAACTGATATCAGAGAGAAGTGAGCTAGCAGAGCCCCTTAATTTCCCACTAATTTTAAAGGCTGGCTCTTCAAACTCTACGGTGCGAGCAGTTTTCCACTCTCCGAAGATAAAGGGCATAAAGAGATAGGTTTTATGAGTACCGCCCTCAATATCACGGAAGCGATCATATTGGTAATCGAGCCCAAAGCCATAAGAGTAGAGCTCCCGCTCCCGAGTTTTTGCTCCCCCGATGATAAAGGTGGTGTAATCTTTATATTTGGTATCTTCAAAATTATATTTGAGATAGAGATTGTAGCGATCTTGCGTGGGATTACTGCCGGGAATCTCATAATCGATAATGCCATCGCGCTTCTTCTGCCCCCAAAGAAATCCGGTAGTCAATTTGTGCCCCCAGCGATTAATATAGTGCCAGGTCAACGTGCTTGATACCTTAAAACCGATATCGGTGCTATAACCTAATCCTGCATTAAAGGTACGCTTTTTACGCAGTTTTAAGTAGATATCGAGAGGGACGGCTTCTGCTTCCTGATCGGGGCGGGGAAGGATAATCACATCATCAAAATACCCGCTTTTATTAAAATCGGCTTGGAGATTCACAATACTCTCATCACTATAATCTCGGCCTTCTCGCACGGGATGAAGGAAGCGATCGAGGAACTCTTCTCGGAAATAGTCATGATGGAAGGTACTTTCACCAAAACGATAGCGGCGGCCTAATTCGAGCGCTAAATCGATGCTTGCTTCATATTTATTAAGATCGACTAAAACCCGGTGCTCCCGAAATTCTGCATCAAAAAATCCAAACTCAACAGCTTGTGCAAGTAGGGTAGATTTCGTCTCTTCATACGCCTTATGATCGAGCGCCTCGCCTTTTTTAAGTTTGGTCTCTTGAATCACCTTTTCAAGTTTTGCGTAATCGGCTTTTCGCTGGGGGTGCTCTTCATCAAAACGCTCATCATAGCCATGAAGAGAGAGATTAAGGGTTGTGATGGGGATCTGTTCATTGGGTTTAACATAGTAAGTGACGGTAACTTTATCATCACTATAGGTGATATCCCCCTGCACGGTGGCACGGTAATATCCAAAAGGGTAGAGCGCCTCAACAATCTCCTTTTCGGACTCTTTATGAAGCCATTTTAGGCGCAAGGAGGAGGGGGCTTCCTTCTCATTATAAAATGAGATACTTGCTGCATTCGTAGCGTTTTTAAGCGCAAGCTCATCCTCAATTCCTTCAATCTTCACCTCTAAAAGCTGCTCAGCAGAGAGCGGGGAGAGAAGGGTCAGCGTAAGAAGCATAAAGGGCGACAAACGTTTTAGAAGCATCATAAAGGCTCTCAAGTCTCTTTTGGTTTTCGATAAAATAAGCAGTTCGCAAGTAGATAAAACCCCCATCCCACTTTAAATAGATAGCTTAATTTTATATATAACCGAAGTGGGATTGGGGAAGGGAGAGGAGTTTGCACCATCTTGGTGATGAATTGCAAAAACTACCTACTCCTCATCGAGTTTAAATGCCTCATGAAGTGTGCGTACCGCAAGTTCATGGTATTTACTATCGATCACCACAGAGACTTTAATCTCTGATGTGGAGATCATTTTGATGTTGATCTTTTCATTCGCTAACGCCTTAAACATTAAGCTAGCTACGCCTGCATGGGAGCGCATTCCTAAGCCTACAAGGCTCACTTTAGCGATATTGGTATCCCCCAGAACTTTGCGAGCATTCATCTCTTTGGCCGATTTTTCTGTAATCGCAAGCGCTTTTTCAAAATCGGGCTCATTGACAGTAAAGGTAAAATCGGTGGTACCATCTTGACTAATATTTTGCACAATCATATCCACTTCGATATTAGCCTGGCTCACCTGATCTAAAATATCAAAGGCGATGCCGGGTTGATCGGGCACACCTAAAACTGTAATTTTCGCTTCGTTCTTATTTGTTGCAATGCCAGAGATAATTGCCGCTTCCATATCAATATCCTTTTCAGTGGTGATTAAAGTGCCTTCGCCTTCCTCTTCTAAAGAGGAGAGAACCCGGATAGGAACTCTATTTTTTGCCGCTAACTCAACGGAGCGAATCTGTAAAACTTTAGAGCCAAGGCTTGAGAGCTCGAGCATCTCCTCAAAGGCGAGTTTATCAAGCTTACGAGCTTTGGGTTCAATTCTAGGGTCGGTGGTATAAACGCCATTGACATCGGTAAAGATTTGGCATTCATCTGCATTTAGTGTAGCTGCTAAGGCTACCGCTGTGGTATCTGAACCGCCACGACCTAACGTGGTAACCGCACCCTCTTCGGTAACCCCTTGGAATCCTGCAACAACGACAACATATCCCGCCTCAAGATCCTCTTCAATAGCTTTAGGATCGATATGTTTAATGCGCGCTTTAGTATGGAAATGATCGGTAATAATTTTGGCCTGATCGCCGTTGTAAGATTTCGCCTTAATTCCCATCGCTTCAAGAGCAATACAGAGAAGAGAGATGCTCACCTGTTCGCCTGTAGCAACAAGGGCGTCCATTTCTCGTTCGTTAGGCGTATCACTAATGGAGGTAGCTAATTGGATTAATCGATCTGTCTCCCCCGACATTGCCGAGAGCACAATAACGAGGCGATGCCCCTTTTCTCGGTAAGTTTGAATTTTGCGGGCGACATTCTGGATACGCTCAATATTTGCAACAGAACTTCCCCCATATTTTTGTACAAGTAATGACATTTACTGCACCCTTTCTTTAAAGAACAAAGTCTTGGCACTCTTTAATGGGTGATCAGGTTTGCCTGATTCTTATTAGAATTTTCTCTTTTGGTAAAGATTTTAAAGAGAGCACAAGTACTTAGAAAATGGATATAGACTTTTCAAAATAACGAAATTTGATGTTCGATTATGGCGAAAAAGCGCCAGAAAATCTAGCGCTTTCCCACTTCTCTTTGACGGGGATCTACGCTTGTTCGATCCCCCTTTTAAAACCTCTAAAATATTTAGAGGAAGATAAAGTTAAAGAGAATATAGATCGGCGTTAATACCGCAAAGGCGATAAACATATAGCCAAAGAAGGAGGGCATTTTAATGCCTTGCTGCTCAGCTAATGATTTAATCATAAAGTTGGGGGCATTGCCGATATAGGTTAAGGGGCCTGTAAAGACCGTACCCATGGAGATAGCCAGTAATGTTTTTGGAATAATTTCCATAAGATAGGGGGCCGCCTCCATTCCATGTTCCATTCCTTGAGCACCCGCCATCTTAAAGAAGACGAGATAGGTCGGGGCATTATCTAGGAAGGCAGAGAGCATGGTTGTAACCCAGAAGTAGATCACGTTGATGGGATTGCCATCTGCGTCGTGAGTAACATCTACAATAGCGCCAAAAGCACCACTTTTCCCAGCCTCTAAAATCGTAATGACGGGAACGATAGTTAAGAAGATACCGGAGAAGAGCTTAGCGACTTCAATAATGGGGTACCAGTTAAAGTTATTATCGTGGCGAATCTTTTTAGAGGTGATCTTCATCGACACAACAGTTAAGAAGATAAAGAAGAGATCACGTAGGAGATTCTCTAAGCGCAATTCCGTGCCGAGAATATCCCAGCTGATGCCGGGGCGCCAAACCCCCGAGATGATGATGCCGGCAAGCACACCTAAAATGATTAGAAAATTCTGTTTTCCAACCACAACAAAGGTGGTTTTCTCTTCGGACTTTGGAATACCCTCTTTATTAAAGAGATAGCTGTCGATTACAAAAAAGAGGGTTAAAAGAATAATAGAGAAGAGCAAAACAGGCAGGAACATATGTTCAAGCGTCCAGAAGAAATCCACGCCATTGAGGAATCCTAAAAAGAGGGGGGGATCGCCTAAGGGCGTTAAACCGCCGCCGATATTCGCCACTAAGAAGATAAAGAAGATGGGAATATGCATGCGATATTTGCGGTTTTTATTCGCGGTTAAAATAGGGCGAATAAGCAGCATAGCCGCTCCCGTTGTTCCCATTAAGGAGGCGAGCGCTGTTCCAAGAGCTAAGATTCCGACGTTAAATTTAGGGCTAGCCACTAAGTTGCCAGAGATATGAATTCCGCCTGATGCCGCAAAGAGTACTAACAGCAGCAAAATAAAGGGGACATACTCCTCAATAAGGGTTGCAGCAAAGATACTTGCGCCGGTGTTCATCCCATAGGTAGCAATGAGGGGGATGAAGAAGGCTAACGCCCACATTGCGGTGATTTTACCGAAATGTTGATCCCATACTTTAGGGGCAAAGAGGGGAAAGAAAGCGATGGAGAGAATGGTTCCCGCAAAGGGGATCGCCCAGATTGGCGATAGGCTTTCTCCTTCAAAGAGGGGGGCAGCACTTGCCAGGCTCGGCAAGAATATTAAGCTGAGGAGTAGAAAAAATGTTTTACGCATTATACCTCCAACGTTTATAAGGGGTCTTGATCTGCTGCAAGGCATTTCTAAGGGGAGCGTCTCCCTTTAGAGACAGATACTCTATTTAACTATTCAGGGTGAATGGAGAGATAGACTCAACCAAGATTCCATTAAATTTTGCTATAAATCATTCCGATATTTTCATCAGAGATCAAGCGGAGAAAATATCCATAATCCCTAATGGATAATTGTTCTGCCATTGTTGCTCTATTGAGCTTCTATAATTTATAGAAAATGTTTTAGAATTGGTACAGCGCTATTGATGATTGGTAAAAGAGGCAATTTTAGCGTGCTAAAAAAGAGAAAATCCCAATTAAATTAGCTAGAGCTCCGCACAAAAAAATAGCAAAATTTATATAGCGCAAAATCGGGCATATCGACTCTTTTATTAATCAAAAATAATGATATGCTGTGAATTCACTTAACGTTTAAGAATACCACAGAAAATGAAAAACTTTCAAAAAATCGGGTTGATTTTAAGTAATGAGGCATCGCCTGAAGTCGTTGATGTTGTCGAGCGTACAAAAGCTATTTTAGATAAAAATAACTCTACATATGTAGAGGTGGATAATAAAAAATATCGTCAAGAGTGGAGTTATCCAGCGCCTATTTTAGCTAAGCTTGCAAAGTGTGATCTTATTATCGCCTTTGGCGGGGATGGGACATTTTTAGGTATTGCTCGCAAGATCAATCATCTTAATATTCCGGTTCTTGGGGTAAATCTTGGGCGTTTAGGATTTTTAACCGATCTTGATGAACAGGCGATTCAAGAGAATTTAGAATCGATTTTAAGGGGGGAATATACTCGGGAGAAGCGTTTTTTACTCCATGCGGATATTGAGGGACGCGCGCAATCTTTAGCGATGAATGATGTTGTGATCCATAAATCAGAATTGTCCCGAATGATTGAGCTTGATGTCTATGTGGATGATCAATATCTATCAAGTTATCGTGCCGATGGCTTAATTTTTTCCACACCTACAGGCTCAACAGCTTACTCGCTCTCTACCGGTGGGCCGATTATCTATCCCACATTGCCAGCGATCTTGATTGCTCCAATTTGTCCCCATACCTTTAGTCATCGTCCTTTAGTGATTCCTTCAAATAGCAAAATTAAAGTGGTGATAAGTGAAGAGGGTACCGATGAGCATGTAAATGTCACCTGTGATGGGCAGGAGCTTTTTACTCTGTCTAAAGAGGGGGAGCTCAATATCGCATGTGCCGGAAATCCGATTACCTTAATCCATCCTTTAGATTACAGCTTTTTTACAATTTTACGGGAGAAGCTTAATTGGGGACATCAGCCCAATAGTCGGCGCTAAAAGTTAAGCGGTTAAAAGAGAAAAAATAGAGTTGCGCATCTCAAAATAGTCTCTATAATAGAGTCGTTTTGTTTAGATTATATTGAAAGGAGCGAGAGATGCAGCGTAGAGAGAGCGCAACGATTTGCCGACGCGGTTTCACCATTGCAATTGTGATGGAATCTCTCCTTTCTCTTTCACAAACTTTTAGACAAGTTTAAACCTTCCATTTTTTGGAAGGTTTTTTTTTGCCTAAATAGCGTAGAGACCCCGAAAAAGATAGAAGAGGAAATAGCATGACACAACGAGTTGCTGACGATCATAAAATTTATACCGAAACAAAAAGTCTTAAAGCTTATCTTTTAAATAGTATTAAAGAGAATGGCGGTTGGGTGAATGCACATATGCATGGTGACCGGGCATTTACCATCGATTATGAGGGTTTTGAGGTTTATCAAAATCAGACCCTTATTCAGAAGTGGGATACATTAGATCGTGTTAAGCGCACCATGACGGAAGAGGATTACTATCGCCACTTTAGTATGGCGATCGAGCGCATGATCGAGCAGGGGGTTACAGCTGTTGGCAGCTTTATTGATGTTGACCCCATTTGTGAGGAGCGGGCAATTAATGCGGCGCTTCGTGCTCGTAAAGTGTATGAGCGTGATATTACCATTAAGTTAGTTAACCAGACGTTAAAAGGTGTAATCGATAAAGAGGCGCGTTACTGGTTCGATAAAGGGGCGGAGAAGGTCGATATTATTGGGGGACTTCCACGCCGAGACCTCCGAGACCATGGGGAAGGGATGGATGCAAAGCATCTCGATGTTTTAATGGAGACAGGAAAATCACAAGGCAAGATGGTCCATGTGCATGTTGACCAATTCAACTCTAAAGAGGAGAAGGAGACA
>JASLFU010000019.1 GCA_030150405.1 Ignatzschineria sp.
TTTAGGTCGTATGCCTTCTGCGGTAGGTTATCAGCCTACACTTGCTGAAGAGATGGGTGTTCTTCAAGAGCGTATTACTTCTACGAAGAAAGGTTCTATTACATCTGTTCAGGCAGTTTACGTTCCTGCGGATGACTTAACAGACCCTTCACCAGCGACAACGTTTGCTCACTTAGACGCAACGATTGTTCTTTCACGTGAAATCGCTTCATTAGGTATCTATCCTGCGGTTGACCCACTAGACTCAACTTCGCGTCAGCTCGATCCATTAATCATTGGTAAGGATCACTATGAAGTTGCACGTGGTGTACAGATGATTCTTCAGCGTTATGAAGAGCTTAAAGATATCATCGCGATTCTTGGTATGGATGAGTTATCAGAAGATGATAAGTTGATCGTATCGCGTGCTCGTAAGATCCAGCGTTTCCTTTCTCAGCCGTTCCACGTTGCTGAAGTATTTACAGGTGCGCCTGGTAAGTATGTTTCCCTTCAAGATACTATTAGAAGCTTCCAAGCTATCTTAGCAGGTGAAGGTGACCATATTCCTGAGCAGATGTTCTACATGACAGGTAGCTTTGAAGAAGTTCTTGAACGTTACGCTGCAGAAAAAGATAAGTAATAAGGGAATAACATGAAAACTATCAAAGTCACTATTGTAAGTGCCGAAAAAGAGTTGTATTCAGGCGATGTCACCTTTTTCGCAGGAACAGCAGTTACAGGTGAGATAGGGGTTTATCCAGGGCATGTTCCTACCTTAGCAATGCTTAAGCCGGGTCAAGTTCGTTTGACACTTGAAGGCGACAAAGAAGAAGTCTTCTGGATCTCGGGAGGTTTGCTTGAGGTCCAGCCAACACAGATTATCGTGTTAGCTGACTCAGCTGAGAGAGCGGGAGACTTAGATTTAGAAGCAGCACAAAAAGCGAAAGCCGAAGCAGATAAGATGATGAGCTCCCAAGATAAGGAGTTCGATTCGGCCCAAGCTCAAATGGAGCTTAATATCGCAAAATCGCAGCTTGATGCGATCAATCGATTAAAGAGCCTCTAAAAAGATTCAAACCCGTCTCCGGACGGGTTTTTTTATGAGTGAAGGAATAGCTATTTATGGAACTCCCTTTAATTAATCGAGAAAAATCTATTCTTGCCTTTCAAGAACGAGTTTTACATCAGGCAATCGAAAGAGATACGCCCTTATTAGAGCGTATTCAGTTTTTAACGATTGTCTCAAGTAACTTAGATGAGTTTTTTGAGGTGCGCTTTGCCAATATTAAAGAGCGTATTTTTGCGGGTGAGAAGCAGATTGATGGTGAGTCCATTGAGGAGTGGAGTCAAGATATAAAGGCGCGAGTTGAAAACTTAACCGCAGCGCAATACCGTCTTTATAGTGATGAGCTACTCCCTGCTTTAGAGCGTGAGGCAAATGCACGTGTAATCGCAGCTAAGGATTGGAATGAAGAGGATCTGCACTTTCTGGCTGACTATTTTGTAGATTCTGTGGCTCCTTTATTAACGCCCATTGCTCTTGATGTTGCGCATCCTTTTCCTCATATTTTTAATAAAACGCTCAATTTTATTATTGAGCTAGAAGGTTTTGATGCTTATGGGCGAGAGGTGGAGAAAGCGATTCTCCCACTGCCTAAAAATCTTCCTTCGCTCTTGAAGCTACCTAGTGAAAAAGGGGAGTACCGTTTTGCCACAATGTGTGAATTGGTGGCTAGTCGAATTAATGAGGTCTTTGAAGGACTTTCTGTAAAGGCTGTGCATCAATTTAGAGTAACGCGCAATAGTCATCTCTTTATTGATGAGGAGGAGCTCACAAATCTTCACCAAACTTTAAAAGGAGAGTTACATCAGCGAAACTTTGGTCACGCAGTGCGGCTAGAATTAATGGAGAGCATGCCTGAAGGGCTTGCGCAGTTATTGTTGGATCACTTTGAGTTAAGTGAGATCGACCTTTATCGTATTCAAGGTTTTATTGATTTAACTCGATTTGGGGAGATTCGGGATTATTTATCTCATAATAAAGCGCTTATTTATCCACCGTTCACACCAAGAGTGCCTCATAAGTGGGCTAAATCAGAGGACCCTTTTGAGCTGATTCGTAAACAAGATCTTGTGCTCCATCATCCCTTTGATAGTTTCTCCCCCGTTGTTGAGCTATTAGAGCGAGCGGCTACGGATCCTGCGGTGCAGATGATACGGATGACGGTTTATCGTACCGGTGATGAATCATTATTGATGGAGCATTTAGTTACAGCCGCTGAAAATGGGAAAGAGGTTAATGTTGTTTTTGAGTTGATGGCTCGTTTTGATGAGGCGACGAACTTAGCTTGGGCTTCGGTGCTTGAAGAGGCAGGGGCGAAGGTGGTTTATGGTGTTTTTGGTTATAAAACTCATGCCAAAATGTTGTTGATTGTCCGTAATGAACCTACTAAAGAGAATCCCGCCCATCTACGTTACTATACACACCTTAGCACAGGTAATTATCACTCAGGAACAGCCAAGGTCTATACTGATTTAGCGTTATTAACAAGCAATAAACAGATTGCCCATGATGTGACCGATATCTTTTTAAGTCTTGGTAGCCTAGGCCTTCCACCATCTTTAAAGAGCCTTTGGCAGGCCCCTTTTACGCTGTTTGATAATTTGATGCAATATATTCAGTTTGAGATTGAAGAGGTAAAAGCAGGGCGGAAAGGGCGTATTATTGCACGAATGAATGCTCTTTTAGAGCCAAAGTTAATTGAAAAGCTCTACGAAGCTTCGCAAATTGGGGTCAAGATCGATCTTATCGTACGGGGAGCATGCTCTTTAAAGCCGGGTATTCAAGGGTTGTCTGAGAATATTCGGGTAATTTCAGTGGTAGGGCGATTTTTAGAGCATTCTCGGGTCTATTATTTCTATCGTGGGGGTGAGGAATCCGTGCTTTTGGCAAGTGCAGATTGGATGAACCGAAATTTCTTCAGACGCATTGAAGTTGCCGTACCAATACAAGATAATAGAGTGAAAAATATTATTATAAATGAAGGCCTGATGCTCTATCTACAAGATGAGACGGCGTGGCACCTTGATGGAGAGAGTGGGGAGTATTTGCAGCCCGATCTAGAGGGCGATCAACACCGTTTTTCTGCGCAAGAGGCTCTATTAAGCTCCCGGGAGTAATGGAATTAGATGTTATCACTATTATCGAACTCGCTCATTTCTGGCGTGACCAATGAGCAGCTTTTTGCTCTAATTGTTTTAGGCATTACCTTTATCGCCTTTTTACTGGGTAGATGGCGTTATGACGTGGTGGCCCTCGGGTCCCTATTGGTGTTGGTGCTTCTTGGCATTGTCCCGATGAATGACGCTTTTAGTGGTTTTAGTCATCGCGCGGTTATTACGGTAGCCTCCGTGTTGGTGCTCAGTTATGCCTTAGGCAATACGGGGGTGACCTACCATCTTTCGCAACATTTAAGTCGCTTTTCGAATAGTCCCTCGCTGTTGATTTTAACGCTATCGGTATTGGTGGTCTTTTTCTCTGCATTTATGAACGATGTGGGGGCTCTTGCATTAATTATGCCGGTGGCGATCCAAGTTTCACAGCGCTATAAGATCCCGGCCTCTACACTTCTTATGCCGATGGCATTCGCCTCTCTGCTTGGAGGAATGTTAACGCTTATTGGTACGCCACCTAATATGATTATCGCGCAATATCGGGAATCTTTGACGGGGGTGGCATTTAATATGTTCGATTTTACTCCCGTGGGTATTGTGGTTGCGATCGTCGGGGTACTCTATATCTCGTTTATTGGCTGGCGTTTTATTCCGGTACGGGAAACAGATGAAAATACCAAGCTTTTTGAGACAGATGATTACCTTTTAGAGGCGAAGATTTTAGAGGGTAATAAATATATCGGTAAGACTTTAAGCGAGCTCGAGAATGTCGCTGAAGGGAATGTGAATGTAGTTACGCTGATCCGCGGTGCTCGACGCATCCTCTCGCCTAATAAAGAGGAAAAATTGCGGGCTAATGATGTTCTGCTTTTGGAAGGGCAGCCAGAAGAGCTCAAACAGCTGGAGCTTTTAGCGGGTGTGGCCATTAGCTTTGGTGGTAAAAAGAGCGATAGTGTTGCCGATGAGATTGAGTTTTTAGAAGTTGTGATTAATCCCGGGGCTCGGATTGCGGGGCATATGCTCTCAGATCTTAAGCTTCGGGAGCGTTATAACATTAATATTTTAGGAATCTCTCGGCATGGGGAGCAGATTCGTCAGCGTTTTTCACGGGTGACGTTAAAGACGGGGGATGTTCTCCTTATCCAAGGGTATAAAAAAGAGCTGCCAGATACGATGAATCTTTTAGGCTGTCTCCCTTTAGCTGAGCGTAATATGCGCCTTAAACCCTCCTCGAAAATGTTACCGACGGTGACGATTTTCGTTCTTTCGATTTTAGCTGTAGCCTTTCAGATTTTACCGGCCCATATTGCATTTCCGTTGGCGATTTTTGCCCTTGTGGTGGGTAAGCTTATCTCTCTGCGGGAGGTCTATTTAAGTTTAGAAGGCCCTTTAATTGTTCTTTTAGGCTGTTTTATCACGGTGGGGGCTGCGCTTGAGAATACGGGAGCTACGGGCATAATTGTTTCCTCTTTAGTATCGCTTTTAGAGGGAATGCCTGCTATGTTAGTATTAGGCTCGGTAATGCTCATTACCATGCTTCTAACCGATATTATTAATAGCTCCGCAACGGCGGTGATTATGGCCCCGATTGCTGTGGGCATTGCTCAAACAGTAGGGCATAATGTCGATCCTTACCTCATGGCAGTGGCGATCGGATGTTCATGCGCCTTTAATACTCCTATTGGGCACCACTCTAATACTTTAGTGATGGGACCGGGGGGATACTATTTTGGAGATTATTGGCGAATGGGGCTTGGGCTCGATCTTCTTGTATTGCTCACTGCTGTACCTGCGTTAACATATTTCTGGTCATTATAAAAATAAGAATCAAAACGATAAGAAGGAATCAAGATGAAACTATTTAACAGCGTAAAATTGGCGCCAAATGATGCAATTCTTGGAGTAGTGGAGAGCTACAATCAAGATCCGCGTGAAGGCAAAGTGAATTTAAGTATCGGTATCTATTCCGATGCTGAAGGCAAAGTGCCGGTTTTAAAGGCTGTACAGGAGGCGGAAAAACATCTTTTACAAAATTCAGCGCCTCGTGTCTATCTTCCTATGGAGGGGTTAGGTAGTTATGTTGATTGTGTACAGAAATTATTGTTAGGAGAAAATCACCCACTCTATAAAGAGGAGCGGTTAGCTTCTGTGCAATCCTTAGGGGGAACAGGAGCGCTTAAAGTTGGGGCAGATTTTTTAAAAACTATTGTTCCAAATAGTAAAGTCTACGTTTCAGATCCGACCTGGAATAATCATATTGCCATTTTTAATGGAGCAGGGTTCGAGGTAGAAAGTTACCCCTATTTTGATCCTAAAACCAAAGGTGTAGCGTTTGATGAGCTCTATAGTTTTATGGAGAAACTCCCGGCGGACTCCATTGTTATTCTTCATGCCTGCTGCCATAACCCCACGGGGGCAGATCTCAGCTCTGAAGAGTGGCAAAAACTTGCGGATCTTTTTAAAGAGCGGGAGCTTATTCCTTTTTTAGATATGGCTTATCAAGGCTTCTCTAAAGGTATCTATGAGGATGCTGAAGCGATTCGCGTTTTTGCTGAAGCAGGGCTTCCCACCTTTATCGCGACCTCTTTTTCAAAATCTTTTTCCCTCTATAGTGAGCGTATTGGCGCAATTACGGTAACGTGTTCCGATAAAGAGGAGCAGGAGCGAGTCACCTCTCAGCTTAAAAAAATGGTGCGAGCAATCTATTCATCTCCCCCTTCTTTTGGTGCTCAGCTTGTGCATTATGTTTTATCTGATGATAAGCTTCGGGCAATGTGGGAAGAGGAGCTTAAAGAAATGCGTGTACGGATTAAATCGATGCGTACTCAGTTTGTAGAGCTTCTGAATAGTAAGCAGGGTAAAGTGGACTTTAGCTTTATCAACGAGCAGGCGGGAATGTTTTCTTACTCCGGTCTTAGCGCAGATCAAGTTGAAAGATTGAAAAAAGAGTATGCTATTTATACAGTAAGCTCTGGCAGAATCTGTATTGCAGCCCTAAATGAGCGCAACATTGAGGTTGCGGCAGAGGCTGTGGTTAATGTATTATAGAAACTATTATCTTGATTCTTTAGGGGAATAATATGTCTGAAAATATTTTTATCTATAAGCTTCCACTCTATATTATTGGTGGCTTATGTGCTGTTGGCTGGATTGCAGTATTTGCTGTAGTATTATTCAGCTAATTAATCACAAAACAAGAAGTAAGAGAGTGCTTTTTAGCACTCTTTTTTTATGGGTGAAAGATCAATTACTTTAAAGCGATTATGAAATATCTACATCAACTCTTTATGGCCGTGCAGGAAGAGGGGGGCTATTCGCTTCCTGCGCTTGCGGATAAGTTAAAGCTTCCTCTTATAGAGCTTGAAGATCGAGCCCAAGATTTAGCTGAATTGAGCGATCTTTTTCAATATTCAGCTAAAGAGAAAACTTTTTCTACACTTAAATCTTATCTTCCCCTGTCGGCAGAGAGTATTGAGGAGTCTCTCCCAGAGGAACTAAGGGGAAGGTTTCAGATCACTACAAAATTTATTACCGATTCTACAAATAGTGATGTGTTAGCGCTTCCATCGACGGAAAGGCCAGCAGTAGTGGTGGCCGAAATGCAGCGAAGTGGGCGTGGGAGGCGAAGTAAAGCGTGGCTCTCACCGCTGGCGAAAAACCTCTATTTTTCGATGCGCTTTACCTTTAAGCGAGCAAAGCTGCAGGATTTGAGTACCTTAAGCCTTTGGATTGGATTAGCGACACTCGATCTTTTGCGGAATGAAGGGATCGAACAGGCTAAAATGAAGTGGCCCAATGATCTCTGGGTGAATGAGCAGAAACTAGCGGGGATCTTGGTCGAGAGCTTTCCCAGTGGAGAGAGCATCACCACTGTAATGGGTATTGGGATTAATAATCATCAAGATCAAGAGCGCAATACTTTAGAAAATCGCCCAACCGATTGTGAATCTATTTTAGGGAGACCTTTAGATCGTAATCGCTTAGCTGCGGGCTTAGGGGATCGCTTTTTAGCAATCTGCGAGATGCTTGAAGCGGGGGAGAGGGCGCAATATATTCCTAACCTATTTAAGCTTTGGGAGCAGCATAGTGCGTTAATCGGGCGACCGATTCGTCTCTTTTCAGAAAAGGAGGAGATTTTTGGGGAAGAGATCGGTATCGATAGCCAAGGAGCCCTCCGCATTTTGGATCAATATGGGCGGGAGCGTACAATCTATTCTGGTGAGCTTTCACTTCGCCCCCGGGACTAGGAGCGATCTTTTTAAGAATAGAGATAGAAAAAACCCATCAAATTCTGCATGAAATTTGATGGGTTTTATTTTTTAGGGGACACCTTTATTGCTCTATTTTGCGCAAAATTAAATATGCGCTATTTACAATTCATAGAGAGTACACGTCCTCCCTTATAGAGTACCCGACAATTAGAGCCATTACGTTTGCCTGCGCACCACTCAGGCCCCATGGTGATATTGCCAATACGGCATCCCGCAACATTACCCGCTTTATCGCGCACGATCTGTAATTTACCATTGACCGTATTCGTCGGAGGTTGGTTGAGCATTTTTTCTTGCTGCAACCCTTTTTGTAAACGGGGCATAGCACCTGTTTTTTTAGTGGTTGTGGCAGGTGCCGCACCTCGGGATTGCGCAGGAGCCCGTCTACTCTGTACCGTGGCCTTTTTATCCGCTGCTTCTTTAAGCTTCAGTAAGATCGGAGCTGTTACTTCGTCTGAAGCTGCCATCTTCTGTGTCTTTAAGAAGCTATTGAGATGTTTTTTCGAATTGGGGCCGAAGATGCCATCCGGCTTTAGCGCATAGCCTAAAGTTTGTAAATAGATTTGAGCCTGTTTAAGCGCTGCCTTTTTTAAGGCTTCTATTAACTCTAGGTCAACATTCTCCCCAGCCTTTAAGCGATTTGCCGATCTAAATTGACTAATCGCCCGTTTTGTTGCGGGACCGCTTATGCCATCGACACGGCCTGTCATCTGCCCTAAGCCTACTAAAAAGCCTTGAGCCGTTTTGATTAAGGTCTTATCTTCCTGAATCTTTACGACCTTCTCAAGATAGTTCTTTGCTAGGGTAGAGCCCTGTTCTTGATCGATCAGAATAAGGTAGAGGGAGATATCCATCTCTTCATCAACAGGAAAACCATGGCGATTTTTGAGAATGCTCACTGCGCGGCGAGTTTTAGGCCCAGGCTTCCCTGTAGGGCGATCCTTCATATAATCAACCCGCTGCAGATATCGCTGGAACTTGTTGATATTTTCTACTCGTAAGGTTTCGAGTGTTTTATTATCGAGTTTACCTGTGACAGGCAATTTAAATGCTTTCTGAAAGGCCTCCGTTGCTCGTGTCATAGCAGGGCCGGTTAAACCATCGATAGTGGTTGTATAGAAGCCAAGATAGGCGAGTTTTAGCTGTAAAAGAGCATTTTCATCGGTAGCTTTGGCATGGCTAAGATCAAAGCCTGTTATACGAGCTTGGAGTTTATCTGTACCGCTCTCATTCTCTTTAAGTTCTTGATTTTCAGCTTCAGAGATCGGCTCAATCTCTTCCTCTACCGTTACACTCTCTTCTTCGCTCTCTTGGGGCTCTGTTTCCGTGATGGGAACAGCGGTAGATTCACTATTAAACATCGCTAAAAGAAGGGAAGGGGTGACCCGTCCAAATTGCTCAATATTGAGAGAGGCTTCAAACTCCTTAATAGCGGCGATGGTTCCACTTCCGGCAATACCGTCGATCTCCCCATTATAAAATTCAAGTTCTGTTAATTTGTGCTGTACAAAACGATACATCATCTGATGGAGAGGCGTTTGCCAGCGGGGTAAAAGTTTCCCGGTGCGAGGCAGGCCGATCATCTCTTCAAAATCGGCAATGGCTTCCCGTGTTGTTGGGCCGCTTCGACCATCAATAGGATCGTTATAAAATCCAAGAAGATGGAGCGATACTTGTATAAAGAAGATATCTGCTCGATGAGCTTTAATCACCAGTTCATCGATTGCTGCTCGATCTAAAGCAAAGATCTGTTTAGGTTCTACCATCTCTTGGGCTGCTTTGATGCGGGCTTTTCGCTCCGCTTCTGCAGCGGCCTTTTGGCGTGCTTTTTCTGCCTTTTCCGCCTCAATCTGAGCTAATCTTCGCGCCTCTTCTTGCGCTTTTTGAATCGCTTTGAGGGATTCTTGCACTGTGGGGAGCGCAAGATAGGTAGCGGTTATGGCTTCGTCGTTCTCTATAGATTCCGATTTTTCTGTTGGAGATTGCGCTGTTTCTTTATTCTCTACTTGAGGGCTCTTTTTAGGGGTGCCCGTCGGTAACGCTCGAGGCGCTTTTGGGGGGAGAAAGGCAGGGTTAAAGAGACGAAAAAGCACCTCGGGGGCAAGTGTCCCGCTCTCCGTAAGATTATTCTCTTTCTCAAAACGCTTAATGGCTTCTTGGGTTTCAAGATCATTAATGCCATCAATCTCGCCATCATAGAGATTAAGCGCATAGAGCTGCTCTTGCACCCGTTTACGCACATAGCTCTCTAGGGGCGCTTCCCATTTTACATCGGGGATTCCGGTAGGAGACTGCCCGAGGGATTCCTCATAACTCCGAATAGCGGCCCGGGTATCGGCTCCATTTAGGCCATCAATCTCGTAAGGGAAGAAATCAGCCACCTTTAGCCAAGATTGAAGGGTTAGAGTTTTAGGTGAGCGAGGATTGTCGGTGAGTTCTCCAATCCTTTCCCCGCTAAGATCAAAGTAGTGATAGAGTTGGGGGGTATTTGTAGTGGCGGCCTTTGGGGGTTCCATCTCTTCTGGCGCTGCTAGAAGATAAGCAGGCGCCGAGATTAGAAGAGAGGAGAGCGCCCATGCTAAGAGCTGCTTACGCATTATTCATTCTCCTTTGTTGTTGTGGGGAGCTGTCCTTTTCTAAGATGGACTAAAATTAGGGAGATTGCTGCAGGAGTCACTCCTTGAACGCGGGAAGCTTGCCCGAGAGTATCGGGTTGCGCTAAGGCTAGACGCTCTCGAATCTCCCGAGAGAGGCCTTCAATTGCGTGATAATCGGTATTTTTGGGGAGAGGCGCGTTTTCAAACTTCTGATTGCGCTTGATCTCATCGAGCCCCCGATTAATATAGCCCTCATATTTAGTCTGAATCTCTACTTTTTGGAGTACTTCATCGCTATATTGTTGAAGCTCTGTAGCCTCCTCATCTTCAAGCTTTAATAGATGTTCGAGCGTCACTTCAGGGCGTTTAAGTAGAGTGAGCGCCCGAATATTCTGTTTAAGAGTGATCCCGCTCTCTTCCTGCACTCTTTTACCCGCCGGCGTATCGAGGCGAATCATCCAATCTTTAAATTTTTGCTCTGCTTGAACAATAGCTTCCTGCTTTTCGAGGAATTTCTGCCAGCGATAATCATCCACAAGACCAAGCTCGCGACCAATGGGGGTTAGCCGTTCATCTGCATTATCTTCCCGCAAAATGAGGCGATGCTCTGCGCGGGAGGTAAACATGCGGTAGGGCTCTTTAACGCCCAAGGTGATGAGATCATCGATCATCACGCCGGTATAGGCTTCATGGCGTAAAGGATACCACTCATCTTGCTCTAAGTAGCGGCGAGCCGCATTGAGCCCCGCAAGTAGACCTTGCGCTCCAGCTTCTTCATATCCTGTTGTGCCATTGATTTGCCCCGCAAAATAGAGGTTGTTGATCGCTTTAGTCTCGAGTGTAAATTTAAGTTCCCGAGGGTCATAAAAATCATATTCAATCGCATAGCCTGGGCGGGTGATATGAGCATTTTCAAGTCCAGCAATCGAGCGCACAAGCTCAATCTGTACGTCAAAAGGAAGGCTTGTAGAGATTCCGTTAGGGTAATACTCATGGGTATCGAGCCCCTCTGGCTCTAAAAAGACATGGTGCTGCTCTTTATCGGCAAAACGCATGATTTTATCTTCCACAGCGGGGCAGTAGCGAGGTCCAAGCCCTTCGATTTCACCTTGGTCAGAGTACATCGGAGAGCGATCGAGGCCACCACGAATAATCTCGTGGGTGCGGGGATTGGTATAAGTTGTCCAGCAGGAGACCTGTTGTGGGTGCTGCTTATCTGAGCCTAAGTACGAAAACACCGGTCTTGGATCATCGCCAGGTTGCTCTTCCATGCCGGAGAAATCGATGCTTTTTCCATCGATTCTGGGAGGCGTTCCTGTTTTAAGGCGGCCTTTAGCTAAATTGAGTTCTGCCAGCTTATGGGCGAGAGTTGTGGAAGCTGTATCGCCCATACGGCCCCCGCTATAGTTTTCAAGCCCGATATGAATTAACCCAGAAAGAAAGGTCCCTGCCGTGAGGATCACCGTTTCCCCGTGAAAGCGGACACCTGTTTGAGTGACAACGCCACAAACGGTATCCCCTTTAATGATGAGATCATTTGCTGCTTGCTGAAACAGATAGAGGTTGGGCTGATTCTCTAAAATTCGGCGAATAGCCGTTTTATAGAGGGTGCGATCAGCCTGCGCTCGTGTTGAGCGAACAGCGGGGCCCTTTGAGGCGTTTAGCGTGCGAAATTGGATTCCCGATAGATCGGTTGCATGAGCCATCGCTCCCCCAAGAGCGTCGATCTCCTTTACAATCTGTCCTTTGCCAATACCGCCAATGGCGGGGTTACAACTTAGTTGCCCGAGCGTTTCAATATTGTGTGTAAGGAGCAGGGTAGGGACGCCTAATCTCGCTGAAGCTAGTGCTGCTTCCGTTCCTGCGTGTCCGCCCCCGATGACAATAACACCAAAATGTTGTGGATAATCCATGATCTCTAAACTCTTAAAATGTCTTTAAACTGTGCGTAATAAGCCACGGCTCTTTAAATGGTAGATGAGCGATTAATTATATATAAAAAAGGGATCGAACTAAATTCGATCCCTCCAGTTTTTTGTAAAATTGGTAAATTTTCTAAAATCTCTGCTCGCTTATTTAGATTGTTTTTCTAAATCTTCGATCGCTGCTGTAAAGCCTTTCATTGAAACATCGAGCTGAACATTATTTACCGCTGAACCAAAGAGGTCATGAGTATAGCTTACGTTGAGCTTGTTTGAGCCTTTAAGTGTGCTTAATACCTCTTTATCTTGGATCGGAAGGCCTGTAATACAGCCATCAGGTAAGCAGCGCTCAAAGCTGAGTCCTGTAACCTTTGTGCCCTCGATAGTTAATTGTTTACCATCGATTGTAAGCTCAAGACCTGGGATTAAAAGTGTGCCAGGAAGTGCGCTGAAGATCATTGTTGGGTTATTTTCAATAAAGATGACCGATGCGCGAAGGGCTTTGATGTTCTGTTTTTGGCTCTTGTCGTTAGGGTTGGTGATCTCAACCTCAGACGTTGTGGACATTAAGCAGTTTTTTACGCTGCCAGAAGGGGTTTGGTCTTGTAAACACTCTACCTTCCAGTCGCCATGCTGTTGAAGATAGACCACTTCTGGTTGGTTTTGTGCGAAAGCAGAAGTTGCAATCGCAAGCGATGCGCCTAAACCAATTAACATTTTTCTTAACATAATAGGGGTTTACTCCATAATTTAGATAAAATCTCGATAAGTGTAATAATTGTCCTCAAGAATTTCAAGAACATCATAACGCATTTATTATATACTAGAGCCTCTATCCTTCATAGAGGGTTTTCCTTCTTAAGGCCGATAATTCAGCGAGAGAGAAGCAGACAGAAAATTATGGATAAAACACGCTCTGATTTTGGGACCTTATATGTTATCTCTGCGCCATCTGGCGGGGGAAAAACCACCTTGGTTAATAAGCTTTTAGAGCAGAGTCCCTACGTGACCCGTGCGGTAACGCATACAACGCGCGCGCCCAGAGAGGGGGAGATTAATGGTGAGCATTACCATTTTGTCTCTGTTGAGGAGTTTAAAGCTCTTCTAGCGGAAGATGGTTTTTTAGAGCATGCGGAAGTCTTTGGTAATTGGTACGGCACCTCAAAAGCAGAGATCGCTAAACAGACAGCAGCGGGAAAAGATGTGGTATTAGTGATCGACTGGCAAGGTGCAGAGCAGGTTAAGGCCCTTATGCCGGAGGCGGTGTTGATCTTTATTCTTCCCCCTTCTATTGAAGCGCTTCGGGCTCGTCTAAATCATCGTAATTTAGATGCAGAAGAGGTGGTAGATAAACGAATGGAAGATGCGATGAATCAGATTAAACATTATAAAAAGTTTGATTATCTCATTGTAAATGATGATTTTGACCTCGCATTTTTAGAGCTACGGAGTATTTTCCATAGCAATCGCTTACGCTATAAGTATCAGTCGGTTGCGCTTAAAGAGCTCTTGGACAAACTCTTGCCTCATTAAGGCAGAAGAAAAGAGCGGTAAAGCGCGAAAAAATGTAAAGTATATCTTTACAAAAGGCTTGAGTTTTTACCGCAGACGCGTTACCAATCTAAGTTATAAAATTAAATTCATAGAGCAAATTAGAGGGCTGTTTTAGAGCAGTGATAAGCCTGATAAGAGGGGCAATCTATTTTGCAAAGATTGATCGATCAATATTTTAAGTATTTATCAGTTAGGAGAAGACAATGGCACGAGTGACCGTTGAAGATTGTTTAGAGAAAGTTGATAACCGCTTTCAGTTAGTAACCATTGCTGCAAAGCGTGCGCGCCAGATTGAAAATGGTGATGAGATGCGAGTAGAGCCCACAAGCCGCGCATCTAAATCAACCGTAATTGCACTTCGAGAGATTGCAGCGGGTGCGATTACACCAGAAGAGATTAAAGCGAAAGAGACGGAAGTTGTCTCCTCATTTTAAGAGATAAACTTAAGCTATAAAGAGGCAGAAGGACTGAATCTTTATAGCTTTTTAGTTTTTGCGGTAAGGTTTTAACGTCCAAGGAGAGTAAGGTGAAGCAGAGCGAATTGCCAGAAAATCTACTTCCGTGGCGCAAAGAATTTGAGATTAAGACGGATCGTCTATTACGAATTGTAGGGCGCTATTTAACGGAGGAGGAGCTTGCGGAAGTTAAAAGAGCTTGCGTATATGGTGCCTTTGCCCATGAAGAGCAGTTTCGCTCTTCTGGTGAGCCTTATATCTTCCACCCGATTGCCGTTGCGCTTATTTTAAGTGAAGTTCAGATCGATAAAGATTCTCTTGTCGGTGCAATTTTGCATGATGTGATTGAAGATACTGAGATCACCTATGAAGAGATCGAGAATGAATTTGGCACTGAAGTTGCGCAGATTGTCGATGGCGTTACCAAACTTACGCAGATAAAGTTTCGCTCAAAAGAAGAGGCTAAGGCGGAAAACTTTCGCAAGATGGTTTTAGCGATGACAAAAGACCTTCGGGTCATCATGGTTAAGTTGGCCGATAGACTTCACAATATGCGAACACTCGGCGCGTTACCAGCGTATAAAAAGCGTCGTATTGCTAATGAGACGCTCGATATCTATGCCCCTATTGCAGCTCGTTTGGGGATGTACGCGCTACAGGTGCATTTGGAAAACTTATGTTTTGAGAATATCTATCCGCTTCGCTACGCAACGCTCTCTAAAGCGATTGAAGAGAAGTATGCCCGGGAGAGTGAGAATCTTAACCGCATTAAAAATGCGATTGATGAGCGACTTGTGCGAAGCAATATCTTATCCCGCATCTCCACTCGGCGTAAGCATCTTTGGAGTATCTACAATAAGTTAAAAATTAAGGGCAAGATCGAACTTGTTTACGATATTTTTGCCATTCGCATTATTGTTCCCACTGTAGATGAATGTTATCGCGCATTGGGCATGGTGCATCAGCTCTATAAGCCGATTATGGGGGGCTTTAAAGATTATATCGCTATTCCTAAGGGGAATGGTTA
The DNA here is from genome assembly GCA_030150405.1 of Ignatzschineria sp. Classification (GTDB taxonomy): domain Bacteria; phylum Pseudomonadota; class Gammaproteobacteria; order Cardiobacteriales; family Wohlfahrtiimonadaceae; genus Ignatzschineria. The sequence goes on from JASLFU010000019.1 coordinate 14,980, forward strand.
TCAGAGTCTTCATACTATTGTATTTGGCAGTAACGGGCTTCCTGTAGAGGTGCAGATTCGTACACGAGATATGCATGTTATTGCAGAGGCAGGAGCTGCCGCCCATTGGCGCTATAAAGATGCTTATGAAGGGCAAGAGCATACACAGATGCGCACAAATCAATGGCTCGATACTGTCACTGAGCTGCAAGATAGCGGGCTCTCTTCTCAGGAGTTTATGGAGACAATGAAGGCCGATCTCTTCCCGAAGGAGATCTATCTCTTTACTCCAAAGGGAAAGATTATCGAGCTGCCCCGGGGTTCAACCGGTATCGACTTTGCTTATGCGGTGCACACAGAGGTGGGCAACACTTGTCATCGCGTATTTGTAGATGGTGTAGAAGTTGAGCTCTCTCAGCCCTTGCGAAATGGGCAGACGATCCGTATTGAGACAAAAAAAGGGAGTGCGCCGAGCTCACAGTGGCTTAACTATGTGGTGAGTGCACGGGCAAGAACCGCGATTTTAGCCTATCTTTCCCGCTTAACTGATGAAGAGGCCTATACCGCAGGAAGAGAGCTTTTAAATGAGGCGTTAGATCGTAAAGGGTTACTCTTTAAGAATCTTACCGAAGAGGAGGAGCGGGCGATGCTTGAGGAGCTTGAGCTTGGTTCTAAAGAGCAGCTTTTCATAGCAGTGGGGCGGGGTAAATATCCCACTCAATATGTGATTAATCGTTTCCTCGTTAAGCAGAAATATCCCCATCTTCCCCAACCAGAATTGGTGCATGAGGAAGGTTCTGAAGTCTCAAGCGATGTGATAATTGGTGCACAAGGGATGAAGACCTCTCTTGGTCGATGCTGTTATCCTCTGCCGGGAGAGCCCATTATTGGTTACTTGAGTCAGCGGCATGGCATGGTCATCCATTTAGTTGATTGCGCCAATGTGGAGAATTATAAAAAGCAACCCGAACGCTGGATTCCTCTGGCGTGGAGTAAAAAAGCGCGCGGAGAGTTCCCTGTACAGCTCTTTTTAATTGCAAAAAATCGCCGTGGGGCTATCGCTTCAGTTAGTGCAAAAGTGACTGAGCTGAATCTCGATTTTGAGGAGCTCACCTCCGAGCCGATTAATGAAGATCTTGTGCGGATTATCTTCGTCACTCGAGTGCAAGATCGTAAGCATCTTGCAGATATTATGCGGGAACTTCGCCTCTTAAAAGCAGTTGAACGAGTTTCGCGGCGGTAGCGAAGTGTTTCACGCCCATTGATTTAAATATTTAGTATAGAGAAGAGGCATAGCACCTCTTCTTTTTGTAGGTAAAAAAAGAGATGAAAAAGAACATCAACCAGAGTATAAATCAACCGCTGCAATGTTTAGGGGGGCTAACTGCTGCCCAGTTTTTGCGGGATTATTGGCAAAAAAAGCCTCTCTTTGTAAAGGGGGCTTTTCCTAATTTTGAAGATCCTCTTTCCGCCGATGAGATTGCGGGACTTGCTTTTGAGGAGTTTATCCCTTCCCGCTTTATTTTTGAGGAGGGGGGTGAGAGACCATGGGAGCTCAAGATGGGCCCCTTTTTTGAAGAGGATTTCGCCTCCCTTGCGGATAAGAAATGGATGCTAGTGGTCAATGATATTGAGAAATCGCTCCCCCATCTAAAATCTATGCTCGATCCTTTCCGCTTCATTCCGAATTGGCGTTTAGATGATCTTCAAGCAAGTCTTGGGGAAGATGGCGGGAGTGTCGGGGCTCACTGGGATGATTATGATGTCTTTCTTATTCAGGGAGAGGGCAAAAAGCGCTGGCAGATTAGTTATGATGAAGTGTCGGAAGATGATTTTGTTGAAGGGATCGATATCCGTTTAATTGAGCATTTTAAGCCAGACGAAGAGTGGCTAGTTGAGCCGGGCGATCTTCTCTATCTTCCCCCTAGAATTGGCCATTTTGGCATTAATATTGGCAGAAGTGTGACGTGGTCGGTCGGGTTTCGGGCTCCTAAGCATTCGGAGATGCTCCATGATTTTACTGGCTCCCTGCTTGAAGATATTGCAGAAGATGCGCGCTTTACCGATCCTGATCTTACACAGGTCACCCAAATAGGGGAGCTCGATGACCTTGCAGTTGAGCGGGTTTCGAAGGTGATACATCAATATTTAACGCTCAATCCCGAGGCGATTGCCCGTTGGTTTGGGCAGCATATTACAGAGCCAAAACTCTTTCAGACCCCAGAGCCTCGAGCGGAACTTTATAGTGCCGAAGCTTTGTCTCAACTCATCGCTGAGAAAGGGGAGTTAGAACGGCACCCCGGGATTACATTCCTCTACCGAGATATCAATGAGCGGCGCTATCTATTTGCCGGGGGAGAGGAGTTCTCACTACCTGTTGAAGAGGGGGAGATCATTCGCATGATCTGCCAACATCCCGAGTTAACAGCGGGAATGATGGCGGCGCCGGTAGCTAGTTCAAAAGAGGTAGAGGCGCTAATTTTGCAGCTTGTGAATGATGGCTACTATTCTGATTATAGTGACGAGAGCGATGTCGATTTTTAGCGTTATCAGTAAGTAGAAAGGATTAGAGTTAAAGAGATGGGAATTTTACGATTATTACTTATTGGAATTTTAAGTTTAAGTGTGGCGAATGCGGAGCTCTATCGGGAGTTGCGAATGAAGCATCATCAATCAGGCTTGCCACTGGCTATGATGCAGGTGGGAGAGGAGCAGGTTAAGGTAGAGCTTGCAGAGAGTGACGAGGCGCAGATTCGTGGACTTATGGAGCGCCGTATTTTACCTCGAAATATGGGGATGCTCTTTCTCTTTAAGGAGGAGAAACCACGCTCGTTTTGGATGAAAAACACCAAAATTCCACTTGATATTATCTATATCGATGGCGAGGGCGTTATTGTGGATATTGTCTATGCAGAACCTTGTTTAGCCAATCCTTGCCCCTCTTATCCCAGCCGAAAGCCTGCTCAATATGTACTAGAGATTAATGGGGGCTTAGCTGAGGAGTTTGGCGTTAAAGTGGGGGATAGCCTCATCCGGAAGCTGAATTAGTTTGGTTATTTATGCAAACCGTACTATAATGCCGGCAGAGTAAATGCTGTCATCGCCATTGACACTTTTATAATTATTTGGAGTTTAAGTTTTTATGTTAACAACTGAGAAGAAAGCAGAAATTATTGCAGAATATGGTCGTGGCACGAACGATACAGGTTCGCCTGAAGTTCAGGTTGCACTTTTAACTGCAAACATTAACGCATTGCAAGCACACTTTGCAGACCATAAGAAGGATCATCACTCACGTCGTGGTCTTTTACAGATGGTAAACAAGCGTCGTAAACTGCTTAACTACCTAAAAGCAAAAGATTTAGGTCGTTATCAAGATTTAATTCAGCGTCTATCGTTACGTCGTTAATCGATCGATAGTATGCAGAAAAAGGTGAATGAAACGGCTCCATTATCTTTATATTGGGTGCATTCTTCACTTTAGAAAAAGATACCCTCGCTCTTTTGGCGGGGGTTTTTTGTTATCTTGCTTTAGATAAAAGCAATAAATTCGGGGCACTGCTTAAGATCTTTTTAAGGAGATTTTAAGCAGTTCCCTTCTAAACATTATTGCTCTTTATTTGAAGCGAGAGTTTAAGTAGTAAGAGGAAATTATGGAATTAAAATTAGAAGCTATTAAGCAAGAGTTTACCTTCGGTGGTCGTACAGTAACGATCGAAACCGCAGAGATCGCACGTCAAGCGACTGCAGCAGTAATGGTAGATATTGAAGGAACAAGTGTTTTTGTGACCTGTGTGGCGTCACGTTCGGCAGATCCTAGCCGTGACTTCTTCCCCTTAACGGTAGATTACCAAGAGCGCACTTACGCTGCAGGAAAGATCCCCGGGGGATTCTTCCGCCGTGAGGGTCGTCCATCTGAGCATGAGATTTTAGTTTCCCGTTTAATCGACCGCCCTGTACGTCCGCTCTTCCACGAAGCGTTTAAAAATGAAGTACAAATTATCGCAACGGTGATGTCTATTAATCCTGAGATTGCTACTGATATCGTGGCGCTCATTGGGGCATCAGCAGCGCTTTCTATCTCGGGTTTACCTTTTAATGGCCCTATCGGTGCTGTTCGTGTGGGTTATAAAGATGGCGAGTATCAAATTAACCCTACGCTTTCGGAGCTTAAAGAATCGGATCTTGATCTAGTGGTTGCCGGTACAGAATCTGCTGTTTTAATGGTGGAGTCAGAGGCGAATCTTCTCTCTGAGGAGGTGATGCTCGGCGCGGTCATGCATGGTCATGAAGCGATGCAAGTTGTGATCGATAATATTAAAGAGCTTGCCGATAAGGTGGATGCAGAAGCTTTCCCATTTGAAGTACCAGAACCCAATCAAGCACTTATCGAAGCTGTGGAAAATGTGGTACGTGCCGATTTAGAAGCCGCGTTTAAGATTACGGTTAAACAAGATCGTGCAAATGCGATTGCAGAGGCGCGTGATAAGGCGGTTGATGCTTTAGTAACAGATGAAGAAGAGAGCTACACGGCAGCAGAGGTTACTGCGGTGGTGAGTGATATTAGCTCTGACATTGTGCGGACTCAGGTGGTTTCAGGTCAGCCTCGAATTGATGGCCGAGATACAACTACAGTGCGTCCTATTGAATCGAAAGTGGGCGTTTTAGCACGTACACATGGCTCTGCTCTCTTTACCCGTGGGGAGACGCAAGCGCTTGTAGTTGCAACGCTAGGTACAGAGCGTGACGCACAGATTATCGATGCGTTAGAAGGAGAGTATAAAGATAACTTTATGCTTCATTACAACTTCCCCCCTTATTCTGTTGGGGAGACAGGGCGTGTAGGTTCGCCAAAACGTCGTGAAATTGGACATGGTCGCTTAGCAAAGCGGGGTGTTCAGGCGGTTATGCCGAATATGGAAGAGTATCCATACACGATCCGTGTGGTCTCTGAAATTACAGAATCCAATGGTTCGAGCTCAATGGCTTCGGTCTGTGGAACATCGCTTGCTTTAATGGATGCTGGTGTACCGCTTAAAGCGCCTGTAGCAGGTGTTGCGATGGGGCTTATTAAAGAGGGTGATGATTACGCAGTCTTAACCGATATCTTAGGTGATGAAGATCATCTCGGTGATATGGACTTTAAAGTTGCGGGTACAGAAACAGGTATCACAGCTTTACAGATGGATATTAAGATCGATGGCATCACTAAAGAGATTATGCAGCAAGCGCTCTCCCAAGCGAAAGATGCGCGCCTCCATATTCTTGGTGAGATGAATAAGGTGATCAGTGAATCGCGTGATTCGATCTCGGAGTTTGCACCTCGCATCACAACAATCCGTATTAATCCCGATAAGATCCGTGATGTGATCGGGAAGGGTGGTGTAACGATTCGCGCAATTACTGAAGAGACTGGCGCAATTATTGAGATTGAAGATTCAGGCGAAGTCCGTATCTCTGCGGTGAATAATGATCAAGCAGTAGCTGCGAAGAAGCGTATCGAAGAGATCACTGCGGATATTGAGATTGGTTCAGTTTATGAAGCGCCCATTGTTCGTATTATGGACTTTGGTGCTTTTGTGAATTTACGTCCTGGTCAAGATGGTATGGTTCACGTTTCTCAAATTCCGGCGGAAGAGCGCATCCAAAATGTGGGTGATTACCTCGAAGTTGGTCAAGTGGTGAAGGTGAAAGTTCTTGAGATTGATCGTCAAGGCCGTATCCGCTTAACGATGAAGGATGTGGAGTAGTCTCCTCTTTGGTCTAAATAGTTGTAAAATAGATCGCTTTTAAGCCTCATCTTAAAAGTGCAAAAAGCCCTGAATAATCGAAGATTGTTGAGGGCTTTTTTTATCGGCTATAATAGAGCCATTATCGCTAAACTTACGAAAAAATTTATAGAGCAAGGATGATGAATGTCTAAAAAGAAGAAAAAATCCGGGGGCGCGCAAATAGCGAAAAATCGCCGAGCTTTTCATGAATATTTTATTGAAGAGCGCTTTGAAGCCGGTATTGAGCTTTACGGCTGGGAGGTTAAGAGCTTAAGAGAAGGCAAGGCGCAACTGCAAGAGGCTTATGTCTATATTCGTGATGGAGAGGTTTATCTCTTAGGTGCGCATATCTCGCCTCTTCTCTCAGCATCGAGCCATGTGCGGGCAGATTCAACTCGCACCCGCAAACTCCTGCTACATCGGTATGAGATTGATCGTTTAATCGGAGCTGTAGATCAGAAGGGTTTTACCATTGTGCCTTTAAGTCTCTACTGGAAGCGGGGATTAGCGAAAATTGAGATCGGCTTAGCTAAGGGTAAGAAGGCTCACGATAAACGTGCAACCCTTAAAGAGCGAGATTGGAATCGTGAAAAGCAGCGACTCTTACGCCATTCACAAAATTAAGGACTTCTCTTTTTAGGGCTGACTCTAGTAGAGTGAGAGAAAGCTGAATTTTAAAGCGTAATAATAACAACGATAATAATGATAAAAGCGAGGAGAATTTTATGTCGAAGAGAAAGATTGTTTTTTTAGATCAAGGGACATTGAGCCGAGTAACGCTTAATTTTGATTTCCCCTTTGAGATGACAAATATTGAAAACTGCCCTCCAGAAAAGGTGAGCGAAGCATTGCAAGGCCATGAGATCGCGATTACCAATAAAGTGGCGATCGATCGTGCGATGATGGAGGCTAACCCGCAACTTAAGCTCATTGCAGTAGCGGCCACAGGTTTTAATATTATCGATATTGACGCGGCGAAGGAGCTCGGCATTACGGTTTGTAATGTTGCGGATTATAGTACGATTGCTGTGGCAGAGCACGCCTTTATGATGATGATCTCTTTAATGCACCGCCTTCCTCTGTATGAGGCAAGAATGCGGGAGGGGGCATGGCAGAAATCACCTTTCTTTAGCATTTTTGCAGAGCCTATTTTTGAGCTTAAAGGGAAAAAGCTTGGGATTGTGGGGAAGGGGAGCATCGGTTCTCAGCTTGCGAAATATGCTGAAAGCTTTGGGATGGAGGTGCTCTTTTCTGAGCGAAAGGGAGCAGACTCTATTCGGGAGGGCTATCACTCATTTGAAGAGGTTTTAACCAGTGCAGATGTCTACTCTATTCACGCCCCCATGACGCCAGAGACCAATAATATGATTGGAAAAGAGGAGCTTGCGCGAATGAAAGAGGGCGTTATTCTCATTAATGTGAGCCGAGGAGGCTTAATTAATGAGCAAGCGCTTGCGGATGCACTACGAGAGGGTAGAGTAGGTGGGGCGGGGGTAGATGTTTTGACAACAGAGCCGCCAAAGCCGGATAACCCTCTACTTGCCCAAGATTTGGGGAACTTCATCATTACGCCTCATACTGCCTGGGCAAGTGAAGAAGCGGTACAAAATCTTGTGGGAATTTTAGAGAATAATATTAATCAATTTGTAGCAGGGAAACCTGTAAACGTGGTGAATTTATAATGGGAGCATATTTAGGATTGAAGCATAGCCATATGTTGCTAGCCTATATTTCAATCATCTTTTTTAATGTACGTTTTTGGAAATATTTTTACACAACGCGCCCTACGTGGGTGAGAGTCGCCCCCCATATTATCGATACGCTCTTAATTGTACTCGGTATTTCTGTAGCGGTGATTTTGCGTATTAATCCGTTTGGTGAAGGGGGTGGATGGCTCGGGCTTAAGATCCTTTTCCTGCTTGGCTATATTGGATTTGGTGTTGTCGCTATGAAGCAGCGATATGTTTTATCAACCCGTTTAGTTGCTTATTTAATGGCCAACTTTATGGCGATGGCAATGGTCTATCTTGTCATAATGAAGCCTTATATCTTTTAATTGAAAAAGAAAATGTTCTTTTTGCGCTATTGTTGCTCAGGGAGTTGACCGGCAGGAATAGCGCGCTATAATACATATCTTCAATGACGAAGCGCCCATAGCTCAGCTGGATAGAGTACCTGGCTACGAACCAGGCGGTCGGAGGTTCGAATCCTTCTGGGCGCGCCATATTGAGAGAATCCCCTAACTTCGGTTAGGGGATTTTTTTGTGCCTTGTTTTTTATTTTTATTAAAGTTTCTGATATTTAAAGTTCCCGAAAAGCTGTGGTTCTATTAAAAGAGAGAGCAATAAAAAAACCTCCCGAGGGAGGCTGTAAAGAGAGTATTGAACCTGTAACGATTTCTTTAACGATTAATCAGTTCATACTCATAACGGGGGCGATCGCCAATGCGATAATAGATGAAATCCTCTTGATAGCTCTTTAAGAACTTATTACGCGCCTCTTCTGTAGAGAACCAGCGTTCTGCTGCAAAGTCATCCCCAAGGAGATTCGCTTTTCGCATAGGATCATGCTCAGGGAGAGTCATCCTTACACCATATTTCTTTTCCATCGCTTGCTTCCTTTTTTATCTATTTAAATTTGAATAAATTTTATCGTGATTTTTTAATCACTAAATCAACCTGCTTTGTAAGAAGTATGCGTAATCTTTTTGCACTTATCAACTTAAGTGGTATCAGAGATTGATTTTATGCCGCTTGCTCTTTGGGTTAGCCCCCGGTCATGGACATAATGCGTTTAATTTTTGTTACATCGGTTCTAAATTCATGCTTTTGGGGTTTAAGGTCGATCGCTTCGCGGATGGCAGCTTGAAGCTCTTCATCCGAGCAGTTATCTCGCAACATTTCTCGCAGAGGATAGGCCTCATTTTGCCCTAAACACATATAGAGCGTGCCATCTACGGAGAGACGCACTCTGTTACAGGTATCGCAAAAATGTTGGCTCATCGGGGTGATAAGGCCAAATGTAAACTTGCCATCAGGGGATTCGTAATAGCGGGCAGGGCCTTGGCCAAGCTCTTTGGTGGAGTCGATCAGGCCATGTTTATCCCGTAGCTTTTCCAGAAGTTTGGTAAGATCACGCCCTTGGGTATTTTGGCCAGTGACCCCCATCGGCATTGCTTCAATAAGACGCAAGATTAAGCCGTGCTCAATACAGAAGCTGATCATCTCATCAATATCTTGATCATTCACGCCCACCATAGGGACCATATTGATTTTGATCGTCTCAAATCCGGCCTCTTTTGCGGCAAAGATCCCCTCTTTTACTTTGTTGATACAATCATTTCCCGTAATTTGATGAACGGTAGCGGGGTTGAGAGAGTCTAAGCTAATATTGAGCCGATCGAGTCCTGCACGCTTAAGATCATGAGCATGTTTAGAGAGTTGCGTAGCATTCGTGGTCATAGAGAGATCTTTGATGGTAGGAATTGTCTTGATCCGTTCGATCAGTTCTACGACATTTTTGCGCAACAAGGGCTCACCCCCTGTAATGCGGTAGTGATGCGTCCCCATGGCAGAAAACGCCCCAATTACACGCATAATCTCATCAAACGTGAGCCAGTTTTTGTTGACCTCAAATCCCTTAAATCCTTTCGGAATACAGTAAGTGCAACGCAGGTCGCAGCGATCAGTGACTGACACACGGACATAATCGATTTTTCGTCCAAATTGATCTATTAACATATGTCCTTTCAATAATTTTAAAGAGGCAAGCCTCTTAAATAATGGTGGTAAGCGGCGGAATTGTTTCTGTTCTTCTTAGTCTTTTTCTATGTTTATCAATTGAGATATTAGAGATTAAGATCTCGAATACACTCCGCAAGCAATTCAACTTTTTTCGTTTGGGTAAACTCTTTACGATAGACCAGCGCCACTTTTCGTGTAGGCGCAGGATCCGTAAAGGGAATATAGTGTAGGAAATCTTTTAGGTGATCGTCGGTTAATGCATGTTTAGGCAATACCGAGATCTGATGCCCCGAGGCGACAATATTCCGAATAGTTTCGAGCGAATGGTGATGAGATTGCGCCGCATTGATCTCTTTACATTGATCGAGAACTTGATCTCTAAAACAGTGCCCAACATTAAGCAGAAGGGGGTCATACTCATGAATTTCACTGGCCGAGATGGAACTTTTTTCAGAGAGCGGGTGATCTTTGGGGGTGATCACATAGAAGGGCTCTTCATAAAGCTCAATAATCTCAAAGGTCGGGTCAGATACAGGAAGTGCCATAATTGCCGCATCAATCTCCCCTGTTTTTAACATGGGCGCTAGGTTATCTGTCATATTCTCATAGATATTGAGAATCATATTGGGCGCCTTTTCGCGTAGACAGGGAATGACTTTAGGTAATAGGTAGGGGGCAATAGTGAAGATCACCCCTAAGTTAAAGTTGCCCTCAAGTGAGTCGGAATCGATGCTTAACGCCATCAATTCATTAACAAGCTCGAAGATTTGGCGCGCTTTGGGGAGCGCTTTTTTACCCGCAGGAGTTAAAAGAACCTCATTGGTTGTACGCTCAAAGAGTGAAACGCCCATGGAAGTCTCTAAGTTTTTAACGCCAATAGAGAGCGCAGGCTGGGAGATAAAGCATTTTTGTGCAGCGCGTCCGAAATGCTTCTCTTCTGCGACAGCGATAAAGTAGCGAAGTTCATTTAGTTTCATGCGTTCTTCCTATACATTTAATATTCGAATGGCTATATTGAATATTACCATAATCTGCGAACTGTATTTGAATTGCAGACTTTCCTAACATTGATTTTTAGGGCATTACCTGAAAAGATGGAAATCTAAAAAATAAAAAAATGGCTCAAGGGATCATTGAGAAAAAATAGAAACGATTTTGAGCACAAAGGAGCGAGCAATCTTATATTTTTACACCCCAAAAAAAGAGGCGAGGCATTGGTGGGGAACGGCTGGATAAATAACCTAAAACAGGCGGGTGGCCAACCACCAAAAAAACCGCAAATTGCCCCCTAAAACTCATTTTTCATATATAATAGCTAAAATTTATTTTCTTTTTATTCATTTATCAACTTACCAAAAATAAAACTATGAGCGAGAACATGAAACTAATCGATAAGTTTAGAGAAACATCGGCGCTTAATGGAGCTAATGCGACATATGTCGAGGAGATGTTTGAATCCTATCTTGCGGATCCGAGTTCTGTTGCTGAAAACTGGCAGGAGTATTTTGCTAAATTTAAGCAAGAGAATGGAAAGGATATCCCGCAGATTCCTGTAAAACGTGCATTTGAGCAGATGCGCCATCAGCAGCGCAGTGCTGGCGGTGGTAATGTGGATGGTGCGCATTTAGCAAAGCAAGTATCCGTATTGCAACTCATTGCAGAATTTCGTCGAAGAGGGCATCAAGTAGCAGACTTATGCCCTCTTAATTTTCGTGAAGAGATTTCAGTTCCTGAATTAACGCTTGGCCATTATGGACTTTCTGAGGCGGATCTCGATACGACCTTCTTAACCGGCGGGTTAGCAGGGCAAGCATCGATGAAGTTGCGCGATATTTTAGATACTTTAGAGCGCACCTATACGAAACATATCGGTGTTGAGTTTAGCCATATGATCGATGAAGATCAGAGAAAGTGGCTTAAAGAGCGCCTTGAAGAGGTGAAAGATGGCTATCGCTTTACTCAAGAAGAGCGGGTAGAGACTTTAAAACAGCTCGTCTCTGCTGATGGTTTAGAGCGCTATCTTCATACTCGCTATGTAGGGCAGAAACGTTTCTCGCTTGAAGGAGGAGATGCCCTTATCCCGATGATGCATGAGCTTGTTTCGGGAGCCTCAGATGCAGGAGCTGAAGAGGTCGTGATCGGTATGGCACACCGTGGCCGCTTAAATGTGCTGGTCAATATTATGGGTAAAGCGCCTGAGGCGATCTTTGCTGAATTTGAGGGTAAACCCACCTTTAACAAAGGTTCTGGGGATGTGAAATACCATATGGGTTTCTCATCGACCATTAAAACCCGCGAAAATAATGAGCCGCTTCACTTAGCATTAGCGTATAACCCTTCTCACTTGGAGATTGTTAATCCTGTGGTTGAGGGCTCTGTGCGAGCACGTTTAGAGCGCCGTGTAGATGCTAAACGTCCATTAGGGGATCTCCCCTTTAACACCGTGGTTCCTGTATTAATTCATGGGGATGCTGCGTTTGCAGGGCAAGGCGTGGTGATGGAGACGCTTCAGCTCTCTGAGGTTCGAGGTTATACCTGTGGCGGAACGCTCCACATTGTGGTGAATAACCAGGTGGGCTTTACAACGTCTAATCCGTTAGATGCTCGCTCAGCAGCTTACTGTACCGATGCAGGTAAAATTGTTCAGGCACCTATCTTCCATGTTAATGGAGATGACCCTGAGGCGGTAAAACATGTGGTACAACTCGCATTAGAGTTTAGAAATGAGTTCAACAAAGATGTGGTGATTGATCTTGTCTGTTACCGCAAACTTGGACATAACGAGGCGGACGAGCCCAGTGCAACCCAGCCGATGATGTATAAAAAGGTTCGCGCGCATGAGACGCCTGCACGCCTTTATGCAAACAGATTGATCGAAGAGGGTGTGATTACGGAAGAGGACTTTAAGGCCTTTACAAAAGAGTACCGTGATCGCCTCGAAGAGGGTGCACCGGTAGGTTTCCCAACGGTGGAGTCGCTCAATACAAAATATGCAGAAGAGTGGGAGCGCATTGCGAAGGTTCAAGATGAATTTGGAACCGATAAAGCGCGGATGCCAGAGACCGCTGTTCCTGCAGAAAAAGTGACAGAGCTTGCCGAAAGAATGAATCAGCTCCCGGAGAATGTAAAACTTCATCCCCGTGTTCAGCGTATTCATGACAATCGCTTAAAAATGGGTAAAGGTGAGCTTGAGATGGATTGGGGCTTTGCTGAGACAATGGCTTATGCAACCCTTCTTGAAGAGGGTTACCCTGTACGGATCTCCGGTCAGGATTCTGGTCGTGGAACGTTCTTCCATCGTCATGCGGTCTATCACAATCAAAATGATGGTTCCTCCTATTTGCCGCTTGCGAATTTAAGCGATAAACAGGCGAACTTTACTGTGATCGACTCTATCCTTTCTGAAGCGGCTGTTTTAGGTTTTGAGTATGGTTACGCTTCTACAGAGCCTAATGCATTAGTCATTTGGGAGGCGCAGTTTGGTGACTTCGTAAATGGTGCGCAAGTCGTTATCGACCAGTTTATCTCCTCGGCGGAGACAAAATGGCGCCGTATGAATGGATTGGTGATGTTGCTCCCCCATGGTTATGAAGGTCAAGGGCCAGAGCACTCCTCCGCACGTCCTGAGCGATTCTTAGAGCTCTGTGCCGAGAATAATATGAGCTTTGTTGTGCCGACAACGCCGGCGCAAGCGTTCCATATGTTCCGTCGTCAGATGCATCAGGATTATCGTAAGCCTTTAGTCTGTATGTCACCTAAGAGCTTATTGCGCCATCGCCAGGCGGTGAGCACTTTAGAGGATCTTGCAAAGGGTAAGTTCCAGCCAGTATTACCAGAGATCGAATCGATTGATGGCAAAGGGGTGGAGCGAGTCATCATTACTGTAGGTAAGATCTACTACGATGTCTTAAATCGTCGTGCGGAAGTGGGCGATAAGAAGAGCGCAATTATTCGCTTAGAAGAGATCTATCCATTCCCCACTAAAGCGATCGAAGCAGAACTTGCGAAATATCCAAAGGCAAAAGAGGTGATCTTCTTCCAGGATGAGCCCGCTAACCAAGGTTATGCAACCTTTGTGCGTGATTATTTAGAGGCGATTGTAGGGGATAAGCTTGCACTTCGCTTTGTAACACGTCCTGCGGCAGCAGCCCCAGCAGTGGGATACACCAATGTGCATATGGAGCAGCAAGAAGCGCTTTTAGATGCGGTATTTCCTGCGGCAAAATAAAATGCCTATGGTGCGATAAAAGAATCTTGCCACGGGGGCTAGGTTAATAGAGTAAGCTCCCGTTGGCATCTCAATTTTTATTAGAATTTGAATTAACCTTTATATATTAAATTTACATAGAGTTAGGAGAGAATCCATGAGTACAGAAATTAAAGTTCCGGTATTGCCAGAATCGGTTGCAGATGCAACATTAGCCTCTTGGCATAAGCAGGTGGGTGAGTTTATTGAAGAGGGTGAAAACCTTGTTGATCTTGAGACAGATAAGGTGATGCTCGAAGTTCCTGCTACAGTTAGCGGTACTTTAAAAGAGATCCTCGTTGAAGAGGGAACCGATGTGACAGAGGGGACTGTGCTTGCTGTTATCGAAGCGGGTGCTGCGCCTGCGGCGACAGAAGCTCCTGCTGCAGAAGAGAAGAAAGAAGAAGCTCCAGTAGCCGATGAAGAGATCCCGATGTCTCCTGCTGTACGCCGTTTAGTTGAGGAGAATAATCTCGATATTACTCAGATCCCTGCAACAGGTATGAATGGTCGTCATCTTAAAGAAGATATTGAAAACTTCATGAAAAATGGAGGCGCAAAAGCGGCTCCTGCACCAGCACCTGCAGCAACCTCAGCGCCTGCGGCAGATATTCCTTTAGGAGATCGTGTTGAGAAGCGTGTACCGATGACTCGTCTTCGTGCACGTATTGCAGAGCGTCTTTTAGATGCAACGAACACAACTGCGATGTTGACTACATTTAATGAGATCAACATGGAGCCTGTGATCAGCATGCGTAAGAAGTATCAAGATCGCTTCACCAAAACTCATGGTGTGAAATTAGGCTTTATGTCCTTCTTTGTAAAAGCAGCTGTGGAAGCACTGAAGAAGTACCCCGCTGTAAATGCTTCGATCGATGGCAACGATATTGTTTATCACGGTTATTTTGATATCGGTATTGCAGTCTCTTCACCCCGTGGTTTAGTGGTGCCGATTATCCGTAATGCAGATCAATTGAGCTTAGCGGAGATTGAAAAGCAGATCATTGAATATGCAACAAAAGCAAGAGAAGGTACCTTAACGCTCGAAGAGATGACAGGGGGTACATTTACCATTACAAATGGTGGGGTATTTGGCTCTATGCTCTCTACGCCTATTCTTAATCCTCCTCAGAGCGGTATCTTAGGCATGCACAATACTTATGAGCGTCCTATTGTGAAAGATGGTGAGATCATCGCAGCGCCGATGATGTATGTTGCACACTCTTATGACCACAGAATTATCGACGGTGCTGAGGCGGTAGGTTTCTTAGTGGCGATTAAAGAGGCGCTCGAAGATCCTGCAAGCATTTTGCTCGATCTCTAATTAATCCGTAAGGAGTAACAAATTATGGCTAAAAAAGAATTCGATGTGATCGTGATCGGCGGGGGTCCTGCCGGTTACGTCACCGCCATCCGAGCCGCTCAACTAGGACTAAAAACGGCCTGTGTTGAGAAGTGGATCGGTAAAAACGGAAAGCCTGCTCTTGGAGGCACCTGCTTAAACGTAGGGTGTATTCCTTCAAAAGCGCTTTTAGAGTCTTCAGGTCTCTATGCGGCCGCGAAATCCGCAGCGGATCACGGTATTACCGTGGGCGATATTTCGATGGATGTTGAGGCGATGATCGCGAAGAAGGATAAGACCGTTACAGAGCTTACCGGCGGAATTGCAATGCTCTTTCAGGCAAACAAGGTTGAGTGGTTGCAAGGTCAAGGGAAGCTGATGGCGGATAATGTTGTGGAAGTTAAAGGCCATGACGGTAAGACAGAAAGTTATAAGGCTAAAGATGTTGTGTTAGCAACAGGTTCTGTGCCGATGGATATCCCTTCTGCAGTTGTGGATAATCAGCGCATTATCGATTCCACCGGGGCGCTCGATCTCACTGAAGTTCCTAAACGTTTAGGTGTTATTGGTGCCGGCGTTATTGGGCTTGAGATGGCAAGCGTTTGGTCCCGCTTAGGATCTGAGGTGGTGATCTTTGAGGCGATGGATAAGTTTCTCGCCGCAGCAGATGGTGCTATCTCTAAAGCTGCAGAACGTGAGTTTAAAAAGCAGGGCTTAGATATTCGTTTAGGCGCACGTGTGAATGAATCTGTTGCGACAGATTCCGGCGTTACTGTGAAGTATGAAGATAAATCAGGCGAGCATGAAGAGACCTTTGATTACCTTCTTGTTGCTGTTGGCCGTAAAGCCTATACAGAAGCGATTGCCGATGAATCTTTAGGCTTAGAGATGGATGGTCGCTTAGTGAAAGCAGACGATAACTGCGCTACGAATCTTCCCAATGTTTGGGCGATTGGTGACTTAGTGCGTGGCCCAATGCTAGCGCATAAAGGTTCAGCAGAAGGTATTGCAGTTGCGCAGCGTATTGCAGGCCAATATGCTCGTGTAAATTACGATGCTGTACCTTGGGTAATCTATACAGATCCTGAGATCGCTTGGGTAGGTAAAACAGAAGAAGAGTGTAAAGCGGAAGGTCTTGAAATTGTGACAAGCTCATTCCCCTTTGCAGCTTCAGGCCGAGCGAAAGCGATGGGCAAAGAAGCGGGCTTAGTTAAAGTCATTGCAGATGTAAAGAGCGATCGTCTTTTAGGGGTTCATATTGTAGGTGCTAATGCTTCTGAGTTGATTCATGAGGCAGCTATTGTGATAGAGTTTGGCGGAACTGCTGAAGATATCGCAAGCACGATGCATGCTCACCCCACCTTGGCCGAGGCTGTAATGGAAGCGGCGATGGGAATCGATAAGCGTGCTATCCATATGATGAATCGTAAATAATCGCAGTAATTATTGCATTATTTTCTAATAACCGCAGGGAGTTAATTCTCTGCGGTTTTTTTGTTCTGCTTTTTTACATTTTATATAAGCATAAAGCGTTGAAAATGTAGCCTTTTAATTGCTCAAAAGTGGGATATCTGCTTTTGTTCAAAGGGAAAAAGAGGTAGGCTAGATTTCATGCCATTATTGGTCTCAGCGTTCGCAAAGAACCCATGCGGATAATGGTAAAACTTTATAAAAATATGAGGATAAGGAGGATGTCTTATGAGTAAGAAGACAGATGATTCTCGGCGTAACTTTATTACACGGGGATTAGCGGCTATTCCGTTAGCCGTGTTGGGCACAGCTATTCCACCCCGCTTATATGCGGCAGCGCAGGTGCCTTCTATCGATATTAAAGAGTATAAACCCCAATATTTCACCGAAAAAGAGTGGGAGTTTCTCTTAGCTGCTTGTGATCAGTTAATTCCATCAGAAGGGGAGGGACCTGGGGCTGTAGAGGCCAATGTTCCGATCTTTATTGATAAACAGATGCTTACCCCTTATGGGGAAGGGCGCCTTTGGTATATGTCGGGTCCCTTTCATCCCGATATGCCTCCGGAGCTTGGCTATCAGTTGCGATTTTCCCCTAAAGAGATCTACCGTACCGGCATAGCCGATACAGATAATTACTGCCTAAAACAGTATGGAAAACGTTTTGCAGAACTTGATGATGAGCAGCAGATTGAGCTCTTAAAGTTACTTGAGTCAGGCAGAGCGGAGCTAGAGAATATCCCCGGTCATACCTTTTTTGAGTACCTCTTAAAAAATACGAAAGAGGGCTACTTCGCCGACCCAATGTATGGCGGTAATAAAGATATGGGCGGCTGGAAGTTGATTGGTTTCCCTGGGGCGAGAGCTGATTATATGGATTGGCAATCTCAACATAATAAGAAATATCCATTCCCACCGGTATCGATAGAAGGAAAGCGAGGCTAATGATGGTTAAGAAAGAACATGTGGATGTGGTCATTGTGGGCTTTGGTTGGACAGGTGCTTTAATGGCGCGTGAGCTAGCCGAAGAGGGGTTAAAAATTGTTGCGCTTGAGCGGGGGCCGATGCAGACCACAGCAGAGACTGCGAAATACCCTCAGGTTGCCGATGAGCTTTCCCACTCTGTACGGGGAAGACTCTATCAAGAGCTCGCAAAAGAGACGGTGACCATTCGCCATAAAGTGGGCGATACTGCGGTGCCTTACCGTCAACATGGCTCCTTTAATCTTGGGAATGGGGTCGGGGGAGCGGGCTTTCACTGGAATGGCATGCATTGGCGTGCGCTTGAATCAGATCTTAATCTTCGTTCACATATTGTGGATCGTTATGGGGAGGCTTTTATCCCTGAAGATATGACGATTCAGGATTTTGGCGTCACTTATGGTGAGCTTGAGCCCTTTTTTGATAAATTTGAAGATATCTGCGCTACTTCAGGAATTGCCGGAAATGTGCAAGGTGTGATTAATCCTAAAGGTAATATCTTTGAAGAGCCAAGGAGTCGTGAATTTCCTCTAGGGCCGCTTGAGCCAAGTTACGGGGATACACTATTTGCTAAAGCCGCTAGAGAAGTTGGTTATCATCCTTTCCCCGTGCCAGCTTCTAATGCGTCGGCTCCCCATACTAATCCATACGGGGTGCGTTTAGGGCCATGTAACTATTGCGGATTCTGTGAAGGGTATGGCTGCTATATGTATTCTAAAGCTTCGCCACAAGCCTCTATTTTGCCTTCGTTGGAGCAATTTAGAAATTTTGAGCTCAGAACCCAAGCATACGTCACGAAAGTGAATACCGATTCGAGCGGTAAGATCGCGACCGGCGTCACCTATATTGACGCAGCAGGTCGGGAGGTTGAGCAGACAGCAGATCTTGTGATTCTTTGTGCTTATCAATTCCATAATGCCCGCCTCTTAATGCTCTCTAATATTGGTGAGCAGTATGATCCAAAGACAGGTAAAGGGGTGGTGGGTAAGAACTATTGTTATCAGATGGGAGGCGGAGTAACCGCTGTTCTGAAAGAAGGAACCCATCTCAATGTCTTCTCTGGAGCCGGTGCGGGAGCCACAGCCATTGATGATTTTAATGGCGAGAACTTCGATCATACCGATTTAGGATTTATCGGAGGCGCGGCTATTTGGCATATTCGTACAGGTGGCCGACCGATTACTCAAGCCCCTACATTACCGGGCACACCTGCTTGGGGTAAGGGGTGGAAAGAGGGGATTAAGGAGGGCTATAACCGTGTAACCTCTATCGGTACACACGGCTCGGTAATGGCGTATCGGGATGCTTATCTCGATCTTGATCCCACTTATAAGGATGCTTTTGGCCTTCCACTGTTACGCATGACCTTCGATTGGAAAGAAAATGAGATCAAGATGACGCAATTTGTGAATGACAAAGCACACAATATTGCGAAAAATCTTGAAGGGGTGGTCTCCACTCATGTTTCTAGTAAAGATATGAATTCCCACTACGATGTGCGGCCTTATCAATCAACCCACACAACGGGAGGCGCCATTATGGGGGAAGATCCTTCCACAAGTGTAATTAACCGTTATATGCAGTCGTGGGATGTGCCTAATCTCTTTGTGACAGGGGCGAGTGCGTTTCCCCAAAACTTTGGTTACAACCCAACGGGGCTTGTAGGGGCGCTAGCATTATGGTCAGTCCATAATATTCGCGAAAAGTATCTTAAAAACCCCGGGCCAATGGTTCAAGCATAAGGAGGGCATATGAAAACGATTAAACGATTAATTACGCTGATCATTCTGCTTGGCGTAGGAGCGATGGCGTTTCTCCTTTTCTATAAGGGGGAGACCTCAACATTGCAAGCCAGTAGCGAACTTAGCGAAGAGGCGCTGATTGAGCGTGGAGAGTATCTTGCCCGTGCAGGGGATTGTATGGCTTGTCATACGGATAGTGAAGAGAAGCCTTACGCCGGCGGCCATGGTATTGAGTCTCCCGTTGGTACAATCTATGTGACGAATATTACGCCCGATAAGGAGCATGGTATTGGCTCGTGGTCGTTACAAGATTTTGATAATGCGATGCGCTATGGCCTACGGAAAAATGGGGATGCAATGTATCCAGCCATGCCTTTTGCAGCCTTTTCACGCCTTACCGATGAGGATGTAGAAGCTCTTTACACCTACTTTATGAAGGGTGTTGAGCCTATCGCTGAAGCGAATCGTAAAAATGATATTCCTTGGCCTTTCTCGATGCGCTTTCCCCTTAATGGTTGGCGTTTAGCTTTTGCGCCTAAGCCAGAAGTTTTTAATTTCGAGGCGTATGAGGATGCAACGGTTGCAAGGGGTGCGTATCTTGTGCAGGGTTTAGGGCATTGCGGCTCATGCCATACGCCGCGGGCACTCACCTTAAATGAGAAGGCTTATAGCGAGCGTGATCAGCACGGAGAGCTCTTTTTATCAGGGGGTAATGCACCGATCGAAGGATGGGTAGCAACCAGTCTTCGGGGTGAGAATCTTACAGGCTTAGGACGAACCTCAGAAGAGCAGCTCTTTCAGTTTTTAAAGACGGGCCGCAATGATACCTCCGCTGCATTTGGAGGAATGCGAGATGTGATTATACATAGCTTGCAACACCTTACTGATGAGGATCTACAGGCGATGGCACGCTATTTGAAGAGCCTCCCTGCCTTTGCAGATGAGGAGAGCTATCAGTACGATGATGCTGTGGCAAAAGCTCTCTTTAATGGGGATGATTCGATGCGCGGAGGGGATATCTATCTCGATAACTGCGCCGCTTGTCATCGAACCGATGGTAAAGGTTATGCGCAAACATTCCCAGCATTAGCAGGTAATACCACATTGCAAGCGCAAGATCCTGCCTCTGTGATCAACATTGTGCTTAAAGGGCACCGTTTAGAGGGAACTTTTGGCGACCCTACTTACTACACTATGCCCAATTTAGATTGGCGATTAAGCGATCAGGATGTGGCTGATGTGGTGAGTTTTATTCGCACCAGTTGGGGCAATAGAGGGGGCGAGGTGAGCGAAAGCGAAGTTAAACAGTATCGCGATGCGCTTTAAAAAGTGATTTTATAATCCCCACCCTCGTTTTTAGACTAGGGATGAAAATTAAGAGCCGTAAACTCTAAAAGGAGATTACGGCTCTTTTCTTTTAAGGGTTTTATAAGTTATTGATAATTAAGCCTGTGGGGTAAGGCTGGAATCACCTTTTTAGGATTGATCAATAATAACTCATAAAATAGAGCAGATTGGTTTGACACGAAAGGGGAATCGTACTATTATAGCCTCCTGTTGATGAGCAAGGCTCTGAAGACAGACGGTTTAGTCCCTATCGTCTAGCGGTTAGGACACCGCCCTTTCACGGCGGCAACCGGGGTTCGAATCCCCGTAGGGACGCCAAATTTAAAGCCCATAGGTCAGAAGATCTATGGGCTTTTTCTATTGTTCTATTTTTGTGTTTGTTTTTAGAGGCTCTTTCTGCGCTTTAGTTTTGCGATTTGTCGGGAAAGATCAGGGAAAAGAGGCTCTCTAAGTTTTCATCAGCACTTTTTTGCCAAGTCGGGGCTTTTAGGAGCGAAAAACTTAAGATAGTGGAATAGAAGAGAAAGGCGCGTTCATGGGCTTCATCTTCGCTATATCCCATTTCGGCAATAATAGAGCGCATATATTTTAGGCGATAGTTATCCACTTCCGTTAAGATCTTCTGCACCCGGGGCTCTCGTCTTGCCCAGGCTCGAATGGCAAGTTCAATAGAGGCAATATCCCGTGCTCTCTTTCCTCTAAAAGGGAGCTGAAAGAGCTGAAAGAGCTGCTCTTTGGGATCCGACTTTACATGATCAAGACGATAGATAATATTCTCTGTCGCTTTTGAGCGCCAATCCGCCATGACAGCTTGCATAAGATCTTCTCTACCAGAGAAATGGTGGTAAAAGCTACCCCGCGTGATCTTTAGATTTTTCGCTAAGGTCTCAATGCGAATCGAATCGATTCCGCTTGTAATTAGGAGATCATAGGCGGCGTTGATCCAATCTTCTCGGGTAAGGGGAGCGTTATTGCTCATGATAGTTTCCTTTAACGTAATTTTTAAAGCCGATACTCTTATTTCGCCGCTATTATAGCGGGTATTGTGAGAATGAGAGAACTATTGCCCGGCATGAAGTTGTTAGCGATCAAACTTTTACGATTTTGCGGTCATGGCTTTACCTTAAAATTCTTACCCTCTCCCCCTTTTTAAATATAAAAACGTTAGAAAATTGGCCTCTTTTTTATAAAAATAGATCTAAATAAGTGCTGAGGAAGTTGATGCGCGTCAACTTGTAGCGTGCATTTTTACGCTCTTGAGTCCCTTTTTGCAAAAGAGAGCGGCTCTATTGCCTATGATTATTAATTGACAAAATATCTCTCCCTTCTTAGTATGAATAAAACCTACATACATGTATGTATGCTAAATAAAAATAAATTGAGGAGGATATGGCATGGGGAAAATTTCTGACGTTGTCGAGGGTATCGGCAAAACCTTAATGGCAGCAGATCATAAAACGAACTACCACGAGAAAGGTTCGGGAGATCCGCTCTTTTTACTCCATGGTTCGGGCCCGGGGGTTTCGGGTTGGACAAACTGGTCTACGACGATTGATCGCTTTGCAGATAAGTGGCGCGTCATTGTCCCCGATATTGCGGGCTTTGGTTATACCGAGTTTAAAGAGGATTCAAAATATAATATTAAACTCTGGGTGAATCATCTTATCGGCATCATGGATGCCTTAGAGATTAAAAAAGCCTCGTTTGTAGGGAACTCCTTTGGCGGGGCGGTAGCCATTGGGCTTGCTCTTTTTGCGCCAGAGCGGGTGGATAAGTTAATCCTTTTAGGAACACCTGCCGGTGAGTTTGTACAGACGCCAGGGCTTCGCGGTGCTCATCTATATGAGCCCTCCATGGAGAATATGCGGAAATTAATGGAAAACTTCCCTTATGATCCCTCTACGATTACAGATGAACTTGTCAAAATGCGTTACGAAGCATCGGCCCGCCCGGGAGCTCAAGAGGCGCTTCGCAAGTTAATTCCTAAGCCTAAGGAGGAGGGGGAGACTATTGTTAAAGGTTTCCCAGCAGAATCAGTGGCGAAGATTAGCGCCCCTACGCTTATTGTTCATGGTCGTGAGGATAAGGTTGTTCCTCCTGAGTGTGGTCTACTTCTTGCTCAAAATATTCCTAATGCAGATCTCTATCTCTTTGGAAAATGTGGGCACTGGGTGCAATCGGAGCAGGCGGAGAAGTTTACCTACATTGTCCGCGCTTTCTTGGAGGGTTAATTGATGAATAGAAACGTACTTGAGCGTGTTTTGTGGCATCTCTCTGTAGAGCGTGCTTCAAAAGAGCGTTTTAAGGAGGATCCTGAGCGTTTTTTAAAGCGCTTTAATCTTACCGATGAGGAGAAGGCGCTCATTACCGAGTTTAATGTGGGTAAGCTTCAAGAGATCGGGGTCAATCCTATGTTAACCATGGGGTTCTGGCAGGAATTATCGCCCAATCGCAGTATGCGACTCTATAAAGAGAAGTTAGGGGCAGATAAGTCACAAGTTACGGGCTTTTCGGCCGCTTTAAAGGAGTAAGAAATGGGTAAAGTTGTTGGAGCATTTTGGGTGCCGCATGATCCTGTAATGTTTGTTGCGCCAGAAGCGCCGGCTCAAGAGGTGCGAGATAAAGTCTGGGGCGCTTATGAGACTTGTGCAAAGCGGATGGCAGAGCTCGAGGCAACCACTGCGATTATTGTCGGGAATGATCACTACATCCTCTTTGGAACACAAAATTTACCGCAATATCTTATTGGCTCTGGAGATATTGATGGACCTGTGGAGAATCTACCCGGTCTTGAGCGGGGCTTTTTTAAAAACAATGAAAAGCTGGCAGAACATATTATCGAAACCGGTAAAAAAGAGGGTTTTGATTGGTCAGTAGGCCGCAGTTTTACAGTAGATCACGCTTACTCTATTCCTCAGCAATATATTGTAAAGCCAGCAGGGGAGCTTCTTGGCCGAGAGATACCCGCTATTCCTGTCTATATTGCCAGTGGTGTTGATCCCTTTATCTCACTTGATCGTGCGGCGCAATTAGGCGAGCATATCCGACGAGCGGTGGAATCCTTCCCCGAAGATGAGCGGGTAGTCATTATCGGCTCAGGCGGTATTAGCCATTGGGTAGGTACCGTGGAGATGGGTAAAGTCGCTGAAGATTTCGACCAAGAGATTATGCAATGCGGTGTAGAGGGTGATCTTGAAGCACTCTGCGCCTACTCAAACGAAGAGATCTTAGAGCGTGGGGGAAATGGGGCGATGGAGATTCGTAACTTTGCAGTTGCGATGGCTGCAGTGCCCAATCCTCACGGTGAAATTATTGAATATCAACCTGTCCCCGAGTGGGTCACAGGCTTAGGATTTGTACAGATACATTCAGGAGAGGAATAGAATAATGGCGAAGGTTTTTTTATGTAAACAGTCCGACTTAGAACCTGGTGAAATGAAAAAGGTGACCACGGAAGAGGCCGGGGATATCTGTGTTTACAACAAGGATGGCACGTTTTATGCCACCGCAGATCAATGTACCCATGCTACAGCATCACTCGCAGAAGGTGAGTTTTATGACGATGTGGTGAGCTGCCCGGTGCATTGGGGGGAGTTTAATATCCTTACGGGGGAGGCGATCTCCTTTCCTTGCGAAATTGACCTTCGCACCTACCGTATCATTGTCGAAGGGGATGATGTTTACGCCGATACCGAGCAAGAGTCGGAAGAGGCGATTGCATTTAAAAATTCATAAACAACGTACAGACGGCATAGATCAACTACTAAAGTGGGCTTGCTCTCTTTGAGCAAGCTCACACAACCAAATAATAAAAGAGATCTAGCCATCCTTTGTAGTCTGTCTAATTTGGAGTATATGGGGGATTTAATTCATGAGTAATCATAACTTAAAGTCGATTCGCACGACGCCAGTAATGGAAGGCTTAGATGAGCTTTGCGATATGGAAACAGGACGGATGTCCTCAAAGGTCTTTTGGGATCAAGAGATCTATGAGCAGGAGCTTGAGAAGATCTTTGCGCGCTGCTGGCTTTTTGTAGCCCACGAGTCACAAATTCCTAATGCTGGGGATTATCTCACCACCTTTATGGGGGAGGATGAGGTTTTAGTGGTTCGTCAGCGAGATAAGTCGATTAAGGTCTTTATCAACTCTTGTCCGCACCGCGGGAATAAGGTCTGCTTTGCCGAGGCAGGTAATACCCGAGGCTTTATCTGTAACTATCATGGTTGGTCGTTTGGTTTAGATGGTTCGCTCCGAGGGGTGCATGAGTCGGATATCTACGAAGCGAGTAACTTCGATATGTCTAAGCATGGACTTCGCGAAGTGGCGCAAGTAGATAGCTATAAAGGCTTAGTTTTTGCCACATTCGATGCGGAAGCACCTTCTCTTGAGGAGTATTTAGGTCCCATTGCTTGGTATTTAGATGCTGTTTTCGATAACGATGAAGGCGGCACAGAGTTTGTGGGTGGCTGTATCCGCTCAGTGATCGATTGTAACTGGAAGATCGCGGCAGAGAACTTTGTTGCTGATATTCTCCACGCAGGCTGGACCCATGATTCCGCAGCAAGAGCGATGCTCGGCGGACCTGTTGCTAAGGTGAGTGATTTTCCAGAATCTTATCAAGTGAACTGGAATGGCCACGGTTATGAGTTTGCTCGCGATTTAGTTGGTAACGCAGCGGTTCTTGGTGAGCGTGCAATTAATAAATATCTCCACTTACACCGCCCAAAAGCTGAGGAGCGCTTAGGTGAATTCCGCGCAGCGATGATGGGTGCGGTCTCTTCTTGTACTATTTTCCCGAACTTCTCTTTCTTGCCCGGGCAGAACACGGTTCGTGTTTGGCAGCCTAAAGGACCCAATCAGATTGAGCTCTTTACCTGGGTGGTGGTGAATAAAAATGCGCCTGAAGATGTGAAGGAAAAATGGCGTAAAGGGGCGATGATGACCTTCTCTCCCACGGGAGTATTTGAGATGGATGATGGCGAAAACTGGGAGTACTGTACAAAAGCAGGCCGTGGTTTAGTAACTCGTTATCAAGATCTCTATATCGGCTTAGGAATGGATACACGTATCGAAGATACTGATCTCCCCGGAAATGTCTTTAAGGGGCAATTAAATGAGGCCAATGCCCGTGCATACTATCAGCGCTGGAAGGATCTTCTAGAGTCTGAAAGCTGGGCAGATGTTCCCGATCGTAACGGTAAGATGAAGTAGGAGGAGATCATGACAGAGAAAACCGTAGAAAAATTAGCAAGCGTAGAAGAGACTAAGCTTATTACCGACTTTTTACATCGTGAGGCACGTCTGTTAGATGAGGAGCAGTGGGATACTTGGCTCGATACGCTTTCTGAAGAGATTCACTACTGGATGCCGGGGATTGAAAACCGTTGGCGTCAAGATAAGCTTGGCGAATATACCAAAGAGCATATGGCCTTTTTTGATGATGGCTTGCGAGATTTAAAGCGTCGTGTAGATCGCTTTAAACAACCTACAGCCTGGGCAGAGAACCCCCGCACCCGCAACGTGCATGTTGTAACGAATATTGAGGTGCTCGAAGGGGAGAATGAGAATGAGTGGATCGTGCACTCCTGTTTTATCAACGTGCGTAGCCGGGGACTTGATGAAGAGTATACCCTCGCAGGGCGTCGTCGGGATGTGATTCGTAAAGAGGGTGATGAGCTTAAACTCTATCGCCGCCGCATCCTGATTCCCAATGCGATGCTGCTCTTTAAAAACTTAAATACCTTCCTTTAGGAGCGAATATGGGCTGGCTTAAAAATCAGGTAGCCCTCATCACAGGAGGCACTGGTGGAATCGGCAGTGCCATTGTGCGTCGCTATGTGAAAGAGGGAGCGAAAGTTGGGGTTATGGCGCGTAATCTCGAGGAGCTCGAGAGCTTAAAGCATGAGCTTGGAGAAGAGATCCATATTATTCAAGGGGATGTGACGATTCCTGAGGATAATGCTCGCGCTGTAGAGGAGACCTTAGAGAAATTTGGCAAGCTTGATACTTTTGTGGCCAACGCCGGAGTGTATGATTACTTCACAAAGCTTGAGCGTATTGCGCCAGAAAATCTTGCTGAAGCGTTTGAGAAAATCTTCTCTGTAAATGTGCGGGGCTATCT
The DNA here is from genome assembly GCA_030150405.1 of Ignatzschineria sp. Taxonomy (GTDB): domain Bacteria; phylum Pseudomonadota; class Gammaproteobacteria; order Cardiobacteriales; family Wohlfahrtiimonadaceae; genus Ignatzschineria. The sequence goes on from JASLFU010000019.1 coordinate 41,720, forward strand.
TTTAGGGGCGCGCTATGCGATCGAACCTCTACGCAAAACTCAGGGGAGCATGATCTTTACACTCTCCAATAGCTCCTTTTATGCAGGGGGAGGAGGAATTTTGTATGTTGCTTCAAAGCATGCATTAGTGGGCGTGGTACGCCAATTAGCCTTAGAGCTTGCCCCGGATATCCGTGTAAATGGAGTAGCGCCAGGCGCGACAAATACAGAGATGGCGAGTGCCGAAGGCTTAAATAAAAATAGCGTTCCACTCAATCAGATCCCTGGATTTTTAGAGAAAGCCGCCGAGGCGATTCCCTTAAAATTTCTCTCGGAGCCGGAGGATCATACGGGGCATTATGTTCTGCTTGCTTCAAAGGAGAACTCTCGATTTACCACTGCGAATATTATTCAGAGCGATGGGGGGTGGGAGATTCGTATGCAGCGCTAATGTTTTTAGGGCTAAATGAATCTAAAACTTACCTCAAAATTAGGGGGAGCAGATATAGGCAGGTTGCCAAGATAGGGGTTAAGAGTTCTATTTTCAGCCTGCCTATCTCTGCATATTTAAAATTAAACCGATCAATGAAATTAAGCTGTTTTGCCCTTATGAAAATCTATAGATAGTTCATCGGTATTTAATAGAGGCAAAATATTACGCGTAAAAAGAGCTCTTTTAAGGGCCAGATGCGCACCAGTTGAGGAGGGGGATATGACGAATCGAGAACGATTTCGTAAGTTAACGGCAGGATTGAAGATTCCGGTAATGGCGGCGCCGATGTTTTTAGTATCGGGGCCTGAGTTACTCTTAAGCGCATGCCGTGCAGGGGTGATAGGTGCAATGCCTGCTGCTAATGCACGGAGCGTTGAGATCTTAGATCGTTGGCTTGCAGAGATCTCCGAGACGTTAAATCGAGAATCCGTAACAATACCCTGGATTCTCAACACCATTGTCCACCGTACTTATGATCGTTTCGAGGGGGAGCTAGAGCTCGTTAAGAAGTATCAGCCTCCCATCGTGACCACCGCGTTAGGAAGCCCTAAACGGGTGATCCCTACGGTGCATGAGTACGGTGGCATGGTTTTTGCCAGCGTTCCGACACCCACCTTTGCGAAAAAGGCGATAGAAGCGGGTGTTGATGGGCTTATTCTGCTCACCAAAGGGGCAGGAGGGCATACCGGTTACTACCATCCATTTCCATTAATTGCTGAAATTCGTGAATTTTGGGAGGGACCTTTAATTTTAGCCGGGGCGATCTCTCGAGGGGAGGATATTCACGCCGCAGAGATTTTAGGTGTAGACCTTGTTTCGATCGGTACCCAATTTGTTGTAGCTAAAGAGAGCATGGCCAGTGATGCGTATCGGGAGATGCTGATTGAGAGCTGCTTAGAAGATATCGTCGAGACTGATCGGGTAAGTGGCGTATTAGCCAATTGGATGCGCGCCTCTTTAGAAGCCGCGGGTTTAGAGACTCAGGCTGAAAAGGGGCTTAAAAAAGAGGTGGATTTCTCAGGCGATATCGCCGCAGATAAAAAAGCGTGGCGAGATATCTGGTCTGCAGGGGAGGGAGTGGGGCTAATTAAGCAAAAAGAGAGTACCGCAGAGATTGTTGCACGTCTCTCGCAGGCTTATGAAGCGAGTTTAGCACGGGAGAGAATGCGAGGCGCTCTATAAATTTCTAAATAAATATCCAAATAAATCTCTAAAAATTAATAAAAATATTTCGATAAAACATCGGAAAACGGATGCGATGTTTTACTTATTATAAAAGTATCTCAAATAAGAACAGTATAAAAAGAGAGAATAAAGAATCACCAAAAGGAGAAGAGATGAGTCTATCAGCCATTCAACAGGCGGCAGATCGTATTCAACAAGCGCGCGATAAGGTGGAAGCTTGTGGGCAGATCTCCGCTGAATTTGGGGTGACCTCCATTGAGGATGCCTATCAAGTTCAGGAGATCAATACCGAGCGAGCTTTAGCCGCAGGGCGCCGATTAGTTGGGCGTAAGATCGGTTTAACCTCCGAAGTTGTACAGCAACAATTGGGGGTTGATCAACCCGATTTTGGCATGTTGTTTGCCGATATGGCGATCGAAAATGGGGGCGAGATCCCTTCTGATCGTCTTATTGCGCCGAAAGTCGAAGGTGAGATCGCATTTGTGCTTAAGCGAGATCTTACAGATGAGAACTTAACACTTCTTGAGCTAATGAGCGCAATCGATTACGCGCTGCCAGCTCTTGAGGTTGTTGATTCTGCTATCGCTGACTGGAAGATCACCATTGCAGATACCATTGCAGATAACGCTTCGAGCGCACTCTACGTGCTCGGCACAACGCCTTTAAAACTTGAGGATTTAGATCTGACCCTCGAAGGCATGGTGCTGACTAAAAATGGGCAGCAAGCCTCCATAGGTGTGGGAGCGGCTTGTTTAGGAAACCCCTTAAATGCCTGTTTATGGTTAGCAAAAACCATGGTGAAGCATGGCCGCCCTCTTATGGCAGGTGATCTTCTCCTCTCGGGAGCATTGGGCCCGATGGTGGTCGTGGAGAAGGGCGACCAGATTGAGATGGAATTGACCAAACTTGGGCGCGTAAGCTGTAAGTTTGTATAGCTTGTGCAGAGTAAATCACTGCAAGATAGTGTGTCTTACCGAAAGGTTGGATAGTGAGATCTACCCTCAATATAAAAAAGATAATTGAACCGAGGGTAGTTGTATGGGTAGTAGGAGGATGAGATGAAGGATTGGAACACATTTGGTGCAAATGGTAATGGTTATGAAGGCCCCCGTTTAGCGCCGCCCCGTGTAACTTGTGAGTATCGTGAAGATGGCAGTATTATCATGCGCTCACCGCAGAAGTTAAAAGCGTATACCCGCTGTACGGGGGAGTGGTTGCAACATTGGTCGGCGCAAAAACCTGATCATATCTTTTTAGCAGAGCGGGACGGCGATAATGGCTGGATAGAGCTCACCTATAGCGAAGTGCGCGAGCGCATTGGTAAAATTGCGCAATCGCTCTTAAATTTAGAGTTACCTCACCGTGCTCCGGTGGTCTTTCTCTCCGATAATAATCTCGATCAGGCATTGATTACGCTGGCGGCTTTCCATGTGGGAATACCGGTGGCAACGCTCTCTTCTGCTTATTCTCTCTTAGCTAAAGATTACACTCGGATTGAGAATATCTTTAAGATCCTTAAGCCAGGGGCTGTTTATGTCTCGGATGGTGAGGCGTATCAAAATGTTATCAATAGCGTAAAGCCTGATTGCCCCATCTTTGTGGGTAAGAATCCTGAATCTTTAGAGGGCAGAGTGATCACCACTGAGGAGCTCTTAGCCACTGATGAGACAGAAGCGGTGATGGAGGCGTATCGTAAAGTCTCTCCCGATACTCATGCCCGTTATCTCTTAACGTCGGGGTCTACCGGGGATCCTAAATGTGTGGTTCATACCCAACGAATGCTCTGTTCAAATCAACAAGCTATTGTGCAATGTTGGGAGTTTTTAGACGATATCGATATCGTTGTACTCGATTGGTTGCCTTGGAGCCATGTATTTGCGGCGAATCATAACTTTAATATTGTCCTTCGAGCAGGTGGGAGCCTCTATCTAGATGATGGTCGAGCTACAGAGAAGGGGATTCATCGCACCATTGAAAATATTAAATATGTAAAGCCAACGCTCTACTTTAATGTTCCTCGAGGTTACGAGATGTTAGTGGGATATCTCGAGCGTGATCGAGATCTTGCTCGGGCGCTCTTTGGGCGTTTAGAGATGCTCTTCTATGCGGCGGCCAGTCTCCCTCAAAACGTTTGGAATCGTATGAGTGCAGTGGCAGCCACTGTGCGTAAAAAACCACTCTTTTTCTGTACTGAGTGGGGCTCAACAGAGACGGCTCCTGTATTAACAAACGTCCATTATCCTCTTGAAGGGCCAGGAAATATCGGCCTTCCTGTTCCGGGTATTGAGATTAAATTTGTCCCCAATGAGGACAAAATGGAGATGCGTGTTCGGGGAGAATCGATCTTTGAGAGCTATCTTGGGGATGAATCCTTAACGCAAGATGCCTTTGATGAAGAGGGCTTCTACATTATTGGTGATGCCGGTAAGCTTGCTGATCCATTGCGACCGAACAAGGGCATTGTTTTTGATGGCCGAGTGAGCGAAGAGTTTAAGCTCTCAAGCGGTACGTGGGTCTATGTTGGGGCGTTGCGTGTGGCGATTATTGATGCTTTCTCTCCATACATTCAAGATTGTGTAATTGCAGGTATGGATCGAGATTACCTCACATTAATGGCTTTCCCCACGCAGGAGCTTTTAGATCTTATTGAAGGAGAGCCTATTGGTAACCCTGCACTCCATCCCGAGGTGCGTAGCGTGATGCTTGAGCGTCTTCGAGCATATGCAGAGGCAAATCCGAGCTCTTCCCGCAAAATTGAGCGCATGATCATTATGGAGCGTCCACCACGTCTTGAACTTGGTGAAATTACAGATAAATCCTATATCAACCAACGTAGAGTTAAAGCGTTACGGGCGGATCGTGTAGAGATGCTCTATGCCACAAAGAATATTGAAGGGCGTGTGATCCAGTTAAGCGAAGCGTACGAATAGCACTTTCAAGGGAGCTTTGTTACAAAGCGAGCAAAGCCCTTTTTATGAAGGTTATTTTTAGCGTAGAGAAATTAATACTTTAGAAGGGCGAGGGCTCTTCTAACCTAAGAGAGAGAAAAGAGATGAGCAAAAGAGTAAAAGTCGCCATCATCGGCTCAGGAAATATTGGTACAGACCTGATGCTAAAGATTATGCGCGTAGGCAAACATTTGGAGATGGCGGGATTTGTAGGTATTGATCCCGCTTCCGATGGTTTAGCCCGAGCAGAGAAACTAGGTGTCCCGATTACGGCCGAAGGTGTGGAGGGCTTAATTAAAATGCCCCATTTTAAAGAGATCGGTATCGTATTTGATGCCACTTCGGCAGGGGCGCATAAGCATAATTATAAGGTGCTTAAAGAGGCAAATCCTGAGATTAAGTTGGTGGATCTTACGCCTGCTGCGATCGGCCCTTATTGCGTTCCGGTGGTCAATCTTGAGGAGCATTTAGATAAAGATAATCTCAACATGGTGACCTGTGGCGGGCAAGCGACGATTCCGATGGTACATGCCGTTTCTAAAGTGGCGAAAGTCCATTATGCGGAGATTGTGGCTTCAATTAGTAGTAAGTCTGCAGGGCCAGGAACGCGCGCCAATATTGATGAGTTTACCGAAACCACTTCAGAAGCGATTGAGACGATCGGGGGCGCTACTAAGGGGAAGGCGATTATTGTTTTAAATCCGGCAGAGCCTCCCTTAATGATGCGCGATACAGTCTATGTGTTTTCTGATCTTGCAGATCAAGGGGCGATTGAAAAATCGATTGAAGAGGTGGTGGCGGGGGTTAAGGAGTATGTGCCCGGTTATAAGCTAAAGCAGGCGGTGCAATTTGAGGTTATCCCAGAGGATAAGCCGCTCAATCTTCCCACTGTTGGCAAGATGTCGGGATTAAAAACCACAATCTTTTTAGAGGTGGAGGGGGCGGGGGATTATCTGCCTGAATATGCGGGGAATCTCGATATTATGACCTCAGCCGCCTTAGGGGCAGCAGAAAAGATGGCTGAATCGATTCTTAAGAGTGCAAAGTAAGGAGCAACATAAATGAGTAACAGAACGAGCAATTTTGACCCAACGAAAAAACTCTATATCTCAGATGTAACGCTCCGTGATGGTAGCCATGCGGTGGGGCATCAATATTCCATTGAGCAGGTGCAGCAAATTGCAAAAGCGCTAGATGAAGCAAAGGTGGACAGTATTGAGGTCGCCCATGGTGATGGTTTGCAGGGCTCAAGCTTTAACTACGGTTTTGGTGCACATACAGATCTTGAGTGGATCGAAGCGGTGGCTGATGTCTTAACCCATTCTAAAATTGCAACGCTTCTCCTTCCGGGAATTGGGACGAGTAAAGATCTTAAAGAGGCGTATGATGCAGGAGCTCGAGTGGTGCGTGTGGCTACCCATAGCACAGAGGCGGATGTCTCCCGGCAACATTTAGAATATGCTCGGGAGCTTGGGATGGATGCCGTGGGCTTTTTGATGATGAGCCATATGAATTCGCCCGAAAAACTTGCCGAACAAGCCAAGCTGATGGAAGATTACGGCGCAACCTGTATCTATATTACAGATTCCGCTGGAGCTATGAATATGAATGATATTCGGGATCGTTTTCGGGCCTTTAAGGCGATCTTAAAGCCGGAAACAGAGCTTGGAATTCATGCGCATCATAATTTATCGCTGGGGGTGGCAAACTCTATTGTGGCGGTAGAAGAGGGGGCTACTCGAGTCGATGCAAGCCTTGCAGGCATGGGGGCGGGGGCAGGAAATGCGCCTTTAGAGGTCTTTATTGCGGCGATCGATAAGATGGGCTGGAATCATGGAACAGATCTCTTTAAATTAATGGATGCCGCTGACGATATTGTTCGTCCGCTTCAAAAACGCCCTGTGCGGGTCGATAGAGAGACGCTCGCCTTAGGTTATGCTGGGGTTTATTCAAGCTTCTTACTTCACTCCGAAAGGGCTGCTGAGCGTTATGGCTTAGAAGCTGCGGAGATCCTTCTTGAGCTTGGTCGCCGTAAAATGGTGGGCGGGCAGGAGGATATGATTGTGGATGTGGCCCTCGATATGCTCAATAGCCGGAAGTAGTGTGGTATACAGAGCATTTAGAACGTAATAGGGTCTCGCAATATTAGAGATTTTATTGGGAGAAAGGAAGATAAAAAGAAGCCTGAGAGTTTAGCGCTCTCAGGCTTTTTAAATGCTCTCAATCTATAGGGGAAAAAGAGAGCAGTTTAGACGGGGGTCCCAATAAGGAGGGATGAGGGAACTAGGAGCCCCCGCTAACTTTTGATCCTTTGGGAGGATCATTTAATCGTTATCGTTTTAACTTGGGGTTGAAAGGCCCACAAAATTCATAATCATCTTCATAAGATAGACAAAGAGGGTTAATCCTACGATGCCCCCCACCCAGAAGAGGGCTAACCAAGCAAGCCGAATGGCTAATGGGCGCTCTTTTGGGGATTCTGTCATCTTATTGGATTGATTACTCATAGCTTGCTCCTTTCTTCTCTTCAGCTGCGCTGCTGAGCTTTCCTCTAAAGATGTAGTAGATAAAGATCGTATAGCCAATCACTAGAGGTAAGAAGATAAACGCCCCAATTAGGGAGAACTTAAGGCTCGACTCTGGCCCGGCTGCTTCCCAAATATCAAATTGATAAGGAATCACATAGGGCCAGAAGGTAAAGACTAAGCCTAAAAGCCCAAGCGCGGTTAACCCAAGCGCTGCAACAAAGGGCATAAAGTCCATTTTCGGAGTGCGAATCATCTTAAAGAGATAGAGCGACGTTGCGATAAGGAGCAGAGCAATCACGATAAGAAGATAGAATTGCGGACCACTTAACCAACGTGCGGCGATCTCATTGTTACCAGCTAGCGTCCAGATAAAGATCGCTAGGCTAACAGTTAAGAAGATCATGGTGATGTTTTGCGTTAATTGACGGACACGCAGCTGGAGCTGACCATCTGTCTTCTTAATTAACCAGGTGCTACCTAAAAGAGCATAGAGCAGCACAAGTCCTACACCGGCAAAGAAGTTAAAGGGGGTAATCCAAGAGAAATGCCCACCTACATAGTGAGTGCCCTCTGTTTCAAACCCGCTAATGAAGTGGCCTGCGATCACCCCTTGGAAGAAAGCCGCAAAGATCGAACCATAAGTGAAGGTTAAATCCCAGATGTAACGTTTCTCAGGGGTTGCTCTAAAGCGATACTCAAAAGAGACGCCCCGCAAAATAAGCGCAAGCAACATTAAAACCGTAGGCATATAGACAGCGGTTAAGATAATGGAATACGCTAGAGGAAACGCCGCAAAGAGTGAAGCTCCTGCGAAGATCATCCAGGTTTCATTACCATCCCAAACAGGGCCGATTGTCCCCATTAAAGTGTCGCGATCCTTCTCGTTAGGGAGGAAGGGGTAGAGCATGCCCACCCCAAGGTCAAACCCATCGAGAATAACGTAGACCGCAACACCAAAGAGAATGAGAATCGCCCATACTAAGGTTATATCTAATCCAAACATATTTATCCCCTTATTGTGCTGGCGCGTTTAATGTTGCGCGATTGTGTGAGTCGATATCTTTAGGATCACTCGATTTAGGGCCTTTTGCCATAATTCGGATGAGGTAGATAATACCTGCACCGAAAATTAAGAGATAAGTGATCACAAAAAGAAGTAGGGAGATCGATAACTGGCTGGCATCATGGTTAGAGACCGCTTCAGTCGTTCTTAAAAGACCATATACCGTCCAGGGTTGACGCCCAACCTCCGTCACAAACCAGCCCGCAAGAATAGCAATAAGGCCAGAAGGGGCCATCAATGTGGCAAAACGGAGATATCCTTTAGAGTCAAAGATTGTCTTTTTACGATTGACCCAGAAGCCCCAAGCGGCCAGCGCAACCATTAAGAATCCAATCCCAACCATAATTCTAAAGGCCCAGAAGACAATGGGTACATTGGGAATATCTTCTTCTGCAAATTGATTAAGTACAGGAATCTGACCATCTACAGAGTGGGTTAAGATCAAGCTCGCCATCATGGGAATCTCAATAGCAAAGTGAGTCTTTTTCGCTTCCATATCGGGCCAACCCACTAAGATTAAACCTGTAGACTCTCCCTCTTCGACCTGATCCCAGTGACCTTCCATAGCCGCTAATTTTTCAGGTTGATGTTCAAGCACTTGTAAACCGTGTAAGTCTCCGATTAAAACTTGAGTCGGCGTTAAGATAATGAGCGCTAAAAGAGCCATGCGATGCATCTTTTTAAGCGGCGCAGAACGGCGACCTTTTAAGAAATGCCAAGCAGATGTCCCTAATACTAGGAGAGCACCGGTAATGAAAGAGGCGGTAAGCATATGTGCTAAACGGTAGGGAAGGGAGGGGGTAAAGAGAATTGCCATCCAATCAACCGGTACCGCTACACCATCAATAATTTCATGGCCTTGAGGGGTTTGCATCCAGCTGTTTGAGACTAAGATCCAAAACGCTGAGAAGAAGGTCCCGATGGCGACCATATAGGTAGAGAAGAGGTGAAGTTTAGGGCCTACTTTATCCCGACCAAAGAGCATAACACCTAAGAATCCTGCTTCTAAGAAGAAGGCGGTTAAGACCTCATAGGTGAGCAAGGGACCGGTAATTCCGCCGGAGAATTTTGAAAATTCACTCCAGTTTGTACCAAATTGGTAAGCCATAACAACGCCAGAGACGACGCCCATTCCAAAGGCAACACCAAAAAACTTCGACCAGAATTCATAAATATCCATATAGACCTGGTTTTTAGTTTTGATCCAGAGTGTTTCTAACACTGCAAGATACATCGCAATACCGATCGTAATGGAGGGGAAGATAATGTGGAATGAGATGGTGAACGCGAATTGAACTCGCGCTAAATCTAATGCACTTAAACTCATATTTATATCCAATAGTGATGAGAGAAATCCCTATTGATTTAAGGAGGAGGCAATAGGGGACTTAAGCTTTACATATTTCGATGGCGCCGCGGGAACCCTCTCTTATTTAATGGTATGAATCTTTTATCGCGCGAAGCCAAGCGCAAGATATGCAAAATGTTAGCTTCTCGGCGACTCTCTCCCCTTTTTATCAGATAGGGTAAGTGGTTAATTTCTCTATCTATTTTGTAGTGCTCGATAAAAAGATGATCACTCTATAAAACGTATATAGGGATAAAGAGCGCTGATTAGCTGTGTAAAGTATGTTAACAGATGTGACTAAGGTTAAATAATGCTAATATTTTAACTCTCCTATAACAAAAATTTATAGCTCGCAAAAAGAAGCTGTTAGCGGAGATGAACGCCCTCTTTAAAGGGTAAAATCGAGGAGAAAGTGAGCAATTCTCAAAATCTATTCATACCTGCAGAAGATAAGGATAGCCCCTCAGACCTTAAAATTTGGAAATAAACGGAGATCTTCCATGATAAATACCCGTCAATTGACCCACTTCGTAACGGTAGCCGAACTTGGAAGCATTGCCGCCGCTTCCCGGGCATTGCACCTCTCTCAGCCAGCAATTACACGGCAGCTACACAATTTAGAGGAGTACTTAGGTGTAGAGCTCTTTGAGCGCCACGCACGGGGGATGGAGTTGACTTCAGCTGGCACCCAATTTTATTTAGATACTTTAAAGATCTTAGAGCAGATGGAGCAAGCAAAATCCCATGCCACTCGATTACAGCGGGGAAGCGAGGGGTCACTCAATATTGGGGTATCGCCTCAGCATCTTTGGTTGAATGAGGTGCAGCAATATCTCACGGCGTTTCGCAAGGCGAATCCTGATATTTCGGTTAATCTCTGCACGATGCTCTCTGGAGCGCAATTAATTGCGCTTCGGAAGGGGCGAATCGATGCGGGTATTCTCTGTATGCGTCCTGAGGAGGATCGGTTACTGAGGGGCAAGCTTATCTATAAAGAGCGCATGCTGTTGGCGGTAAATTCTCAATCCCCTTTTGCGCAAGCCCCCCCTAAAAAATTGCGTGATCTTTTGGAGGAGGAGTTTATCTGGATGCCAGAAAAGGGAGCTTATGGCTTTAATACTCTGGCGATCCGCGCTTTTGAAGAGGCGAACTTTGCGCCTCAGGTGGCCCATGAAGGGTGTGACTATAATGCGATGCTCTCTTTGGTGTCGGCGGGGATGGGGTATACCTTTGTTCCGGCGGTGACTAAATATTTTAATCGTTATAACGTCACTTTTCATGAGATCCCGGAGCTCCCGAAAATGAGTGTGAATCTTGAGCTCGTTTGGCGGGCGGATAACCATAATCCCTGTTTGCCTAATTTTGTTGAAGGTCCTTCAGCGCAGATTCGTCGCCTTACATAACGGGCTTCTTGTTTTATATATAAACCTTTTGAGTTCTATTTAAAACAACTCATATCGCTCTATTTTAGAGGCTTAAGCGATTTTCCTTAGTGATTTTAAGGATGATCGCTTGCGAAAAAGACTATACAAAGGGAAAAATTCACGTTATATAGGAATGACGGCGAAAAGCTTTCCAGGCTCTTACTTAGGGGCATTGGAGCAAAAATAATAAGCGTCGCACAATAGTGTGAGATAGAGTCAACGAGGAGGGCAGTTATGTTTACATTTATAGGCGGGATTATCCTGCTGATTATCGGCTACTTCACTTATGGCAAGTATGTGGAGCGAGTCTTTGGTACAAAAGAGCGGCCAACGCCCGCCTACACTAGTAGCGATGGAGTCGATTACGTGCCGATGAATACGGCGAAAAACTCCCTTATCCAACTGCTCAATATTGCAGGGGTTGGGCCGATTTTTGGGCCAATTATGGGGGCGCTCTATGGACCTGTAGCTTTTATCTGGATTGTGCTCGGTGCAATTTTAGCGGGCGGGGTGCATGATTATTTAACGGGGATGATCTCTATTCGTAATCGGGGAGCCCATCTGCCCGAACTTGCGGAGAAGTTCTTAGGGAAAGCGATGCGTCACATCGTGAATGCGTTTGCGCTACTGTTGCTAGTATTGGTCGGTACGGTGTTTGTATCGGCACCAGGATCGCTGCTCTATAACTTAATGGATGCCAAAGTTGCACTCCCCATTATTATTAGCGTGATCTTTATCTATTATGTATTGGCTACACTTTTGCCGATCGATAAGATTATTGGTCGCTTTTATCCTCTCTTTGGTGCGCTCTTGGTATTAAGTGCCTTTGGTATTGGAATCGGCCTTTTAGTCACCGGTAAAGCTACAGAGATCCCTGAGTTAACATTGGAGAATATGCATCCTTCGGGCTTAGCAATCTTCCCGCTTCTCTTTTTAACGATCTCATGTGGTGCGCTCTCTGGTTTCCATGCGACGCAATCTCCTATTATTTCTCGCACAACGCAGAATGAGCGTGATGGGCGGAAGATCTTCTACGGTATGATGATCGCAGAAGGGGTGATCGCAATGATCTGGGCAGCGGCAGCGATGAGCATGTTTTACGAGCCAGGTCAACCTTTTGGCACTAAGCTTGCGGCCACATTAGCAGCGGGAGGCCCTGCACTTGTGGTAAGTGAAGTGGCAACAACCATGCTCGGCACTATTGGGGGAACGATTGCGATTCTGGGTGTTATTATTCTGCCGATTACGTCAGGCGATACTGCATTCCGTAGTGCGCGGATGATTATTGCGGATTACTTCCGTGTATCGCAGGCAAAAATTGCGAATCGTCTCTGGATTGCATTGCCGATGTTTGCGATCTCTGCTGTGCTGTTGCAGATGGATTTTAATCTTCTTTGGCGCTACTTCTCATGGGCGAACCAATCAACAGCGGTCATTGCACTCTTTGTGGGAGCGATGTACCTCTATCTTGGGGGTAAAAATTACTGGATTTCGCTCCTACCCGGTATCTTTATGCTGATGGCGACCACCACTTATATTCTGAATCAACCGATCGGTTTTGGGCTCGATATGCAGACCTCTCAGATCGGTGCGGCGGTGATCTCGCTCCTTTTAGTAGGGCTCTTTTTCTGGCAGGCGAATCGTCAAAAAGCAGCAGGTACGCTCCCCTTGGAGGAAGATCTTACCGGTTGGGATGGTTCGATGAAAGAGGGCGGTTACGTCTTTAGTTGTAAGGGGAATTAATCCCACCTGTCGTTTTTATAGGAGCGGCAAGGAGAAGAAGTTAAGAGCTGTTTTAGAGGTTGTATGGAGAGAAGAGGGTCTGACAATGGATAACTCTCCTCTCTAAAACGGAAGCATAAGCTCTTTTAAAAGCCCTAGATTGAGGTATCGATCTGGGGCTTTTTTTATGTTTTAAAGGGGAAAGCATATCCCTTCAAAAGTTCGACAAATAGCGATCTTGTCGGAGGTTTTAGGGGAAGTTAAGAATAAATTACCATCCTGCTTTTCTCTGCGATACTATTAGGGTTTTAAATTGGCCCTTAAGGTTTAGGGCTCTATAGAAATGAAGGGGGAAGAGTGAAAGATCTTGTCTTTGGTGCGCTCGTATTTCTACCCGGTATTGTAAAAGTGTTGGTGCTTGGATTTTTTGTCTGGCTACTGCTCCGGGGGTTTTATCGTAAAAAACTCTATTCAGGGGCGATCTGGCACCCAAACTTGGTGGATATTAGCGTCTATTTTATTTCGCTCTATGTGAGCCATCTTATTTTTCTTTTCTTACAAGGTTAACGGATGAAATCGACATTAAAACGATATGTCATCACAGTGGTGATGGCGTTTGCGCTAGTGGTTGTGGCGTATCAGCTCTGGAATTTTTATGTATTAGGGGGATGGACTCGAGATGGGAAGATCCGCGCTAATGTGATCCAGGTAGCGGCCCAGGTGCCGGGGAAATTAACCCATCTGGCGATTGTAGATAATCAATATGTCAATGAGGGGGATCTTCTTTTTGAGATCGATCCTCGAGATTATGAGATCAATCTTAAAAATCAGAAATCACAGCTCGAGCAGCTGAAGATTCGGCAAGAGCAGGCACGCTTTCAGTATGAGCGCCGAACTGCTTTAAGTAATAGCGCCGCCATCTCAAAAGAGCATCTTGAAGAGGTGAAATATAATCTCGATCTCATTAATGACCAAGTTGCCCAAGCAAAGATCGGCGTAGAGAAGGCAGAGCTTGATCTTAGCCGCACGAAAGTCTTCGCCGATGCGAGCGGTTATATCACTAATATGAATATTCGCGAGGGGAACTTTATTCCTGCGGGGCAGCCACTCTTTGCTCTTGTGGATAAACATAGTTTTCATGTGGTGGGTTACTTTGAAGAGACAAAGCTGAAATATATTGAAGTAGGGCGTCGTGTGGAGATTCTCCCTTATAACGGCGGGGAGAAGATGTATGGCTATATTACCGGTTATGGGCGGGCGATTTATGATCAGAGCGCTCAGACCGGGGAGCAGTTATTGCAGGCTGTTAAACCCAATTACCCTTGGGTAACCTTAGCGCAAAGAATTCCCGTAAAGATTGCGCTCGATCATACCGAGGAGGAGCTCGATGCGCGCCATCTGATTGCCGGAACAACAGCGACGGTGATTGTTCTTGATGAGAAGATCTCCGAAGAGGAGCTTCGGCAGCTCGACCGTTTTCAGTAATTTAAATCGCTTAATGAGATAGTAGAGAAAAAGATGAGAGAGAATGCCGCAGAGAGCCGCTGGTCCCGTATTAGTTTTGCCATTCATGAGTATTTAAGTAGCCTCCACTACTCTTATGGATTGCGTTTAGTTGTAGGGGTTGCGCTGGCGTGGTTTATTGCGTTTCGTCTACAGACGGATAAACCCTATTGGTCAATCATGACGGTGATTATTGTCACTCTGCCTACGCAAGCAAAACTTGTGGAGAAGTTTCTTGCTCGGCTTATTGGGACAATTGTCGGGGCAATATCGGTCAATATTATTGCCTCTGTTGCGCTCGATGATCAGTGGCTTTTTGCTATTTATATGGGCTTTTGGCTGGCGCTCTGCTCCTATCTTGCAAGTGCAAGAAGCTCGATGCTCACGTACTGTTTTGCGCTTTGTGGGTATACCTCTGCCATTTTAGGGTTTAGTCTTTCGATCTCTCCCTCATCTTACATGGTATTTCAGATCTCACAGGCGCGTATTTTAGAGATCTTAATCGGCTTAGTGACCGCCTTTTTTATCTCGATGCTTTGGCCAGCTTATCTTGAGCGTGTGGAATTAAAACGTAAATTGCGGGAGAAGCGAAGCGAGGTGCGGGAGCTCTACCGTTCTCTTCTCACACCGGGGTTTGATAAAAATAGGCTTTATCAGCAATATCACACCCTGCTCAATGGCTTGATCGATTTTCGGGATCTTGTTTTTCAGGATTTTCTCTCTGTCTCTACGGATACGGAAGAGAATAAGAATGTCTACCGCTATGGGCACCGTTTAATTAAGGCGATGTCGGGTGTTTTACTCTTAGAGTCGATGAAGCGGGATCTTTTACAGACTATGCCAGAGGTGACGGAGCGTTACCTTCTTGAGCAGCGGGAGTGGTTTCTCTCTGTGCAGCCGCGAGAAGAGAAGCTGGCGAATAAGCCTGCTGCCCCGGTAGAGCTGATGCGAAATAGCAAGGGACGCAATTTTGTGGAGAAGATGGATAAAAAACTGCTGATGCTCTTCTCTACTCGGGTAGAGGATGATCGTAATGCCGATCTCTATATCCCGAGTATTCGCATCTATTATAGTGATCGCAAAGAGGCGCTTATTAATGCGATTCGAACCTTTGTAAGTGTTATGGCGGGCATGGCGTTTTGGATGGGGACGCAGTGGGAGACAGGATATATCCTGATGGTGTTGATCGGCGTTGTCTGTACAATCGGTGCGACCTATCCAATGATTAATAAGCTTCTTACGGTGGGGCTAGCGCTCTCGATGTTTATAACGATTCCGGTGGTCTTTTTAGTAAAGTATGGCGTTTTAATTAAGATCAATCACATTGTGCCGGCGATGATGATTATTCTCCCTATCTATTTTGTTGCGGCACTCATCAAGGTGCGCTCTCTCTTAGGTTTTCTCATCGGCTATGGATTTATGCTCTCTTCCGTCTTTCTTATCGGTTTTTCTAACCCTATGACTTACGAGTTTGGGAATTTTGCCAATGCAGGATTAACGATGATTATCGCCTTTGTGATTATTCTCATCATCTTTAATATTATTCGTCCGAGTAGTGATGATGTTAAGCTCGAGAGGGTGAAGTTACGAGTGCTTGAGCAATTTGGGGCGCGCGTACGTCTTACTCGGGGCTTAAGCTATAAAGAGCTACGGGATTTTGAGGCGTATCTCTTTAGCGCAATCTATAAAGTGCGCACTATTTCAGAGAGCCGTGGCAAAGCGGAGATGCTGGCTTATAGCTTCCTTACGCTGGCGATTTTAAGAATGCAGCGGGAGTACGCTAAAAACGATGAGCCCTGGCACTTTCCCGAAGAGATTTGTGCGGCGATCGAAACAGGGGATCTGGCAAAAGCTTTAGCCCTTACAAAGCATGAAAGAACAACCGCAAGCACAGAGCTCAAAGAACGTAGCTTTTGGGAGCTAGAGAGTGCGCTGAATGCTTTAATCGATTTTCTTACTAGTAGCGAAACTGAGGAACTCTCCCTCTCCGTACCACCAGCAGTGCCGGGGACATAAAATCTTTATAATTCAATCAATTAAAAAAGCCTAACTCTTTCGAGCTAGGCTTTTTTTACAAGTACTTGGTGGAGGCGGCGGGATTTGAACCCGCGTCCGAGAACTATCCATTCTTGGTACTACATGTTTAGCCGTATCTTTAATTTAACTGGTTTTGATCCGA
>JASLFU010000033.1 GCA_030150405.1 Ignatzschineria sp.
TCAATGTGGTGGATAGGGTAGGAGACGCGAGTATTCTCAGTTTTTGAGCCATCTGCGAAATCGACTGTACCATCTTCTTTAACTACCACGTTTTCTAAAAGTGCGTTACGACGAATGGCACCATAGATCTCAGGCTCATGCTCTTTAGAGAGGTTGATGGTTTTTGCATAACATCCACCCTCAAAGTTAAAGACACCATCATCATCCCAGCCGTGTTCATCATCCCCGATTAATTTACGGTTTGGATCGGTTGAGAGAGTGGTTTTACCTGTGCCCGAAAGCCCAAAGAAGATCGCAGTTTCGCCATCTTCGCCTACGTTTGCAGAGCAGTGCATAGAAGCGATCCCTTTAAGCGGGAGGAGGTAGTTCATCACTGAGAACATTCCCTTCTTCATCTCACCGCCGTACCAAGAACCGCCGATTAACTGCATATTTTCAGTTAAGTTAAAGGCGATAAAGGTTTCGGAGTTAAGGCCCATCTCTTTGTAGTTTTTGTTTGAGGTTTTTGCACCATTTAACACAGTGAAGTCGGGCTCAAAGTTTTTAAGTTCCTCTTCAGAGGGGCGGATAAACATGTTTTTCACGAAGTGAGCTTGCCATGCAACTTCGGTTACAAAGCGCACGCTTAAGCGAGTCTCTTCGTTTGCACCACAGAAACCATCAACAACAAAGAGACGTTTTCCTGAAAGTTGGTCTAAAACGAGTTTTTTAAGCTCTACCCATGTCTCTTGATCGATTGGTTTATTATCGTTTGTACCTTTGCCTGAATCAGCCCACCAGAGCGTATCTTTAGTGGTTTCATCACGTACAATATATTTATCTTTTGGGGAACGACCCGTATAGATACCGGTATCAACACTAACAGCGCCAAGGTTTGTTAACACACCTTTGTCATAGCCAGTAAGCGAAGGATCCATCTCCTCTTCAAAGAGAGTCTCATAGCTTGGGTTATGTAAAACTTCTGTAGCGGTGATGCCTTGTGCTTTTAGGGCGTCAATAATCTTTTGTGACATTGTCTTTCTATTTCCTAATAAAAAATTAAAAATAAACCAACCTGTTTATGTGGCAAATATAATACCCAATAAACTACAAGAATACTACAAGATTTTTAATAAATTAGAGGGCAGCCTTAAATTTTGTATATTTATTGTTAAGTTTGTGGAGAAAATCTTTCCAAATACGTTGGAAAAAACCTGTTTGCTCCACATCTTCAAGTGCGACTACAGGAAAACTATAGAGCTGATGATCCCCAATATGGAATTCGAGCTTGGCAATCTCATCTCCTTGTTTGATGGGGGCCATAATGGGCTCTTCCATCCGAATTTGTGCTTTTAAGTTCTCATATTGTACGCGGGGAAGGGTAGCGACAATCTCATCTCTTACCCCTGCAGCAACGGTTTCGGCAACGCCACGGCGAACTTTAAGATCTTGAATCTTCTCATTAGCACTATAGATCTTTTTACGATCAAAATTATTAAAGGCATAGTTCAAAAGTTCCCGTGATACCCGTTGGCGATAGCTTTCCGAATCTGCGCCTAACACCACAGCAATGACACGAAAATCATTGCGCACAGCGCTTGAAGCTAAGCTATAACCGGCGCTATTGGTGTGTCCGGTTTTGATCCCGTCAACACTTGAATCTTCCCAAAGAAGGGTATTTCGGTTGTTTTGGGTGATATTGTTCCAGGTAAAACTTCTTTGAGCATAAATTTTATAATGCTCAGGATAATTTTTAATCAATGCCCGGGAGAGAACAGCAAGATCATAGGCTGTTGTTAAATGCTCAGGGTGGGGAAGACCGCTGGTATTTTCAAAGTGGGTGTTATGTAGTCCCAGTTCCGCGGCCTTTTCATTCATCTTCATGACAAACGCCTCTTCTGAGTGGGAGAGGTGTTCAGCAAGTGCTACAGCGGCATCATTGCCTGATTGAATGATTAAACCCTTAACAAGATTTTCTACAGAGACGTTAGAATTTTCTTCAACAAACATTCTCGAGCCTGGCTGCTGGCGCGCTTTGCGGGAGATTAAAACCATGTCGTCATTACGAATAATGCCATTTTCTAGCGCTTCTGCAATGATGTAGCTGGTCATCACTTTTGTGATGCTCGCAGGCTCAAATTGCTGTTGACTATTGTGTTCAGCTAAAACGGCACCCGTTTCATAATCCATTAAAATCCACGCTTTTACCGCATATTCTGGGGGGGACAACATGGCATTAGGATTAGGTTGTGCGTGTGCTCCGGCGATCATAAGAAGGGTTAAGGAGCATAAGGAGAGAATTTTTTTAATCATAGTGTCTCGAGTCTTAAATATTAAAATGAAACAATAGTGTTAGGAAGTGTAATGCCGGCCGCCGTGTTGGAGGCATCGTAACGACTTGCAAAGCTACCAATCACTACACGATAAAGTCCATTCTGGTAGAAGATTTGGGGCGGCTGCTGCACTTGATTCTGTATATTATAACTAAAGTTTTGGGCATTGAGCTCGCTACTAAATGAGCCTAATTGAATGTAGATCCCTGGGGTAACAATCTGAGGTTGAGTGGGAGTAGTCTGCGCTGGGAATACCGGGGTATTAGCATATTGATTTTGCGCTAAATTTTCGCCCGTTGGCGCATTAGAGAAGGTCTGCACCTCTAAAATTTCCTGCTCAGAGTTGGGCGGAAAGATTGGGGCTTGTACATTATTTGTGCTCGCAGTCGTTGTTTCAGGCACTGTATAAGGTGTTGCTGTTGCCGTACTCTTTTCCGGAATGCCCGACTCCTTCTGGAGCTTATCTAAAGCATATTGGGAAGGGGTGTCATCACTCGGCTTAGGTGTTCCCCGTCTATTTTTAAGATGCTGATGGGGCGGCAGAGCCTCTACACGCACTTTCGCAGTCCCTTTTTGTACAACGTCGAGCTCTAAGGCCGCGGCATAAGAGAGATCAATAATGCGATCTTTGACAAATGGGCCCCGGTCATTGACTCGCAGAGTAAGCTGCTTACCATTTTCAAGGTTAGTGACTAAAACATAGCTTGGGATCGGCAGTGTTTTATGAGCCGCAGTATAAGCATACATATCGTAAGGCGTACCGCTTGAGGTGCTTTTTCCGTGGAACTTTTTCCCATACCAGGAGGCATAACCCTCCTCTTTATACCCTTTAGTCGTCGGGAGTAAGCGATAAGTTGTGCCAAAAACTTCATAAGTTTCAGGGTTACCTGAACGGCTTAAAGGCTCCTCTTTTGGAATTGCTCCCTTTACTTTGTCGGGGGAATAGCTCGGCCCGCCACTACATCCCGCAATAACCATGGCGCCAATAAGACAATAGGTTAATTTAGGAGAGATGTGAGAAAAGAGGGAAGGAGTCATGCGCTTTTTAGGCGTGACTCCTTCAAAGAGTGCTCGAGAGTGAACTCGATGCGCAAACAGATTGCTAAAAGCCATCTATTAATTCCTCGCTTTGATCGCTTCTGCTAATTGATAGACCGCCATTGCATAGAGCGGTGAGTGGTTATAGCGGGTGATTGCGTAGAAGTTGCGATAGCCTAACCACCACTCATCCACTTTAGGTGAGCTCGTGAGCTCCATCTGGAAGAGGGTTGCAGGGCCAGGCGCATGGTTAGGGGTAATAACGCCCGCATCTCTTAACTGCGCTAAGCTATGTTTAGGCGGTGTTAAACGTCCACTATGCTTTAAGCTATGGTAAGCGGTAGTGTTGGGGGAGACAGAGACCTTTTCTGCCACTTTTGCGCCGCGCACCCAGCCATGTTTTGCAAGGTAGTTGGCCACAGAGCCGATCGCATCAACAGGATTGTTCCAAAGATCACGATGGCCATCCCCATCAAAATCCACTGCGTATGCTAAGTAGCTTGAGGGCATAAATTGTGGGTAGCCCATCGCACCTGCGTAAGAGCCTTTGTAGCTAAAGGGATCGCGACCCGTTTCGCTAAGAATTTTAAAGAAGTTTCCAAGCTCTTTAGAGAAAAACTCCGCACGGCGAGGATAATCAAAGGCTAATGTGGCAAGGGCATCTAACACAAGCCAAGAGCCTCTATTTTGCCCATAACTTGTTTCGACGCCAATAATCGCAGCGATCACATATTTATCTACACCATATTGAGCTTCAGCACGCTCAAAAGTTGTGCGGTGTTGATTAAAGAAGTTGACCCCATCGTTAATGCGTTTTTCCGTCATAAAGATTGGGCGGTAACGGCCCCAATTCATCACCCCTTCTGCAGGGCGATTCATCGCCTCAATAATTTTAGGCTGCAAGTTTGTGTGATTGAGTATTTTGCGCATCCATTCTGGATTTAAGTTGTGCTCTCGGCTCGCTTTTTGGATAAAGTTTTGTACATCCGCTCGCTGTGCAAGATTTGATTGCGGGCGTGAATAGTTCCCTGTATCCGCAGTAGGGAGAGTCGGTTTTGCACTATTAGGCGCAGGTTGATTCGCTGCTTTTGGTGCAGTTTTATCGGTAGCGCAAGCGCTTAAAACAAGCATAGAGGCAAGGGTTGCCGCTAAAATAGGAGATCTCATTTATTGAATCCTCTTTTTAATAGATGCTGGGTTTGCGTAAATGTTCATTAATATACCAAAGGAGATAAAGAGTGTCACAATTGAAGTGCCTCCATAACTCACAAAGGGAAGGGGGATACCTACAATAGGTAAAATCCCGCTTACCATGCCGGCATTGACAAATACATAGAAAAAGAAATACATACAGATGGCGCCACCAATTAGCTGAAAATAGCTATCCCTCCCTCGCATCGAGATGTAGAGCCCTCGCCAAATAATGAGAAGGTAGCAGATCAGTAGCAATGAGGTGCCCACAAGGCCAAATTCCTCCCCAATAATGGCATAAATAAAATCGGTAGTGGCTTCGGGTAAAAATTGGAGGGAAACTTGAGTACTATTTTTCCATCCCTTGCCATAGATACCGCCAGAGCCGATCGCAATTTTTGATTGAATGATCTGGTATCCCTTACCTAAAGGATCAGATTCTGGATTAATAAAGGTGATGACACGATCTTTCTGATACGGTTTGAGCCCGAAATTCCAAAAGAGGGGGATCGCTACCGCTAAAATAAGGAGAGTGGCAATAATATAGCGCCAATAGAGTCCGGCTAGAAAGAGCACTGCAATCCCAGAAAAAGCGATTACAAGAGCAGTTCCTAAATCGGGTTGTAGGAAGATCAATCCAAAGGGCACAGCAATGAGAAAGAGTGCCACTAAGATACTCACAAAAGAAGGGGGGAGGGGATGTCTATGGAGATAGAAGGCGATCATCATCGGCACAGCAAGCTTCATAATTTCAGAAGGCTGAAAGCGGAAAAATCCCAGATCGATCCAACGGCTTGCCCCTTTTGCACTAACACCGTAGAGAAAGACGACCAATAGCAGAATAAGCCCGAAAGTATAGAAGATCGGGGTAAACTGTTTAATGCGCTCTGGGGGGATAAAGGCGATAAAGATCATGGCCATAAAGCCAATGCCGATCTTTATAGCTTGAGAGGTCACATAGCCGATATCTTGATTTGAGGCGCTATAGAGCACTGTTAAGCTAAATAGCGATAAGAGCGCAATCAGAAAAGTTAAAACGGTATCGAGATGAAAAAAGGCCAAGATACCGGTAGGCTTCACCTCTTCGGTGTGATAGATATCTTCATAATTCATGAGCGATCTCTCCGGCGTATCTGGTTTAAAGTCTCTTTCCTGCGGAGCAAGGCCGCGGGATTTTGTGTGAGTTCGGGCGCAGGTTGAATGCGAATATTTTGGCGAAGTGAGCGAAACGGCGCTTCTAAAGCCTCCTCTTTAGGCAGAGAGTGTTTGGGATCATTAGGTGTACTCTCTAATGAGATTTCGCTGAAATCCTCCTCTTCGCGATTAGACTCATCTGCGGGTGTCAGTTGCCTCTTCTGCATTAAAGCTTTGGGCAGTTTGATCGGCATGGCCTCTTTTGGGAAGGCACCATTTTCAAGGAGCTCTTCATAGAGCATAAGTTGAAGCTCCTCCTCTGTTAGGCTCGCTTCTAAGGCGTAACGCTCCTTCTCTTCTTCAAAAATTTTTAAGGCCCGGCGTCCAAGGGGTGTATCGAAATCATTGAGCCAGGCATCCATGACCTCTTTCCCGATTGGCGCTGCGACTCGAGAGCCAGAGCCCCCATTTTCTACAATCAGCGCAATAGCGATTTGAGGATTTTCCACAGGGGCAAAGGCAGTGTACCATGCATGGTCATGATATTTACGCTCAAGGTTAGCGGCATCATATTTTGCCCCTTGGGCGATGGTTTTTACTTGAGCTGTCCCTGTTTTTCCGGCGGAGCGATAATTGAGTAGCTTATGCCTTCTTGCGGTTCCTCGAGAGCCATGAACCACAGCCTCCATCCCCTCCACAATTACTTGCCAATATTGCTCGGAATCGAGAATGATGGGGGCGATAGGATTGGGGTTTGTAAACTCTTTCTGATTAGAGGGGGGTATTGCTGTAGCCCCTAGGATATGAGGCTCGAAGGCATCCCCTTGCATACCGATAATAGCTGTTGCTTGGGCAATTTGTAACGGTGTGGTCAGCCAGTAACTCTGCCCAATGCCGGCGGTAACGGTATCTCCCGTGTACCAAGGCTGCTTAAAGCGCCGGCGTTTATATTCTGGGGTAGGGGCAATGCCTGCAGATTCGCCAATAAGGTCTATATTTGTTCGCGTGCCGAGAGCAAATTTGGCTAAAAAGTCGGTGAGGGCAGTGACCCCCATGTTATAGGCAAGATCATAAAAATAGACATCGCACGAGCGCTCGATCGCCTGGCGCACATTCAAGGGGCCGTGATAGCCCATATCTCTAAACTTATGGTTATCCCCGGGAACTTGAAAATAGCCCTGACAGTTCACGCGGCTATGCTCCGTTACAAAACCATTTTGTAAACCTGCTAGCGCAATTTGGGGCTTAATCACGGAGCCTGGCGGGTAGAGCCCTTGCATCACACGGTTGAGGAAAGGGGTAGAAGGGTCGGTGTTTAGAGCATTAAAATCACGATGACTAATTCCATCTACAAAGAGATTTGGGTCATATGTAGGGTTTGAAACAAAGGCTAAAACGGCGCCGCTCTGGGGATCTAAAACCACAATGGAGCCATCGTAATCCCCTAGCGCCTCTTCTGCTAAGATCTGTAAGCGAATATCGAGCGTAAGATAGATATTCTTTCCGGGGATAGGGGCGGTTTCGCTAATTTTGCGCACAGTCCTACCATGCGAGCTGGTTTCGACCTTTTCAAAGCCCATGGTGCCTCGAAGGATATTTTCAAAGCTTTTCTCGGCGCCCCGTTTTCCCATATGGGTAATGCCGTTATACTCTTTTTCAAGATGATTTTCCCGGATCTCCTCAAGATCACGAGCATCAACACGCCCCACATAACCAATGGCATGTACGGCGCGTGATTTAAAGGGGTAGACACGTACAAGATCCGCATGCACGTTAACACCATCTAATTTATGAAGATTGATGGAGAGAAGTGCAATCTCATCATCGGTTAAGCCCTTTTTAAGAATAACAGCATCCTGTTTATTCGCTCGGCGATAGGCACGTTTAAATGAGCGGATATCATTTTCTGAAATCGGCACAATTTGGTCGATGGCGGCAATGAGATCATCAATATTTTGGGTGATGTCTTGTGGCGTAATCTCGATATTGTAGATGGGGATATTGGTAGCTAAAATTTCACCATTACGATCAAATATCTGCCCGCGAGTAGGGGGGAGAGGGTGAAGCTTGATGCGATTGGAGTTTGAGAGCGTGGTGTAGCGCTCATGCTCGATAATTTGTAAAAAACCTAGGCGGAGAATCAGTGCAATAAAGGCAAAGAGGATAAGGATCGCACAGATTAGCGCTCGACCCTTGAAGATCGAGGGAATAAAGGGCGCGTTTTTCCGTGGACGATCTAACATCAATTTGCTCACCTATTCGGTAATATGTAGGAAGTGGCAAGCTTCTGTTAAGAGCGCATAGATCAAAGGCCAGACTAAACTAGAGACTAAAATAGGCATAATCCAGAGAATAATACTTGGAATAGCATTGCCTAAAATACCATTAATCCAGGTAATAATGAGTGATTGAATAATAAAGATGGCGGGCACTAAAATAGTCTGTTCAGGAAGGGTTAATTCCCGAATCCATTGATAATGCCGTTTAATAAGGTAGCAAAGAATGGAGAAGATAAAACCATGCATCCCCCAAATAAATGACTTTGAGATATCGAGCAGCATCCCCGCAAACCATGCCGAGCCGACACCAAATTTAGTAGGTAGATGCAGAGACCAAAAGAGCACAACCATCAGTGTCCAGTTGGGGCGCATGACCTCAAAAAAGTGGGGCATCGGGACAATATCTAGCGTAATGCCCACCCCTAATGTTAATAAGATAAAGAGATTGCGTTTTAGCATTATTTTTTCTCCTCATCCATTAAGATTAAGACTTCTCGAATACGATCAAGTTTTGCGGTAGGGGTGGCAACAATGCGGGCAAAGTAACCTGTGGAGTCAACGGTAATCGTCTTTACCACAGCTACGGGATAGCCTGCGGGAAATCGCTCATCAAGCCCCGATGTGACGAGGAGATCGCCCACTTTTACATCATCATCGAAGGCGATATTGCTCACATCAATCTCATTGAGCTTCCCATTTCCCGTTGCAATGCCCCGAATTCCGTTACGATTTACCTCAATGGGAAGTGAATGGTGCGGATCGGTAATAAGAATCGCTTTACTTGAGTAAGGGGAGGTTTCGATCGTCTGTCCGATAATCCCATTATTGTTCAGAACGGGGAGATTGCGGGTAATGTTTTGATTCTCCCCTTGATTGAGTGTGACAATATGGCGATAGGGATCGGAAGTGATATTGATTAATTCCGCAATAATTGTAGAGTAACCCAGTTTTGCCGAGGACTGAAGGAGCATGCGAAGGCGCCTATTCTCTGCCATCAGTGCTGCCATCTGCTGAGTTTCGTAGGAGAGGTAGAGCTCCTTTTTCTCTAGCGCTTCAATTTTTTGGATTAACTCACTTTTGCTTCTCTTCCAATCTTGAAAAGAGCGCAGAGCATTTGCAGGAGACTCCGCAATGCGAGCAAGAGGATAGATCGCCGCGCCGAGGTAATATTTCGGGGCGTGAAGGTACTCTGTCCGATGATCCATAAACATCAGCAAGATAGAGAGCAGAGAGAAAAAAATAGCCTTAGATTTTAGTTTAAGGCTATAAAAATCAAACTTAGTCTGGTTTGACGTCGCCATAAAGACTCCCTAAAAGGGGCGCTTACTCAAGGCCAAAGGCGTTGCTACCGTAAACCCCTTGAAGTTCGAGAGCTTTACCCCCGCCGCGAACAACGCAGGTAAGTGGGTCATCGGCAATAATTGCATCAAGACCTGTCTCTTCAGAAATGAGTTGTGCGATGTTGCGCAGTAGCGCTCCACCTCCGGTGATGACAATGCCTCGCTCAGAGATGTCAGCTGCAAGTTCAGGAGGAGTGGACTCTAGCGCTAAACGTACAGCACTCACAATACCTTGGAGGGACTCCATAAGCGCTTCCAAAATCTCATTAGAGGTAAGAGAGAAGGTGCGGGGAACGCCTTCGCTTAAGTTACGGCCACGAACTTGTGTTTCCAAAATCTCCGCCGTAGGGAAAGCGGTACCAATGTCATGTTTAATCCGCTCCGCAGTGGGCTCACCAATCAACATGCCATAATTGCGGCGAACATAGTTAATAATCGCTTCATCGAAGGTATCTCCACCGATGCGTACGGAGTTGGCATAAACAATACCGGTCAGTGAGATAACGGCAACTTCAGATGTTCCTCCGCCAATATCAAGTACCATGGAGCCTGCAGCCTCATGAACTGGAATACCTGCACCCAGGGCGGCGGCCATTGGTTCTGGAATTAGTTTGGCCTCTAAAGCACCAGCATTTTCCGCAGCTTCCTTAATAGCGCGGCGCTCTACGTGTGTTGCCCCTGAAGGCACACAGACAATAACTCGAGGATTCGGGCGTCCTAACAAGATGTTGCGAGTTAAGACTTGGTTGATAAAGTTTTCAAGCATAATCTCCGTTTTAGGAAGATCAGCAATCACCCCATCTTTTAAGGGGCGTGTTGTTTCGATCGTGTCCGGCGTTCTACCGAGCATTAGCTTTGCTTCACGACCTACTGCAGAGAGACGAGGACGACCTGTTTTAAGATCACGCTCAATCGCGACAACAGAAGGCTCATTCAATACGATGCCTTGTCCGCGCATATAGATTAAGGTGTTAGCGGTTCCAAGATCGATCGAAAGATCGCGGGAAAAAAATGATTTTAAACGTTTAGGTATCATTGTCTTTTACTCTGTGGCCATCGGTTTTACTAAAAGAGAAGCGCAGATGCGAAAGATCCACATAGCTAATATATTGAAGATCGATAGGCAGCGCTGTTGAAAATAATGTACGATTATAACAATTAAACCATTTTAGGTGACGATAATTTTAGAGCGTCATCAGAACGATTTAGATTCTAAAGGAAAGGTCATGACAAAAAGAAGACGTTTTGTAGCAGGCAACTGGAAAATGAATGGCTCGTTAGACGCAAATAGGGCGTTATTAAATGCTCTGGTGGATTCTGTAAAAGAGGCTGAATCTGAAGTGGTGGTCTTTCCCCCGGCGCTTTATGTGCAGCAAGTTTCGGGGATTGTAGATGGCAGTAATATTGCGGTAGGGGTGCAAAATATCTCAGCTGAAAAATCGGGTGCATTCACAGGTGAGATCTCAGTAGAGATGGTGAAAGATTTTGGTGTGAAATATGCGCTTATCGGTCACTCTGAGCGCCGTACTCTTTATGGGGAGAGCGATAAAGATGTGGCCCTTAAATGTAAGGCTGCTGTAGAGGGGGGATTAATTCCGGTAATCTGCGTAGGCGAGACAGAAGAAGAGAGAGAAAATGGAAAGACCGAAACAGTTATCAAAAAGCAGATTGTATCGGTGATCGAGCAGATTGGGATTGAGTATTTTAAAGAGGCTATTATTGCCTATGAGCCCGTTTGGGCAATCGGTACCGGAAAGACGGCAACCCCAGAGGAAGCAGATGCTGTGCATGAATTTATTCGCTGTACATTAAAAGAGTACGATGCTAATATATCGAACCTTATTCGAATCGTATATGGGGGAAGCGTGAATGCTTCAAATGTCGATTCGCTTTTCAAGAAAGATAATATTGACGGAGCTCTTGTCGGGGGCGCCTCATTAAAAGCAGAAGAATTTACTAAGATTGCTTTTGCGAAATAGAATAATTAGGGATCAAAATGGCAGAAAATCTAATCTATATCTTGCATATCTTTGCATGTGTTAGTATCATTGCCCTCGTGCTAGTCCAGCAAGGCAAGGGCGCGAATGCAGGAGCTGCATTTGGCGCTGGTGCATCAGGCACTGTTTTTGGTGCGGCAGGTAAGTCAAACTTTCTTGCAAAATTAACAAAATGGCTTGTTGCACTATTTTTTATCACCAGCCTTGTCATGATGTTTTATTCTGGTAAGATTAGCGCAACTAAAAGTGTTATCGAAACACTTCCCGTTCAGGAAGTTCCCGTAGTTGGAGGTAATGCTCCACAGGAGTAAGTTTCGGTATACAACCAGTTTTTGCCGGCGTGGTGGAATTGGTAGACACGCTACCTTGAGGTGGTAGTGCCTAACAGCATCCCAGTTCAAATCTGGGCGTCGGTACCATACAAAACCCTAACTCTTATGAGTTAGGGTTTTTTATTGCGTTTTTTTCTGTTTTTACCGTTTTATACGCTTTTCTATTATCGATTCGGAATCCTCTTTTTTAGCTCTCTTATAGCTATATTCTTCTCCATTAATTCTCGGCGTGAATTTTATGGCTGTTTTTGATAAATTTCTTTTTAAAACAGTGGGTTAATCTTTAGGGTGTTTGAGATGTCAGTGGAAACGCTAAAAGCACTTAAGCCGAAAACACTTCTTCTCTTTAGTGAGCAGATGGGTGTGATGCTTCAATCGGGAGTCCCAATTCTTGCGGCTTTAGAGAATTTAAAAAGTTATAGTCGAGATAGAAATTTTACTCAGTTGCTCCAAAAAATTGAGCGGGGACTTTCAGAAGGGCGTCTGTTATCCGATATTTTTCGATCTGAGCCAAAGATATTTAGCCACTATTACTGCGCAATTATTGAGGTGGGTGAGCATTCGGGGAGGTTGCCTGAATCTTTTCTGGCATTGGCTGAGTCAATATCGCGTCGACAGAACTTACAGCAGATGGCGAAAAAAGCGCTTATTCATCCTATAGCGGTGATGATTGTGGCGATGGCGGTGACTTATTTTATACTTGTCGGGCTTGTGCCAACCTTTGAGTCTCTCTTTGCGGAAAATGGCGCATCGCTGCCCAAAGTAACACAATGGGTAGTGGCCGTTGCCCGTTATCTACAATCTTCGAGTTTTTTATCGTTACTCTTTTTTATTTTTGTGGGGATGTTTTTTGTGCGGCACCGATTTCGGACGCAGGAGAAATTTCGCTATAAGCTTGAGGGTATTCTTTTTTCCTTGCCGGGAGTTGGTCGCTTTCAGCAACAACTGCTCTCTGCTCATTATGCGGAAGTTTTGGGAATTTTGCTCTCTTCAGGCGTCTCCATAGGGAAGGCGCTGACGATTTTAGGGGAGAGCTTTAATAATCTTCATTTTAAAAATGCGGTAAAAGATCAGCTAACTTGGGTAGAGGCAGGCGGGTCTTTGGTAAAAGGGATGGAGGAGGGTGAGCTTTTCTCACCACTCATGCTCACAATGATTCGGGTGGGTGAGGAGAGCGGGCAATTGCCCGAAATGTTAAGCCGATTAGCTGAGCTACAAAAAAGAGAGATCGAGGATTTAGTCGATCAGCTTATGGTGCTCCTAGAACCTACGCTGATTGTTTTAATCGGTCTAGTTATAGGGGGAATCGTAGTAGCGCTCTATCTGCCTCTCTTCTCGTTAGGGGAGGTGCTATAAAATGGGGCTTACCTCGGGAGCTTCTTGGCTTCTGTTTGTCATTTTTGTGGGGTTTCAGCTTTGGATAATAAAGATTATAGCTGCCTATGAAATCAGGCTTCGTTGCGGGAGGCTTACAGAGCGGGAGCGGGATCAATTATCGACTTTAGAGCGCAGTCATGCTCTCTTTTTTCTTCTCTTTATGGGAGGAGTTTTCTATTCTTCTTCTGATTTACAGGCGCTTTTTTCGCTGGAAAGTTTGTCTCTCTGGAGTAAGGGAGATGAGATTTTAGAAAATAAAATCCCCCTATATGAGCTGTTAGCTTTTGGCATTTTAGGGGTGTTGAGTGGTGTGCTTGCGCAAATAGATCTTTTTATGCAAGTTTTGCCGGATCGATTTACCCAAATGCTGCTCTGGGTGGGTTTGTTGATCGCCGCCTGTGTAGGGAGAGATCAGTTGGAAGCTGCATTTTGGGGTGTGGTAGTTGCCTATATCCTTGGGGAGTTGATCTACCGAATCAGCTTTTGGTGTTACCAAAGGGAGGCGTTTGGGCGCGGAGATCTAAAGTTAATGGCGGCTTTAGGAGCTTGGTTAGGGGCGTCGCCGCTTTTGATGTTAATTTTATCTAGCTCATTAATTGGGTTGCTTTTCGGATTGCTGTTGCAATTACACGCGAAATTGAGAGCTCGTCCGCTCCCGACGACAATTCCTTTTGGTCCTCCGCTACTGATATCGGGTATAATTTTGTATCTATTTAAGTAAAAATAACTCATTTAAAGAGCAAGAGTTGAGGCAGCATGGGTGAGAAATTGGGGCGTCCAAAGCGAATATTACTAACGGGAGGCATTGCAAGCGGGAAGAGTTTTGCCTCCGATTTTTTGGCTAAACTTGGCGCAAAAGTGATCGATACCGATAAAATTTCACGGGCGATGACTTCAAATCAAAATAGAAAAGGGCGGGAGGCGCTTAAAGAGATTCAGCAGATTTTTGGCTCGAAAGTTGTGAATGAGGCGCTCGAACTCAATCGTGCAGAGATGCGGCGGATTATCTTTAATGATCCCGAGAAAAAAGAGGTGTTAGAGAAGATTCTGCATCCTCGAATTTTAGCGGAGACAAAAGCACAGCTAGCAGAGTTTGAAGATCGATTTAAACACTCGCAGAATAGCGAAGGGGAGAAGCAGTATAGTTTAATTGTGGTGCCGATTATTTCGCCAAGTTCTCCTTATCTTGCTATGGCTGATGAAGTGCTGGTAATTGAGACAGATTATGAAACACAAGTTGCACGCATCATGGCTCGGGATGGGAATGATCGAGCATTAGCTGAAAAAATTATCGCCGCCCAAATTCCCCGTTTAGAGCGGCGCAAATTAGGCGATAGAATTATTATTAATGATTCTAAAACATATGTTGAGCAGGTGTTAAGAAGGCTAGATCGGGAGTATTCAACGCCGCTCTAATTTTTTAACCTCCTTTTAAGGAAGAGAGGTTAAAAATAATAATCGCACGATTTTAAGATCATGTTATTTTAGCAATAATTATTAAAGAGATCGGAGCTTCGATCAGAGTAGGAGAGTTATGATTTATGAGTTTCCCTTAACTGAGGGTGTTCGTCGTTTTTTGCGGATTGAGATGCTATTTCAGCAAGCTGAAGAGCATATGACCCAAGATTCCGCCTATAGTACTCTCTCGGCAATTCGGGCGTTGCTCGATGTGGTGACGTTAGTCTCAAAAAATGATCTTAAAATCGAAATTATAAAGCAGCTAGATCATCTTGCGGTTCATCCCCGGGTGGCTGTGGAAGATAAGGTGCGGATTCGAGCGATTAAAGATACCTTAAGCCGCCAATCAATTCGGGCGTATGATGAGATTAAGGAGAATATGTTTCTCAATATTTTGCGGCAAAGACTTAATATTGTCGGTGGAGTATGTGCCTTTGATCTGCCGATTTTGCACCATTGGTTGCGTCAGCCTTATGAGGTGCGTAGAGAGCATTTTTATCGCTGGTTTGCGGTACTTAACACTATTAAGGGGGCGGTGGATTTTACACTGGAAAAGACCCGCGCCTTAACCATTACAGAGAGCTGTGAGTTTGAGCAAGGTTTCTATTATCGCTCGGTAAAATGGAAAGCAGCCTTGATGCGTCTAGATGTGGGAGACCATGATTTTTTCCCAGAATTTAGTGGTAACCGGCATCAGTTAAGTATCCGTTTAGTTCATCAGGAAAATCCCTGGAGTAAACCGGTACAGGTAAAAGAAGATATCGCCTTAGAAGTGGAGATCTGTGGAAATTAAGGGCTATATACTTTATAGAAAGCAGATAAGAAGTTCCTGACAGACATTTTCGTTGAAAGTTGGTAAAATCCCGGGATAAATTTAAATGGCGAGTGCCTAAAAGTTATTATTGGAAGCAATTAAAATTTGTAAGAGAATGAATATCTCTTAAGTAAAGAGGGCAAAGGAAAAGATGAGTTTAGATGGCAAAGTAGCATTAGTTACAGGGGCAACCCGTGGGATTGGGAAAGCAATTGCAGAGAGTTTAGTAGCTCAGGGAGCGTACGTTTTTGGTACTGCAACCTCAGAAAATGGGGCAAATACTATCTCAGAATATCTCGGTGATAAGGGCAAGGGTTTGGTTTTAAATGTCACGGATCAGGCCAATATTGAAGCTGTTTTAAAGCAGATCGAAGAAGAGAAAGGCGCGCCCACTATTGTGGTTAATAATGCGGGTATCACAAAAGATCAGCTCTTAATGCGAATGAAAGATGAAGATTGGATGGATGTTATTCAAACAAATCTCACGAGTGTCTACACCATCTCGAAAGCGGTGATGCGCCCAATGATGAAGGCGCGCTGGGGTCGTATTATTAATATTAGTTCAGTGGTGGGTATTACCGGGAATGCGGGGCAGACGAACTATTCTGCGGCAAAAGCTGGCGTAATTGGTTTTACTAAATCGATGGCTAAAGAGGTGGGGTCTCGTGGGATTACTGTAAACTGCGTGGCACCTGGCTTTATTGATACCGATATGACCAAAGATCTTCCTGAAGCGGTAAAAGAGAATCTTTTAGCAAATATTCCTGCAGCACGTCTTGGAAAGCCTGAAGAGATTGCACATGCTGTAAGCTTCTTGGCATCGGAAGGGGCGGGGTATATTACCGGAGAAACGATCAACGTAAATGGTGGGATGTTGATGGACTAATAAATTTTTATTAGTTATAATTAGATCCTATTCTTTTGGTGAACTGTTAATTCAACAGTCGTTTTTTTTAGTACAAGGGGTTTGCCCTCTTGTGAAAATAATTTAAGGATTTTATAGTTATGAGCGACATCGAAACACGAGTCAAAAAAGTTATCATGGAACAGCTTGATGTAAAAGAAGATCAAGTTGTAAACGCAGCATCATTTGTTGATGATTTAGGTGCAGACTCACTTGACACTGTTGAGTTAGTAATGGCTCTTGAAGAAGAGTTTGACTGCGATATTCCAGATGAAGAAGCTGAGAAAATCACTACAGTTCAGCAGGCAATTGACTACGTTAATGCTAACTTAGACTAATACATTGCATTGCACTTGATGTGCAGTCAATAAGATATAGGCGACTGTATTTAGGCTCTTAACCAGATCTAAAACAGTCGCTTTTTTATTGATACTTTTTCATTTTTTTGCAAGATTTAAATCAGATTCGATAGATTGCCATGCAATTCAAAGACGGCACAAATAGGAGAGGTCGGATGAAGCGTCGTGTTGTAGTTACAGGATTAGGGGCGGTAACCCCTGTGGGAAATAGCTTTGAGGAGTCCTGGAAAAATATTTTAGCAGGGAAGAGTGGGGCAGCGCCGATCACCCTCTTCGATGTTGAAGATTTCCCCGTAACATTTTCAGCGCCAGTAAAAGATTTCGATGTTGCGCAATATATGAAGCCTCGCGATGCGCGTCGGATGGACCTCTTTATTCAGTATGCATTAGCGGCAAGTTTAGATGCTATGGAAGATGCTAAGCTTGAAGTGACTGAAGAAAACGCTGAGCGTATTGGTACCATGATTGGTTCAGGTATAGGTGGCTTGCCAGGTATTGAAGAGAATCATACAACGCTTGTGGAGCGTGGCGCAGGTCGGGTGAGCCCCTTCTTTGTTCCCCGTTCAATTATTAATATGGCCTCAGGGCAGCTCTCTATTATGAAGGGGATTAAAGGGCCGAATATGTCTGCGGTTACTGCATGTGCTTCGGGTACCCATTCCATTGGGGTTGCAGCACGCCTTATTGAGCATGGTGATGCTGATATCATGATTGCCGGGGGAGCAGAGATGGCGACGACGCCTCTAGGTATCGCAGGTTTTGCGGCTGCTCGGGCGCTTTCTCGTAGGAATGATGCCCCCGAAAAAGCTTCTCGCCCGTGGGATGTGGATCGTGATGGTTTTATGCTCGGGGATGGAGCGGGGATTTTAGTGCTTGAAGAGTATGAGCATGCAAAGGCACGGGGCGCTAAGATCTATTGCGAACTTGTTGGTTTTGGTATGAGTTCAGATGCTCATCATATTACAAGCCCTTCGCCCGATGGCTCTGGTGCGAAGCAATGTATGTTAGCCGCCCTTAAAGATGCCGGCATTGAGCCCAAAGAGGTGGATTACATTAATGCCCATGGAACCTCAACACCTGTAGGAGATCTTATGGAGCTTGAGGCGGTTCAAGGGGCGTTTGGCGATTATGCTAAAACTGTGGCGATTAGCTCTACCAAATCGATGACAGGACATCTTTTAGGTGCTGCGGGAGGCATTGAAGCGGTCTTCTCTATCTTAGCGATCCGCGATCAGATTTTGCCGCCCACAATTAACCTTGAAAACCCCGAGCCGATGGCGCAAGAGTTTAATATTATTGCCAATAAGCCACAGTCGGCTGAGGTTAACTATGTGTTAACGAACTCCTTTGGTTTTGGTGGAACAAACGGTAGCTTGCTCTTTAAAAAGATGGATTAAGAGGTACTCCTTTGGCATTTATCGGTAAAATAATTCAGACCTTTTTTCGTTATCTTCTCTCAAAAGCGATGATGATAGGATTCTTGATTCTCCTTTTGGGAGCGATTTTCGTGGTGACGAAAGATCTTGAAGATTTTCTGGAAACCCCTGTAACACTTCCTGAAGATGGGCTGATTTTAGATGTAACACCGGGGATGTCGATCGATCAGGTGGCGACAAAATTGCGGGGACAAAATATTATCCGCAATGCGCTCTATTTCAAGTGGTTTGCCCGATTAACCGGGCAGGCGACTCAATTAAAGGTTGGGGAGTATGCCTTAAAACCCACACTCTATCCTCGAGAGTTGCTCTCGATTATTACTAGTGGGCGAGTGCTTCAATATGATTTTACAATTATTGAGGGCTGGAACTTTACGCAACTTCGGCAAGCTTTGGAAAAATCGCCTCACATTAATCAGACGCTTAAAGGCTTAAGTCATGAAGAGGTGATGACCGCCATCGGTTTAGAGGGGAAACCCTATGAGGGCTACTTTTTACCAGATACTTATTTCTTTCCGAAAAATTATACCGATGCTGATCTGCTGCGGAGAAGTTATGAAGCGATGCGTGTAGTGGTGGATAAAGCTTGGCATGAGCGGCAACCGGGGTTGCCGATTCGGAATCGCAAGGAGCTTTTAACCTTAGCCTCTATTATTGAGAAGGAGACTGGGATTCCTTCTGAGCGCCGAGAAATAGCTGGAGTTTTTGTTCGTAGGCTGCAAAAGGGAATGCGTCTTCAAACAGATCCCACTGTTATTTATGGTTTAGGAGAGAATTACCGGGGTGTGATCTACCGGAGCGATCTGCAGCGGGATACTCCTTATAACACCTATACAAGGGATGGACTGCCTCCAACGCCAATTGCGATGCCTAGTCGAGAGGCGATCTTTGCAGCTGTCAATCCAAGTCCCGGGACAACACTCTATTTTGTTGCAAAAGGGGATGGCTCAGGGGAGCATGTTTTTACCTCAACTTTAGAGGCGCACAACCGAGCCGTAGCTGAGTATCGCAAGCGTATACGTAATGGTTCGCAGGAATAAACTCTCTTAAACACGATCTTATTTGTGCTAAATTACTCCCGTTATAGTGAGAATTTTAATGAGCTCTAAATTGATACATTCAAATCCGCAAAATATGAATACCTCTTTACGCCCTCCTCAACGAGGGCGTTTTATCACTTTTGAAGGCACAGAAGGGGGCGGTAAAAGTACCCAGATCGCCTTGGTGCAATCTGCTCTTGAAGCTCTAGGGCTCGAAGTCATTGTTACTCGGGAGCCAGGGGGAACAGAGCTTAGTGAAAAGATTCGTGATCTGCTCTTGACGGAAGAGATGCATGAAAATACAGAATTGCTGTTGATGTTTGCCGCCCGATCCGAGCATGTTGAGAAGGTGATTAAGCCCGCGCTTAGTGCCGGGAAATGGGTGCTTTCGGATCGCTTTACAGAGTCGAGCTATGCCTATCAAGGTTATGGACGAGGTGTGGATCTTGATAAGATTGCGCAACTAGAGCGATTGGTACAGGGAAGTCTACGACCCGATATAACTTTTTGGTTTGATCTACCCATTGAGATGGGGATGAAGCGAGTTAGAAGACGCGCAGCAAGTGATCGTTTTGAGCAGGAGCAGATGGCTTTTTTTGAGCGGGTAGTATCAGGTTTTGCTCAATTGGCAAAAGCGCGTCCTGAACAATTTGTTCGAATTGATGCTAAACAGTCGATAGAAGAGCTTAATCAAAATATTATGGCAGAGATAGAGCGTAGATTAGCTCCGCTCTCCATTGCAGAAAAGTAGGGTAGAGCATGGCAAAAGAGTTACAACAGCGAGAGGCGGAGCGAGCGGAACGCAATAAGGCTCAGCAACTCTATCAGCAGGCGAAGTGGTTGCAGCATCAATTTTTGCCGATCGCATCTCGTTATCGTGGAGAAAATCCTCCTCATGCGCTCTTAATCACAGGGCGAGAGGGGTTGGGAAAGTCCCTTTTAGCAGAGTCTGTGGTAGCTTCGATTCTCTGTTTT
The DNA here is from genome assembly GCA_030150405.1 of Ignatzschineria sp. Taxonomy (GTDB): domain Bacteria; phylum Pseudomonadota; class Gammaproteobacteria; order Cardiobacteriales; family Wohlfahrtiimonadaceae; genus Ignatzschineria. The sequence continues at coordinate 19,987 of JASLFU010000033.1, forward strand.
ACCCCTCAAGAGGGGCGGCCTTGTGGAGCATGCCAGAGCTGTTTGTGGTTAGCGGGGGGCTTTCATCCAGATCTTTATAAGATCGATGAAGAGGGGGAGATCAAGGTTGATACCATCCGCAAGATCCATCATTTTACGCAGATTACCGCAGAAGCGAAGGGTAAGATCATTCTGATTCAAAATGCAGATCGTATGAATATTAATGCGGCTAATAGTCTCCTTAAGGTTTTGGAGGAGCCGCCTGCCCGAGTCTACTTTATTTTAGTGAGCAGTGAGCCTGAAAAACTACCGATTACAGTGAGAAGTCGTTGCCAACTTCATGAAGTACCTTCACCAGATTTAGAGCAGATTTTACAGTTTTTAGAGCCCTATATTTTAGAAGAGAGTGATCGAATTGAATTGGCGGAGTTGAGTTTTCATGCTCCTTTTAAGGTCTTAGAGTACTTAGAGCAAGGCTATCTCCAGAATCGCGATCAGCTATTATTAAGCGTTACTCAGCTATTTCGGCGTGAAGGAGAGATGCCTAAATTGATCAATGATCTCCTTAAAGAGCAGGAGTCTTTACTGTTTGATCTGCTATTTTTTCTATTAAATGCATCTTTTAAGCCGGAGATGGCTCAAAAGTTGCCCCGATTAGCGGGAATTTTTAAGATTCTTGCCCACTTTTCCCCACAGCATCGTATTCTGCAATATGAAAAACTGATTGAAGTTGAACGCTTAAGAACAACACAAACTAATCTAGCTTGGGAGTTAGAGGCGTGGTTTACACTCTTTTGCCGTTAATATTGAGGCTTTTGAGCGCCAATATTTGTAAATGATAGCCAGGCTAAATAAAAAACCGCAATCAATCGATATGGATTGCGGTTTTTTATGAGGTAATTGTGAGCGAGTGTGGGTATCTCGAATGGTTTACTCTATACGCTTAACACTTACTTTTTATAGAAATGGGCTACTTTGGGGATTTGCCGTTGTAATTCTGCTGCTCGATCTGGTCCTGCTGGGTGGGTGGAGAGAATCGATGCACCGCTGCCCCCTAGGCTCGACATCTTCTCCCAAAGGGTTACAGAAGCTTCAGGGTTGTATCCTGCTCGCGCCATAAGCTCAAGCCCGATAATATCGGCTTCTGTCTCCATTTTGCGAGAGAAGGGGAGCGAGAATGCGAGTTCGCCTGCTTGTTGCAATAGGGTATCTCCTACGCTTCCTAAGCCGGCAATAGAAGAGATAATGGAGAGGCTGCTCGATTTAAGCAGCTCTTGTGAAACGCTCTCCCGGCTATGTTCCCGTAAAACGTGGGCCATTTCATGCCCAATAATGGCCGCGATCTCATCGTCGGAGAGTTTAAGGCGCTCAATAATACCAGTATAGATCACCATCTTGCCGCCAGGCATGGCAAAGGCATTGACCTCGTTGCTCTTAATAACATTAATTTCCCAATTAAAGTTTTGGGCGTCGGGTCTAAAAACAGTGGTATGGGGGAGAAGGCGCTTAAATACTCGATCGACACGTTTTGCATTGTTAGAGGTGGTGTCCACTTGTCCTTTAGTTTTTGCGCCTTGAATCACTTGGCGATATTGCTGATCCGCCTGGGCGTTAAGCTCTTCGGCGGGAATGAGCTGTAGTTGTGAGCGATTGACGCCTGTTAAACCCGAGGTGGTGGTGCTTGAGCACGCTGCAATAAAGAGCATCGCAGCTGCAAGTGTAGTGATTTTTGTGATTAAAGTTTTCATTAAAGTTCCTATAAATGGTTATTGAGCTTATGCTTTATAGATTCAATATTTAGGAATTATATCGCATATCGTTAAACTTTTAGAATAGAAGATCCCATTGGCTTTTATTCGCTATTTACATTTTTAGGTTTTATCTGTAACTTATTGAATCTTCGTTGTTTTTGTTCTTTTTGTTGGGAGGCGAAATGCTTAAATCAATAAGAGATAAAGCTCAATTATGGCGAATGAATCAGGAGAGGCCACTATCCTCGGAGGCGGGCTTTAGTTTAATTGAACTTTTAATTGTTTTAGCGCTCATTGCGGTATTGAGTATGTTTGGGATGCCGATCTATCGAAATTATCTCCAAAGTGCCCATGTTACAGAGGGAATGAATCTTGCAAGTGGCGCAAAAATGGAGCTTGAGCTCTATTATATGATGAACGGTCGCTGGCCGAGTCAATCTGAGGGAAATGAGGATTTAGGTCTTCCTAAAGCAGAAGAGATTACAGGTAGTGCGGTGCAATCTGTAGCAATAAAGGGAGGCGAGATCGAAATTCTCTATAACGAAAAAGTGACGACAGAGAGCGGAAGCGGGCAAGGTACTATTCGTTTAATCGCAGATGGTACTGAAGGGGGCTCGATTCATTGGAGATGTATGGGGAGAAACATTCCAGAAAAGTCGCTTCCGAAAGAGTGTCGCCCTTGATAAGTCCTCTTTTTTTATAAATTGACGTTCGCAAAAAGATAGCGAAATTTAGGCAGTTTTCCAGGCTTTAAATCCCAATTATGGTATGATTTAAAGCCTGTTTTTTACTTTAGTAAATTATAACAAGAGGCTTTACGGGTGGCATATCGGCGTTTTTTGGCAAAAATTAAAACGGAATATCTCCTTATTTGGGTAGGTGTGATTTTAATGGGAGTTATTGCCCTCATTGCCTATCAAGATTATAGTGCTCGCAAGAAGATCGATAAGGATCTTGAGCTTGCTGAGAGCATTGTTCAAGAAGTTGCGATTAGTTTTAACGAGGCCGATTTAGCAGAAGAAGTTCAGGTTACCGATGAGTATCTTCGCAGCCGAAGTGACCGAATTGAGCGGATTATCATTACCCCAAAGCGGGAGATAGCGGTCTACTTTAAGGAAGATGTTGTGAATTCGAAAGAAAACTCCATCGTTATGCATTATCTCTCTATTGATGATCTACGTCGTAGCCGCTTTACATGTCTAGAAGGAAATTTACGGGAGCGCATTCGTCCTTTTCATTGTCGAAAGTAGTCGGTGAGGGACGGTTATTTAAAATAAGCACGGCAAACTACACAAATATGATAAAAGTTTGTTTGTTCCCCATTCTCCCACTATTCCCCTTTTCTTGAAGAGAGATTGTCTCAAACTCTAGTAAAGCTGCGGAAGTAGCCATTTTTATAAGAAAATAGAGTCTAAATTTTAAGAGAGCCGAAAGGCTCTTTTTTTATATCTTTAAAAAAGTTGTGGGGGAAAGTGGGGGAAAGTGGTAAAAATTGTTATAAAGGTGTAATATCTAATCAGCATTAAAAATTTATAAGGTAAATTGTGATTAAAAAGAGCCCGAAACATATCAGTGTTCTCTTAGAGGAATCGCTCGAAGCGTTGGCTATTAAGCCGGATGGCATCTATTTAGATGCAACCTTTGGGCGGGGTGGGCACTCCCGTGCAATCTTAGAAAGATTGAATGAAGAAGGGCATCTTTACGCAATTGACCGAGATTTAACAGCTAAAGCTCATGCAGAAGAGCATTTTTCGCAGGCTCAAAACTTTACTTTTATTCATGGAGAGATGAGCCGAATGGAATCTCTACTGCACGCCCAAGGGGTAGAAAGGGTCGATGGCATCTTAATGGATATCGGTGTCTCCTCTCCACAACTTGATGAGGCGGAACGGGGTTTTAGTTTTATGAAAGATGGTCCTCTTGATATGCGCATGGATCAAAGCGCATCGTTTTCGGCAAGAGAGTGGGTGGCGGAAACGCCAGTTGAAGAGATGATTCGCATCTTTAAAGAGTATGGTGAAGAGCGTTTTTCAACACGAATTGCCCGCGCAATTGAAGCTAAACGAAGAGAAGAGGAGATCACGACAACCTTACAGCTTGCAACCATTGTGTCGGATGCGATCCCTTTTAAAGAGGGAAGGATACATCCTGCTACAAGGGTCTTTCAAGCCATTCGAATTGCCGTTAATGGTGAGTTAGATGAGCTGAAATCGGGTTTAGAGCAAGCTGTAAATTTATTAAGTAAACAGGGGCGTTTAGCGGTTATTAGCTTCCACTCTTTGGAAGATAGAATCGTTAAACATTTTATGCGCGATAAGTCGGAGGTGAAGGATCTTTTTCCTGATCTTCCTGTTCTTATTACCGATTCAAAGCCGGTACTGAAAACGGTGGGGAAAGCGGTACGCGCGTCAAAAGAAGAGTGTGCGGCGAATGTTCGTTCGCGCAGTGCAATTCTTAGGATTGCGGAGAAAATAGAGTGAGAGCAAAAGGTTCGAATTTAGCACTATTAATAATTGTAGTTGCCATGGCAATTGCCGTGATTGGTGTCATGCGTGCAGTGGATGTGCAGCGCTCCTATGCGTTATGGAATGAGATCGCAGAAGTGACAGCAGAGAATGAATTGCTCGAAAAGGAGTGGAGTAAACTCAAACTCGAAGAGAGCATGTTAGTAACTGCAGCGCTTCTCGATCAGGAGACTCGTGAGCATTTAGGAATGGTCGTTCCCGATGAAAATGCCGTAGTCTACATTATCGAAGCAGGAACGCAGGGTGAATATGCAGATATTTCCGCATCAACTGCGCCCACGCTTTAACAGCGTGTAGTTCTCTCGCTATAGATGATCGGATTTAAGGGCTTTTTAAAAAGTTACGAGAATTTAATGAAGACGTTAAATTTAAAAGATAACTTACCATTAACCATCATTAAAGCGGGTTAGATGAATTTATAAAACAGGGGGATATCAGGCTATATCTGATATCCCTTAATCATTCTCATAGAATGCCAAAGAGATATTTATCTCACTACTTCTTGATAAAAACTGACGTATGAAATTTTTACAAAACATCAAGTTTTCACCGAATATTAAATTTTCGGAGTGGAAAGATTGGCGCAGAAATCTTGTTTTTGCGCTTTTGGCGTTGGTCGCCATTATCATTTTAGTGAGAGGGTTTTTCCTGCAATATCACATGACGGAGTTTCTCTCTGATCAGGGGAATAACCGTTTTGTTCGTAACGTAAAAGTGCCTGCAGTGCGGGGCTCGATTTTAGATCGCAATCATGAGCCGATTGCGATGTCTACAGAAGTGCGTTCGATTTGGATCGATCCTAGTATCGTCAGTCAGCATCTCGAGGAGCTCCCTAAGCTAGCTTATCTTCTCGATCGCCCAGAAGAGGAGCTAAAACAGATTATTTTGGCCCGTAAAAAGGGGCGTTTCTATTGGCTCAAACGGCAGCTTCCTCCTCATTTAGCTGAGCCAATTATGAGCCTAAAAATCCCCGGTGTTTATGAGCGGGTGGAGTATAAGCGCTACTATCCCGATGCGGAGATCACATCCCATATTTTAGGATTTACCGATATTGATGATAATGGTATTGAGGGAATTGAGCTTGCTTATCAAGATTGGTTAAAGGGGGATGATACCCATCGCAGAATCTTAAAAGATGGTCGTAATCGTATTATCAAAAGCTTTGAGGTTAGCGCTCAAGGTGAAGACTTTAAAGAGAGCCAAGATCTTGTATTAACCATCGATCGTCGTATTCAGATCTCTGCCTACCGAGCTTTAAAGGCTGCTCTAATCAAACATAAGGCAGAGGCGGGCTCTGTAATTGTTGCAGATGTGAAGACGGGCGATATCTTAGCGATGGTGAATCAACCTGCGGGGAATCCCAATCGTTTAAGTGATCGTCATGCGGTATTGCTTAAAAACCGAGCGATTACCGATGTCTTTGAGCCAGGATCGACCGTAAAACCTTTTGTTGTAGCCGCCGGCTTAGAGTCTGGCAAATGGCGTCCAAATAGCGTGATTAAAACAGGCTGGGGCGGTTATAAAGTGGGTAAAAATCGGATTACGGATGTCTCTAAATCAGAATCAATGGATGTTACAACGGTAATTACTAAATCGAGTAATATCGGGGTGGTGAAAATTGGGGAGACCTTAGATCCTGAGGTGCTCTATAAAATTTACGAAGCCGTAGGTGTGGGCAGTAAGAGTCATCTGCGTTTAGTTGGGGAACAGGAGGGAACGTTAGGGAGTTTAGCTCGCTGGCGCCGTGATCCTTTTGAATACGCTACTAAAACGTTTGGCTACGGTATTAGCGTCAACACTCTTAAACTTGCACAGATGTATACAGTCTTTGGTAATGATGGTGCCTTTAGACCTTTCCGTATCGTAAAGAGTGATTATTATCCTGAAGCAAAACAGGTCTTTAGCCCTCATGTCGCGCGTCAAGTATTAGAGATGATGGAAACAGCGATGGATCGCTCTAAAGGGGGAAGTGGTTGGCGTGGGCAGGTACCAAACTTTAGAGTAGCGGGTAAGTCGGGAACGAGTCGAAAAATTATTAATGGCAAATATAGCCCTAATCACCACCGTAGCTTTTTTGTCGGGATCGCTCCCGTCACTGAACCTCAATTTGTAATTGCAGTGATGATTGATGAGCCTAAAGAGGGTTATTACGGGGGATTAGTAGCCGCACCTGTATTTGGTGAAGTGATGCGTAACACATTACGTATTATGGGATCTCGTCCTGACGCTATGCCCGATGCCCCTAAATTACAGTTAATCTCTAATAATTAATCGAAACTTAAGGATAAGCTATGGCGACACTATTTGAGTTACTCAATTCAACTTCCCTAAAAGAGGAGGCGAAAGAGCTTCCGGTTGAATTACAAAACTTAACTATTACAGGACTTGCGTCCGATAGTCGTTATGCAAAATCGGGGGATCTCTTCTTTGCTAAAGCGGGTGAGATCTCCCATGGGCTCGATTATTTACCCCAATTAGAAGCCATTAATGTGGCTTTTATTATTTACGAAGAGAGAGAAAAAGGGGCGGTTACAGCGCCTAAAAATATTCCTTCTCTTAAGGTTGATAATATTGATGCCCTGATGCGAGAGATTACCTTGAGGTTTTATCAAGATCTTGGGGATAAGCTCGAAATAATCGGCGTGACGGGAACTGAAGGGAAAACCTCCGTTACCCAGTTTATTGCTAAAGCTTTTGCGGCACTTGGTAGACGTTGTGGGTTAGTGGGTACCAATGGCATCGGCTTTTTAGATGCACTTAAAGAGAATACCCATACCACGCCTGATCTTTTAGCGCTTTATCGCTCTTTGTCGGAGATAGAAGATCAGTTTGAATCTTCGCAAAACCCTGTAGGGCTTGAGGTAACTTCTCACGCGCTTGATCAAAAGCGGGTGGAAGGATTGCGTTTCCACACCACTATTTTAACGAATCTTACTCGGGATCACCTCGATTATCACGGCACTGTGGAGGAGTATGGAAAGGCGAAGGCGCGTCTCTTTTTAGAGTATGAGGCGGACTATTCCATCTTAAATACCGATGATCCCTTCGGAGAATCGCTCTATCAAAGACTTAAAGCGCAGTTTCCAGCTCGTAAGCTCTTTCCTTATGGGATGAAGTCTTTTCAAGATGAGCATTATCTTTATATTACAGATCTTAATCTTCATCCCGAAGGTCTTCAGTTTACGCTCGAATATCAGGGCCACCGTTACCCCCTAGAGAGCCATCTTTTTGGTAAATTTAACGCCTATAACTTAGTCGCCGCCATTGGGGCGTTACTCTCTTTTGGAATTTCACTTGAAGAGATTATCCAAATTACGCCACAAATTACCAATGTAAAAGGGCGCATGGAGATGGTCCATCTTAATAATGGGGCGGTAGCAGTGGTGGATTATGCCCATAAACCGAATGCTTTACTGCAAGCACTCCTCTCTCTGCGGGAGCATATTACAGAGGGGCGCTTAATCTCTCTTTTTGGTTGTGGGGGCGACCGGGATAAAGGGAAGCGGCCGATTATGGCTGAGATCTCAGAAACTCATGCGGATCGAGTGGTAATTACAAGTGATAATCCCCGTTTTGAAGATCCTTTAGCGATTATCGAAGAGATTAAGAGCGGCCTTAAAAATCCTGAGGGTGAGAATATCTCTATTGAGCCTGATCGGGGGGAGGCGATTCGCCATGCGATTTTAAATAGTCAAAAGGGCGATATCATCCTAATTGCAGGGAAAGGGCATGAAGAGTATCAAATTATCAAAGATAAGGTGATCGACTTTTCCGATATTGATGAAGTGCGCAGATATAACAAGGAGCTTTAAGATGAAGTTGTCTGACGCTGCAAAAGCTATGTATGGCGAATTAAAAGGGAAGAATGCCTACTTTTACGGAGGGGCAAGTGATACCCGAAAATTAAAACCCGGGGAGCTCTTTTTTGCCTGGCAAGGGGAGAATTTTGATGCCCATGACTTTTTAGAAAGCGCTGAGGCTAATGGTGCCATTGCTGCTGTGGTGGAGCGCTTTGTGCCGTCTGCAGAGATTGCTCAAATTGTGGTGAAAGATAGCCAAAAAGCTTTAGCGCAAATTGCTAAGGCTTGGCGAAAAAATTGGCAGGGGAAGTGTATCGCCTTAACTGGTTCTAATGGTAAAACCACATTAAAAGAGATGCTCGCCACTATTTTAGGGGTGAAATATGATGTCCTAGCCACAGAAGGGAATTACAACAATCATGTGGGGTGCCCGTTAACTCTACTGCAGCTTTCTGGCCACCATACCCATGCGGTGATCGAGATGGGGGCAAGTAATCCAAAAGAGATCGATTTTTTAACGAAGATTGTGCAGCCCGACATCGCAATTTTAAATAATGCGGGTAGCTGCCATTTAGAAGGGTTTGGAGATCTAGAAGGTGTAGCTAAAGCAAAAGCTGAGATCTTTAACGGTTTAAGTAGAGAGGGCTGGGCAATTATTAATGCCGATGATCCCTTTGCCACCTATTGGAAGGAAGTGGCGAAAGATCATCAAATTTTAACCTTCGGTATTGAAAAGAGCGCCGATGTTTCCGCTGCAGATATTGTGGGCAGGGAGTTTACATTGTGCTATCAAGATCAAAGTGTGAGAGTCTCTCTAAATCTTCTAGGAAGACACAATATCCTCAATGCCTTAGCCGCTGCGGCAGCTGCTATTGCTGCGGGTGAAGAGCTAACCACGATTAAAGAAGGTCTAGAGCAATTAAAGCCTGTAGCTGGCCGATTACAGACGCTTGCCCTAAAAGAGAATGCTCAAATTGTAAATGATGCCTATAACGCGAATCCAAACTCCCTTCGGGCAGGCATTGATGCCTTTAATGAAGGAGAGCGCTGGTTAGTGCTCGGAGATATGCGTGAACTTGGGAAAGATGAGGTCGCGATTCATCAGGCAAGCGGAAAATATGCTAAAGAGGCGGGCTTTGCACGATTATTTGCGTTAGGAGAGCTGGCTCTTCATGCTGCTGAGAGTTTTGGGGAGGGGGCTTCTCATTACACCTCCCACGAGGCCCTTCTAAAAGAGTTAACAGTCGGGATAGAGGAGCACCAAAGTCCCACCATGCTGACGATTCTGGTGAAAGGATCGAATAGCATGAATATGCAATTTTTTATTCAACAATTGACCTCTCAAAAATAAGATAGATAAAGGATTAGATACCTATGCTTTACGCACTATTGGCTCATTTGGCGGAGTCTTGGTCTCCACTACGGGTTTTTCAATATATTACCATGCGGGGAATTATGTCGGCGTTAACGGCGCTTGTTGTGGGAATTGGCTTAGGCCCGGCATTTATACGCTTATTGCAAGATCAGCAGATTGGCCAGTTTGTACGGGATGATGGGCCTCAAACCCACCTTTCCAAACAGGGCACGCCGACGATGGGGGGGATTTTGATTATTATCGGGATTTTAGTCTCCACCCTCTTATGGGCAGACCTCACCAATTTTGATGTCTGGATTGTGCTCTTTGTACTTCTCTCTTTTGGTGCGGTAGGCTTTTTAGATGATTACCGAAAAGTGGTGCGGAAGCGATCGCTCGGTTTAACGGCGAAAGAGAAGTATGGTTACTTAAGTTTAGCCGGTATTATCGCTTCTATTGCGATCTATATGACGGCCACAACAGAAGCGGAAACAGCGCTTCTTATCCCCTATTTTAAAAATCTTTCGATTCCATTAGGAATTCTTTTTATTCCCTTTGTCTATTGCGTTATTGTCGGGGCGAGTAATGCGGTTAATATTACCGATGGTTTAGACGGTTTAGCCATTATGCCTACGATTATGATCGCAGGGGCGCTAGCGGTTTTTGCATATATCACAGGAAATGTGATCTATTCTGAATATTTAAGTCTGCCTTATGTAGAAGGTTCAGGAGAGTTACTGATTATCTGTGCGGCTATTGTGGGGGCAGGTTTAGGATTTTTATGGTTTAACACCTATCCCGCCATGGTCTTTATGGGGGATGTCGGTGCGCTTTCTCTTGGGGGCGTTTTAGGGGTGATCTCGGTATTAGTCCGACAAGAGCTCGTATTTTTCATTATGGGTGGCCTTTTTGTAGTGGAGACGTTGTCGATCTTTATTCAGGTAGGATCTTTCAAACTGCGCGGAAAACGGGTCTTTAGAATGGCTCCCATTCACCATCACTTTGAATTAAAAGGTTGGCCTGAGCCGCGGGTTATTGTCCGATTCTGGATTTTTACCGTAATTTTAGTACTTATTGGCTTAGCTTCGATCAAATTGCGTTAAGGTAGTGATTCCTCTTGCTCTAAAAAAGAGGAGTAAAGAGGACTTAAAAAGGTGATTTTGCCTGAAGACATTTCTCTTTTATGGCGTATAATGGAAAATTACATATTCACTACATTTTGTTTAATTTAAAAATTCCAAGAGGAGAATTTACGAATGAAAAAGCCAGTAAGAGTTACGATTACCGGTGCTGCGGGTAACATTGGTTACGCCATGGCCTTTAGAATTGCTGCGGGCGATATGCTAGGGCCAGATCAACCTGTAATCCTTCAGTTACTTGAAATCACCCCCGCGTTAGAAGCCCTTAAAGGGGTGGTGATGGAGATCAATGACTGTGCCTTCCCATTAGTGCAAGATGTGATCGCAACGGATGATTTAAGCGTTGCTTTTAAGGATACAGATTATGCCATGCTTGTAGGTGCTCGTCCTCGTGGTCCTGGTATGGAGCGTAAAGATCTTTTAGAAGCCAATGGTGCGATCTTTGGGCCACAGGGTAAAGCGCTTAATGATTATGCAAGCAAAGATGTTAAGGTGCTTGTAGTTGGAAACCCGGCAAATACCAACGCATTGATTGCGATGAAAAATGCCCCTGATCTTAACCCAAGAAACTTCCACGCAATGACACGTCTTGACCATAACCGTGGCTTAAGTCTTCTTGCAGAAAAGACAGGCACACACGTTAACGATATTAAAAAGTTAACGATCTGGGGTAACCACTCATCTACGCAATATCCTGATCTTTCAAAAACTACAATCAATGGTAAGCCAGCGCTTGAAATGGTGGATCGTGATTGGTATGAAAATGAGTATATTCCACAAGTTCAGCAGCGTGGGGCAGCCATTATTGCAGCTCGAGGGGCTTCATCAGCAGCTTCTGCAGCCTCTTCAGCCATCGACCATATGCGTACTTGGGCATTAGGTACTCCAGAAGGGGATTGGGTCAGTATGGCTGTTCCTGCAGATGGTTCTTATGGGGTTGAGGAAGGCATCATCTATTCTTTCCCATGTATCTGTAAAGATGGTGATTTTGAGATTGTTCAAGGTTTAGAGATCGACGAATACTCACAAGCAAAAATGGATGCTACCGAAAAAGAGCTTCGCGAAGAAGCAGATGCTGTAAAAAGCCTTTTAGGTTAATCTGTTTTTATAGCGAGCTACGGTTCGTGAGCAAATAAGATGGAGGGCTATATTTTAGGATATAGCCCTTTTTATTTAGATAAGGAAATGTATGAAACGTAAAAAGATTGGCGTTATCTTAACGAATCTTGGCACGCCCGATGCTCCAGATAGAGACTCATTAAGACGCTATCTGGCTGAGTTTTTAAGTGATCCTAGAGTGATTGAGTTACCTAAATGGAAGTGGTATCCCATTTTATATGGGATTATTCTTAATACTCGCCCCCAAAAATCGGCAGAAAAGTACCAAACAATTTGGGGAGAGCGGGGATCGCCACTTTTAGCTATCACGGAAGATCAGGCGATGTTACTTGAAGCGAAGTTGCCGGATAATTATTGTGTAAATATCGCTATGCGTTATGGTAATCCCTCTCTAGAAAGTGCTATCGATGAGATGATTGCAAAATCTGTAGATGAGATTGTCATCTTCCCCCTCTATCCGCAATATTCGGCGGCAACCACAGCTTCGGTGATGGATAAGGTGGGAGAGGTTTTAAAACATAGACGTTATTTCCCGGCGTTACGTGTTTTAGGGGCGTACTATCAAAATCCTCTCTTTATTGAAGCATGTGCAGAGCAGATTAAGAGGGTAACGGCGGGTAAGAAGCTGGATCGTTATGTCTTCTCTTATCACGGTATGCCTAAACAGACCTATATCGATGGTGATCCTTATTATGATCAGTGTATGGAGACGACCCAATTGATCGCAGAAGCGATGGGAGAGCCTAAAGAGAGGTTTGTTACCGTCTTTCAATCTCGTTTTGGAAAGGAGGAGTGGCTACAACCGTATGCAGCTGAGTTTTTTGAAACAGCTCCGAGTAAAGGGGTGAAAGATATCGCCGTATTTTGCCCAGGATTTAGTGCCGATTGTTTAGAGACGCTTGAAGAGATGGCGGATGAAAATTATGAGCTTTTTCTTAAATCGGGGGGCGAAAACTACTATTTTATCCCCTGCCTAAATAGTGAGGATAAACATATTGAGATGATGAAAGAGGAGATTGTTAGTTAAAGGGTAGAGGATCGAGCTATCGATGAGGTAGATAGAGGATTTTGAAAAAGAGAGATAAAAAAACTCCGAAACAATGATGCTTCGGAGTTTTTTGTGATTTATTTTATAGCTTATGGAAACGATCGGTTATTGATCATTTCGTGCATTTTTAAGCATATTCTCAAGGTGATGAATATCTACGCCACCTTTTAAGAAGCCAGGATCATTTAAAATCCGTAAATGAAGGTCGGTATTCGTTTTGATCCCTTCAATGACTAACTCATGGAGCGCATTTTTAAGGCGCGCAATCGCCATCTCTCGGGTCGGGCCGTAAGAGATGATCTTCGCGATCATGGAGTCATAAAATGGGGGTACGGAATATCCCGCATAGATATGGGTATCGATTCGAATACCAGGGCCGCCCGGGGGATGATACGTGGTAATTAAGCCAGGGGATGGGATAAAGGTCTCCGCATCTTCGGCATTAATACGGCACTCAATGGCATGCCCTTCAAAGACGATATCTTCCTGTTTAATGGAAAGAGGCTGGCCGCTTGCAATTTTGAGCTGTTCCCGAACTAAGTCAACCCCTGTTAACATCTCTGTAATAGGGTGTTCAACCTGAATACGGGTGTTCATCTCAATAAAGAAGAATTCACCATTTTCATAGAGGAACTCAAATGTTCCAGCACCCCGATAATTGATGCGTTTACACGCATTCACACAAGCTTCCCCAATGCGCATACGCTCTTCATGGGTAATACCGGGAGCAGTGGCTTCTTCGAGTACTTTTTGGTGACGACGCTGTAAAGAGCAATCCCGCTCCCCTAAGTGAATTGCATTACCTTGCCCATCCGCTAAGACCTGAATTTCGATATGACGAGGCTTTTCTAAATAGCGCTCCATATAGACTTCGGGGTTACCAAAGGCCGCTAAAGCTTCGGTTTTTGTAAGCTGAATGGCGCGAATAAGATCCTTTTCAGATTCAACAACACGCATCCCTCGACCACCGCCACCGCCGGACGCTTTAACGATTACGGGATAACCGATCTCCGCTGCAAGACGGATATTTTCAGCATCATCATCGCCAAGGGCATCTTCTGAACCGGGAACACAAGGAACACCCGCTTCGAGCATCGCTTTCTTTGCCGATACTTTATCGCCCATAATGCGAATAGTCTCTGCCTTAGGGCCTACAAAGATAAAGCCTGAAGATTCAACTTGGTCCGCAAAGTCCGCATTTTCCGCGAGAAATCCATAACCGGGGTGAATCGCTTGAGAATCCGTTAACTCTGCAGCAGAGATAATGCTCGGGATATTGAGATAGCTCTGTGCTGGGGCAGAAGGACCAATACAGACAGACTCATCTGCTAAACGCACATGCTTAAGGTCTTTATCCCCTGTAGAGTGAACGGCTACGGTTTTGATACCGAGCTCTTTACAAGCTCTAAGAATACGAAGCGCAATTTCGCCGCGATTCGCAATTAATACTTTATCTAACATCTCGCAATCCTCCTTATTCAAGGACGATAAGCGGCTGATCAAACTCTACAGGTTCACCGTTTTCAACAAGAATCTTCGCAACTTTACCTGAAAGTTCTGACTCGATCTGGTTAAACATCTTCATCGCTTCAACAATACAGATCGTATCGCCAGCGTTGATGCTTTGACCCACTTCTACAAAGGGATCAGAAGTAGGAGACGCCGCGCGGTAGAAGGTGCCTACCATGGGTGAGCGGATCACTTTTCCTTCGGGAAGCGCATCCACAGAGTCTGCTGCAGGTGCTGCTGCTTCAGCTGCGGGAGCTTGAGGTGCTTGCATCTGCATTTGGGGCATCTGTTGCATCATTGGCATGCTCTGTTGAATCGCAAAGCCCTCTTTAGGCATGCGGCTAATGCGAAGAGATTCCTCACCATCGGTAATCTCAATTTCGGCAATCGTTGAATCGTCGATGAGTTCAACGAGCTTTTCAATTTTTTTAATATCCATTAATTAATAGCTCCTACGTCTAAAAAATGTATAGGGTGTGTCTGTTTTATGATTAATTCTCTAATTATACGTTAACCACGAATAATATTTACCATATTTAAGAGCGCGAGCTCATAGCCGTAGAGTCCACATCCAATAACCACCCCTTGAGCGATGTCTGAGAGGTAGGAGGTATGGCGAAAGTTTTCACGCTGATAAATATTGGAGATATGTATTTCAACAAACGGAATATCGACCCCTAAAAAAGCATCGCGAAGGGCAATGCTCGTGTGGGTAAATGCGCCGGGATTGATGATGATTCCCGCAACATTTCGTTTTTTTGCGTCATGAATCGCATCAACCAGTTCATACTCGCGATTGCTCTGTAATGTAGTGAGCGTAACCCCGAGTTGAAGAGATTGTTCTTTGAGTTTAGCTTCTAACATTGGCAGGGTGGTCGAACCATAGATTTCAGGCTCGCGCATTCCTAAAAGATTTAGGTTTACCCCATTTAGTAGAAGGATTTCATTATTATTTTCATTACTCATATTGAACGTTATTTTAACTCATATGGGGGGATAATGCCTAATTATTAGGGGAGTGTCTAGTGACTAAATATAGATCATGATATGCCTCACGTTTATTGATTTATTTTCACTCTATTTTCAATTCCTTAGCTCAATAAGAGTTCTCCTGCTATTTAGAGCTTAAAGTTTTAGACAGGGGAGGGTTTATGTTTATAGAGTGTGTTAGGTGTAAAGATCTTACGCAATTTCAAAATTATGTTGTATAATTTTCTCCTTGTTGGTTTTAAAGATCGATAAAATGCAGAGTAGACAATATAGATTTACCTCAGGGATGGTAGGAGCAGCACTTCTCTTAAGTGTCAGCCTATTTTCCCCTGTGGCAGCGAATAACTTACCGGAAACGACCCCCAAAAATACGCAAAAGAAGGTTGAACAAGCCCCTCTTTTAGCGGATAAGTTGGCGGATGGTATGGCACTACAAGATGAGAATCATCAGCGTGTAGAAGCAAGAATTCGTAAATATCGTAAAAATAACTCCGTAATTTTTAGTCATTTAGATTCTCAGCGACTGGCCATATTTAATTATATTGTTTCTGAGTTAGAAGCACGAAATATGCCGCTTGAGCTTGCTTTTGTCCCGCTGGTGGAGAGTAGCTATCGCCCAAATGCGGGGAATCGAGGGCTGCATATTGGGCTTTGGCAATTAGGTGCGCCAACAGCCCGTAGTTTTGGAGTGCCGGTTAATAAGCAGGTGGATGGTCGTCTGAATGTAGCTTCGGCTACAGAAGGAGCGCTCGATTATCTTGAGTATCTCAATAATATGTTTAAAGGCGATTGGCTATTAACCTTAGCTGCATATAATGCGGGGGAAGGGCGGGTGCTCAATAGTATTAAGCGCAATAGAAGTAAAGGTAAGCCTACCGATTATTGGAGCTTGCAGTTACCTCAGGTAACTATGGAATATGTGCCTAAAGTGTTAGCGCTTTCGAAAATGGCATTAAATGAATCCCGTTTTAAACGACCCACTACGGCGATCCCAAAACTGATTCTTTTAAAGGCGAATGATGGGAAGAACTTAGTGAGTGTCATTAATGAGCTTGAGATCGATCAGGAACAGTTGAAGTTTTATAATCCCAATCTTTCTGCTTCTCGAGATACTTTAAAAATGCTCTTAGTATCGGAGCAGGAGCTTAACTTTTAAGCATAAGCTTGAATAGTTAGAGATTGAATAACGATCTTAAAAAAGCCCTACAGTGGAATAAACTGTGGGGCTTTTTTATTCGATCAATATTAAGTTAAAGAGATAAGTTATTTTATAATTTGTGGATGCAAGAGGATAATTTGATTAATCTTTTTGCTGAAATTGAGCCATAAAAGCTTCGTGTGCCTTAAGTTCATCACTATTTGCACGGATGATTCTTCTTTGCATTATGGCTGCTTCAGGCTCTACATTCTCTACTAGAGAAGCGGAAGCGGCTTCGTTTATAAAATGATTCGATGATGCAGATTGTGGCGCTCCGAAAGGTTGAAAACTCTGTTCCATAGAGGGCGTACTCTCTTCTAGGCCAAAGAGTGATTCTTGCCCTCCTGTCATATTAAGGTAGACCTGGGCGAGCAGTTCGGAGTCGAGTAGTGCGCCATGCAGGGTGCGGTTTGAGTTATCAACCCCAAGGCGGCTACAGAGCGCATCAAGGGTATTGCGCTGAGAAGGGTACATCTCTCGAGCCATTTGAAGAGTATCAATCACCGATGAACGCTTATCGATTGGCTCTAAACCCATGCGGGTTAATTCAAAGTTTAAAAAGCCGATATCGAAAGGGGCATTATGAATAATCAGTTCAGCACCATCTACATAATCAACAAAGCTCTGCCCAATTTCGGCAAATACGGGCTTATCGCTTAAAAACTCTTCGCTCAACCCGTGAACCTCAAAGGCGCCTGGGGGCATATCCCGCTCAGGATTAATATAGACGTGAAAGTGATTATCGGTAATGGTGCGGTCAAGAATCTCAATGCATCCGATCTCAACAATCCGATCCCCTTTACGATGATCAAAACCGGTGGTTTCGGTGTCAAGAACAATCTGTCTACTCATCGATTATTTCTCTCTATTCTCTTCAATTGCGGTGGTTGCTAATGTATCAGCTAGCTCATTATCGGGATGTCCTGAGTGCCCTTTAACCCAGCGCCAATCAATGGAGTGGTGCCGCTCCCTCTCAATTAGGAGAAGCCGCCATAAATCTTGATTTTGCACTGGCTTATTGTTGGCTGTTTTCCAGTCTCGCCGAATCCAGCCATCTAGCCAATTTAAGATCCCCTGCTGAACGTAGCGGGAATCTGTAATTAAGACAACATCACAAGGGCGTTTTAGCGCTTGTAACGCTTTAATTGCGGCGGTGAGCTCCATTCGATTGTTGGTCGTGTCGGGCTCAAATCCCGAAAGTGTTTTTTGATGCTCTTTGTAATAGAGTACAACGCCCCAGCCTCCAGGCCCGGGGTTGCCGCTACATGCGCCATCGGTATAGGCATAGACGCGGGAATCATTCTCTCGGCTCATAAGTTATACTGCAACCTCAGCCCGAATGGTGGGGTGATGCTCATAATTTTTGATCTCAAAATCCTCATATTTAAAATCAAAAATATCTTTAGTGGGATTATGAATAACTAATTGCGGGAGTGCTTTAGGCTCTCGAGAAAGTTGAAGATCTGTCTGTTCTAAGTGATTGCTATAGAGGTGGCAATCTCCCCCCGTCCAGATAAAATCGCCCACTTCCAAATCGCAAACTTGTGCAATCATATGGGTTAAAAGCGAATAGCTTGCAATATTAAAGGGTACACCAAGAAAGATATCTGCTGAGCGTTGATAGAGTTGGCAGGAGAGCTTTCCATCTGCAACATAAAATTGAAAGAGAAGATGGCAGGGCGGGAGCGCCATATTCTCAAGCTCCCCAACATTCCAAGCGCTTACGAGTAAACGGCGGGAATCGGGGTTTGTTTTAATATCATGAATAAGGTTGCTAATCTGATCGACAGTCTCGCCATCCGCCTTTGGCCAGCTTCGCCATTGGCTACCATAAACAGGACCGAGGTTGCCCTCTTCATCGGCCCATTCATTCCAGATCCTTACCCCATTATCCTGCAGGTAGCGAATATTGGTATCGCCACTTAAAAACCAGAGAAGCTCATGAATAATAGAACGCAAATGTAGGCGTTTAGTGGTCACAAGAGGAAAACCTTCCTGTAAGTTAAAGCGCATCTGATGGCCAAAAATAGAGTAAGTCCCTGTGCCGGTACGGTCATCTTTATAAGTGCCTTCGGTACGAACTTTGCGCATTAAATCAAGATACTGTTTCATAAAAGCCTCGACTGATTTATGACTGTTTTTGATATGAACGAATAAGGAGATATCCGCCAATAAGAATCATCGGGATACAGAGTAACATGCCTTGCGTTAGCCAGTTGCCTGCAAGATAACCAATATGGGCATCAGGTTCGCGGAAAAATTCTACAATAAAACGAAAGCCACCATACCCTAAAAGAAAGATACCCGATGCTGCCGCGCGGGGACGGGGCTTAGCGGTGAAGACCCATAAAATTATAAAGAGGAGTAAGCCTTCTGTAAATGCCTCATAGAGTTGAGATGGATGTCGGTAGAGTTCAAGGCGATCAAATTCGAAGAGGAAGCCCCAACTCTGATCGGTCGGTTTTCCCCATAACTCACCATTGATGAAATTCCCGAGCCGACCAAAAAAGAGGCCAAGAGGAATAAGAGGGGCGATGAAGTCGGTAAATTCCCAGAAAGTCTTTTGATATGATTTTGCTAAGAAGAAGCTCGCAACAAGAACCCCGATCAAGCCTCCATGAAAGCTCATTCCCGCCCATTCAATGCTATTGCCTGTCCAGCCAATAATGGAGAGGGGATTATGGATAAAGGTTCCAAAATCATAAAAAAGGGTGTAACCGATCCGTCCCCCTAAAATGGCTCCTAAAAAGAGGTAAAAAGCCATGTCGCTGACTTGCGCTGGCGTCCAGCCTGAGTTAGGTTTTTTAGCGCGATAACTTCCTAAGAGCACAGCAAGCCCAAGCGCAACGAGATACATTAAGGCATACCAGCGTAGCGCAAGGGGACCAATCTCAAAGATAATAGGGTCAATCTTAGGTTCGAAAAAGAGCGAATGGGCCATAGGCAAATTTCCTTAACAATTAATAAAAAAGGGCTACACTTGAGCCCTTTTAATCATAGATGAAGAGGAGAATTAGTTCTGCTCTTCTTGAGTTTTTTGTTTTTCTTCAGCTTCTGCTTGAGCGGATTCTTCGGGCAGATTCGTATCTTCATCAATATTATCAGAGAGATTGCGTTCTGCTTTAATGGTGTGGATTAACTCATCAACGGTCAGCATGATCTTCTCATAAGGAGAGACCGCTTCTGGACGAGCTTGAGCCGATTGAGCATCAACCGTATAGCGCCCATCCACAATTACAACGGGTGTGTAAGGGATACGATATTGTTCCATTAAGAGCGTATTCGCTCTATTAAATGAGCTTTTCGCAGAGAAGGAATTCCAGGCTTTTAAGAAGCGCTCTTCATCAATTCCGATGCTGCCCATAAATTTTGCGATCTGTTTTTCATTGATAAAACGCTTACGATCTTTGTGAATGGCATCAAAAAAAGCTTGGTGACCTTTATCTAGCGCATTCATTGCTTCTAGTGCATAAAAAGTTTTTGCATAGAGTTCCCATAAACCATTGCCCGAAGCGGCAAGACGCAGGGTTTTGATGCTTTCATCAGATTTAGTGGCTTCATCCCACTGATGGAAATAGGGCTCAAAATCATTACAAGCAGGGCAGGCGTAAGAGAATACCTCGATCACTTCGATAACATTGTCGTCACCTGAAATGGGGGAGACACGCTCAGGCAGTTCATTATAATAATTGCCAGCTGCAAAAGCAGAGCCGAAAGCGGTTGCGGCTATGAGCCCAAGAGTGGCCATTTTTTTGGTAAGGCGTGTAAGCATAAAATATTTTCTCCGTTTTTTAGAAATAAAAAAGCTGACTACTTCTCTGCTAAAAATAGCAGAAGAGCAGTCAGCGTGCTATCTATTTATTACGGTTGTAAACCTTGGATATATGAAGATACTGCTTTAATCTCTTCATCTGAGAGGCGCTCTGCAATATCGCGCATCATACGTGCAGGGTCATTGCTACGCTCACCTGTTTTAAAGCGGTTAAGCTGTTTTTCAGTGTAGTAAGCGTGTTGTCCTGCTAATTGCGGATAGTTTGCAGGGGCATTCCCTAAGCCAGTAGGGCTATGGCAGGCAGCACAAGCAGGGATATTACGCTCAATATCACCACCACGATAGATCTGCTCACCACGGATCGCTAGTTTTTCATCTGCAACAGCATAATCGATCTCTTGTTGAGAGAAGTAAGCCGCTAAATCTGCAATATCTTGCTCAGAAAGTTTATCTGCCTCAACGCTCATCTCGGCATCAAAACGTAAGCCCTCATCTGGATTGCTATATGAGCGTTTGAACTCATAAAGTTGAGTGCGGATATATTTTTCATGCTGGCCCGCAAGTTTTGGATAGAGATCATTTGTGCTTACGCCTGCTTCACCGTGACAAGATACACAGGTCTCAGCAAGTTTTTTGCCCGCTTCAATATCGGGAACAATCTCATTTGCGTGAGCATTTGTAAGCATAAGAGTTAAGCCAAGGCCAATTAAAGCTTTATAATTAAAACGCACAGCAGTTTACTCTCCTAAAAATGGGTTGTTTATCTGTTGTAGGTTACACGAAGCAGAAGGCTCTGTATAACCTAGCTAATAATTAAATAATAAGTCCCTTAAGGTGAGCGCCCATCTAACTAATCGGGCCTTAGCTCAGCTTAAGTGGCTAAATTAAAATAACTGTAAAGTAAAAGATTTCACTATTCTAATATAATTTTAAATAAATATGTAGTAGAAGAGCGAAAGAAGTTTGCTTAGATCAAGAAAAGCTAAAGTTACCCTCTATTTTAGAAGAGAGATAGGAGGTGCTTAAGATAAAGCGCGGGATAAAATAAAAGGCTCTATTCCTTGCATAGATTAATCTATATATTTTCTGCTGAGATGGTTTATAATAACGACTTTTAACGTGAATGCATGTAGAGATAAGGAGTGGTAAGTTCGATGCCCATTATTACATTGCCAGATGGTAGCACGCGTGAATATGAAAGCGCGGTAACGGGATTTGATGTCGTCAATAGTATTGGCCCAGGTTTAGCAAAAGCGGCTGTGGGTATTATCGTAAATGGAGAGCAGAAAGATCTTAGCTTTACGATTACCGAAGATGTTGAGTTTCGTGTGTTAACTACCCGGGATGAAGAGGGCCTCGATATTGCGCGGCATACTTTAGCGGCGCAAGTTTTAGCTCGTGCAGTAAAAGATCTCTACCCTAATGCAAAGCTCGCTATCGGACCGACTATTGAGCATGGTTTCTATTATGATGTGGATTTTGAAGAGCCCATTGTGCCTGAGGATCTTCCAGCCATTGATGCACGTATGCGGGAGATCTTAAAAGAAGATCTTGAAGTCACTCGAGAGATGTGGCCCCGGCAAGAGGCGATCGACTACTTTCTAAAGAAAGGGGAGATCTATAAGGCGGATATTATTGAGCGTGCCCCTGCAGAGCAGAAAGAGATTTCGCTCTATCGCCAGGGGAATAATGGGGAAGATATCTTTATGGACTTATGCTTAGGTCCTCATCTTCCCAATGTTAATCGTGGAAAGTTGGCTTTTTCGTTAACCAATATTGCTGGAGCTTATTGGCGTGGGGACTCTAATAATAAGATGCTTACCCGTATCTATGCGGTGGCATTTCCTACGCAAAAAGAGCTTGATGAACATTTAGAGCGAGTAAAAGAGGCCGAGAAGCGTGATCACCGCCGGATTGGACGTGTGCAAAATCTTTTCCATCTGCAAGAAGAAGCGCCAGGAATGGTCTTCTGGCATCCTAAAGGATGGGCTATTTGGCAGGTGATTGAGCAATATATGCGTCGACGCCAAAAAGAGGAGGGGTATCAAGAGATTCGTACACCTTTGGTGATGGATCGTACTCTTTGGGAGCGCTCAGGGCATTGGGATAACTACAAAGAGAATATGTTTACCACTTCATCGGAAAATCGTGATTATGCAGTGAAGCCGATGAACTGTCCTTGTCATATTGAGGTATTTAATCACGGACTTCATTCTTATCGTGATTTGCCTATGCGCTTAGCAGAATTTGGATCATGCCATAGGAATGAGCCTTCAGGGGCGCTACATGGATTAATGCGAGTCCGTGGATTTGTGCAAGATGATGCGCATATCTTCTGCCGAGATGACCAGATCGTCGATGAAGTAGAACGTTTCCATAACTTTGCTATGAGCGTTTATAAAGACTTTGGTTTCGATAATATTGAAATTAAACTCTCTCTTCGCCCAGAGCAGAGAGCGGGAGAAGATTGGGTTTGGGATAGGGCAGAGTCAGGCTTACGGACGGCTCTTAACTCAGCCGGTATTACTTGGGAAGAGCTTGAGGGTGAAGGGGCGTTTTATGGTCCTAAGGTTGAGTATCATATTAAAGATGCTATTGGCCGCTCGTGGCAGGTGGGGACGATTCAGCTAGATTTTGTTCTTCCTGAACGATTAGGTGCAACCTTTGTGGATGAAGATAATACGCGTAAGATGCCAGTGATGTTGCACCGAGCAATCTTAGGATCGTTTGAGCGATTTATCGGGATTTTGATCGAACATCACGCAGGATCAATGCCTACTTGGTTAGCCCCCGAGCAGGTAACAGTTTTAACCATTACCGATGGGCAGCAGGAATATGCTGAAAAAGTTGCAAAAGAGCTGAAAAAACATAATATAAGAGCGAAGACAGATCTTAGAAATGAGAAGATTGGCTATAAGATCCGGGAAGCAACAATCTCTCGTATCCCCTACATTTTAGTAGTTGGACGCCGGGAGATGGAGATGGGCTTAGTGGCTGTAAGAACCCGTGAAGGGCAGGACCTTAGCACAATGGAGCTCAGTCAATTTATCGAATTAATTAAGAAAGAGCTGTAGTTCACTAAAACGATCAATAAGTGCTACAGTTTGATAACTGCAAAATTTAATTTTCGATCGTTCATCGATCAAATATATTTAGAGCAAATTTAACTATAGGAGAGACAAGCTATTAGTAATCAATACGAACACCGCATCAACGAACAGATTTCTGTTAAAGAGGTCCGCCTCATTTCTGAAGATGGGGAGCAAAAAGGTATTGTTTCGCTTGATGAGGCTTTAGATTTAGCTTATAATGCCGAGCTTGATTTGGTTGAGGTTTCCCCAAATGCTAAGCCCCCTGTATGCCGCATCATGAATTACGGTAAATTCCGTTATGAGCAGCAAAAACGGGCGGATGAGGCACGTAAGAAACAGAAACAGACTCAAGTAAAAGAAGTAAAATTCCGTCCTGCGACGGATGAAGGGGATTATCAGGTAAAACTACGCAACCTGATACGTTTCCTAAAAGATGGTGATAAAGCCAAAGTTACGATGCGTTTTAGAGGTCGTGAAATGGCTCACCAAGATTTAGGTAGAGACTTACTCATGCGTGTTGAAGAGGATCTACGGGAATACGGTGTCGTTGAGCAACGTCCAAAATTGGAAGGTCGCCAAATGATCATGGTATTAGCCCCCGTTAAATCTTCTTAGATTAATGGTAGCTCTACACATATTTTATTAATATTGTTAAATGCGAGTGGATTAAAATGCCAAAATTAAAAACAAATAGTGGTGCTAAAAAGCGTTTCCGCAAAAATGCAAGTGGGAGCTTTAAACGTCACTCTTCTCACCGTAGTCATATTCTTACTAAGAAATCTACAAAACGTAAGAGACATCTCCGTAAAGAGGCCGTGATCTCAAAAGCAGATCATAAGTCAGTACAACAAATGTTGCCTTACGCATAAATATCTAGGAGAAATGAATTATGGCAAGAGTTAAACGTGGGACGATTACAAAAGCACGTCACAAAAAGATCTTAAAAAAGGCAAAAGGTTATTATGGCGCACGTTCGCGCTCGGTAACTGTAGCGAACCAAGCGGTTTATAAAGCGGGGCAATATGCATACCGTGACCGCCGTCAGCGCAAAAGAGATTTCCGTTCTCTTTGGATTGTACGTATCAATGCTGCAGCGCGTGAATTTGGTCTCTCATACAGCCGTTTCATCAATGGCTTAAAGAAAGCAAATATTGAGATCGACCGTAAAGTGCTAGCAGATATGGCTGTTCATGATATTGATGCTTTTGGAGCATTAGCTGAGCAAGCTAAATCAGCTTTAGCGTAAAATCTCTTAGAGATTAAAGAACAGAAAGGGAAAAGTGGCTAGCGCGGCTTCTTTTCCCTTTTTTATTTGTAGAAAATGACAATCAGAATAATAGGTAGATGAATGAGTCTAGAAAAAATTCTTGAGACTGCTCTCGGAGAGATTCACCAGGCAGATAATTTGCAGTCCATTGAAGAGATCCGCGTGACCTATTTTGGTCGTAAAGGTGAAATTAGCGCTCTTATGGCGGGTTTAGGTAAATTGCCGCCGGAGGAGAGAAAATCCCAGGGAGCTGCAATTAATAAGGTTCGTACAGAAGTGATGCAGCGCTTAGAGGAGAAAAAGCAGGCGCTAGAAGCGGCTGAGCTCCACGCAAAACTGATGGCGGAGACTGTTGATGTGACGCAGCCAGGGCGAGATGCAGAAGTTGGGACACTACACCCCATTACTCGCACACTTATGCGTATTCATGAGTTTTTCGCCTCTGTGGGTTTTGATATTGTGGAAGGCCCTGAGATTGAGAGTGACTTTTATAACTTTGAAGCACTGAATATCCCCGAGCACCATCCTGCGCGAGCGATGTTTGATACCTTCTATTTTGATGATCATATGTTGCTTCGCACACATACGTCAAATACTCAGATTCATGTGATGGAGGAGCAAAAGCCCCCGATTCAGATGATCGGCTATGGCCGGGTTTATCGTTGTGATTCTGATGTGACTCATAGTCCGATGTTCCATCAGGTTGAGGGTTTAGTGGTTAATAAAGATGTTACTTTTGCTAGCCTTAAGGGGATCTTAACGGAGTTTATGCAGAAGTTTTTTGAGCGTGATCTTAAGCTTCGCTTTAGACCTTCATTTTTCCCTTTCACCGAGCCTTCGGCAGAGGTGGATATTGAGTGTGTTATTTGTGATGGCGATGGTTGCCGTGTTTGCCAAAATACCGGCTGGCTCGAAGTTCTTGGCTGCGGGATGATTCATCCTAATGTCTTTAAAGCTGTAAATATTGATCCAGAAGAGTTCCAAGGTTATGCCTTTGGTATGGGAATCGAGCGTTTAGCGATGCTTCGTTATGGCGTGAATGACCTTCGTCTCTTCTATCAAAATGATATGAACTTCCTCTCACAATTTAGATAAATAACCTCTTTAAAGTAGATATTATGAAAATTTCAGTTTCTTGGTTAAAAGAGTGGGTTGAAAATATTCCCTCTGATTTAGCGGCACGTTTAACGATGGCGGGCCTCGAGGTAGAGGCAGAAGAGAAAGCTGCACCAGAATTTAATAATGTGGTGGTAGGGGAGATTGTTGAATTGACCCCACACCCAGATGCAGATCGTCTTCGTGTTGCAAAGGTTGATGTGGGCAGAGATGAGCTGCTTCAGATCGTTTGTGGGGCACCTAATGCTGAAGTGGGGACTAAAGTTCCCACCGCGCTTGTAGGGGCTGTTCTGCCGGGTAATTTTAAGATTAAAGATGCTAAGTTGCGGGGTGTGCCTTCGTCGGGGATGCTCTGCTCGGCAAAAGAGCTTGGAATTAATGAGGATGCCTCGGGCTTAATGATTCTTGATAATCAGTTTGAGGTAGGTGCCGATTTTCGTGAGCTTTATGATCTCGATGATACGGTTTTAGAGATTGATCTAACGCCTAATCGAGGCGATTGCTTAAGTGTTGTGGGCGTTGCGCGTGATTTAGCTGCGATTACGGATCAAACCATCGCCGTGCGAGAACAAAAGCCACAACCTGTTGAGGTGGATACAGCTCGTAAAATTACCATTGAAAATGGTGAAGATTGCCCCCGTTATTTAGGGCGTGTGATCGAAAACCTTAATCCTAAAGCGGAAACTCCTCTCTGGATGAGTGAGCGTCTTCGCCGCAGTGGTATTCGTCCCCATGGAATTTTAGTGGATATCACAAACTATATTCTTCTTGAGTATGGTCAGCCGATGCACGCTTTTGATCTTGCGAAGATCGATGGCGATCTTTCTGTGCGCCGAGCGAAAGCGGGGGAGAAGTTAGCTCTGATTAATGAAGAGAAGGCAGAGCTTAAAGAGGATACCTTAGTGATTGCGGATGAGAGTAAAGTGCTTGCTCTAGCCGGAATTATGGGGGGAGAAGAGAGCGCTTGTGGTGATGAGACGAGCTCTATTTTCCTCGAATCTGCTTGGTTCAATCCGGTGACAATTGCAGGTCGGGCGCGAAATTATGGTTTGCATACCGACGCTTCTCACCGTTATGAGCGTGGTGTGGATTTTAATCTTCCTGAATTTGCGCTTGAATATGCAACGGAACTCTTTATTAGACTTGCCGGTGGAAAGGCTGGACCTATTACACGGGCAGAGGTTTTAGAGAAGCTTCCTAAGCGTGACCCTATTCAGGTCCGTTTTGCGCGTATTAATCAGATTGTGGGGCAAACGTTCACTAAAGAGGAGGTCAAAGGCTATTTAGAGAGAATCGGCAAAGTGGTCGAAACAAATGATGAGGCTCTTCTCTTTGAATCTCCTAGCTACCGTTTTGATTTGCAGATCGAAGAAGATCTGATCGAAGAGGTGGTGCGCATCAATGGTTATAATGAGGTTCCTGTTTCGTTTGAGACGCGGGCGCAGATGCGTATGCCGAAAGTGCCAGAATCCTCTGTGCCTTTAAATGATTTTAAAAAGCTTCTAGCTAGCCGCGGTTATAATGAAGTTCTGGAAATGAGCTTTGTAAGCCCAGAATGGCAAGCGATTTTAGATCCTGAAGTAGAGCCTATTGCGCTTAAAAATCCAATCTCAAGCGATCTTTCAGTGATGAGAACAACCCTATTACCTGGAGTATTAGGGGCGATGGAGCATAACTTAAAACGTCAACAGACGCGTTTACGCTTCTTCGAGTCGGGACGTACCTATCGTGGAACTTTGCAAGATCTTCGCCAAGAGCTCCATTTAGCAGGGGCTATTTGCGGAACAGTAGCAGAGCCGCAGTGGGGGGTTCCTGCACGAAATGTGGATTTCTTTGATCTTAAAGGGGATGTGGAAGCGCTCTTAAATCGTACAGGTTTAAAAGGATTCCGTTTTGAGCCTTCAGAGCGAGAGATTCTACACCCAGGGCAGAGCGCAGAGATTTACGCGCCTTCAGGTGAAAAGGTTGGATACTTAGGGAAATTACACCCCACAGTTTCTAAGGCCCTTGATCTTAATCGCGATATTTTTGTTTTTGAGCTCAATTTTGATGCTTTATCTCAATCGGAGACCCCTTCTTTTACGGAGCTCTCCCGTTTCCCCTCATCGCGGCGAGATCTCGCCTTAGTGGTGCCGGTGGAAATTTCTGCTCAAAAGCTTGTTGATGTGATGAAAGGTGAGACGAAAGCACGTAAGTTATTGACGGGCGTAAACCTTTTTGATATTTATGAGCCTAAGGCGGAGGACGCTGTTGAAAAGCCGAAAAATATGGCGTTTAGCTTAACTTTCCAAAATCGCGAAGAGAATCTTAAAGATGAAGATGTTGATTCTGTGATTGAGGAGATTCTACAAGACTTAGCAGCGTTGGGGGTAACCTTGCGCCAGTAAGTTATTCATTGGTTCAAAAGGAGTTGAAATCATGACAACATTAACAAAAGCAGCACTCACTGAGCATCTTTACCATAATGTAAATATCTCACGGGAGGATTCAAAACAGTTTGTTGAGGATTTTTTCGAAGAGATTCGCTCAGCACTTGCAGGGGGAGAGGCAGTAAAGCTCTCTGGTTTTGGAAGTTTTGAGCTTCGGGATAAAGCAGAACGTCCGGGCCGTAACCCTAAAACAGGGGAAGAGATCCCTATTAGTGCACGTCGTGTAGTGACTTTCCGTTCAGGGCAAAATTTACGCCTCTGTATGGAGCAGCTAACAGAAAAAGAGTCATAAAAGAGTTTTTTGGCTCTTAATGAGATAAGCAATAGATAAGTAATAGATAAGCCCCGGTCAATGATCGGGGCTTTTTTCTGCTCTTTTATCGCTTCTTCTATAGCTCTCGATGCATCTCAGGTATAATCAATCTCATTTTAAGTACCGCTTAAATACTTTGAACTCCTGCTGATCTCTCCTATTTTGGGTAAGATCGATAGGCGAAACAGTTTGGATAAGGGCTATAAGTTTTAAAGCGTTAATAGAGAATTTGGTTAGGTATCTCAATTTATGAAGAAATCGCTCTTTCGCTCACTCTTTACGGTGAGTGCATTTACATTCCTCTCTCGAATTATGGGGCTTGCACGTGATATTGTATTTGCAAGTTTTTTTGGGGCTAGCGCAGCGATGGATGCTTTTAGTGTGGCCTTTAGAATCCCTAATCTTTTT
Organism: Ignatzschineria sp.; assembly: GCA_030150405.1. Classification (GTDB taxonomy): domain Bacteria; phylum Pseudomonadota; class Gammaproteobacteria; order Cardiobacteriales; family Wohlfahrtiimonadaceae; genus Ignatzschineria. Next base: position 48,796 of record JASLFU010000033.1, read on the forward strand.
CGTCGTTTTTTTGGGGAGGGTGCATTTAATCAAGCTTTTGTCCCGGTATTTAGTGAGTATCGTTTACAAAAGAGTAGGGCGGAGCTCAAGCTCTTTTTAGCTGAGGTGAGTGGCTCTTTAGGTATTGTACTTCTCTTTATTGCCCTTTTAGGTGTGCTCTTTTCGCCACAGGTGGTAATGATCTTTGCCTCCGGCTTTCTTCAGGATGAAGCGAAATTTCTCTTAACAAGTGATCTTGTGCGATTGATGATCCCTTACGTCTTCTTTATCTGTATGACGGCGATGTATTCTAGTGTTTTAAATGCCCTCGACCAATTTGCAGTGCCGGCTGCAGCGCCGATTTTGCTTAATATTGCCCTTATTGCGGGGGCTTTAGTAAGCCCGTTATTTAATATTCCCATTATGGCGTTGGGATATGCGGTCTTTATTGCCGGTGTTTTACAGATGGGAGCACTCCTTTTTGTGGTGTATCGGCAAGGATTAATTCGTTCGCCGAAGGTGGCCTTTAGATCGCCTGGGGTGAAGCAGGTGATGTTCTTAATGCTGCCGGCAATTATTGGTTCTTCAAGTAGCCAGATTAATATCTTAATTAATACCCAGCTCGCCTCTCGCTTAGAGACGGGAAGTATCACTTGGCTCTATTATTCAGATCGTTTAGTTGAGTTTGCGATCGGAACTTTTGCAGTAGCTTTAGGAACGGTGGTGCTTCCTAGGCTTTCGAGATTGCATACCGAAGGGGATGAAAAAGGGCTTAGAGCCACTATCGATTGGGGGATGACACTCTCACTTCTGCTGGGCATTCCGGCAATGTTGGCTCTTATTCTTTTGGCCGAGCCACTTTTAGCGCTTCTCTTTATGCGGGGAGAGTTCTCCTATTTTGATGTGCAGATGGCAGCGCGCAGTCTTTCGACCTACGCATTAAGTATCCCGGCCTTCTTTATTATCCGAATTTTGGCGCCGGTCTATTTTTCGCGGCAAGATACGAAAACACCGATGTTTTTCAGCCTAATTTCGATCGCCACTAATATCCTATTACAATTTATTTTAGTCCGATTTTATCAGCATGCTGGGCTTGCACTCTCCTCCTCTATTGCTGCGTGGGTAAATGCAGGGCTGTTGGCTTTTGGGCTCTATCGTGGGGAGATTCATAATTTTATCGGGTTGTGGCAGAAGCGAACATTAGCGCTTATACCCGCGAATGGAGTATTAGTGGCATTGCTTCTTTGGATTGGCACATATGAGCAATTTTGGATTGAAGGGGGATTATTGCTCCGTTTAATCGCCATGCTTTTTACAGTGATAATTGTAGCTCTACTCTATTTTGGAGTGGTGCATCTGTTTGGTCTTCATCTTTCTAGTCTCAAAGGGCCATTAGCCGATGGAGTCATCGAGCCTGAAGAGGATGAAGAAGATTATTAACCCACTTTAAGTGAAAAGGGTGAGGGATCTTAGGCCTTTTTATTTTTTTGCTAAGCGGGCTTTTTGTTGTCGAATACGGCCAACTTCGCTAAAGATATAGATCGCCACCGCGAGCCAGACAAGAATAAAGCCGATAAGGCGATTACCTGAGAAAGCTTCATTAAAGATAAAGACGCCGGAGAAAAATTGCAGTGTCGGCGAGATATATTGCAAAATCCCCACCACCGATAGCGGAATATATTTCGCCCCTGCGGAAAAGAGCAGAAGCGGGAGGGTTGTTGCCGCACCTGAAAAGATAAGAACTAACATCTGCAGCTCACTTAATCCTAAAAATTCGATGCGTCCATGGCGAGCCTCTATCATTAAGTAGACTAGGGCAAAGGGCATCATAAAGAGAGTCTCTAAAAAGAGCCCAGGCAGAGGAGGAAGAGAGGCGATCTTTTTAATAGCGCTATAAAATCCAAAGGAAAAGGCTAAAAGCAGGGCAATATAAGGGATTTTTCCTCCGAGAATCGCCAGCCACAGTACCCCTAAAAGGGCAATGGTAATAGCGAGATATTGCATCTTTGTGAGCTCTTCTTTAAAAAAGAGCCGGCCTAAAAAGATACTGACTAGGGGATTAATATAATAACCTAAGCTGGCATCGAGCACATGATGAGAGCTTATTGCCCAGAGGTAAGTTGACCAATTAAGAAAGAGAAAGAAGGAAGAACCTATAAAGGTGAGGAGAATTTTACGGTTCTTGAGTGCTGGCGGAATAAGCGCACGATCCTCCTTACGAAACACAAGTAGAATGAGGATAAAGAGAAGAGACCAACAGATTCGCTGCGCCATCAATTGCAGGGGATCAAATCCGGTAAGTGGATACCAATAGATCGGGAAAAAGCCCCAAAAGGTATAGCAAATAAGCGTGAGGATAATACCTTTACGATATTGGGAATAATCGTGCAGGGGAGTGGCCATGGTTATCTCTCTTTTTATAGTTAAAGGGTTGGGCGATCGATATCAGATAGATAGTGCGCTTTCGGAGCCGTATATCTCTTTTGCGATGGGCAAGAGGGAAAGACACGAGCAGTTGCCCAAATTTTTATAAGAAGACTATTTTATCAATCTATTTAAAAAGCGCGAGAAAAAGAGTGCTCACTTTAGGGTGAGCACTCCTGGCGTTAACCTCTGTTAGGTGGCAACTGAAAAGTAAAGCGAGCGTTTAAATCGCTTCAGTTCTTGCCTTTAGCCACTCTAACACAGCGGGATCTTCAATTTTAGGGGAGAGCTTTTCCCACACTTTGGCATGATACTGATTGAGCCATTCGATCTCTGCTGTTGTAAGTAGTGCTCGCTCTATAGCGCGGGTATCGATGGGGAAGAGCGTTAAGGTCTCAAAATACATAAAGTTACCAAAATCCTGCTCCTTCTGTTTTACTACGGGAAGGGAGGCGACTAAGTTCTCAAGGCGAACCCCCCATTTTCCTTCGCGGTAGATGCCAGGCTCAATGGAGGTAATCATCCCTTTTTTCACTTCCGTTTGGGGAGTGACAGGGGCATGATATGAGAGAACTTGCGGGCCTTCATGCACATTCATAAAATATCCTACGCCATGGCCAGTACCATGCCCAAAATCGATATGATTCTCCCAGAGCGGGCGGCGAGCAATAGCATCAAGAAGCGGCATTTTGATATTTTCTGGATAGATTGTTTGGCTCATCGCAATCAGTGATTTTAGAACAAGTGTAAAGTCTCGGCGTTCTGCCTCACTAATGGTGCCGATAGGCGTGACGCGAGTGATATCGGTTGTGCCCCCTTCATATTGTGCGCCTGAGTCGATCAGTAAGAGACCATTACCTTTAATTTCGGCGTGCGCTTCTTCTGTTGCAGAGTAGTGGGGAAGTGCGCCATTTTCATTAAATCCAGCAATGGTGCCAAAGCTTAAGCTGACATAATTGGGGCGCTTACTGCGAGCCTCTTCTAACATCTCTGCGACCGTGAGCTCGGTGACTTTCTCCCCTGCGGATAACTTTTGCTCAAAATAGGTAAAGAATTCTGCCATAGCAGCACCATCTTCAGCCATCGCTTCTTTAATATTTTCAAGGTCCGCATCTGACTTGCTAGCTTTAAGCAAGGTGCTGGGATTGACGTGATAAACCACCTCACAGGCCTCATCAATTGCTTCGAGAGAGCTATAGGTCGTTCGGCGTCCATCAAGCATCACTACTGCATCTGTGGGGATTTTTCCAAGCTCTTCATTAAGGGCTTCATAGGGGAGAATTTTCACTCCATTTTGAGTGAGGTACTCAGTAATTTCGGCCGTAAGCTTCGCTTCATCGATAAAGAGCGTAGCGGAATCTTGAGAGAAGAGCATAAATGCCAAAAAGACGGGGTTATACTCCACATCACTGCCACGTAAATTGGTGATCCAGCCGATATCATCTAAGGTAGAGACCAGATGAAAATCAACGTTGTTGCTAGCAAGAATCGATTGAATATGGCGCACCTTTTCATCGATGGTCTCGGAGACAAATTTAGGGTTATGAAGATAGAGCTTCTCTTGTGGCAGCGCAGGGCGATCGGGATAGAGCTCATCGAAAGGATTATGTTCTGTTGAAAGGAAGATCCCCGCACCGTTGAGAGCATTAAAGAGCTCCACAAAATTTTCAATGGCGATGGTATCGCCTAATACACTCACGACTGATTTTGCTGGAAGTTTTTCCACTAGAAACTGGGTATAAGAGGGAGTGCCGGGGCTGCCGAGTTTCATCAATTGAATGCCGCTTCCTTCAAGCTCTTTTTGGCCTTGTACCCAGTAGCGGCTATCAGCCCAGATAAAAGCTTGCTCTTGCAATACAACAAGGGTGCCGGCTGAGCCTGTAAAGCCAGAAAACCATGCGCGTAATTTCCAGTGCTCTGGGAGATATTCTGAAAGATGGGGATCTGAGCTTAAGATAAGCCAGGCATCGATGCCCTCTTGCTTCATGCTATGTTGTAGGGCTGCGATCCGTTGTTGAATAATCTCTTGATGTGACATAAGTCTCCTATCTATACAGAAAAGACTCCCAAAAGTGGAAAAGAGGGCGGGTTTTCTCAATAAAAAAGGCCCTTAAAAGAGTGCCGGGAATCGGTAGGCAATCCCTTTAAATATAAGATAAAAGGGGGGTGTTTAAAAGCCAAATCAATTTTTTATCAGAAAGAGGAGAGCTCTTTCTAAAAGAGGGGGGTAAAAAGGGATTATCTTAAGAAAAAGCCTCTCAGATTTAGTATGATAAAACGGTTTAGGCAAATCAGTGTTTATGGTGGAGCAAAAATAATGAAATATGTAAGCACCCGTGGTGGAGACGCCCCCAAATCATTTTGTGATGTGGTTCTTGAGGGTTTATGCCAAGATGGCGGATTATCTATGCCAGAGTCGATTCCTAAGATCGATGAGGCGCAACTGAATACTTGGCGTAGCCTTTCAAAATATAGTGATTTAGCGTTAGAAATTGCTTCACTCTATGCAACAGATATTCCAAGAGAAGATCTTAAAACTTTAGTGGAGGCAGCTTACAATACCCAAAATTTTGGGGTAGAGAGTATTATCTCCTCTCGCTCTATAGGGGGAAATGTCCGGGTGCTTGGGCTCTCTGAAGGTCCTACCTTTGCCTTTAAAGATATGGCTATGCAATTTTTAGGCCAACTCTTTCCCTATGTTTTAGAAAAGAGCGATCGCACCCTCAATATTCTAGGCGCTACCTCAGGGGATACAGGTTCGAGCGCTATTCATGCCATGAAGGGTAAACCGCGCATTAATGTTTTTATGTTGAGCCCCCATGAAAGAATGAGTGCCTTTCAGACTGCGCAGATGTATTCGGTGCAAGATGAAAATATTTACAATATCTCCATTAAAGGGGTATTTGATGATTGCCAAGATTTAGTTAAAACGCTCAATCAAGATGCAAACTTTAAAGCGCAGTATCGCTTAGGCGCGGTAAACTCCATTAACTTTGCTCGTATTTTGGCGCAGATCATCTACTACTTTAAAGGCTATTTTATGAATACAACTTCAAATAGCGAGCAGGTTGATGTAGTGATCCCTTCGGGAAATTTTGGCAATATTTTTGCAGGCATTATGGCTCGTGAAATGGGGTTGCCGATTCGGAAACTGATTTTAGCTACCAATGAAAACAATGTGCTCGATGAGTTCTTTAAAACGGGAGTCTATAAGCCTCGAGCGTCTGATGAAGTACATTTAACTTCAAGCCCCTCGATGGATATTGCTAAAGCCAGTAACTTTGAGCGTTTTATCTATCTTATTGCGGGAGCTGAGAAGACAAAGGCACTCTGGGAAGAGATCGATAGAGAAGGCTATTTTGATCTTACGCAAGATGCACTTTGGCAAGCGAGGGCAGAGTGGAATATTGAATCAGGTGAGAGCTCCCATAAAAATCGTTTAGAGACGATTAAGCGCGTCTACGAAGAATCTGGGGAGTTGATCGACCCCCATACGGCCGATGGTGTTTATGTGGGTGCAAAATATTTAGATAACACCACGCAGCTCTGTTTAGAGACGGCAAAACCGATTAAGTTTTATGAGACCATTAAGGCGGCAGTGCCTAATGCGCCTTTTGATCTTACAGAGGTGGAGGCTATTGAAAACCTCCCCCAAAAAACCGAGGTAATGGCGAACGATGCGGACGCCTTACGTCAATTTATTGCAGCTAAGTTGAATTAAGGAAAGCGAAAATCATGAAAAAGACCTCATTCCCTAAAGATGAGATGAAAGTTGTTCTTCTAGAAGGTATTCACCAAGAGGCGGTGGATTTCTTTAAAAGAGAAGGGTATACCAATCTTGAGATTCACCCTAAAGCGCTCGAAGGGGATGCGCTGATTGAGGCTCTCAAGGATGCGCATATCGTAGGGATTCGCTCTCGAACACAACTTACAGAGGAGGTGCTAGACCAAGCGCCCCGTTTGATGTCGATCGGCTGCTTCTGTATCGGCACAAATCAGGTAGATTTAGAGGCTGCAAAACAGCGAGCAATTCCTGTTTTTAATGCTCCTTACTCCAATACTCGCTCTGTAGCAGAGTTAGTGATTGCGGAGATGATCATGCTTAAACGGGGCATTGCGTATAAAAACTATATGTGCCATGCCGGGGGATGGGTAAAATCGGCTAAGGATTCCTATGAAGTTCGGGGGAAAACGCTCGGTATTGTGGGTTATGGGCATATTGGTACGCAGGTGGGCATTTTAGCCGAAGGTTTAGGCATGCGTGTTATCTTTTATGATATTGAGTCTAAACTAGCCCTTGGTAATGCTCAGCAGGTGAATACATTAGATGAACTATTGGCGCAATCAGATATCGTCACGCTCCATGTTCCAGAAGATGAAAGCACAATGAATTTAATGAATCGTGAGCGAATTGAAAAGATGAAGCCAGGCTCTGTCTTAATCAACGCAGCACGGGGAACAATTGTGGATCTCGATGTATTAGCGGAAAAGATTAAAGAGCGCCATCTTCTAGGAGCGGCGATCGATGTCTTTCCGGTGGAGCCAAAGTCTAATGATGAGGAGTTTCAATCCCCCCTTCGGGAGTTGCAAAATGTGATCTTAACGCCCCATATTGGTGGCTCAACTCTAGAAGCGCAGCAAAATATTGCCATTGAAGTTGCCTCTAAATTAGTACTCTATTCAGATAATGGTTCAACTATTTCTGCGGTTAACTTCCCCGAGGTGATGCTGCCTAAACAGCCAGGAAGCCACCGTATTTTGCATGTCCACTCCAATACGCCCGGTGTTTTACGTGCGGTGAATGAACTGGTGTCGGATCTTGATCTCAACATTAATGCGCAATATCTCCAAACAGAAGGGGATATCGGTTATGTAGTTCTCGATGTATCGGGTAAAGAGGAGAATGCGATTTTGCTTCAAAAAGGGATGAAAGAGATTAAAGGCACGGTAAAATGCCGTATTCTCTATTAAGCAGAACGTATTAAAATAGATGAGATGAGAGGCTTAATCGGAAGGTTAAGCCTCTTTTTTAGAGAAGTTTTTATTCAGTAGAGAAGTTGTGTTATCTTAAGCGGCTTAAATTTATCCGCCTTAGAGCAGCACTCTTTAAGGTGTTAGATTATCTTCAGCACGATTAGCAGAGAGAGAAAATTATGTCATTACGAGACCAACTAGTAAAAGCGGGATTAGTCTCTAAAGATAAAGCAAAAAAGGTACAGGCGGAAAAGAAGCGCCGCCGGCATCAAGCGCATCGAGATAAAGCGGTAAAGGCAGAGCTTATTGCCGAGAAAGAGGCCCGTCAGGCGGAGTTAAGAGCCTTTGATGAAGCAAAACGTGCGCTGGATTTAGAGCGCAATCGTCAGATTTTAGCGGAGCAAGAGAAAAATCGTGCTCGTAGCGAGATGCGTGATCTTATCGATCGGGAAAGAGTCAATGATGGCAAGGGAGAGGAGCGTTTTAACTTTAGCCACGATGGAAAGAAGATCCGTTTTGTCTCGGTGACGCAAAAGCAACACGAAGATCTTGCCGAAGGGCGCTTAATGATCTGTCGTAATGATCGAGATGGATTTGACTTCCCGGTGCTTCCTATCACCTTTAAAGAGCGATTAGAGCTGCTAGAAGCTACTTTGGAAGAACGGATTATCTACTTTATTGCTGATCTTGAAGAGGAGAGTGAAGCTGCAGATGAGTGGGCGGCGTGGGATGCTTATGAAGCCTCATTAAAAGAGGGGAAATAGCTTTAAACTTTGTCTCATTCTCTTTAGGATTGATGAATTTAATAAAGCGATAAAAAAAGAGAGCAGATGGAAAACCATTGCTCTCTTTTTATTAGGTTATTTGTGCAGAAACTTGAGTTACTTCTTGCTCTCTTTACTCTTTTTCATAAAGAACCATGTGAGGTAACCGGCCATTGCAAACATAAATAGCATTCCTAAAGTTACGATTACCATGAAATACGGATCTGCACCAATAAGTTGTTTAAGCATTTTCTTCACCCTATAAAAGAATTAATCTTTTGATATACCATTAATAATATCACACAAATAGCAGCGCAAATCTATCTTCGAATCATAAGCTCGAGCATTGCTTGATATGCGTCAAATGTGGCGCTGCTTTCTCAAGGGAAGGTGATAAAAGGCGGAGTATAAAAAACCCAAACAACCGAAATTGTTTGGGTCTTTAAAGTGGTGGCTCGAGGCAGAATCGAACTGCCGACACGCGGATTTTCAATCCGCTGCTCTACCGACTGAGCTATCGAGCCGCTGTTGATGTAGTGTATTAAACAGGTTTTTCATGAATGCGTCAAGAAAGATTATGGTTTATTATTGCTCATTATCGGGTGAGCCCGCTATTAATCGCTATTATAGGCAAGATATTTTTTTAAAATAGAATGAAATGAGCAGAAAAACCGAAGAGATTATTGAAGAGTCATTAAGTTTAGGTTTTCCCGGTGGCCAACTTTTAGTGGAGCAGGAAGGGAGAATTATTAAAAACCTAAGCTTTGGAAGGATTCTCGGAACGAATTTTCAAGATGATTGGCTTCCCAAGACGCTAGGAGATTGTGTGACTCCGGCGCAAAGTAGAGCAGAAGGGGGGCAATATTTTTTGCGCCATAGCCCCTTTGAGCTCGCGGTTACTGCGCATACGCTCTTTGATATCGCCTCTTTAACAAAGATCTTTAGCCTCACCTATCTCTTCCAATACTATTACCAGGAGGAGCCGGGGCTTTTAGAGCGAACGGTGGCGGAGTTCTTCTCACCAGCTATGATTCCGAAGGAAAAAGGGCAGATCACCTTGCGGGAGCTTTTGAGCCATACGGCGGGTTTTGAGCCCAACCCCCTCTTTTATGATCCTAATTATAGTCAAGTTCTCTACTGTCAGAAACGAACACACTTCCCGGAGAAACTTCTGCAAGCCCCCTTAGTTTCAAACCCAGGGATGGAGGCGCGCTATTCGGATGTGGACTTTATGTTACTGACCTTTATTGCTGAAAAAATTGGGGACGCGGGGCTTGAAGAACAGTTATCGCGCCTCTTTTGGCAGCCCTTAGGGTTAAAGCGTATCTGTTACAATCCCTTACAGAAGGGGTTCTCTTATTCAGAGATTGCGGCTACAGAGCAGCAGGGGAATACCCGTGATGGGTATTTTAATTTTCCCAATATTCGCCAAAAAACAATTTGGGGCGAAGTGCAAGATGAGAAGGCCTTTCACTGTATGGGAGGCGTTTCTGGACATGCAGGGCTCTTTGCTAATGGGGAAACGCTTCTGAAGTTATTTCGTTTAAGTTATCAGGAAAATCGTTTCTTCAATCCCGAGACACTTAATCACTTTATGCAAGGCAGTACTGTAGAGTCTACTTTTGGTTTAGGCTGGCGTTTAAATGGAGCGGGGATGGGCTATATGTTTGGGGATTATGCGAGCCCTAAAGCGTTTGGCCATACGGGATGGACGGGGTGTCTAGCGATTCATGATCCTGAATATGCTTTAACTATTCTCTATTTAACTAATCGTAAACAGAGCCCGGTGATCTCGGCGAAAGAGAATCCCCATCTCTTTAAAGCAGACAGATTGCCGGCAGGGCGATATCCTAATATTATTCACTCTATCTATCAGGAATTAGGACTCATATAAAGGATGACGATGCAGACAATTAAGAGAGAGAGACCAAGCGCTACAGTCGGCTTTTGGCTTAAAGGGATCTTTGCGCTTCTTCTTGGGGCGAGTATGACCTTAGGTTTTGCGCCTTTTTATCTCTGGTCATTGGTGCCGATACTTTTAGCGATCTTTATTGCGCTGATCTTTAAAGAGAGAGGAAAGCGAGCATTTTGGTTGGGGACTCTGTTTGGCTTTGGCTTTTTTGCCGTAGGGCTTTGGTGGGTGCGGATTAGCCTCATCCAATTTGGAGGTTCGCCGCTGCCATTTGCTATTTTAGTTACGCTTCTTTTAGCGCTCTATCTCAGTTTTTATTATGGAGTGTTAAGTTGGTTAACCACAAGGTTACCGGGCAGTTTAGGTGTTAAGTTTGGACTCTATTTTCCGCTTATAGGCGCTCTGCTTGAGTTTTTACGTAGCCATCTATTTACTGGTTTCCCCTGGCTTGCATTGGGTTATGCATTAACGGATTCCCCTTTTTCTCCCCTCTTTACTCAGATGGGGGCATTAATGAGCTCTATCTGGCTCTACCTTGTGGCGGGGCTACTCTTTTTATTGGCGGGGAGAGGCTATTACTATTTAAGGCAACAGCCTGGAAAGCTTTCTTTTAATCCTCTGCCAGGAGGTGTTTTCCTCCTATTGTTGGGGAGCTTAAACGGGGCTTCTTTTGTACTGCTTCACGAGTCACCTAAAACTTTTGAAAAACCTCTAAAAATTGCTCTCCTCCAGGGGAATATTGCGCAGGATGAGAAGTTCTCTCACGCTAAGTTTTTAGAGGGGATGGAGCGCTATCTAGAGATGACTAGCGATACCATCGATGAGAATAAGATCATCGTCTGGCCCGAGACGGCGATTCCTGATTATTATGATCCTGAGAATGAGTTCTCTCAACATTTCCATACAATCTCGGCTTTAGAGGAGGCGAATATTGTTACGGGGATCTTCTCTACCGAGGGGCGTCAGGTGCGAAATTCAATTGTTGCGTTTGGCGCAGGGAAAGAGGAGGATCAACACTATCATAAACAGCGATTACTCCCCTTTGGGGAATATATCCCTTTTAGAAGTCTACTCTCGTTTTTTGAGCGTTGGGTCGATATCCCTTTTTCAGATCTTTCGCCGGGAGAGAAAGAACAAGCGGCTTTTCGCTTCTACAATGTTAATGCTAAGGCATCAGCCTCGATCTGTTTTGAGGCCGTTTTTGGTGATGAGATGCGCTATCAGGCGCGTCAATCTGAATTCTTAATTAATGTGAGTAATGATGCTTGGTTTGGCGATTCCAATGGCCCTTGGCAACATCTTCAGATCGCACGTGCAAGGGCGATCGAGCTCGCAAGGCCAATGGTTCGAGCCACCAATAATGGGGTGACGGCCTTTATTAATGAAAAAGGGGAAGTGCAAGCGAAGATCCCTCAATTTATGACCGAAAAACTCGAAAGCCAATTGCAACCCACAAAAGGGATTACCGCTTATGTGCGTCTTGGGGATTTGAGTTGGGTAGGGCTCTTTGCTGGCTTATGGATAATCACTCTACTCTGGAATCGCCGTTATTAAGCGTGTAACTCTTAAAATATGTTTCATGATTATTGCTTATTTTCGGGGTAATCCCGCTCTCTAAAGGGGAGCGGGCTGTAGCGAGCATAGAGCATGGAGCCGAGAAAGAGCAAAATGGTTAAAAGGAAGTAGATACTCCCTAATCCCGGATGGCCAGAGACCCAAATATCGGTGGCGGCCACAAGGTAAAAGAGGGAGAGAAAGCTTGTCCAGCCATGGGTAAATCGATGGGCTCTAAGCAAGCCTCGAGCAGGGAATACAAGCGGCATGAGCAGGCCGATAATCAGGAAAATTCTTGGCTGCTCGGGGTAGATCTTGTTCGTTACAATGCAAAAAATTGTAAAAAAGAAGAGAGCAAAATAGGCGAGAAGAGTGGTAATTCTCGCAATGGGAACAATCGGACGCATAATTATAAATCCTATTAGTCTATTTTTTTTGATCATAGGGCAAGCCTTAAGTGCCCGTATCTTATCACGAATTATTTAGGTGTGAAGAGAATGCCAGAATTACCAGAAGTGGAAACCGTTCGTCGGGGTATTGAGCCCCATCTTATAGGGGAAGAAGTGATCTCAATCGAGGTGCGTAATCATAAACTGCGCCACCCTGTTCCTAAAGAGATTGAACAATTTGTAGGGGAGGAGATTCAATCGGTAGAGCGCCGAGCAAAGTATCTCATCATTAAGGGGCGGCGCAAACAGCTAATCTTCCATTTGGGGATGTCGGGAGTGATTCGTATTTTGCTTAGTGGCAGTGAGCTTAAGAAGCATGACCATATTATTATTGCGTTAAGTTCGGGAAAATCCCTGATCTATAATGATCCTCGGCGTTTTGGTTTTCTGTTGATCTTCGATCGTGATGAGACACCAAGTTTTTTCTCTCATCTTGCTCCTGAGCCTTTAAGTGAGCAATTTACTGTTGAGGCGCTGTGGCCTAAATTGCGTAATCGAAAAAGGGCGATTAAAACGATCTTAATGGATCAGGAGTTTGTCGTGGGAGCTGGGAATATCTACGCCAATGAGGCGCTCTTTCGAGCTGGTATCCGCCCAACAAGAGCGGCAAATCGAGTGACGAAAAAAGAGCTTACACGTTTAGTCTCGGCTGTTAAAGCGGTATTAGCAAGAGCGATCGAGGAGGGGGGAACAACTCTTAAAGATTTCACAACTCCTGATGGGCATCCGGGCTATTTTGCGCAGGAGCTTGCAGTCTATGGGCAGAAAGATCAACCGTGTGTAGTCTGTGGGGAAAAGATCGAGAGGATTGTTCTGGCTCAGCGGGCGACTTATTTTTGTAAGCAGTGCCAAAAGTAGAAGGGGGTGTTCGTTTAAATACCTGCTTCATAGTACAAAAGAGCTATAAAAAGGGAGTTGTATATAGATCAAAAATTCGCGAAAAAAGAGTGTGAATTTTACTCAAAAGGTGATACGGTGAAGCTAAGAGGTATGCTTTAAAGGTTGGAAAGAGCAGGCTTTAATCGCTTTTGTTCTCTTTTCCCTTCTCACCTCTAAATCGCTTTTATTGCTGCGAAGAAGAGCAATAATCGTCAATTCGTAAAGGAGATATTTATGAATGTGAATTTAACCGGACATGGTATTGAGTTAACTGAGGGCTTACGTAACCGCGTTGAGGAGAAGTTTTCAAAACTCGATCGCCATAGTGATAATATCACCGCTGCACATGTGGTGCTGTCTGTAGAGGGTAAACGGCAGACGGCGGAGATCACACTTCAGATCGCAAAAGCGAAAGATCTCCATGCGGAGAGTACGGGTGACGATATGTATGCAATGATCGATGATCTTGCCAAAAAGATAGAGCGCATGTTGGTGCGTCAAAAGGATAAAGCACTCGATGCAAGTCGCCGTGTGGATAAAGAGGCGCGTTTTGAAACGACGGAAGAATCCTAAATGGGTGCGATTACTCAGTTAAAGAGATAAGAGTACAGAGAGCTCTGCTTGAAAAAGCGGAGCTTTTTTTCATTTCGGAGTATCATATCCCCCAGTAGTGTCGGGCAGGGATAGAGAAGGTGAGTGGCTTTTCTCTATTCTTGATTATTTTCGGTATCAAATTAGAGGATATTATGTTTCCAGAAGGTTCACGCCATCTTGTTGTGGGATTTGGAATTACGGGGCTCTCCCTGGTTAAAGCGTTGGCGCGTCTTGGGGGGTTAAAAATTGCGGCGATCGACTCCCGGGAAAACCCTCCTAATTATGATGATATCCTCCCATATTGTGAAAGTGTCCATACCGGCTCTTTTGAGACTCCCTTGTTAGATCAGTGTGATTATCTCTGGGTAAGCCCCGGCATTGCTATTGCAACCCCCGAACTTCAGCCAACTATTTCCCGTTTGCCTAAAAATCATGTGGGCGGGGATATTGAGCTTTTTGCTCGATTAGTGGGGGAGAAGATCATCGGGATCACCGGGACTAATGGTAAAAGTACCGTGACCACCTTGGTAGGTTCGATCTTTCAGACAGCCGGTTATGATCTCTATATGGGGGGCAACCTCGGGACACCCGCCCTCGATCTCTGGCAAGCGTATTGTGATCGTCCACTTGAAGAGCAGCGGGAACCACTTTTTCTGCTTGAGTTATCGAGTTTTCAGTTAGAGACGACCGATTCTTTGCAGGCCAATATTGGCGTTATCTTAAATATCTCCCCAGATCATCTCGATCGCTATCGTAATTATGAGCATTATATTGAGTCGAAGCTGCGTCTCTTTCCTCAGAGTCAAGCGATTATTGTGCCAAGAGGAGAACCGCATATCGAGGAGTATCTGCAGAAAACAGGGCAAAAAGCGCTCTATTTTGCGCTCTTTTCCGAAGAAGGGGAGGATATCGCTTGGAGTGCGGATCTTACAAGCTCAACTCTCTGCTATTTTGGCAAGCCCGTGGTGCAATATGGGGAATCTCGTTTAGGGGGGCAGCATAATCTTCTCAATATGATTGCAGCTGCCGCTATTGCTCACCAATATGGCGTTGATTTTGAGGCGATCGAGCGGGGGATCCAAGCATATGAGCCTCTTCCTCACCGCTCAGTTTTAGTGGCTGAGATTGCGGGAGTGCGCTATTTTAATGACTCAAAAGCGACAAATCTCTCTTCTACAGAAGCGGCGATTTTAGGCTTTCCCGAAAAGAAATGGTTGATTTTAGGCGGGGTAACGAAGGGGCAAGATTTCTCTCCTTTAAAGGAGTTGTTAAGAGAGAATGTTTTAGGGGTGGCGCTGATTGGCGAAGATTATTCCGCTATTAAGCCCCATATCCCGCACAATATTCCTCTGTTTGAAAGTGGTACATTAGAGCGGGCAGTGAAGGAGATTTCGGCTAAAGCAGAAGCTGGCGAGATTCTCCTTTTCTCCCCGGCCTGTGCGAGTTTTGATCAGTTTAAGAGCTTTGAAGATCGGGGCGATGCATTTGTGTCGATCGTTCAGCAATTAGCGAAGAATAAAGCATGACCGCAATGGAGAAGATTGTGGTACAATTTATATTTTTTTACATTAGCATTTTTAGGACAGATTTTTGAGTAATCCCTCTCCTCCCAAAGTTATGCCAGATCCTTACTTGATGGCAGTGAGCGCTCTTTTTCTGCTCATAGGATTGTTGATGGTAGGTACATCCTCAACCTATGTGGCAGAGTATTACGGTTTCTCACTCTATCATTATGGTATTCGGCAGCTCATCTATGTTGTAGTTGCGTTAACGATCGCCTGGGCGCTCTATAAGATTTCGTTAGAGACCTGGTATCTCATAACGCCATTTCTGCTTTTAAGCGCCATAGTGCTTCTGATATTGGTGCTTATCCCCGGTGTTGGCCGTGAAATTAATGGGGCGATGCGCTGGATTCCTTTAGGGGTTTTAAATGTGCAACCTGCGGAATTAGCGAAACTCTTCTCCTTAATTTATGTGGCGAGCTATCTCCACCGGCATCAAGATTCCTTAAAGAAATCCTTCTCAGTATTAATTATTCCGCTGGGCGTTTTAGGCGTTGTAGGGGTTCTGCTCTTAATGGAGCCAGACTTTGGTTCTACTATGATTATCTTTGCCGTGGGATTGGGGATGATCTTTATCGCTGGGGTTTCTCTCTGGCGTTTTGGCAGCATGCTTTTGGTCACCCTTTTAGGGATGGTCTTTATTCTTTATAGTTCGCCTTATCGTCGTGCGCGCCTTTCGAGCTTTTTACGCCCGTGGGAAGATGCATATAACCAAGGGTATCAGTTGGTGAACTCACTGATCGCTATCGGTAGAGGAAAGCTCTCGGGCGTAGGTGTTGGGGAGAGCGTGTCAAAATTGGGTTATCTCCCGGAAGCGCATACAGACTTTATCTTCTCAATTTATGCCGAAGAGTTTGGCTTTTTTGGTGTGATAGTCCTCCTTGGGCTCTATATGATCTTTTTAAGTCGGACTTTCCATATTGGTGCACGAGCAGAGCGGTTAGGTTTAAACTTTGCAGCCTATATTTCGTATGGAATGGGACTCTGGTTTATTGCACAAGCGTTTGTGCATATGGGAG
Source organism: Ignatzschineria sp. (assembly GCA_030150405.1). Classification (GTDB taxonomy): domain Bacteria; phylum Pseudomonadota; class Gammaproteobacteria; order Cardiobacteriales; family Wohlfahrtiimonadaceae; genus Ignatzschineria. The sequence goes on from JASLFU010000033.1 coordinate 64,906, forward strand.
TAGCGATGGGGCTTTTACCGACAAAAGGATTAACACTGCCGCTGATGAGTTACGGGGGGTCGAGTATTATTACCATGACGGTTGGGCTCGCTATCCTATTTCGTGTAGATGTGGAGACACAATATCGAGAGATTGAGCAGCGCCAGCGCCAACTTGTGGCAGAGATGGAGTATGAGATCTCAGAGGTGAAGGAGGCGCAACGTGGACGTTTCTAACCGAAAAAATGATAACGATTTCGATAGCGATTTAAATGGAGTGAGCGTCACTCAAAATCTTAAATCCTCTTCCCGTAATAAAGGCAATATTGTGATTATGGCGGGTGGGACCGGCGGGCATATCTTTCCGGGGCTTGCTGTGGCCAAAGCTTTAGAAGAGCAAGGCTATAATATTTACTGGCTTGGTGCTTATGGCTTAGAGCGTAAACTTGTGCCCTCTAGGGGTATTCCGCTTCTCTCCTTAAACATTAAAGGATTGAGGGGAAATGGCCTTAAAGGCTGGTTAACGCTTCCCTTTAAATTAGGAGAAGCCGTGATGAGGGCGATGACTTTTTTACGGGAAGTAAAACCGAAATGTGTTGTGGGCTTTGGGGGCTTTGCCGCTGCACCAGGGGGAATTGCGGCTCGATTGCTTAATATTCCTATAGTGATCCATGAGCAAAATGCTGAGCCTGGTTTAGTTAATCGTTTTTTATCTCGCTTAAGTAAGCGGAATTTGGCAGCTTTTAATAATAAATTACCCCGCTCGATTGTCGTAGGAAATCCCGTTCGTCAAGAGCTTCTAGAGCTTGAAGTCTTCACTCAACGTTACGCTAAAAGAGAAGGGGAGCCACTCCATATTTTAGTGCTAGGAGGCTCTCAAGGGGCAAAAGCGATCAATGAATTGATGGAGCAGTTTTCGGTAACAGAGGCGGCGGCAAATTGCCAAATCTGGCATCAATGTGGGGAGAGCTTCTATCAAGAAAAGCACCAAGCGGATGCATTTCAAAAAGAGAATTATCATCTGACTCCTTTTATTGATGCTATGGATCAAGCGTATGGTTGGGCGGACCTTATTATCTGCCGTGCGGGGGCGCTTACCGTTTCGGAAATTTTGGCGGTTAATGTAGCTACGCTCTTTATCCCTTTTCCTTACGCGGTGGATGATCATCAGACAAAAAATGCACAGGCGGTAGCAGATATTGGCGGGGCTTATCTCTATCAAGAATCGGAGATAGATCTGGCTAAGCTTACCGATATTATCACTCACTTTACTCGCGAGAAGGCGCTGGAGATGGCGTCAAAAACTTCTCGTTTAGCAAAACCCGAGGCAACGGAAGAGATTGTCGCGGAGATTAAAAAGGTACTGAAATGAATCAAACAATTTACCTCTCTCCCAGTAGTATGCGCCGTATTGAGCGTATTCATTTTGTTGGTATTGGCGGCTCAGGGATGTGTGGCATCGCCGAGGTTTTGCTAAATCTTGGTTATGAAGTTACAGGTTCAGATATTGCTGAGTCTGCGGTAGTAGAGAGATTGATCGATCTTGGCGCTTTAGTGTGGATTGGGCATGCAGAAGAGCATGTTATCGGGGCTGATGTGGTCGTAACTTCCACAGCAGTGAAAGAGGATAACCCCGAGGTTGTGAGCGCTAAACGGGAGCAGATCCCTATTATTCAGCGGGCACAGATGCTTGGGGAGTTGATGCGTTTTCGCTTCGGGATTGCAGTAGCCGGAACGCATGGTAAAACTACAACTACAAGCCTGTTGGCCTCTATTTTAGATGAGGCTGGGCTCGATCCTACCTATGTGATCGGGGGGCGCTTAAATAGCTCCAATGTGAATGCTCGTTTAGGCTTGGGGCAATATCTCGTAGCAGAAGCGGATGAGTCTGATGCCTCTTTCCTTCATCTCCATCCCATGTCGGCCATTATCACCAATATCGATAAAGATCACATGAGCACTTATGGCGGGGATTTTGAAAATTTACGCCAAACCTTTGTGGATTTTCTTCATCTTCTTCCATTTTATGGGTTAGCGGTGCTCTGTGTAGATGATGAAGAGGTGGCGAATTTAATTCCTCGGATTCATCGTCCGATCATCACCTATGGAGAGTCCGATGAGGCTGATTATCAGCTTTTGAACTTTAAGTCCCGAGGTATGCAGACCTGCTTTGAGGTGAAGATGCCCCATGGAACCAGTGAGTTTACCGTTTCTCTTCCGGGGCGTCATGCAGTACTCAATAGTGTTGCAGCGATTGCTATTGCAAGTGATCTTGGTGTGCCACAGCCCGCAATTCGCCGAGCTCTACGCCGCTTTAAAGGGATCGGAAGACGCTTCCAGATGCACAAGCCAGTAGCCTTGGCTTCAGGGGGCGAAGCCTTAGTGATGGAGGATTATGGTCACCATCCTACGGAGATTCGTTCTGTTTATGATGCTTTAACCTCTGCATATCCTGATCGCCGCATTGTAGTTGCTTTCCAGCCCCATCGTTACTCTAGAACAGCTGAGCTTTATGAGGAATTTATCGAAGTTCTCAGCGAGATTGAGAATGTAATCATTACCGAGATCTACTCTGTACGTGAGCCAAAGATCGAGGGAATTAGTGGGCAAGGTTTGGTGGCTGATGTTCATGCAAAAGGAGGGAATAACCCGATCTTTGTAGAGAGCATTGACGAGATCCGGGAAGCTTATGCAAAAGTCGCGCAAGATGGGGATCTTATTGTGATGATGGGGGCTGGTAATATCGGCTCTGTGGCGGCGAATTTTTATAAGGGAGGCGCGCTCTAATGTTTCAGAAAAAAGTTACAGATCCCAAAGCGTTTGGGAAGGTTGCTGTTGTTTATGGGGGTAACTCTTCGGAGCGTGAGGTCTCTATTTGGTCTGCTGAAGCGGTATTAAAAGCGCTGAAAGCGAGCGGTATTGATGCTTACGGTGTGGATACTCAAAAGGTGGATCTTTTAAGTTATCTCATTACAGAGCGATTTGATCGCGTCTTTATCGCCCTCCATGGACGGGGCGGAGAAGATGGCGTACTTCAAGGGGCGCTCGAATATCTTAAAATTCCTTATACCGGCAGCGGAGTTTTAGCATCGAGTGTGGGGATGGATAAATTAAAGACAAAGCAGGTATGGCAATCTTTAGGGCTTCCTGTACTTGAGTCCCATATCTTAGATAGTGCTGATGACGTTCAAGCATTAAAAGATTCTTTAAAATATCCTGTTGCGGTAAAACCTGCGGAAGAGGGTTCAAGCATCGGGGTGAGCCGAGTGGATAGAAAAGAGGATCTTATGGCTGCCTGGGAAGCTGCGGGAGGTTATGAGTCCCCCATCTTTGCTGAAGAGTGGATAATTGGAAAAGGGGAGTATACTTGCGCGATCTTAAATGATAAAGCTCTGCCTATTATCCGCATGGAGACAGATCTCGCATTTTACGATTATGAGGCAAAATATCTACGGGATGATACTCGTTATTACTGCCCTTCGGGTCTTCCTGAAGAGGATGAGCTCGCTTTCCGAGAGCTTTCGGAACGTGCTTTTGAAGGGCTCGATGCTGAAGGGTGGGGCCGAGTGGATTTTGTTGTCGATCAGAGCAATCAGCCCTGGTTATTAGAGATCAATACGGTACCGGGGATGACAGAACACTCCCTTGTGCCCATGGCGGCAGATCGTGCTGGGCTCTCTTTTGAGGAGCTCTGCTGGTTGATTTTAGAGAGCTCGTTATAGAGAAATCTAAACGATCAGAAGCATTAAGGCATAGATATCAAGATTCATGAGTAGTCGAAATATTAAGCGATTAAGGCGGCAGCGCGAAAAATCGGTTCAGCGCCGGGCGAAACTTGCAAAGCGTAAAGGGCGGCAAGGGGGCAGTGTTGTCCTTAGAAAGCCATTTGATTGGCGAGAATTTGGCGGCAAAATTTTACGAGGGATCCGTTTTCTATTGGTGCTCTCCCTTTTAGGGGCGATCTTTGTAGGCCCTTATTATGCATGGCGTTATTTGCAAAAAACGGACATCCTCTTTAAAATTAACCGAGTGTCGGTATATGGTGATATTCATTATATTCCCCAAGAGCGGATTAATGAGCTGACAGAGACTGCGCTGGATCAAAACCTTATCGGTTTAGATATGCGGGAGTATCAGCGAAATATCCTCTCAGAGCCCTGGATTCGAAGCGTAAAGTTACGTCGAAAATGGTTCGAGGAGTTAGAGGTGGTGCTCGTGGAAGAGCGCCCGGTTGCGATCTGGAATAAGACGCAGTTGATCGATAAGAAAGCACACACCTTTGTGCCGAATGAGATCCCTAAGCGTGATTGGATTGAGCTTGAAGGGCCGGAGGATGAAAAACGGCTAATGCTCGATCGTTTAGGTGAAATTTTACCAACATTAAGACGAGCGGAGATACCATTAAAACGCTTAGCCTTAGATGATCGACACTCTTGGTCTTTAGAGCTTAAAAATGGGGTATTAGTCATTTTAGGGTCTGAGGATTTTAAGGTCCGTTTCCAGCGATTTATCAATCATTTTCAGGAGCCAGATCTGCTCGAACGGGTAACTAGTATTGATTTTCGCTATAAAAATGGATTTTCAGTTAAATGGAAAGATGGGGCCTCTTTAGATAAAGAGTGATAATTAAGAGGGTAAAAAATATGGATGATACTTCATTGGATTCAGTAGGCGTCTGCCTAGATATCGGCTCCAATAATGTAGTTGGGATGATGGCCGAAGTAATGCCAGATGGCATGATTGAAGTACATGCGCTCTCGACTCAGGAGTCTCGCGGTATGAATGAGGGGATGTTTAATAACATCAATACCCTTATTAATGCTGTGCATAAAGTCATTGAAGATTTAGAGACGCAATTTCCTTGTACTGTGAGTGGAGTTTCAGCCTCTATCTCAGGGGTCCATATTTTGGGGCGACACAATACCGGTGTTGTAACCATTAATACGGAAAAATTTACTGAAAAAGATAAGGCCAAGGCGATTCATGAGGCAGGTAAATTAAAGTTAGAGAAGGGGGAAGGGGTTATCCATGTGCTTCCTCAATACTATATTGCCGACGATATGCCTAAAAAAGTTGAAAACGCTGTAGGGCTTGCCGGTGTGCGTTTTGAATTACATGCCCACTTAGTCACAGGGGCAACGAATGAGTTGATGAACCTTACCAATTGTATCGAAAGCTGTGGCGTTACTCTCGATAATATCGTCTATGAGGGCTTAGCTTCTAGTATTGCTGTTATGAGCGATGAGGAGCGTGAGAATGGCGTTTGTGTAATCGATATTGGTGAGGGTGTAAGTGATGTTGTGGTCTATAAGGATGGTGTAGTTGTTTTTAACTACTCTTTCCCCATTGCAGGGGGAGCCGTCACCCGTGATATCGCTTTTGAGCGAAAAGTTACCTCTCGTGTGGCGGAGGAGATTAAGATCTTATACGGGACTTGTGAAAGTGGCTATATTGCGCAGGATGAGATGATTGAACTGCCGGTTATTCCTAATCAGAGTAAAAATCATTCTATGCCTCGTAAGCGTCTAGCCTATATTATTGAGGCGCGTTATCGAGAGATCTTTGAGTTTTTACGCCATATTTTAGAGAAAAATGGTGCTTATTACCCCCATGATACGGGGATAATCTTAACGGGCGGAGCGAGCCAGATGCCAGGTTTGCTCAATCTTGCTGAGGAAGTTTTTGAGCGTCCGGTACGATTAGGCACACCACGAAATATTATTTCTGATAAGTTTGATGTTGATAATCCTAGATATTCTACAGTGGTAGGGTTGCTTGCGGCACATAAGCATGAGAATGTTTGGCAAAAAGATTTGCAAAAAACGGTGTCAAAAGAGGGGTTTTTTAGTAAGATAGTCAGAATATTCAGAGAAAAGTTTTAATTATTTAAATAATAGACGGATTAATAGAATTAAAGTTGAGGGTTAAAGATGTCCAAATTTGAACTGCATCAAGATAATAGTGCGCAAGAGCCCATCATTAAAATTGTTGGTGTGGGAGGTGCAGGTGGAAACGCAGTCACTCATATGCAAGAGTCTGGGCTGACCAATGTTTCATTCATTGCTGCAAATACAGATGCCCAAGCTCTGCAAAATACGAAAGCGGATGTCCAGATTCAACTTGGCGAAAGCTTAACGCAAGGTTTAGGTGCGGGTGCGAATCCTGAAGTAGGTCGTGAAGCGGCAGAGGAATCTCGGGAGCGCATTAAGCAGGAGCTTAATGGGGCCAACATGGTGTTTGTTGCGGCAGGAATGGGGGGCGGTACCGGGACTGGTGCGGCACCTGTTGTTGCTGAAATTGCCCGTGAATTAGGTATTTTAACGGTAGCGGTAGTATCACGTCCCTTCCCATTTGAGGGTAAGAAGCGTATGACCGCTGCAGAGCAAGGTTTAAAAGTTCTCTCACAGCATGTGGACTCTTTAATCACGATTCCTAATGAGCGTTTATTAAGCGTACTAGGTAAGGGTGCGAGCCTAAAGGATGCTTTTGGAGCGGCGAATAACGTTCTTTATAATGCTGTACAAGGTATTACTGAGAGCATCATGAAGCCTGGCATTATCAACCTTGACTTTAACGACGTGAAGACAGTGATGAGTAAGCAAGGTCTAGCGATGATGGGTGTAGGGGTTGCAAGTGGAGATAATCGTGCAAGAGAAGCAACTCAAGAGGCGATCTCATCTCCATTGCTCGATGATATTAGCTTACAAGGTGCTAAAGGTATCTTGGTTAATATTACGGCAGGCAGTGATTTCTCCATTGGGGAGTATACGGAGATTGGCCAGTTAATCAGTGAGTATGACTCTGAAGATACAGCGGTCATTATTGGTACTGCCATTGATGAGTCCTTAGAAGAAGAGCTTCGCGTAACCTTAATTGCTACAGGTTTAGGCGATTTCCAGGCTGCGACAGATCCTCGTCTTCTTCGTCCTGCGGCGCAAGGTCGTTCAGAAGGTGGCCCCGCGAGAATGATGGAAGAGCGCAAAGCACCTGCTAAGCGTATGCTCTCTTCAGACTATTTAGATGTCCCTGCGTTTTTACGCAATAACGACAAGTAGGTCGGGGCATTGACGAATTCTCCTTTTTAAGGAACAGTAAATCATTATGTTAAAACAGCGCACGATCAAAAGCTTGATTAAGACAACGGGAATAGGCCTGCACTCAGGGAAGAAGGTCTATCTTACGTTGCGTCCTGCGGGAATTAATCAAGGTATTATTTTTCGACGCACGGATGTTGTTTCTCCCGATATTAAAGTATCGGCAGAAGCTGTGGTGAGTACTCAGCTCGCTACTACTATTGCATCCTCCGAAGATCCCACCGTAACGATCTCCACCGTTGAGCATCTGATGTCAGCGCTTTGTGGATTAGGGATCGACAATATTATTGTGGAAGTCAGCGCGCCTGAAATTCCCATTATGGATGGAAGTGCAGCGCCTTTTGTCTATCTGATTCAATCTGCAGGTATTCGGGAACAAAATGAAGCAAAACGCTTTATTAAGGTGAAGAAGCCAGTGGTCTATCGTGATGGAGATAAAGAAGCAAAGCTGCTTCCTTACGATGGGTTTAAGCTGGATTTTACAATCAATTTTGATCATCCGGTACTTGAGAAAACCACGCCTCGACATGTGTGTGATTTCTCGAGTAAACATTTTATTGATGAGATCTCTCGGGCCCGTACATTTGGCTTTATGCGAGATCTTGAAACCATGCGTGAGCTTAATTTAGCCTTAGGCGGTAGCATGGATAATGCCATTGTGGTTGATGATTTTAGAATCCTCAATCCCGATGGCCTTCGCTATAAAGATGAGTTTGTGCGGCATAAGGTGTTAGATGCGGTAGGTGACCTCTTTATGCTCGGACATCCTATTATGGGTGAGTTTGTGGGGTATAAAGCAGGGCATATGATGAATAACATGCTTATTCGTGAGCTAATGAAGGATTCTACAGCGTATGAATATGTCACCTTTGAAGATAAGCTCGAATCCCCAGTGACTTACCTTGCGCCTGCTTGGCATTAAGTTTTGTAATGTACTGTAAGAGTGCCTTTTAATAAATTTTATTTGTTTTGGGGCTTTCAATCTGCAGGAATTTGAAGTAATATTTGTTGTTTACGATTTTATATTGAATAACGTGTCTCTATATAATATAAAAAAGTTTTAATTTTAGTAGATATAGGATATAAATTTTTATGGTTACAATTCGTTTGGCTCGCGGTGGTGCGAAAAAGCGTCCTTTTTACCAAATCGTTGTTGCGGATCACAGAAGAGCGGCAACAGGAAAATATATCGAGCGAGTAGGTTTCTTCAACCCGATTGCTAAGGGTGGCGAGAAGCGTTTACAGCTTGATCAAGAGCGCGTTGAATATTGGTTAGGCGTTGGTGCTCAGCCTTCAGATCGTGTGAAATCATTGATTGTTGAAGCAAAAAAAGCGGCAGCAACTGCTTAATTTAAGTAGCGTTTTTAAGTTATGCAGAAGACTCCTTAAGGAATTCTTGATGAGAAAGCATAATTTAAACTAGATAAAAGATACAGAAAGTAGCCACTTTACGAAGGTAAGGTGGCTTTTTTGTGTAAAGGATAATGATTAATGAGTAACATAAGAGAAGAGAGTGAAAAGATAATTTTAGGGAAGATTAACGGGTTTCACGGTGTTCGCGGTTTTGTGAAGATCTTTTCAGAGACCCGTCCTCGGGAGAGGATTTTAAAGTATTCTCGCTTTTTTCTAAAAGGACCAAAGGGTTGGCTTGAGTTAGAACTAGAATCAGGTAAGCAGCATTCCAAGCATGTTTTAATGCAGTTCAAAGGTTATAACGATCGGGATAGTGTAGAGCCTTTTTTAGGGTGTGAGCTTGCGATTTTGCGGGAAGATCTTCCAGAGCTTGAGGAGGGGGTCTATTGGCTCGATCTTATGGGGCTAACTGTAATCAATCTAGAGGGGCAGACTCTCGGAAAGATTGAGGATATCTTTGAAACAGGTGCAAATGATGTACTGGTAGTTAAAGGTGAGCATGGCGAGATTCTTATTCCTTATTCTGTGGAATATATTGTGGATGAGATCAATCTTACCGAAGGCTTTATGCGTGTTGATTGGGAGTTGGAGTAGTGCTCACCATTGATGTTATTGCTTTAATCCCGGATATTGTACGTCCTATTATTGAAGATGGGGTTGTGAGTCGGGCCCATAGAGAGGGATTATTTGAATTAAAATTTTGGAATCCTCGGGATTTTACTTCAGACACACATCATACTGTAGATGCACGCCCCTTTGGGGGAGGGCCCGGAATGGTGATGATGTATGAGCCTTTAAAAAAGGTGTTTGATGCTATTGAGTCTGAGCGGCAAAGCCGAGGCTTTAGAATCTATATGTCACCCCAAGGTAAATTGTTGCAACAACAGGATCTGCGTGAATTCTCAACTTTAGATCATATCGTGATTTTATGTGGTCGATATGAGGGGGTAGATCAGCGGATTATTGATACCGAGATTGACCTTGAGCTATCAATCGGGGATTATGTTCTTTCAGGGGGAGAGCTTGCAGCGGCAGTTGTGATTGATGGAATTGTGCGTTTAATTCCTAACGCTCTGTCGAACGAAGCCTCTCATCAGAATGATTCATTTAGTGAGGAGGGGATATTTGATCATCCTCACTACACTCGCCCACGGGAGATTAATGGCCTAAAAGTGCCAGATGTTCTCTTTTCGGGAGATCATAAAGCCATTGAGAAATGGCGGCGAAATGAGGCGCTAAAAAATACTCAAAAAAGAGCCAGTAAGAGCTTAAATGTCGAAGAATAATGGCAGGATTATAGCTCTAATATATTGATTTTATTATTGACTTATAGCTTGAATCTACTTACTATAGAGCTCGTTTGTCGTGTTCTTCAATATATAAAGTGTACGATTTATAGGGGGAAATATGCTGATTCTAACTCGAAAAGTTGGTGAGAAACTGATCATTAATGACGATATTGTCGTAACAATATTGGAATTTAAAGGCAATCAGGTCCGTGTAGGCATTGACGCACCAAAAGAAGTCACGATCTATCGCGAAGAGATCTACGATAGAATTCTTGGCGAAGAAGCGAACGGCATAAATAGTATTGCTGAACTAGATGAATAAAAAAACCAATAGTTCTCCTTACGGGGACTATTGGTTTTTTCTTGTCTAGGTTTTTTTGACTGTTTTATGCAGGGCTCTATTCTTCTTTACAGGGAGTAATAGAGCTCAAATTCCACAGGATGGGGGACTTCATTAATCTTGCGAATTTCCCCATGTTTTGTCGCGATGTAGGCGTCGATAATATCATCGGTAAATACGCCCCCTTTGCATAAGAATCCTCGATTATCATCTAAAGCGATAAGAGCTTCTTCTAAAGAGCCACAAACCTTAGGGATTGAGAGCAGTTCTTCGCTCTGAAGATCATAAAGATTTTTATCGAGCGCAGGACCGGGGGCGATCTTATTTTCAATTCCATCAAGCCCCGCCATTAATAGCGCTGAAAATGCGAGATAAGGATTTGCGGTAGAATCTGGGAATCGAGCCTCTACTCTTCGTGCTTTAGGGTCAGAAATAAAGGGAATTCGGATGGAAGCGGTTCGATTTTTTGCTGAATAAGCTAAAAGTACCGGAGCTTCATAATGGGGAATAAGGCGCTTATAGCTATTAGTTGAGGCATTGGTGAATGCATTTAATGCCCGAGCATGCTTGATAATTCCGCCAATAAAATAGAGTGCCGTGGTAGAGAGCCCGCTATATTGATCACCTGAGAAGAGATTCTCTCCCCCTTTAAAGAGAGACATATGCACATGCATCCCCGAGCCACTCTCTCCAAAATAGGGTTTGGGCATAAAGGTTGCGCTCTTTCCAAATTGCTGGGCGCTATTCTTTACAATATATTTTAAGCGTTGCACTTCGTCTGCTTTTTTAAGCAGTGAATTAAAGGCTACGCCAATTTCTGATTGACCAGCAGAAGCCACCTCTTGGTGATGAATCTCCACTTCAATCCCACATTTTTCTAAGTTAGCAGAGATCTCACTGCGAAGATCCTGTAGCTTATCTACGGGGGGAAGGGGAGTATAGCCACCCTGTTTTTGGGCAAAATGGCCTAAGCTTTTCTCGCTTCTATCACTCTCCCAATAGGAGCTATGAGATTCTAAACGATACCCTACATGATGAGGGTTATTGCTATAGTGAACATTATCGAAGAGAAAGAACTCATTTTCTGGCCCAAAATAGGCGGTGTCAGCAATTTTTGAGCTCGCTAAAAAGCTTTCAGCTCGTCTTGCTAACGAGCGAGGATCCCGATGGTAGAAATCCATCGTATCGGGCTCTAAAATGTCGCAGTTTAAGACCAGTGTAGGGTGAGCTAAAAAAGGATCGATAAAGGCAGAGTCAGCATCGGGAAGGAGGAGCATGTCGGAGTTTTCCGTTAATTTCCATCCTTTAAAGCTTGAGCCATCGAAGAGTCTACCCTCTGTAAAGAGTTTTTCGCTTACCTGTCGCGCGGGGATTGTAAAGTGGTGTTCTTGACCCACAATGTCTGTAAAACGTAAATCTACAAACATAATCTCATTTTTCTCAATCATCTTGAGAATAGAACCAACATTATGCGCAGGCATGCATACTCCTTAAATCAAACATTTTTTAGCATATTAACCGAATCATTCTACACTAGAAAAAATGTAAAATCTTATCAAAAGGGCAATAAAGATCCGCCCTTTCAAAAGAGGGGTAAATTTGTGAGGAAGCGCGTTTTTTAAATAATTTTTTATACGATTGCTCATTAACCTTATTTGCGGAAAATCCCCTGGATAACGTGGCATCGCCCTGTATGTTTATCTCCTTCGTGTCGTACTGCTTCGCCATAATAGAAATGGAGGGGGAAGAGGGCTTTAAGCTGCGATAAAATGAGCTCCGGGGAGTAGAGTAAGCTGATATCTCCCGGCCCACCGGTACGATACTCTAACTGTTTTTCAGAGTAGACCTCAAAGAGAAAGAGTCCGCCAGGCTTTAAGGAGCGATAGATATTTTCAAAAAATGTGGGCTGTAAATTTTCAGGTACATGGCCAAATACTAAGATCGCTCCATCAAAGCTCTCGGGGGTAACTTTTTCTTCAGTTAAATCGATCTCTACTGTTTCGATTTTATGGGCAACTTTAAATTTCTCCCCAAGCTTACGAGTTTTTTCCAGACCTACGACAGATTGATCAAACGCCGTAACATAATGCTCTTTTGCTAAAAAAGCCGCATTCCGCCCTTCGCCTTCAGCAAATGCTGCAATTTTTGAGCCTTTAGGGAAGAGATGGTGATGCTCTTTAATAAACGCATTGGGCGTTTCACCATAGACATAGTGCTTTGCTGAAAATTGCTTATCCCACATTTTTTTAGACATAACTTCTCCTCTATATTGAATGATTGATGGATGATTTTACGGCTTTTAGAGCTAAAGCTTACTACTTTAGCAGGCGGGTTATTCGCATAAAAAGAGTGCTTTAGTGGAAGCCCCCTCTGTTTAGCTTGCTGTAGATCCCTTTTTCTTTATGAAAAGAGTAGAAAGCTCATCGCAAGTTCCCCTCTTTTTTTGGTATCCTAATGAGCTAGAGAGCGTAGCATATTCCTGCGCTTCTTTTTTATTGGGCTCAGTTTAATCAGGCGTACCCATTTTAGCTTAGATAAAGAGCCCCTTTAAATTGATTTTAGAAATAACTTAAAAGTTCAAAGGGCAAGAAGCGCTCTTTAAAGAGTATTTTTAAAGTTATTGAAAAGCCATTGAGAACGGGACTTAATATTCAAATAATGAAAATTACCACTTGGAATGTAAATTCAATTAATGTACGCCTTCCACAGTTAGAGGAGTGGCTCAAGAGGGATCAGCCCGCGGTTGTAGGTCTGCAAGAGATTAAATGCGAAACTGATAAATTCCCTTTAGACGCGATAGAGGCCCTTGGCTACCATGCTGTTGCTCATGGGCAGCCTACATATAATGGTGTTGCGTTGATTAGTCGCTCTGAAATTGAAGAGGTGATTTACGACATCCCAGGCTTTGAAGATGAGGAAAAGCGAGTGATTGCCGGGACGATTGAGGGTATTCGGGTGATCAATGCGTATGTTCCAAATGGACAAGATCCAGAGTCAGATAAGTATCTCTATAAATTGCGCTGGTTAGAAGCCTTTACACAATATGTTAAAGAGACGCTTGAGCAGTATGAGGAGCTGATTGTTATTGGGGATTATAATATCGCACCGACGGATGATGATGTGCATAATCCTGTCTCTTGGCGAGGGAAAATTCTCTGTACAGAAAAGGAGCGAGAGGCCTTTGATAAGCTCTTAGAATTAGGTCTATTAGATGGATTGAGAATGCACGCACAACCTGCGGGGCTCTTTACCTGGTGGGATTATCGCCAGCAAGGTTTTGAGAAAAATCATGGTATTCGGATTGATCATCTATTATTATCAAAGAAGTTAAGCCGTCGATTAGTCTCGACAAAAGTACATCTTGATGTGCGAGCAAACGAGCGTCCCTCAGATCATGCGCCCGTTAGCGTGATATTAAAAGAGCGAGTTTAGGCATTCTAAATGAAGGAGAGAACTATGTTTAGTGGCAGTATTGTAGCGATTGTAACCCCCATGTTTCCCGATGGTCGTATCGATTATGACACGCTTGGAAAGCTCGTTGAATTTCATGTGGAGAATAAAACCGATGCCATTGTTGCTGTAGGTACTACAGGCGAAGCTTCAACGATTAATTTTGATGAGCATCGTGATGTGATCAAAAAGATGGTGGAGTTTGCTGGAGGGCGAGTGCCAATTATTGCCGGTACCGGAGGTAATTCTACAGAAGAGGCAATTCGCTTAACTCACTGGGCGGCAGAAGATGGTGCTCAGGCTTGTCTACTCGTTGCGCCTTACTATAATCGCCCGCCACAAGAGGGGCTCTATCAGCACTTTAAATTAATTGCCGAGACAGTGGATATTCCACAGATTCTCTATAACGTTCCCGGGCGTACAGCCTCCGACATTTTGCCAGAAACGGTTGAGCGTTTAGCGGAGATCCCCAATATTGTTGGAATTAAAGAGGCGAGTACTTTAGAGCGTGTAGAGCAATTAGTTCGCCGAGTAGGGGACAAGATCGCTATTCTTACCGGGGAAGATGGGATTGCCGCTGAATGTGTTCTTCAAGGAGCGAAAGGGGTGATTTCGGTTACCGCTAACATTGCGCCTTTAGAGATGCATAATATGATGCAAGCTGCGCTTAAAGGGGATCGAGAAGAGGCGATGGCCATTAATGAAAAGATTAAAGAGCTGCATCATGTGCTCTTTTTAGAGGCTAATCCGATCCCGGTGAAATGGGCGTTACAAGAGATGGGTAAGATCAATGCCGGTATCCGCCTTCCTTTAGTTCCGTTAGATAAGCAGTATCATCTTACGGTGCGAGAAGCGTTAAAAGGGGCGGGTCTCCTCTAATTAATAGGGATAAAATAATAGCGATAAATTAAAGTTGCGCCAGAAAAGGGTGCTGATTTTCTAAAGATCAGAAGCTTTATTGTCTGGCGCACTTACAAAAACTTCAAAGAGCGATTAAAATTGAGCTCTTGGTATTCTAACGATAGGCGTTAATAGAGTGCCTAAATAAGGTAAATTTAATTGTAGTAGTGGAATCAAAGGGCTACTATAAGGGAATTATTTAGCAAGTATTTATTAGTGAAAGGCTAATCAATGTATAAAAACAAATTGACATATGCGGTAGTGCTGTCTGGTTTAATCATTAGTGCGTGTTCCACACAGCACATTCCAGCTCGTGACAGTTTGCAATATTTGCAATCTAGCCGTGCAAATCCATTAGAATACCCGCCGGATCTGGTTAAGCAGACAGCTACGGATCGCCGAGCGACAAATGTATTAAGTGAATATCGTCGGCAGACGGCTCGTGCTGCAACTTCCAATGTTTTACCGACAGATAGCATTACTCGTATGGAATCGAGTGGTGATCGCCGCTGGGTCAATACTGGGCACTCGCCCGATTTTGTTTGGACTCGTGTAAATCAGCTTCTACTTGAGCTAGGTTTAGAGGTGGAGTCCTCTTCTCCTGAAGCGGGTTTAATTGAGACGAAGTGGGCAGAGAATCGTGCAGATGTTCCCGATGGTTTTATCCGTCGTATGCTTAAAACGGCCTTTAAGAATGTCTTCTCTGCGCCTACTCGAGATAAATTTAAGATTCGTTTAGAGCGTGATGGCCAGCGCACTTTAGTCTATGTAACGCATTATGGAATGCAGGATCATACAAGCGGGAATGATGATCAATATCACCGCTGGGTAGATCGTCCGAGCGATCCTGAGTTAGAAGCGGAGTTTGTAGCCCGTTTAGTAGCAAAACTTGGTGGCGATGGTGGCCATGTGTCAGGAGCTGCCGGGGGATTACCTGTGGTAGAGCGCCAGGGCACTAGCTTAATTGTCAATCGTAACGAGCGGGATCTCTTTATCCAAGTGGGGAATATCCTCGATGACGGTGCGGTCTTTAACGTTCTTGAGCAATTTAGTGCCGATAATCGTTATCGTGTTGGTCGTGTAACGAAGAAGCGCCGTTTCCTCTTTGGTAAGAGTTATGATCGAGAAGGGGAGCTCTATAATGTTCAGGTAACTTCATTAGGCGGCGGAGAGAGCCGTATTGATGTAACGCCTGTAACTACAGGTCAATACCTCGAAGAGCTCTTTGGTCGTTTACAGACACAAATTCGTTAAGAGCTGTGAAGAGCAGCGCTCAACCATAGAACTAAACGCCTGGCTAATCCCGGGCGTTTCTTATTTCTAGGGAGAGAAAAGGCTACAATAGAGTAGCCGTATGAGATGAGAGAAAGGAGAGAGATGACTCAAGAGATGTCCCCTAAGCGTATAGCGAAGCTTTCACCCCAGGTGATTAATCAGATCGCTGCCGGCGAGGTAGTAGAGCGTCCTGCTTCTATTGTTAAGGAGCTGGTGGAAAATAGTATCGATGCAGATGCCACAGAGATCGTGATCGAGATTAAAAAAGGGGGGATCGATCAGATTATTGTGCAGGATAATGGCCGAGGGATTGCCAAAGAGGATCTGAATCTTGCACTTTCAAGCCATGCCACAAGTAAAATTCGGACTGCGGATGATCTTGTTGAGGTGGCGAGTTTAGGCTTTCGGGGAGAGGCTCTTCCGAGTATTGCTGCCGTCTCCCGTTTACGTCTTATCTCAAAAACGGCAGAGGCCGATTATGCCTATGAGATCCGGGGAGAGGGGCGAGATGAATATAATGAGCCGATGCCCGCTTCTCTTCCAGAAGGAACCCGAATTGAGGTGAGTGATCTCTTCTTTAATGTACCGGCACGGCGAAAATTTCTACGCACTGAGAGAACAGAGTTTAGTCATATTGAAGAGCTAGTTAAACGTCTTGCCCTTATTCGTTTCGATATCGGTTTTACGTTAATTCATAATGGCAGGGAGATCTTTTCAGCACCTATTGCTCTAAGTCAAGAGGCTAAAGAGGCGCGTGTCAGCCAGGTTTTTAGCGAAGAGTTCATGGCAGAAAGTTTCTTCTTTAGTCATGAGAAAGAGCTCTATCCCGATGAATTTAGCCCGCCTCGGCAGTTAACACTTTCAGGTTGGATCGCTAAACCCACTTTCCATCGCAATAATGCCCGTTGGCAATTTGTTTATGTGAATGGTCGGATGGTGAAAGATCGACTAGTCGCTCATGCGATTCGGCAAGCTTATCGGGATGTAATGTATGGGGATAAATATCCCGCTTTTGTGGTCTATCTCACTTTAGATCCTGCCGCCGTAGATGTAAATGCGCATCCGGCAAAGCATGAGGTGCGTTTTCGGGAATCCCGTATGGTGCATGATTTTCTCTTTAGCACGTTACACCATGTGATCTCTCAGCCTGAAGTTTTAGGGGAGCATGATCGTTCATACCGCGTAGCGGGGGGAGAGTTGAGTTCGGAATCTCAGCTTCAAGCGCAAGAAGGGGCGGATTCTCTCTCTTCGCAAGAGGAACTGCTTCTTCGCCAAGGGGGGAGTTACCCCGACTATGGGGGAGATAATGAGCCTTTAGGAAGTGATCGGCAAGGGGCGCTAAGTAGTTTAGGGCAAAATCGTTTTCGTAGCCCCCATTCACGGCCTTTAAATCTTTATGAGGCGATCGGCATGGCAACAGAGGGGGGTGGACAACCCTTTCTTGATGGCAGAGAGGGCAATGAGGAAAACTCACTCCCATCTCAGGATGATGCCCCGTTAGGTTATGCTTTAGGGCAACTGCATGAGGCCTACATCTTAGCCGAAAATCGAGAAGGCTTAGTGATGGTGGATATGCATGCCGCCCATGAGCGAATTATTTATGAGCGCTTGAAAGAGGCGATCCATAGCGGAAAAGGGGTGGTTAGGCAGGCTCTTCTTATCCCTAAAACGATGGAGGCCACTAGTCGAGATATCGCCCTAGTAGAGGAGTTCTCCGAAGAGTTATTAGCGGTGGGATTGTTGGTGGAAGTTTTAAGTCACGATAGTTTAGTGATCCGGGAGGTCCCCGCAAGCCTTATTCGTGCCGATGTGGAGAAACTTGTGGCCGATGTTTTAGAGGATTTTGATCGTTACGGTAGCAGCAAGAAGATCGAGGAACATATGAATGAGATTCTTTCAACCATGGCTTGCCATAGTGCGATTCGTCACCATCGCCGTTTAACTTTGCCCGAGATGAATGCTCTATTACGAGATATGGAGCGTACCGAACGATCAGGGCAGTGTAATCATGGAAGACCTACTTGGCATGCTTTAGCGTTAAGTGATTTAGATAAACTCTTTTTACGTGGTGAATAATTGGGAGCTTTATCCCCGTCGGTTATTGCTGATCGTTAGCTATTTTAGCGGTGAAAGGGATTAAAGAATGCCTATAAAAATATTTTAAATATCAATAGGGGAGAGGGAAAATGGAGCAAACAAGCGGAAATAAACAGCATCTCTGTGTAATTTTTGGTAATCCTGTGGAGCACTCAAAATCTCCCGACCTGCAGCAACAATTTGCGCAAGAAGCGGGGGTGAATCTGCAATATCTTAAAGTTGCTGCGCCTTTAGATGATTTTAAGGGGACTTTAACAGAGTGGGTAAATAAGGGGATTGTGGGCGCAAATATTACCGTCCCTTTTAAAGAGGAGGTGATGCGCTATTGCGATACCTTAACGGAAGCGGCTAAGATCGCTCAAGCGGTGAATACTATTCGTATTGAGCCTAATGGTGAAATTGTTGGTCATAATACTGATGGTATCGGGCTTCTTGAGGATATTACCGTGAATAAAGGGGTTGCTTTAAAGGGGAAGAAAATTCTGCTTTTAGGGGCAGGCGGGGCAGCTCGAGGGATTTTAAAACCTCTTTTTGATCAGAATCCTGAGGCGATTACCATTACAAATCGTACGCTTTCCCGGGCGGAAGGATTGGCCACTGAATTTAGTGTATTTGGCAAGATTGAAGCCAAAGCCTGGAAGGATGTTCAAGAGTCTTATGATCTTATTATCAATGCGACAAGTGCCTCTCTATCCGGGGAGTTTCCTGGATTACAACCAGGCGTGATTCATAAAGGAAGTGTAGGGTTTGATCTTATGTATGGTGATCAACCTACCCCCTTTATGGAATATTTTCTTGCGCAAGGGGGCAGTGCCGTCTTCGATGGGTTAGGAATGCTGGTGGAACAGGGGGTTTTTGCTTTTGAGTTCTGGTTTAATCAGCGGCCAGATAGCGCCGGAGCCTATCATCTATTTGGTCGGGAAAAATAGAGTCTTGAGCGATTCATTTGCTTTTCCCATAAAATGGGCGGGAATTTCCCTCTACCGGATGAAAATTCACTAAACTAGTTATGTTCTTCATAGACGAGGTAGGATCGTGCTGATTAATTTTTTGCCGATTAGGGAGCTTCGCCTATTGTTGAGTTTTGAGGTGAAAATAAAGTGAGCTTTGCCTGCCTTTAATCACGCTCCTTGCGGCGGATTTTGTTATGATGCAGATTAAATTTTTATTAAGGAAAGAGAGTTATGTCTGAAGAGAAAACCCACTTTGGTTACGAGACTATCGATAAAGATAAAAAAGAGGAGCGAGTGGCGGAAGTATTCCACTCTGTAGCGGATAAGTATGATCTGATGAACGATGTGATGAGCTTTGGAATCCATCGTCTTTGGAAGAATACAGCAATGTCCCTCTCTGGCGTGAAGCGGGGTCAGCAGGTGCTCGACCTTGCCGGAGGCACGGGAGATCTTACAAAACGTTTAAGTAAGCGAGTAGGGCCCGAAGGGCGTGTGGTTCTCTCCGATATTAATGAGTCGATGCTCGAAGAGGGTAGAAAAAGACTTATTAATGAGGGGATTGTAGGGAATGTTGAATTTAAACAGATCAACGCTGAAGAGATCCCCTTTGAAGATCAAACATTCGATTTAGTGACCATCGGTTTTGGCTTAAGAAATGTCACTGATAAATTAAAAGCGCTTAAAGAGATGAAGCGTGTTTTAAAACCTGGGGGCAGATTGTTGGTTTTAGAATTCTCACAACCTGTGATCCCAGGGCTCGGTAAGCTCTATGATTTCTACTCTTTCAATATTATTCCTCGCATGGGGGAGTTGATTGCAAAAGATGGGGATAGTTATCGCTATCTTACAGAATCGATCCGTATGCATCCTGGACAAGAGGAGCTCAAAGCAATGATGCTTGAAGCCGGTTTTGATGAGGTGGATTATAAAAATCTTACCGGTGGAATTGTGGCGATCCATCGTGGATTTGTCTATTAATAGATGCTTAATAAGAGGCGATGGAGCTTTGAGTGCCTATTGATAGGGCTTTGAAGGCTTTAACGTTATTAACAGATCAAAAGCAACAAGCAGATAGAAAGGAAGAGTGATGATTTCTCGGGGTTTACGAATGCTAAAAATTTGGTGGGTGCTCTTACGGTTTGGGCTGTATGATGCAGCCTTTTTGGTGCCCGGATTACGTCATTTTAAGTTTTTGCAGCCCCTTTTATCTCTCTTTAATGCACATAAAAGAGAGCCGCTTCCGGTGCGTATTCGCTTAGCTTTAGAGGCGCTAGGTCCTACATTTATTAAGTTGGGGCAGGCGCTTTCTACCCGCTATGATCTGCTCGATAAAGAGATTGTTGATGAATTGATTAAGCTTCAGGATCAAGTACCTCCTTTTCCTGCAGAGACTGCGATTGCCATTATCGAGGAAGCCTTTAAAAAGCCTTTAGATGAGATCTTTAAGGAGTTTGAAAAAGAGCCGATAGCCGCCGCCTCTATTGCTCAGGTTCATGGAGCAGTGTTACATAATGGTAAGCGTGTAGTGGTGAAGGTGGTCCGCCCTAATATTCGGCCGATGATCCTTCGGGATATTGAGCTTATGGAGACTTTGGCGGTGATGGTGGAGCGTTATTCCCCTGATGGTAAGCGTCTTCGCCCTGTTGAAGTGGTCGAAGAGCATGCTCGAACCATTTTAAATGAGCTCGATTTAACCATTGAGGCAGCCAATGGTACTCAATTGCGGGATAATTTTAAGGATTCTCATATTCTTTATGTTCCGGAGATCTATTGGGATTATACCCGCAAAAATGTGATGGTGATGGAGCGCATTACTGGCGTTCCGGTAGGGGATGTGGAGCGTTTAAAAGCGTTAGGGGTTAATATTCCGCTGCTTGCACAGCGCTCTGTGGAGATCTTCTTTACTCAAGTCTTTGAGCACAGTTTTTTCCATGCAGATATGCATCCCGGTAATATCTTTGTGGATGTTACAAATCCTGCAGACCCTACCTATATTGCTCTTGATTTTGGCATTATCGGTACCTTAAATGAAGAGGACCAACACTATTTAGCGAGCAACTTTTTAGCCTTTTTTAATCGTGATTATCTCCGAGTTGCGGAGCTTCATGTGGAATCAGGTTGGGTTCCTCCCGATACTCCCGTAGGGGATTTTGAGGCGGTTATTCGCTCGCTCTGTGAGCCGATCTTTAATAAGCCTCTAAAAGATATCTCCTTTGGAGCTTTTTTACTCTCATTATTTCAAACCGCTCGGCGTTATAAGATGGAGATGCAACCTCAATTGATGTTGCTCCAAAAAACGCTCTTTGCTATTGAGGGGGTAGGGCGAGAACTCTATCCTGAGCTCGACCTTTGGGAGACGGCAAAGCCTTATTTGGTCAATTTCGTCAAAGAGAAAAGAAGCCCTAAAACAGTGGCAAAACGTTATGTGCGAGATATTCCTACTTGGGTAGAGCAATTTCCTGATGTTGTACAAAATATGAATTTAGCTCTAAGACAAGCGGTGAAAGGCGAGATGGAGGTTGTCTTCTCCGAGCACTCTTGGCGTCGATTAGAGAAGCAGCAAGAGCGGGAAACAACACGCAAGATCTATGGCGGAATAGGGGGGATTTTTCTTGTATTTACTCTGTTAAATCTCGACAAGGCGCTTGCTACAAGCACTATTTTACTGGGTTTAGGAGCGCTTTTCTTTCTCTACCTTGCTCTAAAAAGAGAGCGTAAATAAGAAAAACTTTTTTAAGTTGCTTGTAGGGTGTTAAAATCGAAAGCGAAGCATTGAAGCAACCTGCAAATTTTAAGCATTAAGGGATGAAACAGATGTTTTATCCCTTTTTTGTTACAATAGTTAAGTTAAATCAATAATGTTTTGATTAATGATTTGACGAGGTATTTTGGGTTGGGGAATTTTTCTAAACCCTCTATACTAAGTTGAAGTTGTGGCATAAGTGCCGCAATCTATTCTAGATACAGAAGGAGTAATCATGAGAAAATTAGTATTAGCAACGCTTTTAGCTGTGGGCATGACAGGCACTGCAATGGCAGAAGTGGATAAAGATGCGGTGATTAAATATCGTCAATCAGCATTCACCATCGCTGGCTGGAACATGGGTGTTTTAGGCGGCATGCTTAAAGGTGATATCGAGTATGATGCAGATGAAGCAAAAGCAGCTGCAGTACGCATTAACGAAATGGCAAAGCTTGTTGGTGATACCTTCATCGATGGAACTTACGAAGGCAGCAATGCAAAGGCAGAAATTGCTGATGAGAA
Organism: Ignatzschineria sp.; assembly: GCA_030150405.1. Classification (GTDB taxonomy): domain Bacteria; phylum Pseudomonadota; class Gammaproteobacteria; order Cardiobacteriales; family Wohlfahrtiimonadaceae; genus Ignatzschineria. Next base: position 86,960 of record JASLFU010000033.1, read on the forward strand.
AGAGAAGTTCAACGAAATGCTCGAAAACTTCGTAAAAGAGAGTGAAGCAATGCTCACTGCAGCATCCGAGAAGAAGACTCTCGCACCCCAAATGGGTAAGCTCGGTGGTACGTGCAAAACGTGTCACGATGATTTCAAACTCGACTAATTCCCGAGTAGAAGAGAAAGTTAAAGCGCTATAGGTTTAGAAAATAGGTAAAAGGATTCTTTTAGAGACTTTTAGCCAAAAAAATGTAGTAGTTCTATACAATAGGCGCTAAAATGCAAGAGCGATTGGCTATAAAGTCAATCGCTTCTTTTATGCCTATCCACTTTATATGGAGAAAAATAAAGTGATGAAAAAACTAAAGCTTATGGCCCTTCTTGGATTAGGGGTATTTCTTGGTTCGAACGCGGCGCTTGCCCGTGAGGTTCGGGTATATAACTGGACAGATTATATCGATCCTGAATTGATTGATGAGTTTACAGAGCAGACAGGGATTAAGGTGGTATATGATACCTTTGATAGCAACGAAGTTCTGCTTGCAAAGACGCTCACCGGTAATTCAGGTTACGATATTGTAGTGCCTTCTGATTACACATTAATCTATATGACGCAGGCGAATGCTGTACAGAAGATCGATCGTTCACGCCTTAAAAATGCGAAGAATATCTGGTCTTTTGTCGATGAGCGATTAGAAGAGCTCCCAGGTGCAAATGAGTACTCCATTCCCTATATGTGGGGGACAACCGGGATCGCTTATGATGCCAAAAAGGTTGAAGCATTAATTCCGGATGCTCCACGCGATTCTATGGAGCTGCTCTTTAATCCACAATATGCCAAAGAGCTTGCGAGCTGCGGCATCTATTTAATTGATTCTCCAAGTGAATATTATCCGATGGCGATGCGTTATCTGGGGTATCCAGCAGATTCTACGGAAGAAGCACATCTTGATGAGGCAGACGCACTTCTTCAGGGAATTCGCCCTTATATTAAGAAGTTTCACTCCTCTGAATATATCAATGCAATGGCTAATGGTGATGCCTGTTTAGCGCTTGGCTGGTCGGGGGATCTTTATCTTGCAAAAGCTCGGGCAGAAGAGTCTAACTCGGGCATTGAGATTGAGTACCATGTGCCCAAAGAGGGTGGACTTTTATGGTTTGATCAGCTGGCGATTCTCAAAAATGCTAAGAATGTGGATGAGGCGTATGAGTTTATCGATTATCTTTTAGATGCGAAAGTAAACGCCCGTGCTGCCGATTATGTGGAATATGCGACTTCAAATGAGGCTGCGTTTGAGTTTGTGAATCAAGATCTTTTAAATGATCCCAGTCTCTATCCACCTAAAGAGGAGCTCGATCGCTTAAATGTAAAACAGCCCTATACTCAGCGTGAGCAGAAAAAGCTGATGAAGCGTTGGCTGCATCTTAAAGCTGCTAAATAGTGGGGCAACCTCTATATCGTATCTACAAAATGGTATATAAACTAAGCCTAAGGGCAAAAAGCCAACTCGAGTTTAGGGTTGGCTTTTTTTATGGCTGATTTAAATTTTTGCGGCAACCTATCCTCTTTTTTAGAGGAGTTCTTTTAAGATCGCACAGGGGAATTCAGGGCGGAGCACTGTACTTTAATGTATAATGGGAGAAATAATTTATCGATTCATGAAAAGTCTTTATATCAAAATTTAGGAGCAATCAATGAGCGAAACTCGACACATTCCGTTACTTATTTTAGGTTCCGGCCCTGCAGGATATACTGCAGCACTCTACGCGGCGCGGGCGAACTTAAAGCCAGTTTTAATTACAGGAATGCAGATGGGCGGGCAGCTCACGACCACAACTCATATTGATAACTGGCCAGGGGGCGCCGAAGGGTTAACGGGCCCTGTGTTAATGGAGAGCATGAAAGAGCATTGTGAGCGCTTTGGTACAGAGATTGTATTTGATCATATCCATACGGCAGATCTCTCTAAACGCCCCTTTACTTTAACAGGTGATGCCGGCACTTATAGTTGTGATGCTCTTATTATCGCTACGGGAGCTTCGGCAAAATATTTGGGCTTAGAGTCAGAGGCAAAATTCCTCGGGCGTGGGGTTTCTGCTTGCGCTACCTGTGATGGTTTTTTCTATAAAGATCAAGAAGTGCTCGTCGTGGGGGGAGGAAATACTGCGGTGGAGGAGGCTCTCTATCTTAGTCAGATCGCCTCAAAGGTACATTTAGTTCACCGCCGCGATACTTTCCGGGCCGAAAAGATTCTGATCGATCGTCTCTATGAGCGTGTGGAAGAGGGGAAGATCGAGCTTCACCTTGATCGTGTATTAGATGAAGTGCTCGGGGATGAGGGTGGCGTGACAGGGGTCAATATTCGTTCAACAAAGGATGATACGATCGAAAATCTCACCTTAGGGGGAGTCTTTATCTCCATTGGTCATGCGCCGAATACCGATATCTTCAAAGGTCAGCTAGAGATGCGTGATGGTTATATTGTTGTAAATTCAGGGATTGATGGAAATGCCACCAGCACAAGCGTTGAGGGCGTATTTGCAGCGGGAGATGTAATGGATTCCCACTATCGTCAAGCCATTACCTCTGCAGGTACAGGCTGTATGGCCGCTCTCGATTCAGAGCGCTATTTAGAGATGCTGAAATAGTTTAAAGGCAGGGGCTTAAAGAAGAATTTTAAGCCCTTAGCACCAGTGAAATTATCATCCACAACCGTAAAAGGATATCCCATGAAATATAATGAAATTGATGATCTTAATCTTGAAGGTAAACGAGTTCTGATTCGGGAGGACTTAAACGTTCCGATTCATAATGGCGAGATCACCTCTGATGCTCGCTTAGTTGCGGCATTGCCCACCATTAAAAAGGTGCTTGAAAAGGGGGGCGCAGTGATGTTGATGTCCCACCTTGGGCGTCCTGAAGAGGGAAGAGAGGATGAAAAATTCACCCTCGGTCCTGTGGCAGCATGGTTCTCTCGAGAATTAGAGATGAATGTGCCTTTAGTAAAAAGCTGGATTAATGGCGTTGAGATTCAACCAGGTCAGGTTAAGCTTCTAGAAAATGTGCGCTTTTTAGAGGGTGAGGGCGCAAATGATGAGGCCCTGTCTAAGCGTATGGCTAAGCTCTGTGATGTCTATATTATGGATGCGTTTGCAACAGCGCACCGTAAAGCAGCTTCCACCTATGGTGTAGGCATGGAGGCCAAAGAAGCCGCTGCAGGTCTACTTTTAGCCAATGAATTAAAAGCTTTAACAAAAGCGATTCAAAACCCCGAAAGCCCGATGGTAGCCATTGTGGGCGGGGCAAAGGTTTCGACGAAACTTACTGTTTTAAATGCACTTTTAGATAAGGTGGATCAACTCATTACCGGAGGGGGTATCACTAATACGCTCCTTGCTGCAAAAGGTTATAAAGTAGGGAATAGCTTGGTGGAGAAAGACCTTATTCCGGAAGCGAAAAAACTTCTCAAGCGAGCCGAAAAAGAGGGTAAAGAGATTCCTTTACCTTTAGATGTTGTGGTGGGTAAAGAGTTTTCAGCAGAAGCCGAAGCGGTGGTGAAAGCGATTGATGATGTTGCTGAAGATGAGATGATTATGGATATCGGCCCGAAAACAAGCGCCCTTTATGACGATATTATGCAGAAAGCAAAGACTATCGTCTGGAATGGCCCTGTGGGTGTTTTTGAGTTCCCTAACTTTAGTGAAGGAACGAAAAAGCTAGGAGAGGCGATTGCAAAGAGTGATGCTTTCTCTATTGCGGGGGGCGGGGATACCGTAGCGGCCGTGGAAGAATTTGGGCTTGAATCGCAGATCTCCTATATCTCCACAGGTGGCGGGGCATTCTTAGAGTTACTCGAAGGTAAGGTATTACCCGCGGTTGAGATGTTAGAGAAAAGAGCAAAATAATCATGACGAATAACGAGATCTTAATCAATATTACCCCTAATGAGACCCGCGCTGCTGTCATTAGTAATGGTGCGGTTCAAGAGGTATTAATCGAACGCGATGAGAAGCGTGGCCTCGTGGGAAATATCTACAAAGGTGTCGTTGTTCGTGTGCTCCCCGGGCTTGAGGCGGCTTTTGTAGATATTGGGCTTGAGCGCGCTGCGTTTCTCCATGTAAGTGATATTCAGACCCATTTCGATCTTTCGGATGAGGAGGGGGATGAGGCGATTGAAGAGAATCGCCCTGTCTCAAAACGTAATCCAGAGGCGATCGATATTACTAAATTGCTGCATCAAGGCCAGGAGCTGATTGTTCAGGTTATCCGCGATCCTTTAGGGACTAAGGGGGCGAGAATAACCACGCAAATTTCGATTCCCTCTTGCTATCTTGTCTATCTTGCGGAGTCCGATATTATCGGCGTCTCTATTCGTATTGAAGAGGAGATGGAGCGGGAGCGTTTAAAAACGCATCTTGAGCTCTTTCAAACGGAGATAGAAGGGGCCTATATTGCGAGAACTGCCGCCGAAGGGGTTGATCCATGGGTACTGCGTGCAGATATGCAGTTTTTAAATCGGCTCTGGAGCGATATTCAAAAACGAATTAGCCGGGCAAAAGTTGGGGAGCTTATCTACGGTAACTTTCCTCTTGAGCTACGTATTTTGCGGGATTATATCTCTAAAGATATTCAGCGGGTACGTATCGATTCTCAGGAGGGGTATAAAAGCATGGTGGAATTTACCACAAGCTTTTTACCGGAATTAGTGGAACGTATTGAGTACTACAACGGTCCTCGAGCGATTTTTGATCTCTTTAATATTGAAAAGGAGATCAATCTCGCCCTTGAGAAACGAGTGGATTTAAAGTCTGGCGGCTATTTAATGATCGAGCAGACCGAAGCGATGACCACCATTGACATCAACACAGGGGGGTTTGTGGGGTATCGTAACTTAGAGGAGACGATCTACAAAACAAACCTTGAGGCCGCCCAAGCTTTAGCACGACAGGTGCGACTCCGAAATCTCGGAGGCATCATTATTATCGACTTTATCGATATGCAGAGCGAGGAGCATAAACAGGGCGTGCTCGATGAGTTAGCCTACTATCTTGCACAAGATTATGCGCGTACAACCATCAGTGAGGTTACAAGTCTTGGTCTAGTGCAGATGACACGTAAACGCACCCGGGAGAGTCTTGAGCAGCTCCTTTGTGAACCCTGCCCGAAATGTCAGGGTAATGGTTATGTCAAAACGAGTGCAACCGTCTGTTTTGAGATCTTCCGGGAATTAATTCGGGAGGGGCGGCAATATCCTTATGTGGAGGAGTTTCTCGTACTGGCCTCGCCTGAGGTGGTTGAGCGACTTCTTGATGAGGAGGCCCATAGTGTGGCGGATCTGCAAAACCATATAAATGTGAATGTTCGTTTACAGCCTGAGGAGCTTTATACGGTGGAGCAGTTCGATATTGTGCCGATGTAAGGGCCGATATAAAACATGATTTAAAAATAATGATAAGAGATAAGGTGGAAGTTGCCTTATCTCTTTCTCTTTTAAGCCTATCTAGGCAAAAGAGTGGAGAAGGAGTAAATATGAAGATTGTTCTCGGAGTCACGGGGAGTATTGCTGCTTATAAATCCCCCGATTTAGTGCGCCGTTTGCGAGAAGTGGGCGCCGAGGTACGGGTGGTGATGAGCGATGGGGGAAGAGCCTTTATCACGCCGCTCTCGCTGCAAGCTGTTTCCGGCTATCCAGTGGTTTATGATCTCCTCGATCCTGCCCATGAGGCGGGGATGGGGCATATTGAGCTCTCTCGCTGGGCAGATCTTATTCTTATT
>JASLFU010000004.1 GCA_030150405.1 Ignatzschineria sp.
ACCTGGATGGCACTCGGCTTAGATACCGATAAGGCGGTCTTCTATCGCCAATCCGATATTGAAGAGATTCCTCAAATTAGCTGGCTTTTAAGTTGTGTAACCGCAAAAGGGACGATGAATCGGGCCCACGCCTATAAAGCAGCGGTCGATGAGAATACCGAAGCGGGAAATGATCCTGATCGGGGCGTCACTATGGGGCTCTTCTCCTATCCTGTTTTAATGGCAGCAGATATCCTCGCCTTTAACGCACACTTAGTACCGGTGGGGAGCGATCAGCGCCAACATGTGGAGATCGCCCGTGAAATCGCCCAGCGCTTTAATCATATCTATAAAGATCAATTCTTTGTAATGCCTCAAGAGGTGATCGATGATGAGACGGCGATTCTTCCAGGGCTTGATGGACGGAAGATGAGTAAATCCTACAACAATACTATTCCGCTCTTTACCCCAGAGAAGAAGCTACAGAAGCTAATTAATCGCATCGTGACGAACTCTTTAGAGCCCGGCGAGCCGAAAGATCCCGATAACTCCCATCTTTTTGATATCTACTCTGCCTTTGCTACTGAAGAGCAGAGTGCAGAATATCGCCAAGCATTTTTGGACGGCATTGGTTGGGGAGATGCTAAAAAACAGCTCTTTAACCTCATTAATGAAGAGATCGGCGAAGCGCGGGAGAAGTATTATCAACTGCTGGAGAATCCTGCACTGATTGAAGAGCAGCTTCAAGCAGGGGCAGAAAAGGCTCGTAAGCCAGCCCGTGAGATGCTTTTGCGCCTCAAAGAGGCGGTAGGCTTACGCAATTTTATCTGATAAAAGCTGCTGCGATGACGCCAGAGAATTCCGATAATATTCTATTTAAGGGGGAGCCCGTTCAGCTCCCCCTTGATCTTTTTATTCCGCCCGATGCCCTTGAGCTTTGGCTCGATGAGTTTGAAGGGCCGCTGGATCTTCTGTTGCATCTTATTCGCAAAAATCATTTTGATATTCTCGATATCCCCATCTCTGAGATCGCCAATCAATACATGGAATATATCCACTATCTCGAAGCAGAGCGTTTTGAACTTGCTTCGGAATATTTAGTGATGGCGGCTTGGCTTGCGGAGATTAAATCTCGTATTCTACTGCCCCGCCCTGAACTCGAAGAGGATGAAGAAGAGGAAGATCCCCGTTTAGAACTGATGCGACGCCTACAGATCTATGCGCAATATAAAGAGGTCGCCATTAAGCTTTCTGAACTTAAAATGATGGAGCGGGATACCTTCTATACTCAGCCTGAACTTCCCAAAATCGATGTTACCCCTCCACCTCCGGAGGTTTCGGTGGATATGCTTGTCGACGCACTTAAAAAATTACTCGCAAAAGCAACCTTAACCCAAAAACATACGATTCAACGGGAGCAGATCTCCATTGAAGAGCGCATGCATGATATTTTAACGCTCATTACCACAGAATCGACAGAACCTATTCCTTTTGAAAAACTCTTTAAACCCGAAGAGGGACGCTACGGAATCACCATCTCTTTTCTCTCTATTCTTGAGCTCACTCGCAATCAAGAGATCACGCTGACTCAAGAGAGCGCCTATGCTCCTATTCTCATTGCTCGATCAGCATAACCTTCCTTAAAACCAAATATTTTCCATTAAAATCAAGAACTTGAAAAGTTCAAACACTTTTTCTAAAATTACGCAGCCTATTGATTTCAATAGGTTATTTTGAATAGTTTTAACATTTCTTAACATCTATTTGGACAGTAAATTCAGAGAGAAAGAGTTATGAAAAAATTATTACTATCCCTTGCACTTTTACCCTTATCTTTTACCTTAGCTGTGGCTGCGCCCATCAATATCAATAAGGCTGACCGCACTGAGATTGTGGAGAACCTTACCGGTATCGGCAATGTCAAAGCAGACGCGATTATTGAGTATCGGGAAGCTAATGGCCCCTTTGAAAAGGTAGAAGATCTCCTAAAAGTTAAAGGCATTGGCGCAAAAACAGTAGAACAGATTAAGGATGATCTGATTAAAGATCCTAATGATGATCAGAAGCTCGCAAAATAATTGCGCTTTTATTCAATTCAGATCTCATAAGTAAAAGATGGATCGCAAGCAAGAATCAGGTTTTTCACTTCTCGAACTATTGATAGGGCTTGCGATCCTCTCCTTTTTAGCCACAAGTGCTTTCCCTGCCTTTCAAAAGTTAGAGGCTAAAATTGCCCACCATTTTCAGGCTCGCAGACTCTTTAACGATATTGCCGATGCCAAGCGAATAGCGACCCTTCATCAACGTGCAGTCACTCTTTGCGCCCTGCCCTCTAATGCTCTGCAAAACACCCTAAAACACAACTCCCAAGCGCTTCGATGCGCTCCCTCCCATCAAGCGAGCTGGCATGATGGATGGATGCTCTTTTTCGATGAAAATAGCACCTTCTCCCCTACAAAAGAGAATCTTATTCGTCTAAGTAAACCATTTAAAGAGGGGAGAAAGGCGCGCAATCGCTCCCAATTTATGGGGGATCGCAATATTCAATCGGCACTAAATATCGCCCCTGGGCGTGCCCATGGGAAGAGTATCGGCACTCATCTAGGGAATGGGCGAATCACTCTGAGTTTTAATGAATCCCCTACCCATGAGATCATTATTAATGTCTTTGGTTATGCGCGGGTTATTAAATATTAAATCTATTTATTTACACACATTAAAAAGCCCCTAAAAGGGGCTCTTTTTAATTCTTTTAATATAGTGTTGAAGTTTACTTACTCACTCTTTATTTCGATTGATTCAGCTCTGCTGCCTCTTTTTTAAACTTAAAGGGTGCGTAGATTAAGACCGCAATTAGGAAAAGCCCTAAATATCCAATTAAAGGATAGAGATAAGCGACCAATTTCGTAAACCCTGCAAAGCTCGCAATGTACCCCACAACCCCTGTAACAATGGCAAAGATATAAGCATTTTTTGTCTGCATGGTGGTAAAACGTGCAACAAAAGCGTAATACATGGCAACCCCAGTGTTATAGATCATTCCAAAGAGAACAATCGCCATAATAATCCCTAATACTGGGGAGATATCTTGAATAATCTTCAGGAGTGGAAGATCAAAGCCTTTAATGACATCCACTTTAAGAAAGATTGCCATATGGGCAATAAGAATTAACACTCCTACACCTAAACCCCCAATAAAGCCCCCAAGCGTCGCAATTTTACGATTCGGCTCACTGCCACCCATCACTAAAGACATCCCCGCTCCTACTGCAATGTTAAAGGAAACGTAGTTAATCGCAGAGATAAACCAGTTAGGCAGGGAGCTATCGATACTTAAAGCGATCGGCTCAAGCTCCGACAGAGAACGATCATAACTAAAGAGGCTATAGATACAGATCACCGCTAATGCCACGATTAAAAAGGGGGTTATACTGCCAATAAGCGAAATCACCCGATTAATCGGCATTAAAACCGTTAGAACAATCAGCACTGTCATAATGCCACTGCCTACGCCTGCGGGAATATCAAAATGTTGTTTCAGCAGACTTCCAGCGCCCGCAACCATCACCACACCCACTCCAAAAAGGGTGATGATAATAATGCCATCTACGATCTTTCCTAAATGAGGTCCACTTAACCGATAGATCGCTACATCATGCGATGGTGTCTGTAAAAAACTCCCTATCCGGGTCAACATCATTCCCAAATAAGCAAATAGTGCTGTAGCCACTAATGCACCAATGGTGCCCATATAACCAAAGCTTGTAAAATATTGGAGAATCTCATTCCCCGAGGCAAAGCCTGCGCCAACAATAATACCTACAAAGGCGCTGGCAATTCGCAAAATATTAAACATCCCTCTCTCCTTTTAGTGTTTTTTATTATTGGGATCACTCACTGTAAACAGCAGAGAGCGATCCTTCTCTATATAAGCCATAATATTGCTGATAAAACAACTTATTATCTTTTTTAAGAGCTTTTTTGATTATTTAATAATCTCTAAAATCCTTTAAAAGAGCTCCTTTTGCCGCTCAGCCTCAGCAGAAGCTAACGTTTCTGACCGCCGATCTTGATAGAAATCACTGGCCAAATACCAGCGATAGACTTTGCGTAGCGCCACCATCAAAACCGCACAGGCAGGAAGGGCCAATAAAATCCCTACGAAACCAAAAAGGCTCCCCCCCACCATCAAAGCAAAAACAACCGCAATCGGGTGCATGCCGAGCTTATCACCAATTAAAATAGGAGTTAGGGCAAAACTCTCTAAAAGCTGGCCAATGCCAAAAACAATCCCCACCAATATGAGATGTGTAATATCTCCAAATTGGAACCACGCTACAATCAGCCCCATTAAAATTCCTGAAGTTGCACCAAGATAGGGGATAAAGCTGATTAAGCCTGCGGTAATACCAATGACTACACTATATTCAAGCCCCACGAAAGAGAGTCCAACACTATAAACAAAGGCTAAAGCAAGCATTACAGTAAATTGCCCTCGTAGGAAGCTGCTGAGCATAAAGTTTGACTCTTCGAGAAAATCGAGCGTCTCTTGAGCGATGGATCTTGGAAGAAGCGTCTCAAACTTTGCCATAATTTGGGGCCAATCGCGCATAACATAAAAGGTGATCATCGGGATCAGAAAGAGGCTTACAAAAAAGCCGATCACCCCTAAAATAAATGAGCCAATTGAAGAGCCCAATTTAGTGGTGAGCATACCGATCACATCTAACGATTTAGTTAACGTCTCTTTAATCGCATCCTGATTCGCCTTAACCTCCTCGAGCGATAAAAGCGTCTCTAACTTTGGCAAAATATTGCTCTGCACCCAAAGATAATAAGTGGGCACCTTCTCAATAAAATTGAGTAGCTGATTAATTAAAATAGGAATTACCACCAAGAGAATTAACGTTAACCCTAAAAGGAGAAAACCAAAAACAATGCTCACCGCCCAAGTGCGTGAGATTTTTGGGGACTCTATTCTCTGCACTAAGGGATTGCCCAGATAAGCCAAACCAAAAGAGATTAAAAAAGGAATGAGTACCGATGCTAAACGGTGAATAAGATAGAGCGTTAAGATAATCCCTATCCAGATAATGATCTGTCGATTAAGCGGACTTAATTGCATAATAACCTCGTTATTGACGGCGTCTCTTGCCACTATTTAAAACGAAGAGTTTACAAGGATTGCGCCCCTTACGCTAGGAACAGATCCTTTTCCAGCTCTTCTGATATCTACGCATTGTAGCGGATTTCAGATCAAGCCCCCCTGTGAATCATCTTTAACCCCCCTTTTTTACAAGGACTCTGCCCAGGATTCGAGCTATTCTCGACGCTTTGCAAATTGCGAAAAAGCCCATTTTCGCCTATGATTACTCTCTATTTAATAAGAGGTAAAGATAAGCTGAAGCATGCTTATCTTTACTAAAAGAGAGCGCTTAGAATTGCTCTAAAATTATTCTCCAGATTCATAAATAAAGATTTAATAAAGGTTTTCGAGTATGTCCCGCGAGGCTTTAGTTCAAAAAATTGATGCTGCTCTCCCCCAAACTCAATGTGAGCAGTGTGGGTTTGAGGGTTGCCTTGCCTATGCAGAGGCCCTAAGCCGTGGGGAAACAGAGATTAATCGTTGCCCACCCGGTGGAGAGCCTGTACTTAAAGCCCTCGCCGATATTATGGAGACCCCTTATATCCCCCTTAATCAATCTCTTGGAGAGTATAAGCCCCCTCAAGTGGTACGTATTGAAGAGGATTACTGCATCGGCTGTGTAAAATGTATTTTAGCCTGCCCGGTGGATGCTATTGTGGGAAGTCGGCGATTAATGCATACCGTAATTCAAGAAGAGTGCACCGGATGTGAGCTCTGCATCCCACCTTGCCCCCTAAACTGTATTGTAATTGAACCTTTAACAGAGATTTCGATCCCGGAAGATCAATATGGTTTAACCGACTGGGAGAGGGCGCGGGCAGAGAAATCTCGAGCCCGTTTTCATGCCCGAAAAGCACGAGAGGCAGAGCGAGCGGTGATTACAGAGACTTCCCCTCCTCAAGAGCGTGAGCTTGCCAAGCCCACCTCAAAAAGCAAGATGTTAGATCTTATCGCCATGGCTAGGAAAGAATTTGATAAGCGATAAGACCCTCAATAAAACCTCTATACAGTGCACCAAGCCATACTGAAGGTCTCCTTTTAATCCACAACAGATAGCAAGCATGAGTAAAAAGAAAGCGTATAAACGACAGATGAACCGTGACGAAATTCGTCAGTTTTTCACTATCCTGCGAGAGCAAAATCCCCATCCAGAAACTGAGCTCAACTACAGTTCCGATTTTGAGCTCCTTGTTGCGGTTTTACTCTCAGCACAATCGACCGATGTGGGCGTAAATAAAGCCACAGGCCCACTCTTTGCCGCAGCGAATACTCCCGAAGCCATGTACGCCCTAGGTGAAGAGAAGATTAAGGAGTATATCAAGACATTAGGACTCTATAATTCTAAAGCCGCCAATCTACATAAAACCTGCGGCATCCTGGTGGAGAAGCATGGCGGCGTTGTTCCACAAACACGCAAAGAGCTCGAAGCGCTTCCCGGCGTGGGTCGTAAAACGGCTAACGTGGTCTTAAATACCGCTTTTGGTCAGCCCACGATGGCTGTCGATACCCATATCTTTCGCGTGGGCAATCGCACCGGACTTGCCCCAGGAAAAAATGTACGGGAAGTGGAAGATAAATTAATCAAACGCATCCCAAAAGAGTTTATTCTCGATGCGCATCACTGGTTAATTCTGCACGGCCGCTACACTTGTGTGGCGAGAAAGCCTCGTTGTAGCTCCTGCCCTGTCTATAATGAGTGCCAATTTTTAGAAAAAACTGACGAATAACTCCGCCTCTTAAAAAGGAGGTAAATAGAGAGTTATTCAACAATAAATAATAAATAAAAAAGCGAACTTGAGATTTACACCAAGTTCGCTTTTTTATTTTTAAGCTCTTTTCGCTCGCTTATTCTCTGCTTTGCAAGCTAAATACGAAGCTTAAAGCCCCTACACCATTCATTATCGAATTAATGATTGCAGGAACTCTTTAATCGGTTTCTCCTTACAAAAAGGCGCATTTACGCTCGCCCATAAGGGGATATATTCTGTTGGCATCTCCTCTTGCTCTGCAAGACTTGCGGCATGAGTAAAGAACATCTGCTCTGGGAATTTCAGCGCTTTGCCCCGCAATTTACGGAGCTCTTGAGCCCCCATATTGCTAATGCAACGCCCTGTGATCCCCGTCCAAAAACTAGTGAAGACAGAGTCATACTCATTGGAGTTTAAAATTGTCTGCCGCTGTTCATCAGTAAGCCCCGATTCTGGCGTAACAGAGAGCGCAGTCCCGATAGCAACACCATCTGCTCCCTGAATAATCCCCGCAGCAAAGGTGGCCTTATTATAGACCCCTCCTGAGACGATAAAAGGTTTTGTTAAGAGATGGTTTCCTTGAGCAATAAGCGTATTCATACTCTGCCCATTTACCATCGCATCCCCTATAAAAGTTGTGCGCATCCCCCCCGATTCAATACCCTGTAAAAAGTGGGCGTCTGCCCCCTTCTCTTCCCATAAAAGGGCTTCTAACATATGGGTGGAATGGCCAATGATTTTAATCCCCGCATTTTGAAGACGTTTAATCTGAGACTCCGGAGGAATACCAAAGGCAAAACTTACGGCGCTCACCTTTTCACTAATTACCACATCGATTAACTCTTCAAGAGGAGAGAGCTTCCAAGCAGCAAGATTTAAAGCGCCAAACTCTAGCTCCTTAGTAGAAGCAAAATTGACAAATTGCTGAAAAACACGCTCTAAATCTTTCGATTCTGGCGCCTCATTTGAAGCAACAAATAGATTTACGCCAAAAGGCTTATTACACTTCTCCTGCACAGACTTAATCTCAAACGCTAAGGCTTCGGGCGTCATAAAACCACCACTAATCATGCCAAAACCGCCAATATTGGAGATTTCCGCCACTAACTCCGGCGTATTTCCCTGCATAAATGGCGACTGGAAAATCGGCAGCTCTATTGAGAGTAACTGTGCTAAACGTGCGGGTTTCTTAAGGGTCATTCCATCTCCAATGTTAAAAGTCTCTGTAGATTATCAACGCTTGCCGCCGCAATAGTTTCGAGAGGCTCATCTCGAAGGGTGGCAATATCTTTAGCAATATTATAAAGATTTTTTGGCAGATGAGTAGCTCCTTTCGCAAGATGTCTACTCTTCTGATATGGTCCATCCGTCTCAATCAATAATCGATCTAACGGTGTAGCCTTTAGTAAGCGGTGTAAGTTCTGCGCTCTCGGATAGGTGCTCGCCCCTCCAAACCCTAAATAGAGCCCTAACTCTAAAGCTTGTTCAATCTGCTGTAAACTACCATTTACACTATGCAGCACACCTTTTAAAGGTCTCTTTTGCCCCTGCTGCCGCAAAATTTTTAAAGTGGCATCTAAAGATTTTCGGGTATGAATAATTAATGGTAGGTTATATCGCTTTGCCAATTGCACCTGCCCAATAAAGAGCCTTTTTTGTAGAGCCTCTTCCCGAGGACGATCCCTAAACTCCACCATAAAATCGAGCCCACACTCCCCGATCGCCTGAGGTTTCTCCCGAATAACTGCCTTCTCTAATTCTACTAATGCCTGCTCAATCGCCTCTTCATCTTCTCCATGCTCAGCCATAAACCAAGGATGTAGACCTAAAGCAAAATAGGCGCCCTCAATTCCCCTTGCATATCGAACTAAACGGGGAATGGTTGAAAGCGTTGTTCCAGGGATTAGAAATTGCTCAATCCCCAGAGCCTTTGCCTCAGTAATATGGGCTAAAAGCTCACTTTCTGAGCCATAGAGGGCATCATCGAGATGAATGTGGGAATCAGCAAATTTCAACATTAAAGACTATTTCACTCAAATCGAGTATTTAAAGAGATAAGAGAGAGGAAACATTAATGGACCGTAGGGCGTTTATGCAGCTGATAAAAGAGCATTAAAGCTCCTACACGCATAAACTCAATGAGCTCCTCAAGAGCGATGCCCTCCTCTGCATCTTCGATCCCTTCTGCAAGGAGCTCGGGATCGAGCATCGAGAATTCCACAAGCTGCTCAATATACTCTCTTCCATCCTCATCAAGCTGGGAATAGAGCTCAGGCGAAAGGCCAAATCCATAACTAAAGCCGTGACTCCACTTCACCATTCCCTTAACTCGGCCGAGAAAATCCTCTTCATCGGGCAGTAGAGGGCGAAGTGTAAACTCAATCGCCTCCACCTCTTCGAGAGTTTTATCATAGATAATACGTAGAATATCCTCATTTAAGGGAGCACTATCCATATTGAGATGCTGAAGCTCCTTTAACCAATCCGCAAAGTGATCAGAGGATGAACTGCATAAAACTGCCAATAAGAGCCCATGGGCCTCCGCAAGGTTGATCCCCTCAAATTGAGATTGAATAAGATCATAAGTCACCTTTGGGCTTGAAGATGCTTGAGTCATATGCGCATATCCTTTATCGATAAAATTAGATGGTATATGAGGGGCCTTTTAAAGAGGGGCTAAACTCACCATTAACAGTAAGCCAATAAAAATCTAAATCTGACCGTAAAATCCTCTAAAGGCGCTTAAAAGCGTTTATTTAACCAGCCGCCATTATAGCCACTTTAGGCTCTCTGCTCTAATCAAAAAATATTCACAATAAAAAAGGCTTTAATGCTATGCACTAAAGCCTCTTAGTTTCTAATAAGTCTTTTACTTATTTCTTGTTTACAGCTTCGCGTAAACCTTTACCAGCTCTGAACGCAGGAACGCGTGAAGCTTTGATCTGAATTGTTTTTTCAGGATTACGTGGGTCACGGCCAACGCGTGCAGCACGATCACGAACGGTGAAAGTACCGAAACCGATTAAAGTTACGTTTTCACCCTTTGCAAGAGTTTCGGTAATGGTTTCCATGACTGCTTCAACTGCTTTAGCAGATGCTACTTTAGTCATATCTGTTTTTTCTGCAATTGCTGCAATCAATTCAGTTTTGTTCATAATATTTTCCTACTTATTAAAAAAAAACATCTAATACGCTTTCTGTAAAAGTCTTATAGCTAAAATTAACAAACATTGCTAATTCTGTATAGTTTTATACGTCTGTAAGCGACCTAAGTCAAGTGTTTCAGTGCGTTTTACCCTTATTTTTCTCTTCGCTTGCCTTTTC
The DNA here is from genome assembly GCA_030150405.1 of Ignatzschineria sp. Classification (GTDB taxonomy): domain Bacteria; phylum Pseudomonadota; class Gammaproteobacteria; order Cardiobacteriales; family Wohlfahrtiimonadaceae; genus Ignatzschineria. The sequence continues at coordinate 10,198 of JASLFU010000004.1, forward strand.
AGGAAGGGAGTAAAAGCCACTAAAACGCGCCCACTCCTTTTCGGGGGTAATCCTTTCGGCGAGGGCGATTTCAAGCACTTCATCAATGCTTTTAACTGCTGTAATTTCAAGCGATTGTAAAACATTTTCCGGCACTTCTTCAAGATCTTTAAGATTCTCATGAGGGATAATTACCGTATTAATGCCTCCCCTAGCCGCAGCGATAAGTTTCTCTTTTAAGCCTCCAATAATCAAGACGCGCCCCCGCAAGGTGATCTCGCCTGTCATTGCGACATCTGCCCGAATAGGCACATTAAGTAATGAAGAGAGAATCGCCGTAGTAATCGCGGCACCAGCACTTGGCCCATCTTTAGGGACTGCCCCCTCTGGCGCATGCACATGAATATCCCACTTTTTATAAAAGTCATGGGGCAGACCAAAAGCATTTGCCCGCGCGCGGATCACCGTTAAAGCCGTTCGCACCGATTCTTTCATTACATCGCCTAGGCTTCCTGTGGCGATCAGATCCCCTTTACCAGGAACTAGCTCAACCTCAATGCCTAAAAGATCTCCTCCCACTTGAGTCCACGCTAAACCATTAACAAAACCGACCTCATGCTCATTCTCTTTTACCCCGTGACGATATTTTATCGCCCCAAGATACTCGTGAATTAACTCTTTCGATACGGTTAATTTAAGATCTTTACGCTTCTTATCTAGGAGTCGTGCTTTAATAAATTTGCGGCAAATTGTACCGATCACCCGATTTAAATTCCGCACTCCCGCCTCTTTGGTATAGCCATTAATGAGATAAAGAAGAGCCTCATCGGGGAACTTTAACTCCGAAGGTTTAAGCTTATGCGCCTCTAACTGCTCTGGCACAAGATGATTCTTAGCAATGGCGAGCTTCTCCACCTCGGTGTAACTGGAAAGCTCAATAATATCCATTCGATCTCTTAGCGGGGCCGGAATGTTATAGCTATTTGCGGTAGCAATAAACATCACCTCCGAAAGATCCACATCGGTATCTAGGTAGTGATCCATAAAGGTCTCATTCTGCTCAGGATCTAACACCTCTAACAGCGCATCGGCAGGATCTCCCCGATGGTCTGCTCCGGTTTTATCAAGCTCATCGAGCAAAATAAGGGGATTTTTTGTCTTTGCTTTAGCGAGCATCTGCACAAGTTTCCCCGGCATTGCCCCAATATAGGTTCGGCGGTGGCCTCGAATCTCTGATTCATCATGAACACCCCCTAAACTCATACGTACAAATTCCCGTCCCGTAGCTTCAGCAATAGAGCGAGCAAGCGAGGTCTTTCCTACCCCCGGAGGCCCAATAAAGCAGAGAATCTGCCCCTTCTTCGTACGGGTATGACTAATCACAGCCAGATGCTCAAGAATCCGCTCCTTAATCTTCTCTAAGCCGGAATGATCCTTATCGAGGATCTTCTGCGCAGTCACTAACCCATAGCGTAAGCGAGAACGCTTATTCCAAGGCATTTTTAAGAGCCAATCGATATAGGTACGGGAGACCGTTCCCTCCGCCGACATCGTAGGCATCGATTTTAAGCGTTTAACTTCATTAAGCGCCTTCTCTTCGGCATCTTTAGGCATTTTAGCGGCTTTGATCTTCTCTTCGAGCTCTTCAAGCTCCGACAGCCCAGAGTCATTGAGTTCATCAAGCTCTTTATGAATCGCCTTCATCTGCTCATTGAGATAATACTCCCGCTGATTTTTACTGATCTGCTCTTGAACTAAGCTATGAATGCGGCGCTGCAGATCAATCGTGTTGAGCTCCGCTGTCAGCATACGTAAAAGCCCCTCTGCCGCTTTACTTAAGCTTGCAGCTTCGATAATGGGCTGTTTACGCTCCACACTCATCGGAAATGCGTTGGCCACCGTCATTACCAAAGAATAAAGATCTGGTGCAGCCAGTAATGTTTCAGGTTTTAACTGCTTAATTTGTGCATTTTCTAGCAGTTTGACCACCAATTTTGAGATCGATTGATGATAGACTTTCTCTTCATCTTCATTGAGATCATGCTCGATCGGAGAGAGCGTATATTGCCCCATAACAAAATCGAAAATATGGGACTCTGCATTTTCAAAGAGCAGCTCTCGAACGGAATGGAGCTCCATACGGCGCTCGGCGCGCACTTCAACCTGATACGCGCCCCCTTTCGTAGCCTTGCTCGATACCACTTTCGCCACAACCCCCGTATGATGCACCGTATCCATGCTGATCACTTCTTCATCGGGATTTTTAAGGCTTACCAAAAGCACCCGATCATCCATCGAAGCGGCCATCTCTAAAGCGCCAATGGACAGTGGTCTTCCCACCAGAAGAGGGGCTGAGGTATCCGGGAACACCACTAAATCACGCAGTGCTAAAAGCGGTAATTCGGCCAATTTTTCTATTTTTTGAGACATATTATTTAAAAATCTCCAAACCCTATATAAATCATTTGAGTCCTATTTCGTACCTCTCAAATAGTAGCACACTCCCCGGCTGATCTTGGAAGTTATGCTATAGTTACGCAGATCGAAATATGAACCTCGACAGAGTAATATGATGACAGACCATAAAGAATTCAAGCTCACAACACAATATTCCCCTGCAGGCGATCAACCTAAAGCGATCGCCGCCCTTACTGAAGGACTCAATGATGGCTTAGCCTTTCAAACATTACTGGGAGTCACTGGTTCGGGTAAAACCTTCACCATGGCGAATGTGATTCAAAACACCCAGCGCCCAGCAATGATTCTGGCCCCCAATAAAACCTTAGCCGCGCAACTCTACGGCGAGATGAAGGAGTTTTTCCCCCATAATGCGGTGGAATACTTTGTCTCTTATTACGATTATTATCAGCCCGAAGCGTATGTTCCTGCCTCCGATACCTTTATCGAAAAGGATGCCTCAGTCAATGACCATATCGAGCAGATGCGCCTGTCCGCAACTAAAGCGATTTTAGAGCGCAAAGATACCATTATTGTTGCCACCGTTTCGGCGATCTATGGACTCGGGGATAAAGATCACTACATGAGTATGATTCTTCATGTGGTTCGTGGCGAAAAGATCGACCAAAGAGATATTTTAAAGCGCTTAGTGGATCTGCAATATACCCGTAATGATACCGTTTTAGAGCGGGGCTCGTTTCGTGTTCGGGGCGAGGTCATCGATATCTTCCCTGCTGAATCGGAGCGGGATGCGGTGCGAATTGAGCTCTTTGATGATGAGATCGATAACCTCTCCTACTTTGACCCTTTAACAGGCTCAGTCTCCCGGAATGTGGAGCGTTTAACTGTCTACCCTTCGAGCCACTATGTCACCCCTCGAGCGAACCTCTTAAAAGCGGTGGAGGAGATTAAAGTAGAGCTTGCAGAGCGTTTAGAAGTTCTCCGCGCTGAAGGCAAGCTCCTCGAAGCACAGCGGATCGAACAGCGGACGAAATTTGATATTGAGATGATTTTAGAGCTCGGGTACTGCCAAGGGATTGAGAACTACTCTCGCTACCTCTCGGGTCGTGCCCCAGGTGAAGCGCCTCCAACCCTTTTTGATTATCTTCCCGATAATGCCCTACTCTTTATTGATGAATCCCACGTAGCGGTTCCTCAAGTTGGGGCGATGTATAAAGGGGATAGAAGCCGCAAAGAGACATTAGTAACTTACGGATTCCGCCTCCCATCGGCGCTCGATAACCGCCCATTAAAATTTGAAGAGTTTGAGGCACTTATGCCCCAGACGATCTTTGTCTCTGCGACGCCTAGCGTCTATGAGGCAGAACATGCCGATCAAGTGGTGGAGCAAGTGGTTCGTCCTACCGGGCTTCTTGACCCTATTGTGGAGATCCGCCCTGTGGCTACGCAGGTGGATGATGTCTTCTCCGAGATCACTGAGCGAACAAAACGTAATGAGCGTGTCTTAATTACGACTCTCACCAAACGGATGAGTGAGGATTTAACCGAGTTTCTTTCAGATCATGGGGTAAAGGTGCGCTATCTTCACTCCGATATTGATACGGTTGAGCGGGTCGAGATTATTCGTGATCTTCGTCTTGGAGTATTTGATGTTTTAGTGGGGATTAACCTTCTGCGAGAAGGGCTCGATATCCCCGAAGTCTCTCTCGTTGCCATTTTAGATGCTGATAAAGAGGGCTTTTTACGTTCTGAGCGCTCCCTTATTCAGACCATCGGTCGTGCTGCCCGTAATGCTGAAGGAAAGGCGATTCTCTACGCAGATAAAATCACCAAAGCGATGAGGACAGCGATCGATGAAACAGAACGCCGTCGCGCTCTGCAGGAAGCCCACAACAAAAAGCATGGCATCACACCCAAAACGATCACTAAAGAGATTCAAGATATCATGTATGATGCCCGAGACAATGCGCCTAAAGAGCAATATATCGAAGAGTATCGCGGCAAGTTGGTGATTAATGAATCCGCCATTGATGCCGATCTTAACCTCAATGATCCAAAAACGCTTACTCGCCATATTGCACAGCTTGAAAAGGCGATGCTCGATCACGCACAAAATCTCGAATTTGAAGAGGCCGCCAAAATCCGAGATGAGATCGATGCCTTAAAAAGGGAGTTTATTCTCACATAAAGGGCAACTTTTAATGATAATTCAAGCGGTAAGATCGAATGATCTTGCCGCTTTTTCTATGGTATTCTAACGCTAGATCATTAAAACAGATGAGGAATATCGATGAATATTATTGCCCAAAAAGAGGATAACGTTGTCCATATCTTTCCCCCCAAAGGATCCCTCGATCTGCTTTCCCAAATGGAGAGCAATATCATGCAGTGCACAGCGGAGAGCGAGGTTTACCAACTCTTTCGCAATTGCTTGCTTGCGGTTCTAAATACGGGGAGCATCACTGACGATAGCGCTGAAATCTTTAATGAGCATACCGATTTTGATGCCAATATTCTGCGCACAGAACGTGGGATTAAGCTGGAACTGATCAATCCCCCGGAAAAGGTCTTTGTCGATGGGGAGCTCACCGAGCTGATTCGCCGTAATCTCTTCTCTGTTTTGCGAGATATCCTCTTTGTGCGGGGCGTCTATAATGCCTTTCATCGCTATATGCCCCACGATCCGGCACCTAAAATCTCAATCACAGATGTGGTCTTCTCCATTTTGCGTAATGCCAATGCCTTAAAGTTAAGCAATGGGCCAGATCTTATTGTCTGCTGGGGTGGGCACTCCATTAATGAGGAGGAGTATCAATATGGCCGTAGACTTGGGTATGAGCTCGGCGTTCGGCGCTTAAATATCTGTACAGGCTCAGGTCCCGGAGCGATGGAGGCTCCAATGCGGGGCGCGGCGGTAGGCCATGCTCAGCAAGATTATAAAGAGAGCCGTTTTGTGGGCGTTACCGAACCCTCAATTATTGCAGCCGAGCCTCCTAACTCTCTAGTCAATGAGCTTATTATTATGCCCGATATCGAAAAACGCCTAGAGACCTTTGTGCGTATGGGGCATGGTATTATTATTCTTCCCGGCGGCGTTGGCACAGCGGAGGAATTTCTCTATATCTTGGGGCTCTTAATGCAAAAAGAGAACGCGCCCCAATATCTTCCCCTTATTCTTACGGGCCCTGAATCGAGCCGTGAATATTTTGCAATGCTCGATAAATTTGTGCGTCAAGTACTCGGAGAGGAGGTGGCTCAATATTATGAGATCATCATCGATAACCCCAAAGAGGTAGCACAAAAGATGAAAGCTGCCATGCCGAAGGTAAAAGAGACCCGTAAAAAGCTCGAGGATCTCTACTCTTACAACTGGACTATGCAGATCCCCCGAGGTTTCCAAGAGCCCTTTATCCCCACCTTTGAGAATATGGCCTCTCTTAAACTTACAAAAGATCAGCCCCCCGCCCTACTGGCAGAAAATCTTCGTTGTGCTTTTTCCGGTATTGTTGCAGGCAATGTAAAAGAGATCGGCATGCGGGAAGTGGCTAAACATGGACCTTTCCAACTTCATGGTGATCCTGAGATTATGCATCTGATCGATGAGCTTTTAGAGAGCTTTGTGGAACAAGGGCGAATGAAACTCCCCGGAAGTAAATATGAGCCCTGTTATGAAATTGTCAAAGCGTAAAACTTATCAAGATATGCTTAATTAATTTCTATTTTTAAATAGGAGAATCAATTTGACTAATCGCATCTCTAAAATTAAAAAACCTATGTCAAGGAGTGGGTGGTTCTTCTGCCTTGGTGTAATAATCACTCTTATCTTCATATACTTTATTTTCAAATCCTGGAAAGATAACAATTATATAAACCTATTTTATTTCTCAAGCTCATGCTCTTATGAAGCAGATGAGTATTACGAAGAGCACCAATTATCCGAAAATAATGCCAACAAAGTTTACGGAATAGTTACACCTGGAATATTTGAAGGTAAAACCTATTACAGATGCATACTAGTAAAAGGGAAAGATATGAACATTATAGAAACTGACCTAGATTATGCTCCTGATGGATATTTATAAAATTCATTCAATAAAAAGCCCCAAACAGATATTGGGGCTTCTTTTTTAACGCTTATTTTTATTTAATGATTAAAGGCTCATCTCTACACTACTTTTAGCGAATATAGAGCCCTTTAAGGGTGGGCTGATCAGCACCGAGAATCTCTGCTTTTTCAGCGGCTACTCCACTTGAACAATAGACATTATCGGATGTATAGAGCGCTTCAATCTTATCGGGAGATTCCACTTTAAAAATGACGGGCGCTTTTACTCCCCAATGATCGCCTCGGAGCTCTTCGCTATCCCCTAAAAAGAAGGCGTAGTTCGTGCCGATTGTATCGCGCTCAGTCTGCGTATAGTGGGCGGCATCTGTTTTATAGAGCTCGCGACCCTCCTTAAGAAGAAGATACTCCCCAATAATCTGCACATCTTGATCGATCATACAGCCATCAACACCACTATCAACCTCTACTCTAAGGGTATATTCCCCCCGGGGAGTTAAGGTTAGCTTACCTAAGCCCTCTTTATGGAACTCTCCTCTTAACTCCTCCGCTTTAAAGTAAGGGTTTTTCTCATAAAGACGATCAACATAAACACCGAGATCCTCTTCATCTGCCGCGGTTGCAAAGGTAAAGAGTGATCCCACTGCAAGGGCTAATGTCGCTAGTTTTAAATGTTTCATTAAAGACTCCTCCAATATATTGTTATTTTTTAAAAGGTAATTTAAGTGTAGGTGCTTTTTTCTAAATAGTGGTTTTCTCTTTTCTTCTGCTCGATTTTCTCTCTACATATATCCCCCTTTAGGTTTTAGAGGATTCTCTCACCTTGCCCTGCTTTCTTGTTACACTAATGGGGAATTAGACACTTAAAATCTTTAAGCACTTTAAGCATATAAACGTAAAAATAGAGGAGAAAACGATGGCAAAGAGCAAAATCGGTTTTATTGGTGGGGGAAATATGGCGCGCGCGATCTTAACAGGTCTTGCAGAGCGCTTTCCAAAACAAAATCTCTATGTCAGCGATTTAAATGAGAAAAATCTCGAGCACTTTCAGCAAACTCTTGGCATTAATACAAGTGAACGCTATCAGGACTTTATTCAATCTTTAGACGTAGTTGTTTTAGCGATTAAACCACAAGGCTTCCCGGCGCTATTAAAAGAGCTTAAAACTCTAATTAAACCTAATCAATTAGTGATCTCTATTGCCGCAGGAATCTCCATTGAGGCGATCCTAAAAGGTCTTCAAAACAGGGCGATCCCCGTAGTTAGAACGATGCCCAATACACCAGCGACCATCGGCCTTGGAGCAACCGCGCTCTTTGCAAATGAGAATGTCACCCAACCACAAAGAGCCATGGCCGATACCATCTTTAAGAGCTGCGGAGTCACCGCTTGGCTTGAGGAGGAAGCACTACTCTCTGCTGCAGTAGCTGTCTCAGGGTCGAGCCCCGCCTACTTTTTCTATCTTATGGAATGCATGGTAAAGGTGGGTGAAAAACTGGGATTAAGCCGCGAAAATAGCGAAGTATTAACAAAACAGGCAATGCTCGGCTCTGCTCGTTTTAGTCAACTTGCGGAAGAATCCTTAACGGAGTTAAAGCAGAATGTGATGTCCCCCGAAGGGACCACAGAGCGGGCGATCTTTAGCCTTGAAGATGCAAAACTCGACACTATTGTAGAAGATGCCATGCGCGCCGCTTTCGATCGAGATAAGGAGCTTTCTGAAATTATCTCTGCAAAAATCGAAGGATAAAGGTCGATTAACAATCATTGATTATAAAAAGATATAAGAAGGAACTTTCATGCTCTCCAATATTTTTGAGTTCTCCGTTGAACTCGCCTATAGCTTTTTTCTGCTCTTTATTCTGCTCCGTTTTCTCTTGCAGATTGTAAAGGCAAACTTTTACCATCCCATCATTCAGAGCATCGTTAAGATCACCAACCCTATTATCCTTCCCATTCGTCGCATTACGCCTATTATTAATGCTTACGATTGGTCCTGTATTTTGGCGATCTTGCTCTTAGGGATTATTAAATATGTGGCCTTTATGTCCCTTGGGATCATTACCCCCCTCTCGCCACTTGCGCTTATTGGGGTGGTATTACTCGATATCTTGCGTTATACGGTCTATATCTATCTCTTTGCCTATATTTTACAAGCAATCGGCAGCTGGCTTGGTTCTTCTCCTCGGAAAACCGTCTTTTTGAGCCTTTTAAATATGCTCACAACCCCGGTTAACCGTAAATTCCCCCTTAAATTGGAGGTCGGAGCGGTCGATTTTCGCCCAACGGTGATTATTCTTCTGCTCTTTATTGCGTTGCGGGTGATTAATCACTTTACGGCAAAACTTCTCTTCTTCTTTTAAAGAGCAAGAGATCTAGAAAGAGTGCCTCTGCCCCTAAAGTGAGCAGAGGCTTTTTTATGAAGGGAGATGAAACAGATCTGCTAAATGCTCAATATAATGATGAATCTCTATAGGGATATTTAACCCCTCATTCACGCCATAGATCGCATAGCTAGGCAGCGCAGAAAGACCAATAAATTCCATCGTTTTATGGGTGCCTAAAAAGAGATCATCTGCTGTAAGGCCTGCTAAAAAATTCCCCTCCTCAAATACACTCTCTTCAGCGGCAAAGGTATAGACAAAGAGATATCTCCCCCGCAATAAACCTGCTTTTCCATAAGGAAGCGGAGGCGGGTCTTTACGATCAGAGCGAAGAAATTGGGTCATCTCAAGTAAAAGATCGAGATAATATTTAGTTGCCGCAGGGACGTTATACCAATAGACAGGAAGATGCCAAATAATATAATCCGCCTCAAAAAAGAGCCGCTGCTCATGGGCAATATCCAAATTCTCTTGTGCCACATCGGTTAATGTGACATCAAAAAATTGCCCAAGATAATCATGCCCTGCCTCAACCAATGTCTCTGTTAATCGGCCATTACACGCGCCATACTCTTCAAGCATCGCCCGCTCTTTTTCGCCCTGATACGCCGTTTTTCCAAAACCATTAATAATCAGCACCTTCTTGACCCTTGATGAAGGCGCTTTCCCCACCTTTTCTGCAACCAATCTTTATCTCCTTTTGAGCTCAAAATACCTCTTTCTAGTCTACCCCTTTTCTATAGGAGAGGAAAAGCCGCCAGAGCCCCTTTTCCCTTCTCCCCTTTTTAAGCTAAAAAAGCGTATAATTTAGAGCATGAAAACAAGAGCTTTTTATTTTGAAGGGGATCATCTTCTCCTAAATGTCCGTGTCACGACGCGCGCTTCCAAAAATGAGATCCAGCGCATCGATGATTTTGTACGCATCCGAATTAATACTCCACCAGTAGATGGTAAAGCGAATCAACATCTGATTAAGTTCTTAGGGAAAGTCTTCGGCGTGCCCCCTTCTACCATTATTCTCGAACGGGGCGAAACTCACCGAGAAAAGCGTTTTCGATTGCCCAATCCTACTAAGTTTCCTAAAAAATATGCCGAGATATTTCAGGCACAAAAGAGCCCATCAACATGAGGTCTACCAATTATATAACCCCTATTGAATCTCTCGATAAGGCTGAAAAAGAGCTTCATGAAGCCTTTATGTGGGAAGCCTTTGCGGAAGCTGAAAAAGCGTATCAGCTCGGCGAAGTCCCCATTGGGGCGATTATTGTTCACGAAGGCGAGATTATTGCACGAGGGCATAATCGCTCCATTATTGATGCAGATCCCACAGCCCACGCCGAAATTGTGGCCATTCGTAAGGCGTGCCAAAAACTAGAAAACTATCGTTTAATCAATAGCACACTTTACGCTACATTAGAGCCTTGCATGATGTGTTCCGGGAGCTTTCTCCATGCGCGAATCAACACCGTTGTCTATGGCGCGGGTGATTCCCGTAACGGAGCGATGGGAACAAATCTAAATCTGAATGATTTTGCGAGCTTTAACCATAAAGTTGAAATCATCCCCCACATTCTGCAAGATGAGTGTAGCAAGCTTATTAAGCGCTTTTTCAGAGAAAGGCGTCTCTTACACAACAAGAAGAAAGAAACATTATGACCATCAAAAATGCATATCTAAAATTGATCGAAGAGAAAGGCTTTAAAGTCGATCCCATTCAGCTACAAGTGGTGGAGGCATATGATCGTCTTAAAGAGAAGATCGAAAGCGATGCCCCCGTCATTCAGGATGACAAGCTCTCTTTAATGCAAAAGCTCTTTAAACCTTTTGCCAATACCGACAATGCCCAAACCTATTGTGATCCCCGGGGGTTATATATTTATGGCCGTGTTGGGCGGGGCAAAACCTTTTTGATGGATCTCTTTTTCGAGAATATCGATCAACCCAAAATTCGAGAGCATTACTACCACTTTATGCAATCGGTCCATGAAAAAATGCGCCAATATTCAGGGAAGGAAGATCCCTTAAAACTTGTGGCCAAAGAGTTTGCAGCAGAGTGCAAAGTGCTCTGTGTGGATGAATTCCACGTTATCGATATTACCGATGCGATGATTCTCTATCGGCTTTTAGATGCTCTTTTAAAAGAGGGGATCTTCTTTATTACCACCTCAAATCGCGAACCTGATGAGCTCTATAAAAATGGGCTCCAGCGTCAGCAATTTCTTCCGGCGATCGAGATTATTAAAAACCGTTTAGAGGTGATCGCTCTCGATAGTGACCAAGATTACCGCATGCGCCATTTAGAGTCGGCAGATGTCTGGTTTGTAGGGGAGGAATCGGCCCAAAAAGCGAAATTTGAGACTCAGTTTGAGGATCTTGTAGGAGAACCTAAAGGCGCAGAAACCCTCAAGGTGAATGGCCATGATTTTGAGCTCTTAGAGGTATGTGAAAGTTGCAAAACAGCATGGTTTACCTTCGATGAAGCTTGTAGGAAACCCCGCTCAAGCCGAGACTTCATCTATCTTGCCAATCGCTTTGATACCATCTTCTTTAGCGGCCTTCCCCAATTAACTCGCTTTTTAGAGAATGAAGCGCGCCGCTTTGTGATTATGGTCGATGAATTTTATGACCAAGGGGTTAAACTGATCATTGGCTCAGAGGTGAGCATGGATGCCCTTTACGAACCTAAAGGGGAAAAGGCACTCGATTTTGAATTCGACCGCACCATTAGCCGCCTTATTGAGATGCAATCGCAAGAGTATTTAGATCAACCTAAACGTAGAAATGGCCAAGCATAGATGAACGACAAGAGACTCCGCCCCGATGTTAAAGCATTCCTAAACGCCTTAAAAGCACGCAAATTCCAAGGGGATATTGAAACCAGTTACGCCGAACGCTTAATTTCGGCCACCGATAACTCTATCTATCAAGTGATGCCACAGGCGATCCTACATCCCAAAACAGATGAAGATGTTGCCGAAGTGATGACACTTTTAGCGAAAGAGGAATTTAGAACGGTCACCATTACCCCTCGGGGCGGAGGCACGGGCACTAATGGACAATCTTTAACAGAAGGGATTGTGCTAGATCTCTCTCGGCATATGAATAATATTCTCCATTTTGATGAGAAGAGCCAAACCGTTACCGTGCAGACGGGGGTGGTTAAAGATCAGCTCAATGCATTTCTACGCCCTTTAGGCTACTTTTTTGCGCCAGAGCTCTCCACCTCAAACCGCGCTACTATTGGCGGAATGATCAATACGGATGCCTCCGGTCAAGGGAGCTGTGCCTATGGTAAAACCAGCCAACATGTGAAAGAAATAAAGGCTTACCTCATTGGAGGAAAAGAGCTGAAAAGCGGTCCTGTATCGGCAAAAGAGCAGCAAGCGCAACCTGAAAAATTTGCGTTAGCTCGATCCCTTTATGAGCTCATTGCCCCTAAGAAAGAAGAGATTAACGCACACTTTCCACAGCTTAATCGCTTTATTACTGGATATGATCTTGACCACTTTGCCCAAGATAAATCGTGGAATCTCAACCATCTTCTTTGCGGATCTGAAGGGACGCTCGGTATCTTTACCGAAGCTAAGCTTAATGTTCTGCCTATTCCTAAAAAAACGGCTCTCGTCTTAGTCACTTATGATGATTTTATCCGCGCCCTTGAAGATGCTCCCTATCTAATGCAAGCCCAGCCTAAACCCACCTCGATTGAGGTGATCGATAATATCGTTATGGAGATTGCGAAAAATGATTTTATCTGGGCCACCACAGAGAAATATTTTGAAGGGATCGATTATCAAAAACTTAAAGCTATTCAGTTAGTAGAATTTAATGCAGATACCGATCATGAGCTAAAAGCTAAACTCGATGCTTTTACCGCCCATTGCGCGGCCAACCCCAATTCCCATCGGCTCTCTACGCGCCCTATTTTTGGGAAATCCTCCGTTACAGATATCTATCATCTACGAAAACGAGCTGTAGGGCTCTTAGGTGCGGTAAAGGGCAACCGAAGACCTATTCCTTTTGTGGAAGATACCGCCGTTCCCCCCGAAAACTTAGCCCCCTTTATTGCAGAATTTAGAGCTATTTTGGATAAAGCGGAGCTTACCTACGGAATGTTTGGGCATGCCGATGCCGGCGTTATTCATGTGCGCCCTGCCCTTGATCTAAAAGATGAGAAGGATCGCCCCTTTATTCGAGAGATCTCCGATAAAGTCTTTCAGCTATGTCAGAAATATGGAGGCGCCCTTTGGGGAGAGCATGGAAAAGGCGTTCGCTCTGAGTATTCCAAAGCCTTTTTTGGCGATCTCTATCCCCTTATTCAGGCAGTAAAACGCACCTTTGATCCTTATAATCAGCTTAACCCCAATAAGATTGCAACGCCTAATAATGAAGCGCTTCTCAAGATCGATGAGATCCCTCTTCGTGGTGAATTTAATCGTGAGATCTTTAGCCCCTATTGGGCAGAAAAAGCGTATCGCAGCACCTTGCACTGTAATGGTAATGGCGCATGCTTTAATTACGATCTTGATGCTGCGATGTGCCCTAGCTACAAAGCCACTCGAAAGCGTATTCACTCCCCTAAAGGCCGAGCTGAACTGATTAAAGAATGGCTGCGTCAACGCTCCCATAATAGAGTAGATCCACAGTTTGAAAAAGAGGTATATGATTCGCTCTCTTGGTGCTTAAGTTGTAAATCATGCACCGGGGAGTGCCCTGTTAAAGTTAATATACCCGCTGCAAAATCGGCATTTTTAGATCATTACCATAAAACCCATAAGCGTCCTCTTTATGAGCAGATGCTCCTAAAATCAGAAGCTATGGCCCCTAAAGCCGCCAAGATGGGGGGCGTGTTTAATTTCATGACCCATAATCCCTTTGCCCGTAAAGCGAGCGAGTCTATGGGGTTGGTGGATCTTCCCACGCTTGCCAAGGATAACCACAAACCATCCCCCACCCTTTACACAGAGTTATCCACAGGGAGTTTGGATCGTTTAAAGGCAGTGAAGAATCCTAAAAATGCGCTCATTATTGTGCCCGATACCTTCTTTAGGTTTTACGATAGCGAAACCTTTAACGCCACCATTGAGCTGCTAAATAAACTGAAAGTGGAGGTCTTTATTGCACCTTATCTCCCTTCAGGCAAGGTTGCCCATGTTTATGGCGCACTTACTCAGTTTAAAAATGAGGCTGCAGCACAAACAGCACTTTTAAAAGAGCTTGCGCAATACGGCATTCCATTAGTGGGTATTGAGCCCCCTATTACGCTAAGTTATCGTCAAGAGTATCCGGCAGCAGGCTTTGAGCTCCCCGAGGTTAAGCTCATTCAAGAGTGGATGGCTGAGTTTATGACAACTCATATTGATCAATTAAACTTTAAGGTAATACCTCAAAAATCGAAACTTAAATTGATGAGCCACTGTACAGAAAAGAGTAATGCAACCCATGCCCCTAAAGCTTGGCAACAGATCTTTGCTCTCATCGATACACCTCTGGAAGCGCAAAAATCAGGGTGTTGCGGCATGAGCGGTGCTTTTGGTCATATTAAGAAGAATCTCGATCTCTCCGAACGGATCTATCAACAATCTTGGGGGAAAATCGTACAAGAGAATGCTCCCGAAACTCTCCTTGCTACCGGCTCTTCTTGCCGAGGGCAGGTAAAACGCTTTGGTAAAGCAAAGATCGTACATCCCTTAGTAAAACTGAATGAGCTCATTATGCCCTAGCTTCACTATTTCGCACGTATAAAACTCTGTAATGTTACATCCATTAATAGATTAATTTTTATAATAAATATTTAACAATTTAAGAGCGCTATGGGGCGCTCTTTTTTCTCTCTTTTCCTCCCACGATTTTGCGCTATAATTAATCAATATTCCATCAACCCTTAAAAAAACATTAGGAGTTTACTATGGCTAATGGCTGGGCGGGTGAAGGCGCCGTTTTAGAGCAGATTGAAGATTCCATTAACGATGAAGTGGCTCGTGTTCGCAACCGTTTACCACAGGGTGAAAGCCTTAAGAATTGCGAAGAGTGCGGGGAGATGATTCCTCAAGCTCGCAGAGAGGCGCTCCCTGGCGTTCGGCTCTGTGTGGCATGCCAAGAAGAGCTAGACGCCGAAAATAGCCCCTTTACTGGCTATAACCGTAGAGGCAGTAAAGATAGCCAACTGCGCTAAGCCATAATAACTCAGCTTTAACTGAAGTTTCATTATGAGATTTAGATCAAAGGAGCACGCAATTTTCGCAGCAAATTATTCACCCCGATCCTTACGATAACGCTGCTGAATATTCCAAGCTCTACGCCAATTTAGATACCCTAAAATTGACCCCATAAAATAGACTATGTGGAGTAAAAGAGTGGGCCACATCGCAAGCTCCCAGTAGAGAAGAAGCGATAAGAGATTGGCTAAAATTAAGAGTATCCAGAGCTCCAAAATTTTTCGCGTTAAGAGCGCTGTCGCTACAATACTTAATGCAGAAATGAGCGCCTCAAGCTGATTAAACTCCCCATCAAAAAAGGAGAGCAGGAGCGCAGTGATGATAAAAGTCCCCACCACTGCGGCAAAGATTTTAAGCCGCGCCCCTAAATGATGTAAATGGAGAACCCCCCGCTCTTCCGGTGTTAAGGTTTGATCCCTATACCAGCGCCACCAACCATAGATGCAGACGCCAATGTAGTAGAGATTCATCACCATAAGCGCATAAAGATGATGATCCCAATAGACAACAATGTAAAAGATCGGCATTAAGATCCCCACCGGCCAGACCCACATCTTTGCCCGATATTCGAAATAGAGATAGAGCAATCCCAATATTGCCCCAACCACCTCTACCCAATGCTCTTCTAAATAGAGAAAAATATCCGCCACAACTGACTCCTAAATCGATGAATCGCTATAGCTTAACGACTTTAAGGGCACTTTTATAGTAAAAGGGAAGATTTCCCCTCTCTGGCGATGAAATCGGTTCTTTGATAGACGATTATTTATAAATCCGCTAAGATTAAATAACGATTCACACCTCCCCGATAAGTTTATAAAAGCGTGATACGCATTTTAGGCCCAAAACTTTTGAGCCAATAATAATTAGAACAAAGTGATGCGATTTAATCGGGGATCAGAGAGAAAAGGCAGAAGATGAAAGCAATAGTATTTACAGAATTTGGAGATCCTTCCGTACTCAAAGTGGGTGAAAAACCGATGCCCACTCTGGGAGATAACGATATTCTTATCCGCGTTAAAGCTGCTGGGGTTAATCGCCCCGATGTTATTCAGCGCAAAGGTTACTACCCTGCCCCCGAAGGAGAGCCCGATGATATTCTTGGCCTTGAGGTTGCAGGTATTGTTGAAAAAACAGGGAAAAATGTTACCAAATTTAAAGAGGGAGATGAGGTCTTCTCACTCATTGGTGGAGGCGGTTATGCGGAGTATGTACGAGTTCATGAGGAGCTAGCCCTTCCTAAACCTGAAAACCTCACCTTTATTGAAGCGGCCAGCCTGCCTGAAACCCTCTATACCGTTTGGAATAATGTCTTTCAACGCGGACAATTAAAAGAGGGGGAGAAGTTCCTCGTTCATGGGGGGAGCAGTGGAATCGGCATTACCGCCATTCAGCTGGCGAAAATTATTGGCGCCGAAGTCTATACCACCGTCGGAAATGAAGAGAAACAGAGAGCTGTCGTTGAACTTGGTGCGACCCGAGCGATCAACTATAAAGAGGAAGATTTTGCCGAAGAGCTTAAAGATGTGGGCATCGATGTCATTCTCGATATGATCGGCGGGGATTACTATGCAAAAAACATTGATCTTTTAAATCCCGATGGACGCCTTGTCTATATCAATTCTATGGGGGGCGCAAAAGTGGAAGCGAATCTGATGAAGATTATGCAAAAGCGCATTACCCTTACGGGAAGCACTCTTCGATCGCGGGAGTTTGCGTTTAAGGCGGCTCTTACCCAAGATATTGTTCGGGATGTTCTTCCCCTCTTAGAGAAAGGGCATTTTAAGCCGGTAATCTATAAGGTCTTCCCCCTAGAGGAGGCTAAACAGGCTCATGAATTGATGGAATCGAGCGCCCATATTGGTAAGATTGTTTTAGAGGTGAAGTAATCCTCATCCTTAAATTTTAACCAAAAATAGAGGCTTACAGAGGCTGGGAAAACTCTCAGCCTTTTTCTTTTCTGCTCCCCTTTATTTTGCCGTATACTATCTGCCCCGATAAAAGAGCATTCCCATGGGAGAAGAGCTCTTCCTCCTTTTAACGCATATCAAAATATGAGGCTTTTATGAACCGTCGAATTGTCTTAATTCAAACGCTCATTTTTGCATTTTTAATGTCTTCTGTGATGTCTTTTTGCATGTCTGGCGTAGTTACGTTCCTCAATCTTGGGGGCTTTACCGAAGATTATCTCGCCGCGTGGCTCTTTAAAGCCTTTCCTTCTGGATTTATGGTGGCTCTTCCTGTCTCCCTCTTTGTTGTGCCGATTATTCGCGCCATCACCACTAAAATTATGCGCTCCCTCTTTAAAGAGGATTACCCCTTTTAAGAGGAGTTTTTCCAATGCGTTACCCCTCCTTTCTTCCTAGATTCAGTGAGCTCCCCACACTTTCCCCTGGCCTTCTGCTCGCTATCTTCGTGGCTCTTATTGCTACTCTTATCGCCCTAATTATTCCTAAAATTGGCGCAGCACCCATTGCCATATTTTTAGGAATTCTTTTGGGAAACCTCTACTTTAAAGATCCAAAATTGAGCCCCGGCACAAAATTTGCCGAAGGTCGCTTATTAGAATATTCCATCGTTTTTTTAGGATTATCGATCACCTTTAAGACTCTACTAGAGCTTGGGGGAGCGGGCTTAAGCTTTATTCTGCTACAGATTCTGGGGACATTGAGTCTCGCGATCGTCATCGGTAAGGCCCTTAAATTCCGACAGAGCAGTTATCTCTTAATGGCTGCGGGCAATGGAGTGTGTGGTTCTTCGGCCATTGCCGCTACCGCCCCTGCCATTGGTGCAAGCGATAAAGAGCGGGGCTTAGTAATTACCGTTGTAAATCTTATGGGAACGGTGATGATGTTTCTTCTACCTATGATTGCACTTGCTTTCTACGATTCTGCCCTACTTAAAGGCGCTTTTATTGGGGGAATTTTACAGTCTGTGGGGCAAGTGATCGCTAGTGCAAGTATGTTAGGGAGCGACGTAACAGCAAATGCGACTCTCTTTAAAATTATGCGGATCGCCTCCCTCCTCTTTATTGTGATCGCCTTTCGGAAAATAGCGGAGAATTCCTCTAAAAAGGCCGAAAATAGAGGGGGAGATTCTGTAGCTAAACCCCCAACGACCTCAATAAGCGGCGTGATTCCTTGGTATCTTTTAGGATTTATTATCGCTTGTACTTTAAGCTCGCTCCATCTTGTACCCGCCCCCATTCTGGCGATATTACTTAAGCTCAGTCATGGGTTTGAAGTCACCGCCCTTGCGGCAATTGGGCTACGTTTAGATTTTACGCTCTTAAAATCTCAAGGGGCTGCATTCGCACTCTACGCACTTTTATTAGGTGGTGCTCAAATTCTCCTGGCGCTACTCTTAATTGCACTCTTTATGTAGATAAATCCCCAAGAGCATTTTCGATCTCCAAAAGTTTGATCTTATTTTCAAGCCCGCTGCTAAAGCCCCCCAGTGAACCATCTTGCCGAATCACTCGATGGCAAGGAATAAGAATAGGCAGCGGGTTTTGACCATTAGCCGATCCTACAGCGCGTGCAGCTTTAGGGGCATTGATCATCTGAGCAAGCTCAGCATAACTACGCGTCTCCCCATAAGGTATCTGCAATAAACCTTCCCACACTCTTTGTTGAAAAGGGGTCCCTTCTGCCGCTATAGGGATAGTGAAAAGTTGTCGCTTACGGGCAAAGTATTCCTCTAACTCTTTAAAGGTCTGCTCAATGAGTCGATGACTCCCTTCACTTCCCTTCTCCGCCCAAACGCTATTTTTAAAAACAGTTTGAGCGCTTCCCAGCGCAATACCCCGCACAAAAGAGTCATCAGCTAAAATGCCGATCATCCCGAAAGATGTTTTACGATAACTCCAGATAAGCTCTCTCTGCATACTCTTAACGCTCTCAAGGGATTGTTTTAAGCTTTGAGGCTCTCTAGCTCAACCTGCTCTAGCAACTCACCTTGCGACTTTGCAAAATGTTGTTGAGCAAATTGCATCCGAGTGGAGATATCCTCTGCCTCTTTCCCTGCTTTTTTAAGCTCAGCAAGATGGGCTTCCACCTTCGCAGTACGCGCCGCAAGTCCCGCATTATTTGCGATCTGAATATTCAGCCCTGGGCGAGCATTAATCTCTAACACTAAAGGGCCGTGCGTCTCATCGAGCACCATATCCACCCCGATATATCCCAGCTGGCTAAGCTCATAACAGCTCGTTGCAAGCTCTAAAAAACCATCCCAATTGGGTAACTGAACACCACTGACAGGATTATTGGTATCTGGATGGCGGGTAATAATCTCGTTAAACCATGTCCCTTCTAAGGTGATCCCTGTTTTAAGATCCACACCAACACCAATGGCACCTTGGTGTAAGTTTGCCTTCCCTCCCGATTGCCGGGTAGGAAGACGCAGCATCGCCATAACGGGATAGCCCATCAAGACAATTACTCGAATATCTGGCACGCCTTCATAACTGATGCTACTAAAAATAGGGTCGGAGGTGACTTTATATTCAATTAATGCCCGATCTCGTGCCCCCCCTAAAGAGTATAAACCTGTTAAAGTGCTTGAGATCTGATACTCAATTTCATCAAGGGTAATCAATCGCCCGGAGACCGTTTTGTAACGATAATCATCAAACTTATCGGCAATCACCATAATGCCGTCGCCCCCTGCCCCTTGAGCGGGTTTAATCACAAACTCTTTGCGATCCTTAAGTATCTTTCTAAGATGTTTAATCTCGCTCTCATGCTCGATAACACCATACATCTCAGGCACATTAATCCCTGCTTTTATCGCCCGCTCTTTGGTGATCACCTTATCATCGACAAAGGGATAAAATTTACGATTATTATATTTTAAAACATAATCGCCATTACGCTGATTAATCCCCATCACCCCTAGTTTACGGAGTTCTCGCCAACGTTTAATCATCGTAAACATCTACTTTTTCTCCTCATCGAGCATCGCTTTAAAACGGGTGAGCTCCGTTAAACGATAGCCTCGATAGCGTCCCATCATCAACATAAAGCCTGCCAAAACTAGGAGCACCCCTGGGAAGGTAAAGACAAAGTAGACAAGCTCGGGTAACTGCATCAGTAAAAATGCGAGCGAAGAGGCTACTAAAGTCCCCAGCGCAATCTTTAAGGCATTACCTGCTCCACGCTCCTCCCACGTGATGGAGAGACGCTCGATGGTCATCGTTAAAATCACCATCGGGAAGAGGCTAATGGCTAAACCGCGAGTAAAGCCGAGCTTATAACTAAAGATACTTAAAAGGGCAATCAGAATAATCACAAAGGTTAACACCACCGACAGCCGTGAAAGCATCTGCAATTTAAGATGCTCAAGATAGGAGCGCAAAGTTAAACCAATAGCAGTAATAATGGTAAAGAGCGCAACCCCAAAGGGGAGCCCCGTCTCTCTAAAGGCGAGCGCAATGAGTACTGGGGTAAAAGTTCCAAGCGTCTGAATGCCGATAATATTACGCACAAGTAGAATCACCAAGACACCAAAGGGGATCATCAACATAATCTGATAACCATACTGCACCGAAATCGGAAGAGTATAGAGAGAATGCGCTAAGAAGCTCTCCCCACTCTTATCGGTGGCTTGTGCAAGGCTAATGGCCGTAAGCTGCCGATCATCCACACTAAAAGTTACGCTCGGTTTAACACCGTTCGTCACCGTCAGAAGATCATCATCCCCCACCCACCAGATAATACGATCATTGGGCAAACCAATGCGTCCTGTATCTAAATTAAAGTAGTGCCATTTACCTGTTGTAACATTTTTATGGGTCTTCTCATCCCGCTTAGAGGTTTCGATATAGCTACGAATCCAAACCTCTGGCTCTTGCTCAGCACTCTTTATAAGCTGAATGGTATTGACCCGCTGTACCGGAATATGAGCTTGAGAGAGCAACAACTCCGCCACTTTATAACGATTTTCCGCAGAACGATTCTCTTTTAAAAGAGTATTAATATTCACGTTGCTCGCATCATTCACCTTACGAATCGTCTCCGTAATAAAGCTTGCGGTGTTAGAGGATTTTGCACGGATAGTCTCCACCAACGCATCGGCCGCTACTTGATCTGGCCCTTCAAGGGGAATAGGCTCCCGATAAGTAGCGCCCTTAGCAACAATCTTCTCATCTGTTGAGGAGGGCCCAAAGTTAGGTGCAAGAGCTAAACGGTAATAGAGCGTCTCTGGTCCATGAGTGCGACGAATAGAATAATTAACAATCTTATTCCCTAGCTCATCCTCTTCGTAGTATTGCCCATACTCCTTCTCTGCGATAAGCGTTTCGCTATATTTTGTATATTGATTATAGACAGAAGGAATATAAAAGCGCGCAGAGACTGCACTATTTCGGGGCACGTTATAGTTAATTTTAGCGTCAATCGTCCAGAGACTCTCCACCTCATTTTCAGTAAAAGGAATCTGCAAAACATAACGCTCATATAAAATTGACCCGACCCCAAGGGCAATTAAAAAGAGGACTAAAATCCGTAAATGTATGTTTAAAGCACGCATATTTTTATCTTCTATCGTTAGCTTATGAATTTTGCTCAATCATTTGAGTTTTAATTTCCTATAGTAGCCTTAAATTTATAAAACGCCTTAAATTTTGGCCACTATAGATAGGAAAAGCCGCCACAATCGGACGGCTTTTTTACGCTTATGGGGAACTTACTCACATTGCGGCGCAACAGTATTGCGAAGGCTCGCATCCACTACAACACGAAATTGGCGCAATGCTTTCGCCCCTATTAACATAGGGTAACGGAAGTTATTGCGGTTCGTTAGATTTACATCAATCTCTTTAGAGATCCCCCCTAAACAGACATTCATCTTTACCACAGGGCGCGCTGCAAAGGAAGGCTCTTCCTCCTCTTCCTCTTCGGCGCGCTGCTTAATCTTACTCACTTTAACAATAGGGAGCTCTACACTTTCTAAAGGCTCATCATTAACTACGGGATTAAAGCGTACCCAGCTCTCATGATCTTTCACAAAATGTTCAATATTCACAGCATTTAAAGAGGCGGTATATGCCCCGGTATCCAGCTTAACCGGCACAACAACATCCCCCAGCTCAGCAATTGAGACCTTTTCATATCGACCAAAATGGGGTTTATCCTCTTTGGGCGCCTTTTTCTCTTTTGACGCCTCTTTTACTGCCGAGCTTTTGCTACTTTTTGCCGCCTTCGTCTGCTCAGCACCTTCAGCCGCATAGGAAAAGGGGAGCAGAAAAAGCCACAAAACGCCGCCTAAAGTGAGATATTGTCTATACTTTCTTAGCATCATATTGGGTCATCCATTCACGCCTAATAAAATTTATTGAAGGGGCAATTTTACCATATTTCCCCTTAAGGCTAATAGATTCTTCCCCCACAGAGAAGATCCTTTTATTTACAGAAAGATAACAAAAAGGCTAGCCCCTTAAATGGAGACTAGCCTCTTTTTTATATCACACACTCTTTATTACTTTAGAGCGACTCTTCCTTCTCTCTTCACTTTAGAAGAAGTTGGGAACATCCTCTTTTAAGCTAATAAAGATATTTTTCTTCTCGGTGTAGGCATCAAGAATCATCTTATGCGTTTCACGGCCGATTCCTGACTTTTTATAACCCCCGAAAGGTGCATGGGCGGGAAGCTCATTATAAGTATTTACCCACATGCGCCCTGTTTTCACCGCTTTCGCAACCCGAAGGGCAACATTAATATCTTGCGTCCAGACGGCGCCACCTAAACCATATTCGGAATCATTTGCGTATTTGATCACTTCCTCTTCTGTTTCAAAACCGATAACAGCTAGTACAGGACCAAACACCTCTTCCTGCTCAATACGCATTCCGGGCTTCACATCGGCAATTAAGGTAGGCTCTAAAAACGCCCCTTTCTCACCTTTCTGTTCGCCTCCTGCAATGACACGGGCACCCTCTTTCTTAGCAATCTCAACATATTCGAGAATCTGCTTCATCTGCTTCTCATTAACCTGGCTACCCATCTGAGTATTAGGATCTAATGGATCCCCCACTTTAATGGATTTAAATTTCTCAGCGAGCTTTTCAATAAAGGTTTCGTAGATACCGTGCTGAATAAAGAGACGAGAACCCGCACAGCAGACCTGCCCTTGGTTAAAGAGAATAGCCATCGCCGCGCCCTCTACCGCGCGATCGAGCTGCGCATCATTAAAGACAATATTGGCAGACTTTCCTCCCAGCTCAAGCGTAGCGGGAATTAATTTATTAGCTGCCTCTTTTGCCACGTTGTAGCCAACTTCAGTAGAGCCTGTAAAGGCAAATTTACTAAAGCCCTCATGCTCCAAAATATATTGCCCCGTTGTGGAACCGCCCCCTGTAAGGATGCTTACCACCCCTTTGGGCAACACTTCATTTAAAATTTTACCAAGCTCCACAAGCGTAATAGAGGTATCCCGAGATGGCTTAATTACCAGACAGTTCCCCGCCGCAAGCGCTGGCGCAATCTTCCATGCTCCCATTAAAAGCGGGAAGTTCCAGGGGATAATCTGCCCCACAACTCCAATAGGTTCACTTAAAACAATGCTTAATGTATCTTTATCCAGAAGATTCGCCTCATCACTTTCGCCCCGAATTACCCCGGCAAAGTAACGGAAATGGTCGATCGCACCGGGGATATCGATGCCCGTTGTTTCACGAATGGGCTTACCATTATCGAGGGTTTCTAAGGTTGCAAAACGCTCCTGCTCTTCCTCTAAACGATCCGCAATTTTAAGAAGAAGTGCCGAACGCTCCGCCGGCGATGTCTGGCTCCACGATTCAAATGCACGCCAACCCGCCTGAACGGCTAAATCAACATCCTCTCTTTCAGCCACAGCTAAATCCGCCAGCTTCTCCCCTGTTGCGGGGTTGTAGCTCTCAAAGGTTGCGCCTTTAGCCCCCTCTCTCCACTCACCATCGATGAGGAGTTTATAGGATTTATCGGGTTGTAGATGTT
The DNA here is from genome assembly GCA_030150405.1 of Ignatzschineria sp. Classification (GTDB taxonomy): domain Bacteria; phylum Pseudomonadota; class Gammaproteobacteria; order Cardiobacteriales; family Wohlfahrtiimonadaceae; genus Ignatzschineria. The sequence goes on from JASLFU010000004.1 coordinate 34,233, forward strand.
TATCTAAATCTTTTAACTTCTTCATTTTTTGCTCCTTTTGTCGCTTATCAATGAATTTTTACACCTAATTTAAGTATAGTACGCTTCGCTAAAGAGCTACGATCTCTACGTTGATAGATCTCAAGGTGCCTTGTGAATATCCATACTTAAAAGGATCTTTTAAGGAAGTATCTTCAACATATTATATATTTATATATTGTTCAAGCGCCCCGCTATTTAGAGTTTTTATCACTCTCTTTAACGAAGCTAGCCACCTTTAATCTCTCTAAATGAAAACACCGAATTCCCCCGCAATAAATAGCAAAAGAGGGTATAATAGCCGCCACTTTAAGCCCCTCTTAAAGAGGCGAAATAGGGGTGAATTTGTTTAAGAAAGGAGATTACAGACGATGACGATTGACGCAGATATGAAGATGCATATCGCCAATATTCCCGCAAATATTGCCGCCACCATTGGCGCTAAAGTTCCCCAAGTGGCAGCGGCAATCAACCTGCTCGATGAGGGTGCAACGGTCCCCTTTATTGCTCGTTATCGTAAAGAAGCTACGGGGGGCTTAGATGATCAACAACTCCGAGATTTAGAAGATAAACTGAGCTATCTACGGGAGCTTAATGAGCGCCGTAAAACGATTTTAGAGTCGATCGAATCGCAAGATAAACTTACGCCCGAACTAAGAGCGGCGATCAATCAAGCAGAGACAAAAACAGATCTTGAAGATCTCTACCTCCCCTATCGTCCAAAGCGGAGAACCCGTGCCCAGATCGCTATTGAGGCAGGCATTGAGCCCTTAGCTATGGCCCTTTTTCAACAAGATGCTCCGGCAGATATTGAGCAGCTCGCCACAGAATATCTCAATCCTGAAGCCAATTTTGCAGATAGCAAAGCAGTGTTAGATGGCGCGCGCTTTATCTTAATCGACCATATTGCCGAGCAAGCACAACTTGTGGGTCGACTACGAGATTTTATGTGGGAGAATGGGCTACTCACCTCCACCCTTATTGAAGGTAAAGAGGAGGAGGGTGCAAACTATAAAGATTACTTTAACTTTAGTGAAACCATTAAGACCATTCCCTCCCATCGTGCCCTTGCCCTTCTTCGCGGTCGCAATGAGGAGATTTTAACCCTTGATCTCACTTTCCCCGAAGAGCTGCTCGCCTCTCCTCAACAACTTATTGAAGAGTTCTTCGGTTTTCACAATCCTCATCAATGGTTAAGCGATACTATCCGTCTCAGTTGGCGTGCAAAACTCAATCTCTCCCTCTCGCTTGAACTGATCAATCGGATGCGAGAAGAGGCGGAGAGAGAAGCGATTAATGTTTTTGCTCGTAATCTTAAAGATCTTCTCCTCGCCTCCCCTGCCGGAGAAAAGCGCATTTTAGGAATCGACCCCGGCATTCGCACCGGCTGTAAAGTCGCGGTTGTTGATGAGACGGGAAAACTGCTCGATACCGCCACTATCTATCCCCATCAACCCCGTAATGATTGGAATGGGTCGCTCCATACCCTTGCTGCACTTTGCCAAAAATATAAACCTGAGCTTGTAGCTATCGGCAATGGCACAGCTTCTCGCGAAACTGATCAACTGGTGGCAGACCTCAGTAAAATGGTCCCGGGGCTTAATCGAGTCGTGATTAGTGAAGCGGGGGCTTCCGTCTATTCTGCTTCTAAATTGGCCTCTCAGGAGTTTCCAGAGCTCGATGTCTCACTTCGAGGCGCAGTCTCTATAGCTCGCCGATTGCAAGACCCACTAGCTGAATTAGTGAAGATCGACCCCAAATCGATCGGCGTTGGTCAATATCAGCATGATGTGAACCAAACCCAACTAAACCGCTCTTTAGAATCGGTTGTGGAAGATTGTGTAAACGCAGTGGGAGTGGATGCTAACACCGCATCGAGCGCGCTTCTTACCCAGGTGTCGGGCTTAAATGCCACTACTGCGGAAAATATTGTCGCTTATCGCGATGAAAATGGCGCTTTCCCCAATCGTAATGCTCTTAAAAAAGTGCCCCGCCTTGGACCGAAAACATTTGAATTAGCCGCAGGTTTCTTACGTATTCGGGGGGAAAACCCGCTCGATGCCTCTGCGGTTCACCCCGAGGCTTATCCTGTGGTGGAGCGTATTTTACAAAAACATGGAAAAGAACTCTCCGCTGTTATTGGAAATACTCAATTTTTAAGAACCTTAAAGCCCGAGGATTATGTGTGCGATAAATTTGGTGTGCCCACAATCCGGGATATTATTGAGGAACTTGATAAACCTGGCCGCGACCCACGCCCTGAATTTGTCACAGCAAAACTACGGGATGATGTGCAGACCATGGAAGATCTTAAAGAGGGCATGACTCTTGAAGGTACCGTCACTAACGTGGCAAACTTCGGGGCCTTTGTAGATATTGGTGTGCATCAAGATGGGCTTGTACATATAAGCGCCCTTGCGGATCGATTTGTTAAAGATCCCCATGAGATTGTGAAAGTGGGTGATGTTGTAAAGGTTAAAGTGCTTGAGGTGGATATCCCCCGAAAACGTATCGGGCTTTCTATGCGTATGAGTGATGATCCTGCCACGAGTAGAGGGCAAAAAGGGCATGCACCGGCCACCCGTCAACAGCGAAATAGAGTCCAGAAAGAAGCGCCAAGTAATAATCCCTTTGCAGCCGCCTTAAAAGGCTTAAAACGGTAATCGTTATTCATTCATCTATAACAAGAGTGCGCCCGCGCAAAATGGGCGCTCTCTGATAAAATGGCATAGATCATGCATATATCGATTTATCACCCCTTTTAAATTGAGGTAATCTATGAGATTTTCGCTCCGTAGCGCCCTTTTAGCGCTCACCCTACTTTTTCTTACAGCCTGTAGTGATACCCATAAACCTGAAATGGCTATTAATGAGTTTTACGATGAGCTCTCTTTAGGTCGTTACTCACAAGCGATTGTTCTTTTTGATCTTGGAGAGTTACCGGAAGCCTTTCATGAAAAAGGACTTCTCTATGAGACGATGACGGCAATTTTTGAAGAACTTGCGAGAAATATTCGTGCCAAAGGGGGAATCGAGCAGATCGACTTTAGCTCCGTAGAGTTCAATGAGGCAAAAGATGAAGCAGTGGTGCGCTATACACTACAGCTTAAAGATGGAAGCTCGACGCCAGATACTCTCTACCTCACTAAAGATGAAACTCACTTCTGGCGCTTAACACTCTAAGGATATAAACATTTAGAGTCTCTCTCTTTCTCTTTAATCCGCTACCAAACATCTATAAAAAAGCCCCTTAAAACAATCTGTTTAAGGGGCTTTATTTGTTTCCGAAAAGAGATAACGCGAAAACTTACATTAAGCTAGCGGAATCTACAGGCTTGCGCTTGCTTCCGTTTACGCTTTGCACTGCCTCGAACTTCTGTCTTCTTCCCGGGGCGGTTTGCATAAGGGTTATCGTTCGTACGATAAACAATACGCACCGGCGAGCCATGGATTTTCAGCTCCTCCCGGAAGGTTTTACTCAGGTAACGGGTATAGCTCTCTTTTACATATTGCGTACGATTGCCATGAACAATTACCCGTAGAGGATTCTTCCCCCCTTGGTGAGCATAACGAAGCTTAGGTGCATAGCCCTTCTCCATCGGCGGCTGATGATTTTGTACCGCATATTCCAAAATATTGGAGAGCTCATTCGTGGTAAATTCCCGCATCGCATGATCATAAGTACGGATCGCCTCACGAATCACCTGCTTAACCGCTGTCCCCTTAAGGGCCGAGATAAAAATGGGTTGAGTAAAATCGATAAAGGCAAAGCGGCGAGCAAAATCTTGCTGAATCCAGCTCTTCTCATCCTCTTCGAGGGAATCCCACTTATTAACGGCAAGCACTAAACCTTTACCCGCATCTAAAACATGCCCTAAGAGCGTTGCATCTTGATCTGATAAGCCCTCTTTAGCATCAAAGACGAACACGACAACATTCGATTTCTCTAGCGCATCTAAACTCTTTAAAACGCTAAATTTCTCGATCATATCGGTGACTCGGCTCCGACGACGAATCCCTGCTGTATCGATCAGAATAAATTCCCGCCCTTCTGTTTCAAAGGGTACCTCAATGGCATCACGGGTCGTACCCGCAACATCCGTAGCAAGAAGACGCTCTTCCCCAATAATCTGGTTAATCAGGGTCGATTTTCCAGCGTTTGGACGACCAAAAACCGCAAGGCGAATAATGTCATCCTCTTCCTCTTCGAAGAACTCCGCCTCTTCAGGAAGATCAAGCTCCTCAAAAGCGACCTCCATCAGCTCATGAAAACCTTGATTATGCGTGGCAGCTACCGGCATCGGCCGGCCTAAGCCTAAAGCGTAAAACTCACTGGCTACAATATCCCCATCGAGTCCTTCCACTTTATTCACCACAACAATCGTCTTTTTCCCCATACGACGGAGACGCTCTGCAATAGATTCATCATAGCCGGTAATACCTACACGACCATCTACGATGAAAAAGATAAGATCGGCCTCTTCCACCGCAATCCATGCCTGCCCTGCGATGAGGCTATCCATCTCATTTTTATCGCCAGAGAGCCCGCCTGTGTCGAGCACACGATAGGGTTTATCCCCTACCTTTCCCTCACCATATTGGCGATCTCGAGTAAGCCCGGGCTGGTCGGCAACAAGTGCATCACGCGTACGGGTTAAAACATTATAAATGGTCGATTTCCCCACATTAGGGCGACCGACCAAGGCAATAATCGGTAATGACATACTAAATAGATACCTTATATAAGTTACCCTGAACATCCTGTAATAAAACAGCGCCACCAATGGCGTTGATATCGGGTAAAAACTTCGATTTAGCAACCTGTGTAGAGCTCGTTACTCGGCCTGTTGTCGCATCAATCAGATGAACATAACCTTCATAGTCTCCCACCACAATTCGGCCCTGAAGAATCACAGGTTTTGTTAAGAAGCGCCCAGTAAGCTCAACATTCAACCACTTCTCTTCACCTGTAGCCGCGGCTAAAGCACGCACTGAGCTATCCTCTTCTACAGCGTAGATGGTATCTCCATCAAAGGCCATACCTGAATAGACACCTTCGCCCGCTTGCCATAGAATCTCACCATTGTGGGTAATTGCACTTACCCCCGCTCTTAACTCACCTGCAAAGATATGGCGAGGAGTGATAATTAAGGGGGCATCGATATCCCGTAAACGGCCACTAAAACTCGCATTTTTGGGATTAGAGAGCACAATCTCCCAAAGCTCTTCACCATGCTGCAATGTTACGGCAGCTAAACGGCCAAGCTCTCCGGGGATGATTAATCTATCCCCTGCAATAGCAGGTGCTGCACCGCCTCGCAGGGTGAGCTCCGGGGCATTCATTAAATATGCCCAAGCAGGCTCTCCGGAATGAAGATCAAAGGTCTCCACTACACCGGCAAGTGTGCGAATAATGGCTAAACGCCCATCACTAATAGGGGTTGCTGCAGGCACACCTAAAAGTTTACGCGTCCATAAAATCTCCCCATTATTCGCTGAAAGTGCGGCTAAATGGCCATCTTTACGTCCTACTAAAAGTACCCCATCTTGATAGGTAATACCGCTATAGAGCTTACCAACATTGCGCTCCCAAAGCTTCTGCCCTGTGGCACTATTGATAGCGGCAACGCCTCCGCTACTTCCCGCGATATAGAGCGTTCCCATATTATCTTCAGCAATTTCAAAACGAAGATCCGCTCCCTTCTCTGTTGCTGCTCCCGCCTTAACCGACCAGTCCACCTGGGAAGTAGAGACTACAGAAGGGTTAATGGGCGCTGGAGGCACAAGGTTACTCTTTCCTCTTAAGCCGCCGCAAGCTGTTAATATCAGCGAAAGCGATAATACAAAAGTTAATTTCTTCATGCTAAGCATTCCTCTTTTTCTACTCAGTCACATTGCTTAACGTGGCGAGTTTCTGCGCTGCATTTTCGGGGACAACATCTGCTAAAAGCGCCTCTTCATATGAAATTTTTGCATCGGCTAATTTACCTTGAGCAACAAAAATATCCCCTTCTAATGTCTTCACTAATCCTCTAAATTCTACGGCATCAATGCTCTTTAAAGTAGCTAAAGCGCCGTCGAAATTATCTTGATCAAATTGCACATTGGCTAAACGGTAAGCTAAGAGCGAAGCTAAACCTGCATCTTTTTCCTCTTTAAGCGCCTCTTGAAGCAGTGTTTCTGCCTCAGCAAAATTATCCGCCTCATGAGCTTGTTTAGCTAAAAGGAGCGTCCCAAAGGTTTTATAGGTCTGATTATCTTGGGCAAAGAGCGCACTTGCATCTTCAATCTGCTGAATATTTCCCGCCTCTAAAGCATCTACAAATGCAGCATATGTTTGATACTCAGTGGCGATTTTTTGCTTCTTTTGCCCTTTATAATACTCAACACCAAAGATAGAGCCGATCACCACCACCACTAAAAAAACCAAATAGGTACTATTGCGCTTTAGCCAATCGAGAAGCGCTTCTGCTCTCTGCTCATCTGTTTCAAATTGATTAAGACTCATTCTTTTAGTTCCTTAATTTGCCATATTCTCAGTAAGCCACTGAGCAATCTCTGAAAATTCAATATTATGTTGCTCCCCATCTTCACGCAAATCTTTTAAGGTCACAACACCCTCTTCAAGCTCATTATCGCCCATAATAAGGGCAAATTTTGCCTGCGAGCGATCTGCTCTACGCATCTGCGAGCGCATACTTCCTCCACCAAGATTTGATGCAATCTTTACATTAGGCAGGGCATCTCGAAGGGATTCCACAAGTTTTAACCCCTCTAAGGTCGCCTTTTCACCTAAAAAGATTGTAGAGAGTAACGGGAAAGACTCCTTCGCTTCTACGCCACACTCTTTACAGAGTAGAATCAAGCGCTCCATCCCCATACCAAAACCGATCGCCGGAGTATGACGTCCTCCGAGCTCTTCAACCATCTTATCGTAACGCCCACCTCCGCAAACGGTGCCCTGCGCTCCTAACTTTGTGGTTGTCCACTCAAAAACTGTACGGGTGTAGTAATCCATTCCCCGAACAATACGGGGGTTAACAATATAGTCGATCCCCAATAGATCGAGCTGTTTACAGAGCGTCTCAAAGTGTGTTTTAGAGGCCTCATCTAAATGCTCTAAAAGTTGTGGAGCCCCCTGAATGATCTCATCAAGATCAGGGTTTTTAGAATCTAAAATACGCAAAGGATTGGTATAAAGACGGCGCAAACTATCCTCATCGAGTTGATCTTTAAAACCTTCAAAATATTGGATAAGTTTTTCACGGTATACTTTTCGGCTCTCTGCAGTGCCCATGGAGTTGATCTCTAACTGCACTTCATCTCGAATACCCAGGCGAATCCAGAGGCGATTTAACATCGCTAACATCTCAGCATCAACATCTGGTGTTTCAACACCAAAAACCTCAATATCTGCCTGATGAAACTGACGATACCGCCCCTTTTGAGGACGCTCATAACGGAAACAAGGGCCAATTTGCCACACCTTTTGGATCTGATTATGAAACAATCCATTTTGTACGCCTGCACGTACAATCCCCGCCGTCATCTCTGGGCGCAAGGTTAGACTGAGGTTGTCATTCTGATCAGGGAAAGTGTACATCTCCTTTTCCACAATATCAGTGACTTCACCAAGGGAACGGGTAAAGAGGCGAGTCTCTTCAAGCATCGGGGTGCGTAATTCGGCATACCCATACTCTGCAAAAATCGCCTTAAGCTCCCCTTCAATCGTTTGCCAATAACTGCTCTCTTCAGGTAGCCAATCGTGCATCCCTCGAATTGCGTTAATCTTTTTACTCATAATTTATCGATACTCCTCAGAGTTTAACGAAAAGCGCATAATCGTTACGCCCTCGGTTGCAGGTTTGTAGCGGTAAGCCGGAATCTCTACCCCATCCGCGCTAATTTTCTCAATGGCGTGGGGATTTCCTAATTGTACGTCAAAACTTCCTAATGCTTGCAAGCGGTACTCTTCCCCGCCTCGTAAAATACGGCTCGTTAAGATATCGCCCTTCGCATCAATGATCTCTAATGTGGTCAGATCGCTTGCACTAAAACGAAATTCAACGGGGCTAAAATCGATCTCTTCTTGCGACTCTTGACGCGCCTCTAAAAGCGCATCCCGCTTCTCTAAAAAGAGGGTGAGCTCCTCGGAAAATTGCTCTTCAGTGATCTTTTCAAGGCTTAGGGCTTCCTCTATTTCAGCTCGAAATTCGGCCTCTTCCTCAGCCATTTGGCGCTGAAAACGCTCTTCATCGATCCGCTTGCCAGAGATTAAGGTACGCCCTAAAAACTCAAAAAAGCCTAACGGCTGATCATAAATAGAGAAACTCTCTTGGCTCTCTTTCGCTAGTGTTGCATTGAGTTCCTGAGTGCCTCCAGGCCCTAAGCGCTCTCTCTTTGAACCTAAGTAGAGATAGAGCGGATGCTGATCTGCCAGTAGAAGAGAAGGCGCATTACGATTATGGGAAAGATCAATTTTAGGCAGCGAAGCTTGATCGATAAGGGCTGCATAATAACGTGTTGCCCCACCTAACGTTTCAAAATTTGTGGTGACCTTTTGAATGCTTTTATCTTCCACAATGGCCTCGTGATCCCCGAGATTCTTTTCCGCTCGGGCTAGGGATTCTAGCGCTTCTTCCTCTAAATAATAAGGCTGCGCCCTCTTCTCGCCCTCTTTTGCCTCAGGATGATCTTTCAGAAGCTCATCTAAACTCTTTTGGGCAGTCTGTGAGCTCTGTTGCTCAAACTCTAAAGGGGGAAGACGTTCCTCTAATACAGAGGGAGAGCCCTCGTCACGCGCACCCCAGTTATCTTTAAATTGTGGGGAAAGATTAATCGGGATCACGCCGGACTGAATTAAAAATGCGATACCCGCAATAACTAGAATCACAAATCCTACATAATATTTTAAGGTGAGATTCTTCTTTTTATCTTCTGCTTCCCGCTTAACTTGGGAGCTCTTTAAAATGCCTTGCGCAAAAGGATCATTGCTGTCGTGTAAATTTTCGATAATCGTCTCATATTTAGAGCGATCTAAACCTAAAAACTTTACATATTTTCGAAGATGGTTCTTGGCATAAAGAAGCGCGCCAATCTCGCTATAATCGCCGCTTTCAAGCGCTTCAATGACAGCAACTCGGAGCGATAATGCCCGTGAAACATCATCAATAGAGATCTGCTGCGATTCCCGCGCTTCTCGTAATGTTTGCCCTAATTCTGCTGCTTGCATCTTGTAACCTTTCTTATTGCGTGTTGCGCCCTGAATGAAACTGAGTCGCTAATACCTGCGCATAGCGCGCCTCATCACCTCTATTTTTAAGCGCTCGGCTTAGCCGCAAACCAAGCTCAGCGCTCTTTTCGCTATAGCCCCGAAGATCATTATATTGATCTAACACCGCCATCGCTGCTAAATGCTCTCCCCGCTGCTCCTTTACAAGCGCAAGAAGATAGTAATTTTCGGGATATTGTTTATCCGCGACAATACCCCTTTCAGCATAATCCTCTGCCTTTTGCCAAGCATCTTTGCCTAAAGCACATATTCCCGCACCTGCTAATAGAGGCGCTTTTATAGACTTTCGGCTAGGCATTTCGCTCTCTAAACTTAAAGCCTCATCCCCTTTAAGATAACAGCGCAAAGTGAGGTAATTTTGCGTAGCCACCTCATCGAAAGGATCGAGCATCATCGCTTGTAAAAAGTGCTCTTGAGCTAAGGTCACCTGCCCTCTTCGCTCATAGAGTACGCCAAGTGCATTATGCCCTTGAGCAAAGTTTGGGGAATTTTCTAAAATTCGTTCTAGTTTACTCTTCGCCGCCCCATAATTTGCCGATTCAATATATTCCAAACTTAACTGATAATGGGTCTGATCCGCCTCACTTAAGGCTTCAAAGGGGGTCGACTTCCCTCGCAACTCCCCTGCTAAAAAGGGTGTTGTTGCGCATCCCGTTAACACAATGAAAGCCCCTATGGTAAGGAGCTTCGCTTTTATAGTAGAAATCATTGTTTTAGAAGATCACTCAATAATTCGTTTTAGCCTTATTAAATGTTTCTAATCCTTGAATTCTTTTTCCTCTTTTAGAGTATAAAACTGAAGCAGAGATTCCCGCTCTACTTCTTTGTGCGCTTGGTGCGATCTTTCACTTTTCCTGCTAATTGACCACAAGCTGCATCCACATCTTCGCCCCGGGTTTTTCTTGTCACCACGACAATTCCATACCCTTTAAGCGTATTTCTAAAATGATCGATGCTCTTTTCGGTGGAGGTTTCATAATCCGCCCCATCAAAAGGATTCCAAGGGATTAAATTCACCTTCCCGGGGATATCGCGGATCAATCTTGCTAATGCATGCGCATCCTCTTCACGATCATTGACATCCTTAAGCATCACATACTCCCAGGTAATTTTTTTAGGCGTGCCCTCAATATAGTGACGGCAAGCAGCTAAAAGCTCCTCAATGGGGTATTTTTCATTAATGGGTACTAACTCATCCCGAAGGGTGTTATAGGGCGCATGGAGCGAAATTGCCAGCGCCACATCACTATCTTCCTTCAGTCGAATAAGAGCTGGGACAACGCCCGAGGTACTTAACGTTACCCGGCGCTTAGAGAAGCCAAACCCAAAATCATCGAGCATGATATCCATCGCGGCGACCACATTACGATAATTAAGAAGTGGCTCCCCCATCCCCATAAATACAATATTAGTGAGCTTTCTTGGGGTGAAATTATCGATCTCTTCAAAATCATTTAAGAGATGCTTTGCAATCATCACCTGACCGATAATCTCCTCAACTGTGAGATTGCGGTTAAAGCCCTGCTTTCCTGTGGCGCAAAAAGAGCAGTCGAGCGCACAGCCCACCTGCGATGATACACAGAGCGTCCCGCGCCCCTCTTCTGGAATAAAGACCATCTCGATGGAGTTTCCAGAATCCATGCGCACTAGCCATTTACGCGTACCATCTTCAGAGAGATTATCCTCAATCACCTCAGGCAGGTGCAAAGTGGTGAGCTCTTTAAGTTTCTCCCGTGTCTTTTTAGAGACATCCGTCATCTCATCGATCGACTTAATCCCCTTATGATAGAGCCACTTCATAATTTGTGTAGCTCGATAAGGTTTCTCGCCAATCGATAGACAAAACTCTTTAAGCTCTGCTTGCGTTAAGCTGTAGAGGTTGAGTTTCTGCTCCCCCTCTACACCACTGTTACGCCCGATCTTCTCTTCTACTACAGGAATATCTAACATCGATATCTACAGCTGTCCTTAGCGTTTTAATGAAAGAATTTGCCCTTTAAAGGTATGCGATTATGCACACACTTTAGGCGCTGCAACAGCATCTTTACCAAAGAAGTACTCGATCTCAACTTTAGCTGTTTCAGGCGCATCTGAACCGTGAACGGCGTTTGCATCAATCGACTCTGCATAGTCGTGACGAAGTGTACCTGCTAATGCTTCCTGAGGATTCGTTGCACCCATAAGATCACGATGTTTTGCAATCACATCTTCACCTTCAAGCACTGAGATCATCACAGGACCTGAGATCATAAACTCCACTAAATCATTAAAGAAAGGACGCTCTTTATGCACTGCGTAGAAACCTTCTGCTTCTTCGCGGGTTAAGTGCGCCATTTTTGCCGCTACAATTTTAAAACCTGCTGCTTCAAAGCGTGAGTAGATCGCACCAATCACGTTTTTACCTACAGCATCGGGCTTAATGATCGATAAAGTTTGTTGTTTGCTCATTGTCATCTCCAATTTATAAGTTTACATAAAGATAAGGCGGATAAGTTTACCATACTTTCCGCCCTATTATCCCAAAATGTTGAGGCAAATTGCCCCACATCGCTATTTTTTATAAAGGATTATCTCTACCGTAATAAAAGCTTTTTTAAACTAAATTCTTCTACAAAAACATCTCTTAACTACGGAGTCAATCTAAAGCATTACGCCTCTATTGATACGCCGCAAAAAGTGGCGTAGAGAGGTAACGCTCCCCAAAAGAGGGGATAATCGCAACAATTAACTTTCCCCGATTCTCCTCTTTCTCTGCCTCTTTGAGGGCGGCTAATATAGCTGCGCCTGAAGAGATCCCCACTAATAAGCCCTCCTCTTTAGCGGCTCTTTGCGCCATTGCAATAGCATCGTCACTCTTAATCTGGGTAATGGAATCATAAATATGGGTGTTTAATGTTTTAGGAACAAAACCCGCCCCAATCCCCTGAATTTTATGGGGCCCCATCTTCCCGCCTGATAAAACATGAGATTCCTCAGGTTCAACGGCAATAACTTTTACGCTCGGCTTTTTCTCTTTTAAAACTTCACCAATCCCTGTAATCGTCCCCCCGGTACCGACACCTGCCACCACCATATCCACTTTGCCATCGGTATCATTCCAGATCTCAAGAGCGGTCGTTTTACGGTGAACCTCTGGGTTTGCGCTATTTTCAAACTGCTGTGGCATAAAGGCATTGGGATTATTTTCGGTGAGCTCTTTTGCTTTCTCGATAGCGCCGGGCATGCCCTTTGCACCCTCAGTTAAAACGAGATTGGCTCCATACCCTTTTAGGAGAAGCTGCCGCTCTTTACTCATTGTTTCTGGCATGGTGAGCGTTAAGGGATAGCCTTTGGCCGCGCAGACCATCGCCAACCCAATCCCGGTATTGCCCGATGTGGGCTCAATAATCACCGAGTTTTCGTTGAGTTTCCCCGCCTTTTCCGCCGCTTCAATCATTGCCAAAGCGATGCGATCTTTCACTGAATGGGAGGGATTAAAATACTCCAACTTTAGCACCACACGCCCCGGGAGCTCTTTCCCTAACCGATTTAGCCCAACTAAAGGGGTGTTGCCAATAAGCTCAGTGATATTATTTGCTATTTTCATGCCTCTTCTCCTCAATGTCTGCTGCTCTTTTATGCAGTTATTCAATAGATTATCGATCTCTCGATACGATTCATTTTCGCACCTCATCTTTTTTAGTGCAATCAGTTCAACTATTGGTAAAGTATCTCGCTGAGCGCCTTTGCAACAATTTCGCTAAACTTTTTAGTGGGAATTTGTGTAGGATACCCCCGAATCTCATAAACTCGCCCCTCCTTAACGGCGGCTAGCTGCCCTAAAATCCCCCAATCAAAACTTTCTGCAGATAATGCACGCACTCTAATCACCTCTCTTTGCTCAAAGGCTTGCTGAGACTTTTGAGCAGCTGTTTTTAAGAGCATTGCATTATCAACCTCCTCCCCCTGAAAACGCGCATCCGCTCCATTTAGGAAAATAATCCAATCAGGATTGAGGCGATAGATCGCTTCTGCCGAAAGCTCAGGGGCATTGAGCGGCCCTAAATAACTATTTTCCGCCCCAATCGCTGTTAAAATCTCGCTATGATAACTTCTCCCCGCCCCCATAAGAGGGAAGGTGAGCGATTCTTTCTCATTAAAATCATAATGATAGAGTAGTAACACCTTCGGAGGAGATTCATTTCTCTCCTTTTGAGCAAAGAGAAAGGGCTCTGATTGAGAAACCTCTTCCCGCCCTGCAAAGCAATGAGATTTTATCGCTCTTTCTGCCTCTTCCATCCTCTCTAAATGATCGAGCGAAAACGCTTTAGCCGTAATACCAAATCGTGCCAACTGCGCAATTAAGGCGTGATTCTCTTGCCCTTGCATTAATACAAGATCAGGCTTTAAGGCGATCACTCGCTCAAGATTGAGATTAAAATAGCCTCCAACATTGAGAATCTCCCGTAAAGAAGAATTCCCTTCTTCCTCTCTCTTCCCATCCTGCGATTGATATTGCTCCACCACCGGCCCAGGTAATCTACAATATGGGGTTGCCCCAACCACATTCTCCCCTAATCCAATATCCACTAAGAGCGCACTTATTGCAGGGGTAAGGGAGACAATCCGCTCACACCGCCCCTTACTCTTTTCTGGTGATGCCGCAAGCCCGATGTTCAGACTTAAAGCAAATAATAACGCCAGTAAACATCCACTTTTTAAGATTCTACCCATTGTTTTATCCATTAAAAAAGAGCGCACACACGGCACGCTCTTAACTTCTATATAACCTCTAATAAAGATCTTAAGGAGAGGATTTAATCTCTCGATAACGTCTCTATCCCCTCTTTAACACTCTTTATTAAAGCGAGACATTTACACCAAGATATCCAGTAGCTCCCTGCTCTCGATATCCATCAGCGAAGTTATACTTCTTATCGAAGAGATTTTTCACCTTGAGATCCACCGCAAAATTACGATTAATTTTATAGCTTGCCGCCACATCAAACAGCGCAAATGCTTTAAGATCCTGATCCCCTAAATCTTTACGCTTACTGTAATAAGTGCCGCTAAGATTGAGGTTCAGATTCTCCATAGGTGCATAATTGAGTGATGCCCCCAAAGTATGCTTAGGTCTGCGAAGCATCCGCTTATAACTCCCTCCTGGGGCTCTCTCTTTTGCGCTTAAATAGGTGTAATGGGCACTTAGCTGAAGCTCATCATTAAAGCGGATATCCCCCGCAAGCTCGATACCCTGCATCTTTGCCCGATCAAGATTGCGATATTCCCCCTGCCAATTCCCAAGATCAAAATAATCGATCATCTCTTTATAGCGATTATAAAAGTAGGTCAATTCAATTTGACTATCGCTTGTCGGCTGATAAACCATCCCTAAATCAAATCCGACATTCGTCTCCGCTTTCAGCTCCCGATTGCCTACAAAACCATCATAAAGTTGGTAGATATTGGGGGCATTAAACCCTGTTCCGACACTTCCTTTAAGCGCAAAAAAGTTGGTGAAGTTATAGCGTGAAGTTGCACGATAGGTCACCTTACCCCCAAACTCTGAGTTTTTATCGTAACGAATACCAAGGGTATTAAAGAAGCGATCATTAAAATTAAAGGATTGATCGAGATAGATCGACTTTGTATTTTGGGAGTGCTTTTCGTTATTTCCTTCGCCATGCTCATGGCTATAACTTACGCCGAACGCCGTTTCAAAATCTTTATGCAGACGGAGCGTATTATAGAGCCCCACTGTCTGCCCTCTACTCTTAAATTCATTGAGCGTCTTTTCGTGCCCTAAAAAATCCCCCGTTGCCCAATCAAAAAGTGCATTTCCAGAGTGATTTTCTCGACGAAGATCTGAAAGTGTGTAGGCTAAGCTTGTTGAAAGCTGATCCTCAAAAAACTCCCCATTTAACGCAACTCTGCCGGTAAATTGCTTACTATGGTTTTCATCCCGATAGGGGGTTGCGTTCCAATTATTATCATAATCTGCGCGGCGATTGTTGTATAAAAAGGCAAGATCAAGATCGAGCTCATCGGTTAAAAGGATATTCACCGAACCTGATAATTGGCGGTTTTTATAACGATCTTTATCCCTATTTTTATCGAGTTTACCGGGATAATCTTCGGTAGCATCAATACCTTTACTGCGCTCCATCAAGCCTGCCAATGAGTAGCGGAATTGATTCACCGTGCCAGATGTTGCCGCACTTGTGGTAAAGGTATTATTGGTATCGCCCCCAAAATGGAGATTTGTTTGGGGCGTCCCCCCTTTTTTAGTAAAGAGTTGGATCACTCCCCCCATTGCCGAGCTTCCATAGAGCGTACTTTGCGGGCCTTTTAAAACCTCAATACGATCAATATTAAGTAGACGCCCAAAGTTTGCAAAATCTACACTGCGCCCTGCTCCCATCGCATCCCCCACAGGTACACCATCAACTAAAACGAGTGTATGCTCACTTTTAGAGCCCCGAATAAAGAGCGAACTTGGGCCATTTAAACCATTTTGGCTTAAAGTGATGCCAGGCTGCGCGGCAATTGCTTCAGTTACCGTTTGATATTGTCGTTGTTTTATCTCTGCTTCTGTAATCAGAAGGGAACTACTCCCAAGCTGATCACTCACCGCTCCTATACGATTCGCAGTGAAGAGAATCTCCTCTCTTTCGGGGGAGAACTCGGCGCTACTTGCCGCCGAAATTAGTAGCGCTATCGTTAGCGCCGTTTTTTTATATTTGATTAACATAGCCTCTTAAACCTCGAGAGTGTTAAAAAAACCTATAGAGTATCTGACTTCGCAAAATGCGTTACAGTGGCGGGTCCGCAGGGGATTTTCACCCCTTTCCTGCTATAAGTTTTGGTAAATAATAGATAAATAAAAATAGGAAGAGCCGAAAGCTCCGCCCCTTAGAAGCTTAAAGGAAGTAAGTTTTTTTCGCAGAAAATTTCTTATGAGTGATCTCTTATAGGTGATTGCTTCCTGACTCATTCATTTCATCAGAACGTGTTTAATAGATCTTAAATAGAGACTACGCCCGGGGCTTAAGGAGTAACAGAAGAAAAAAGGGAGCTCCCAGGAGTGCCGTAATTACACTTACGGGGATCTCTGCCGGCATAAAGAGCCACTGCCCTAAAAGATCGGCAAGCACCAAAAAGATCGCCCCTAAAAGCGGAGCTGCCAGCAGTAGCTGACGATGATCCCCCCCAAACCATTGCCGCGCAATATGGGGAATAATGAGCCCCACAAACCCGATCGGCCCACTGATGGAGACTAAAATCGCCGTTAAAAGACTCACCCAGATAAAGAGCCAAGCGATCACCTTTCGGCTATTTACACCCCGTGTCGTAGCCATTATTTGACCATGGCGCAAAAGATTAAGCGCTCTCCCGTAGCGATAAATAATGAGCCAAAGCGGAAGCACGCTCCCGGCCAAGAGAACCTTCGCCCCATCTGCCCCTGCAAAAGAGCCCATCATCCACCGCATTAAAGATAAGGCATGGGAAGGATCACCTAATGATTGCAATAACATCATCAAGCTCGACGCAAAGAGGCTTATAATCACCCCCATTAAAAGTAGCCGTAAACGATCGGCCTCCCGCCGAATAGCAAAGAGATAGAGAATGATCGCCACAAGAGTTGCGCCGATAAAAGCACTTAGAGAGAGAAGCGGAAGAAAGAGCAGCGTAAATGAGAGCCCCACACCGAAATAGATCACACTCGCCGCCCCAAGAGCCCCTCCCGAAGCGATGCCTAAAATAAAAGGTTCAGCTAAAGGATTACGTAAAATTGCCTGAAAAACCACACCCCCAAGCGCAAGCCCCGCCCCGCTCAAAGCGGCAAGCAGCACTCTTGGCACTCTAAGCTGCCAGTAGATTGCGGCTTCCTCCCCTAAATTAAAAGGATTTAACCAAACCTTCCCCACACTGGGCGCCACCATTAAAACAAGCAGCACGATGATGAGGAGTAAGCTCAATGACCTTAGAAAACGTTGGCTTTTAGCCTCGAGATAGGGAAGATCTCTCCCCTTTACTTTTCGCCACAATCCTTTTTTCATCATGCTTTAGCGGAGATAGAAGAACTCAGCATCCCCCTCTTTAAATTGTTGAAACTCCACCTCAAAAAGAGCATTGAGATTCTCAATTTTAAGCACCTCTTGAGTCTTACCAAAAAATGCAATTTTCCCGGCCTTTAACCCTAAAATATGGGTATAATTTTGCGCTAACTGCTGAAAATCATGCGTCACAACGAGGAAGGTTTTCTGTTTAAAATCGCTAAGCCAGCGGTAAAATTCCTGCTTAACTTTAGGATCGAAAGCAGCACTGGGTTCATCTAAAAAGATGAGCGGCGTCTCCTGTGCTAAAGCTCCGGCAAAAAGAGCTCTCTGCCGCTCTCCCCCACTTAAAGAGCACAATTCTCGATGGCGAAATTGCCAAGCATTCACCGCCTTTAAAGCATCCTCTATCGCCTCTTTGCCCTCTAAGCTCTCCATCCCCGATTGTTCCATAGCGTAGCGAGAAAATTCACACCACTCATACACCGTTGTCCATTGAGCAATTTCGCTCTGCTGAGCGATATAACTACTTTTTTTCGCCCGCTCAAGCAATGTAAGCTCCCGTAGCGGCGAACCTAATAAAGAGCAGGTGGTAAATTCTGCCGGGCACAAACCTAAAAGTGCTTTTAAGAGCGTACTCTTTCCCGCACCATTAGGGCCAATGATGGCTAAACGCGCCCCCTGAGGCAGGGTAAAGGTGATCTCTTTTAAAAGAGATCTCGCCTCATTCTTAAGCCTCACTGAAAGTCCCGCTACCTCAAGGGCTGGGATGGCTCTTTTCTTAAATTCCACGTGCTTCACCGTAATTGAAATCGGATGGGACGTACCTTTATTACCCCATCAAAATGGGAGTAGACTCCCTCTTGCAACGCCTTCTCTCCAGCTGCTTTTAATGCCGTTTGAGCACACTGATCAAGCCGCCGATATTGGGTAGATTTTAAAAGATTCACCTGCTGTAATCGTCCCTTTGCAATGGTGATTGAAAGCTCCGCAACCCCCTCCTCGCCCCGCCGTTTTGAACTCTCTGGATAACAGCTTGCAAGATAGTGATAGATCGAACGCTCTATCGATTGAGCGATCTCCCTGCCCTGTTCGCCCTTCTTATGATTGTGCTTAATCTCATTACCCTTTGCATTGCCCGCTAAAGAGGGGGATGAAAGAGTACGCTCTGAACTTTTTTGGGGTGTCTTCTTCGTCTCTTTACGGGCACTTTTATCCCTCTTACGGGGTGTCTGCTGAGGTAGCTCTTGAGGCTCGGCCGTTATTTGGGGCTTAGGTAACAGAGCTCCCTCTCCTTCAATAGCGATAAGCGGTTTTGGATCTTTCGGCAGATCGATTCGCTTCTCTTCTTCGGGCGCACTTTTAGAAGAGGTTAAATTAAATGCCAAAAGGGATGGCGATTCCACAAAAGATTCCGCAACAGCAAATTGCCCTGTAAAGGCCTCGCGCCGCTCATCAATAAAAAAGAGCAGACAGAGTAACCCCAAATTTAACGTAAGTGCCGCAAGGAGTGCAAACAGACGCAACCTCATCAGGACTCTTGCCCTCTTTTTTGCGCTTTTTCGAGCTCTGTAAAGAGGTGAAAAGGATCTTCCACAATCGTCTTTTGTACAACAAAAAAGGAGCTATAAAGAAAAAGCCCAAAAACCATAATTGCTACGATTTTAGTAAATATCTTACTCGGCCACTGAGCGCCAAAGCGGTTATAAGGCTGCTGACTATAGGGAAAAATCGCCGTTAAAGCGAGAAAGAAGTAGCTGCCGAGCATAAAATAGAAACCGTAACGACTCTCTTGCAAAAGAGAGAGCGTTTCTGCGGGAATAAGCGCCGCAAGCCCCGCTTGGGTTGGGTTAGAAAGATAACTGCCCAGCTGGCTGATAAAACGGAAAGAGTAATCGAAATGGCCTAGCGCAGCCTCAAAACGGCAGAGCAGATAAAAGAGCGCGCCATAAAGTGTGAGAACTGGCCAAATTCCGATCTTAATAGGGAGATTAAGATCCTGCATCCGCTTAAGATAGAGTAGCGCCAGCACTAAAAGGAGGACGCCCAAAAAAACGATCAATCCATAGCGGTGATGATAGAGCGTAAAAAGATGATCTAATGAGGTGAGCGGGCTCTTCTCAAAATCGATAGGATAAGCAAAGCGAAGCCAAAGCCCTGCTAAAAAGAGCGCCAACAAAATCCCCCCGACGCCGGCTAAAAATTGCACCGGCGTTAAACGCCCTCGCCATAAAATAGCAAGATGTTCGATTACCCTCTTCTCATTGGCCATCATTCCCCTCCTACTCTTCTCGCGTCATCTCATCGAGCATAGCGTGTAACCCGAGTAAGGTCTCTGAAGTCTTCTTTTTCCGCGCTTCGGGATCTTCCTCTCTTCCCTCTTTATGCCAGATAATATGCTCTTCGGGGAGCTCTCTTAAAAACCGGCTGGGCTGGCAGGACTCCCACTCTCCATACCGCTTACGCTGGCGACAGAAGGTGATATCAAGCTTTCTTTCTGCCCGAGTAATCCCCACATAAAAGAGCCGCCGCTCCTCTTCTACCATACCATTATCGATGCTATTACGATGGGGAAGAATATCCTCCTCAAGCCCCACCATGAAGACCGATGGAAATTCAAGCCCCTTAGCGCTATGAAGGGTCATTAAAGTTACCGCGTTCTCATCCTCTTCTGCAGATTGATTCTCTAAAATAGAGATTAATGTTAAATGGGAGAGAATATCGGTTAATCCCCGCCCTTGATCAACAAACCACTCTCCGAGCGCCTCCACATTTCCCATCTTCCGCTCATACGCTTTAGGCGATGCCGATTCCTGGCGAAGATGCTCCTCATAATGGGTCGCTTCGAGCAGATATGAAAAGAGCTTTTCAAGATCATTCTCTAAGCGCTCACAAGTCTGAATTAACTGATAAAATTGCTGACACTTAAACGCTACTCCCTTCCCAATAAAGCTTGCAAGATGGGGGTGATTGAGCGTCTCAAAGAGCGTTAACTGGTGCATAGCGGAGAATTCCGTAAGCTTTTTAAGGCTAGCCGCCCCAATCTCCCGCTTAGGAATATTAATAATCCGCAACAGACTTGCGCTATCTTCGGGATTAGCAATTAACTTTAAATATGAGAGGAGATCCTTCACCTCAGGCTGCTGAAAAAAGCTCGTTCCCCCTACCACTCGTACCGGTATATTGCGAGAACGCAGCGCCATCTCAAAGATCCGAGATTGATGATTCCCCCGATAGAGTACCGCATATTGGCTATAATCCTGCTGCTTTAAGAGAGCATCATGCTGAATGGTAATGGCGATATACTCTGCCTCTGCCTCGGCGCTCTTAAATTCATGGATTTCAATCTTCTCCCCATCTCCAAGGCTTGACCAAAGCCGCTTATCGTAAAGATGAGGATTGAGCGAGATCACATGGTTCGCTGCATTTAAAATATGCCCTGTGGAGCGGTAATTTTGCTCTAACTTAATGAGCGTTAAGTTGGGGAAATCCTCCTTTAATTGGTTGAGGTTTTCCGGCCTTGCGCCCCGCCAAGCATAGATCGATTGATCATCATCCCCCACCACTGTTAAGACATTACGACTCCCGATCAGCGCTTTTACCAGCTCATACTGACAGAGGTTGGTATCTTGATATTCATCCACTAAGAGATAGCCGATCGCCTTTTGCCAATACGCTTTTACCTCGGAATAGCCCTGAATAAGCTGCAAAGGGAGTAGAATGAGATCATCAAAATCGAGCGCATTATAGGCTAAAAGCTGCGCCTGATACTCTTCATAAAGCTTGGCAACAATGGCCTCAAACTCATCATTCGCTCGAGATGCAGCTGCTTTTGGGCTGAGCATATCATTTTTCCATTGCGAAATAAGATCAAGCGCCATCTCTGCTGTTTCCCGATCTTCTGTAAGCGACTCCATAAGATGGAGGGCATCTTTCTGATCGTAGATGGAAAAACCGGGGCGCAACCCCAAAAGCTTGCCCTGCTTTTTTAAGATGGAAAGTCCTAAAGTATGAAAGGTAGAGACCTTAACCTTTCGCCCCTTTGTAGTCCCGATACTCTTTTGTAAACGGTCACTCATCTCTTTTGCCGCCTTATTAGTAAAGGTCACAGCGTAGATAGAGCGGGGATCGAAAAACTCTGATTCAATGAGGTAACGAATCTTTTCGGTAATTACTCGCGTCTTTCCCGAGCCTGCACCAGCAAGCACGAGAAGCGGAGTCTCGATATGACGTACGGCACTGGCTTGCTCTGGATTTAACTTCATAATTAACGAGGCTCAATAAGATTTATTCTTACAATAGGTGGGCTAAAAGTGATAGCAGAATCTTCCGCAAAACGCGCAGATTTAAATTTGCCTCAAAAGCTCCAAAGGGAATTTAAATCACTCGGGCATTGAGGAGATGGTGCATATTAATCACGCCCACTACGCGCCCATCATCCACCACAGGGAGTGCTGTAATCCGTTTTGATTCCATAAGATGCACAGCATCTACAGCTAAAGCATCAGGCGCAATTGTAATGGGCTCTGCCGTCATACACTCCTTTAATGTAAGATCTTGCACATTCTCCCCCTTCATTAAGGAGCGGCGGAGATCCCCTTCGGTAAAGACACCTGCTAAAGAATTCCCTTCATTAATCGCCACCATGATACCTAACGGATATTTCGTCATCTCTAAAAGGGTATCGGAAAGTGAGGCCGAAGGGGGTAAGGTTGCAAGATCTTCAAAGGGCGCCATCACATCTTCTACACGCATCAGCAGACGGCGTCCAAGCTTACCTCCGGGATGTGAAAAGGCAAAATCATCAGAGGTAAAGCCCCGCATCTCTAAAAGAGTCACCGCAATGGCATCCCCCATCGCTAAGGTTGCAGTCGTACTCGCTGTGGGCGCTAAGTTAAGGGGGCATGCTTCTCGCTCAACCCCTGTGTAAATATGGTAATCTGCAGAACGTGCTAAGGTCGATTCTTCATTACCCGTCATCGCCACTAATGGAATCCCTCGGCGAGCAATAATGGGTAAAAAGGCGAGAATCTCATCGGTCTCCCCCGAGTTCGAAAGCGCAAGAAGAATATCGGTCTCTGTGAGCATGCCAAGATCCCCATGGCTAGCTTCCGCCGGGTGAAGAAAGAAAGCTGGCGTCCCGGTGCTAGCTAACGTAGCTGCGATCTTATTCCCAATATGCCCAGACTTACCCATTCCCGTTACCACTACACGGCCACTGCACGATTTTAAGAGATGACAGACAGCTAAAAAATTAGCATCGATAGTCGTTAAAAGTGCTCGAATCGCATCGGCCTCGATCTCTAATACCTTACGGGCCCGCTCTAAATAGTGGCGTTCATCTTTCATAATTGCTCCTTACGGATAGGAAAATAAGCTGCGCTCTCTGTGGCGAAAATCCCCGGGTTGGGGGCTTTAAAAGGGCTCAATTATAGCGTAATTCCTCCCATAGATACAGACAAAAGCTTGCTCTCCGCTTCTGTTGTTTCCTCTATTTTTAGCGTACACTCATCCTTCTAAAAGAAGCTTTAGGAGACTCTTTATGGCCGATCATTCACCAACAACCCTCTATTTTTATGGCACGCTTGACTGCCATCTTTGCGAAATTGCAGAAGAGAGACTCAAATCCGCAAAGATCTCTTTCCAATATATTGATATATCCGAAGATGATGCCTTAATTGAACGTTACGGCTGGTTTATTCCTGTGTTAAAATTGGGCGACGAGGAGTTCAAAAGCCCTCTCGATTTTGAAAGCTTGATTCCTTATCTTCAGAAACAACACCCATAACTTACGCCCTGATCTATTAGGAAGATTGATATGCTGATTGATCTCTATGTAAAAAACTTCGCCATTATTGATGAGCTACAGCTCGATTTCTCCCCGAACTTAACGGTCATCAGCGGGGAGACAGGTGCAGGAAAATCCCTCACTGTAGATGCGCTCTCCATTGTCCTTGGCGGAAAGGCGGATGCCTCTATGGTTTACCAAAATGAGGCACAAGGAGAGGTGATTGCCACCTTTGATATCGCCAATGTTCCCCGGGCAAAAGAGTGGCTTGAGGAGAACTCCATCAGTTTTGATGATGATCTTTGTATCTTACGGCGAGTGATCAATCAAAATGGTCGCACACGGGGTTTTATTAATGGTCGTGCGATGCCACTCCATGCTCTTAAAAGTTTAGGTGAGCGCCTAGTGGATATCCACGGACAGCATGCCCACCAATCCTTAACAAAGCCCGCAACTCAGCGTCATTTAGTGGATCAATACTCCGAAAGCTTTGAAGCTGTGCAGGAACTCGCTGCTCTCACCCGTGAGATTCAAGATAAGGAAGCTAAACTCAATGAGCTTAAAAACCTCGATGAGAATGCCCAAGACCGCATCAACTTCTTAAAATTCCAATTGGCAGAGTTTACTTCTCTCGCCCCGCAAGAAGGTGAGTGGGAGGAGATCAACGAGCGTTTTAATTACCTCAATAATTTTGAGGTTCGGCTCTCGGCAATTCAAGAGGCGCTGAACTACTTAAGCGATGATGAGCGTGGCATCACTCGCCATTTAGCTCAATTAGAGAGTACACTTTCAGCCATGGCCTCTAAAGATGAGAGCTTTTCTGAACTTGCAGAGATGATTAATAACGCCCTTATCCTCTGTAATGAATCGGAAAATGAATTAAGCTCCCGCATGGATCTTGAAAGCTTCGATCCAGAAGAGATGCATCAGGTAGAATCCCGCATGCAAGAGCTCAATAGCTTAGCGAGAAAACATCGTATTGAGCCGGAAAACCTCCTTAAAAAACAGCAAGAGCTTGAACATGAGCTTAAAAGCCAAGATCTCTCGGAAGAGGATATTTTAGAGCTTGAAGCGGAGATCGATAAACTTAAAGAGCGTTGGCAGATAGAGGCTGATGAGATTACTCAGCTCCGTTTAGAGGGGGTCCGGGAACTCAATGAAAAGATCACCGAATCGATGCAGAGCCTTGCTATGGAAGGGGGAAAATTTGCCGTTAATCTCGTGCCTAACACCCCTTATCACCCTTATGGTAATGAATCGATCGAGTTTACTGTCTCTGCAAACCCCGGGCAGCCGCTTCAACCTTTAGGGAAAGTAGCTTCAGGGGGGGAGCTTGCACGTATTAGCTTAAGTATTGCGGTTATTCTGAGCATGCGTTCCTCCCTCTCAACACTGGTCTTTGACGAAGTCGATACAGGGGTTGGCGGGGCTGTGGCAGAGATGATCGGCAAACATCTTCAAGATCTAAGTATCGGCCGACAAGTCTTCTGCGTAACTCACTTACCGCAAGTGGCAAGCTTTGGTCACCACCATTTTGTGGTTGCAAAGACTAAAGGAAAAGAGAGCACCACTACGGAAATTACCCGCTTAGATGAGAAATCGCGCGTCGATGAGATTGCACGCATGCTAGGTGGAGTAAAATTAACAGAGGCTACCTTTGAGCATGCCCGGGAGATGCTTGCGAGTAGCCATCGAGAGCCAGTAACAAAATAGATAAGCTAAACCAGGGCAAACCCAAGTAAAAGTGGTGATAAACCCCACTCTTAACACTCTTAAGCTTATAGCTTATGTGTTTGGATCTTAAAACCTAAATCCCGATAAATACGGTAATGATCTCGGCTTGCATGGAGCACCTCCGGATCTTGGGTGATAATCTCAAAGATTCGGGGGAACTTCCCCTCTTTAGCCGACTCTGGTACATCGTGATGAAGATTAATCAACAATGAACGCCGGGGTAATTCCCAATCCCGATCAGATAGATAGACAAAATCAAAATCGTTAATATCTTCCGCGGATTCGATAATAGCGTGGGGCAAAAAGCCCGCCTCATCAATATCCCAAATCAGACGATCGATCCGCTCCATAAGCGCTTTATCATTAAAATGGAGAAAGGTGGGTTCTTCTGCCTCATACGCTTTCTCCACAAGCTTTAAGAGTAACGCAACCCGCGTCATCTCATTTGCAGTGGGTAGAACATAAAAGCTAACTTCTGGCATTCTTCTCTCTCTTTATAAGCGCTTGTAGGTAGATCCTTACAAAAATCCGCAGGCTTAATCGCCCCTAACTTTGGCCCTAAAAGCCCTAAATGATGCGGGCGAAACTCAGGCAAGGAATCTCTGAAATCTTTATGGTTTATCGGTAAAATAATATCATTTAATTAAAAACTTTATCTATAGAACTTTTATACGAATCATCATGAAATTTGAACTTCTCAAAACCGACGGCGCAGCTCGTCGAGGCCGCATCACCTTTGAGCGCGGTGTGATCGAAACCCCCATCTTTATGCCGGTGGGCACTATTGCCACTGTAAAAGGGGTGACTCCGCAAAATCTTAAAGAGATGAATGCTCAGATTGTGCTGGGCAATACCTTCCATCTCTGGTTGCGCCCAGGGCTTGATGTAATTGAAGCCCATGGTGATCTCCACGACTTTATGCAGTGGGAGAAGCCCATCCTCACCGACTCTGGGGGGTTCCAGGTCTTCTCCCTTGCTGAGCTTCGTAAGATTGAGGAGAAAGGGGTCACTTTCCGCTCTCCTTTCGATGGACAGAAACTCTTTTTAGATCCCGAAAAATCGATGGAGATCCAACGTGTTTTAGGTTCTGATATCGTAATGTGTTTTGATGAGTGCACCCCCTACCCTGCCACCCATGATGAGGCTCGCTTCTCTATGGAGCTCTCTATGCGCTGGGCAAAACGCTCAAAAGAGGCCTTTGTTGAAGGGGGAAATCCAAACTCACTCTTCGGTATTGTGCAGGGAAGCATGTATGAAGATCTTCGAGAGATCTCCCTAGATGCGCTGACCGATATTGGCTTTGATGGATATGCCATCGGGGGACTTGCGGTCGGTGAGCCTAAAGAGGATCGTAACCGTATTTTAGAATTTTTAGATCCTAAAATGCCTCAAGATCGCCCCCGTTACCTAATGGGTGTCGGTAAACCTGAGGATCTAATTGAAGGTGTTAAACGGGGCGTGGATATGTTCGATTGTGTTATCCCCACCCGAAACGCCCGTAACGGCCATCTATTTACCCGTTTTGGCGATATCCGCATTAAAAATCAGCGCTATCATTTAGATACTCGCCCCATCGATGAGACCTGTGAGTGCTATACTTGTCAGAACTTTACTCGCTCCTATCTTCGCCACTTAACACGAACAAAAGAGATCTTAGGTGCTCATCTAAATAGCATCCATAACCTCCACTACTTCCTCTGGCATATGCAACAGATTCGCGATCACATTGAAGCGGGAACCTTTGAGGAGTATTACAAGCAATTTTATGAAGAACGCACCTATGTGGACCAAGGGCACTAATCAAAATACCGCTTCAATTATGGAGAGATGCTCTCTTGCCATGCCTCGGATTTAGGAATGCAAACCACCGATGAAACTTATTAATCGCTATATACGCCGCGAAATCACCTCAACCTTTGCCGCTGTACTTTTAGTATTGATCTCCATTCTACTGGTACAGCGTTTGGCTTATTATCTTAATCAGGTGATCAATGGCACGCTATCACAATCGGCTGTCTTCTCACTCCTTGGGTTACAGGTGGTTCGATTTATCACAGAGCTACTGCCGCTGAGCTTTCTCTTAGCCTCTATTTTAGCTTTTGGCCGCCTTTATAAAGATAGCGAAATGACGGCCTTTTACTCCTTAGGCGTCCCAGTTAAAGCGATCTATCGGATTCTTTTATGGTTAGCGATTCCTCTGAGTATTCTACTGGTAGTGCTCAATTTCTGGGTTGTTCCCGAGATTGCACGCACTCAAGATGATGTGCTTAAAAAAGCACGGGAAGATGCGCAACTTACCATCTTAAAACCGGGGATATTTCGGGACTTTGCCAATGGCAAGCACACTATTTATGTACGCAATATCGAAAAAGAGAGCGGCACGCTACGGGATGTTTTTATTAAAACCTATGAAACCGATGGTTCAGAGTCGATTACTTTTGCTGAAAGCGGCTCTCAATACATTACCCCCGAAAATGTGCGCTATATTCTGTTACATAATGGCACGCGTACACAGATCGCCCCAGGGGAGAAGGGGTATTACGAAAATGTTCACTTTGAAGATATGCGAGTAAGGCTCGATTCAGATGATTCACTCACCTGGCCAAAAGCGATCTCTTTTACTGCCACACAGGTGCTCACCGGGACAAAACCTGTGGAAAAGGCGGAATTTCATCGCCGAATTGCAGGACCTTTATCGGTCTTTATTCTGGTTTTAATGATCCCCGCTCTCTCCCATGCAAAGCCCCGGGAGGGACGTTTTAATAAATTAATTATTGGCGTAATTTTTTATGTAATCTACTTCAATCTTATTGGAGTGGGGCAAGCATGGATTCGCAAAGGCTCGGTGGACCCTAATTTAGGCTTATGGTGGGTGCATGGGCTAAATCTTCTTTTTGCGCTCTTTATCTCTTGGCGCCACAATCGAACACTCTAAGGGATAGGGAAATCACTATGTTAAAAATCGATCGTTATACCTTTAAAGTCACCCTCTTTTTTACGCTGCTCTGCCTGCTGTTACTGGTGATTATTGAATCCTTTTTCACCTTCTTAAATGAGTTACAAGACCTTGGGCATGATGATTATGGGCTTATTCAGATATCGCTCTATATCCTTTTTGACACCCCTACACGGGTTTACCGCATCTTCCCGATGGCGCTCCTTCTCGGTGCTCTATTAGGGCTTGGACAGTTGGCATCTAATAACGAACTGACCGCCATTCGCACTGCAGGATTTAGTAAAGCACGTACCATCTTTGGCGCAGTCATTGCCACTATTTTAATGAGCTTTCTCGTGGTGATCCTCGGGGAGTATGTGGTGCCTGAATCTCAGATAAAGGCAGACTCCATGGCGAGAAAGAGCACTCTTGGTAAGGGCTTTTGGGCAATTGGAGATAACTACATGATCGAAGTGGGGTCGATTCAAGATCACACGCTCAATAAGGTTAATCTCTATAAATCTAACCCGAAACACCAGCTCGATCATGCCATTAAAACGCAAAAGGCAGAGTTAGTGGGCAACGACTGGGTAATTCCTAAAGCCGAGCAACTCACCTTTCATCGTCACAATGTGGAAAAGAGCACTCTTACCGACGTTGTAGTCCCGACACTCATTGATCAAACAGCCCTCACAGCGCTAAGTAACAGCCCTGATAATCTCTCCGCTCGAAAGCTATGGCAATTTATCACCTACTTAGATAAAAACCATCTTGACAGTAACGAGTATCGCTTAGCCTTTTGGTCAAAAATCTTTCATCCTTTAACCAATATCTCTATGATTCTGATCGCCACCCCGCTTGTTTTTGCCCAACAACGCCGGCAAGGCATTGGTGAGCGTATCTTAATTGGGGTTATTCTCGGGCTTGGGATCTACCTCGCTACACAGATGTTAGGGCACTTTATTCTTCTTTCAGGTTTTGCGCCCATCATTGGGGCGATCTTCCCCACTTTTTTAGCGGTCATTTTAGCGATTATTCTCTTTAAACTACTGCCTTAAACGAAAATCTGTTAAAGCGAAAGAAGCTTATCTTCTCTTTTTAGAACAAAAAATATTAAAAAAGCTCTGCGAAATGATTCAATAGAATCTCCCGCAGAGCTTTTTTATCGTGACTAAGTTTTCAATAACGTCCATTGCCCCTTAGGGCGAAAGTAAAAAGGGCGTGAGAAGCTGATGAACTCTCTCAACCATCGCCTCCACCCTTTCTTCTGAAGCTTTTGATTCAATATTAACACGCAATAAGGGCTCAGTATTTGATCCCCGAATATTGATCCGCAGATCTCCTTGAAGCTCGAGACTCAAGCCATCGATCCAATCTTTTTTCAACGTCTCATCCGCAAAGCTTGCTGCTAAAAAATCGATCGCCTCATCATTATTACGTACACTAAAATTGAGTTCTCCACTGCAAGGATACGCTTTCTGAGCTGCTTTCACTAAGTCATACAGTCGCCCCTCCCGTCTCATTAAAAGATCTAGCATTAAGAGAAACGGGATCATGCCTGAATCGCAGTAATCAAAATCTCTAAAGTAGTGATGGGCGCTCATCTCGCCACCATAGATCGCCCCTTCTCTACGCATCGTACGCTTCATAGGAGAATGCCCGCCCGAAGAGATCACAACACGCCCGCCGGCCTTTTCAATCTCAGCACGACTATTCCAGATCTGCCGCGCATCGATCACTACGGTTTCGCCAGGCGCCTTATCCCGCAGAATCTCACTAGCTAAGAGGCCAACAATATAGCAACTATCGATAAACTCTCCCCGATGGTCAAAGAAAAAGCAGCGATCAAAATCACCATCCCACGCTACGCCAAAATCTGCTTTGTGCTCTAAAATGGCGTGCTGTGTAGCCTTTCTGCGCTCTGGAATAAGGGGATTTGGTACACCATTAGGAAAACTGCCATCAGGCGTCTGGTTCACCTTAATCAATCTACAAGGAAGATGTGGCTCTAAAAGATCCACTACCGCTCCGGCACAACCATTTCCGCTATTGACCACTACGGTTAGAGGCAATTTTTCCGCAGATTTTAAGGTCGCTTCATCAGGCAAAAAGAATTGTAGCAGCCGCTCAATATAAGCCCCCTTATCCCGATGGTAAAAGAGCTCCCCCTCTTTGACTGCTAAGCGATACTCCTGCTTTTCGATGCGCTCCTTTAAAGCTAAAAGGCCGCTCTCCCGGCTAATAGGCTCTGCATTTCGCCCCACAATTTTAAAACCATTATGATTTTTAGGATTATGGCTGGCGGTAATCATAATTCCACCATCTGCCTTAAGCGCTACCGTATTAAAGTAGACCTCTTCTGTGCCACAGAGCCCAAGTAGAGTGACATCTGCACCTGCTTTACGTAAACCTTCAATTAATTTCTTAGCAAGGGGGATACTCGTTTCGCGAACATCATACCCCACCACAACATGTTGAGCTTTCTGCTCCGCCACAAAAACAAGGCCTAGCATATACGCTAGGCTCTCATCTATATCGCGCGGAACTTCGCCACGAATATCGTATGCTTTAAAGCCTGACGATGGAATCATCATGCCTCCTGAGCAACTATTTTTAAAAGAGTTAAATGAATCTCGCCTTTAAACTAATCAAAGGGATCTCTTAACACCAATGTTTCGTTACGGTCTGGCCCGGTGGAGATAATATCAATCGGCACACCCACGAGCTCTTCTACACGTTTAATGTAGTTTTGTGCATTTTGGGGAAGTTCTTCGAAAGACATAATACCCACAGTGCTCTCGCTCCAGCCCGGCATGGTTTCATATACAGGCTCACACTTACCAAAGTTCTCTGCCCCATAAGGAGGATAATCTACCTTTTCGCCATCAATGGTGTAATTAACACAGATTTTCACCTCATCCATACCATCGAGCACATCGAGCTTTGTTAAGCATAGACCTGAGATGCTGTTGATATCCACCGAACGTTTTAATACAGGAACATCAAACCAACCACAACGGCGAGCACGCCCTGTAACAGAGCCAAATTCATTCCCCCGAGTCGCTAAACCATGCCCAACTTCACACGTAAGCTCTGTAGGGAATGGGCCTGAACCCACCCGTGTAGTGTAAGCCTTTACGATCCCTAAAATATAATCGAGTGAAAGCGGACCAACGCCCGTTCCTGTTGCTGCGCCACCGGCCGAGGTATTACTTGAAGTTACAAATGGGTAAGTACCATGATCAATATCGAGGAAGGTACCTTGCGCTCCCTCAAACATCACTTTTTTACCTGCATCTCGCAATTTTTTAAGCTCAAAAGAGACATCTGCCACAAGAGGAAGAATGCGTTTTGCGTATTCCATAGTCTCTTCATAGACTTTATCTACCGATAACGCCTCTTTTCCTAAATAGTTCACTAACACAAAGTTGTGATACTCCATCACACTTTCGAGCTTTTCGCGGAAAATAGCGGGATTAAAAAGATCTGCAACACGAATTGCACGGCGCGCCACCTTATCTTCATAAGTCGGGCCAATACCTCTCCCTGTGGTGCCGATCTTATTTTTCCCAAGCTTCTCTTCTCGAGCTTGATCCACCGCAACGTGATAAGGCATAACTAAAGGGCAAGCTTCTGAGATTTTAAGACGCTCATCGACATTGATGCCACGGGCGAGAAGCTCATCCATCTCTCCTAAAAGCGCCTCAGGCGAAAGCACAACGCCGTTACCGATATAGCATGTCACATGCTCACGTAAAATACCGGAAGGGATTAGACGAAGAACGGTCTTTTCACCATTAATCACTAATGTATGACCCGCATTATGACCTCCCTGAAAGCGCACTACCGCTTCAGCTTTGTCTGTTAAAAGGTCAACGATCTTTCCTTTTCCTTCGTCGCCCCACTGCGTTCCAATAATAACAACGTTGTTACCCATGTAAGTTTTCCTTATTAAACTTAAATCAATCTAATCAATCTGGAGTCCTCATAAAAGACCCCGAGTAGGCATAAACCCACCCTATTATCACAATTTACCCGGCAGATGCATTGATGCACGCCGGGAAAACTTATCATTTAATCTATTACTTTGAGTCGAGCGCTACTAAAGCAACTGTTAGCTGCACCTTACGCTCTGCATTTTAAATCTCTCTATAGACTACTTTTGATGAAAGTATTTAAAAAACTCATTGTCAGGATCTAAAATCAAGAGATCGCCCTGCCCTTTAAAGGCCTTCTTGTAAGCCTCTAAACTTCTGTAAAAGGCATAAAAGTCTGGATCTTGGCTATATGCTTTGGCATAAATCTCAGCGGCTTCGGCATCCCCTTGACCGCGAATAATCTCCGCCTCTTCATACGCTTTTGCCAACATCACCGCACGGTTCTTATCTGCATCTGCAACCTTTTCGATATAAGCAGCCTCACCTTTAGAACGAAGCTCCGTCGCTACCCGTTCACGATCTGTCCGCATACGTTTAAAGACGTTCTCTGTAACATCATCGGGAAGTTCAACCCCATTAATACGCACATCGACAATCTCAACCCCATATTTCTCTGCTTCAATCGAAAGGGCAACGAGAATCGATTTCTCAATCTCTTGTCGAATCGTATTGTTAAGATCAACCTTCTGCCCTGCAATTTCGGCAATGTGGCTCTCTTTACTCTTAATAACGATATCCACATCCGCTTCATGAATATCTTCGAGCGTCTTCTCGTCTAAATTAATGGCATCGAGTGGCTTATCAAAAACTAAGCTATCCCCTTTTTTGCCATATTTTTTGCTCTCAGTGTCGATATTTCCGCCCACAACGGTCTGAACATCTCGCTTACCAAACGCAGCTCGGAAGTTATTCTTAACAATCGGCTCTAAAAGCTGATTAAAGACTGCTGGACTTCCTTGAACACGTTGATAATAGACCGCAGGATCCATAGCTCGCCATTTCACAAAAGTATCTACAATCAGGTTTTTCTTCTCTGATGTTAAAAATGGCTCTGGTTTTGTCTCTAGTGTTTGAATTCGCCCATCAAATTTACGCACATTTTGAATAAAGGGCAGCTTAAAATGGAGCCCTGGCTCTTCATACACCTCAACAATGCGACCAAACTGCAAGCGAATGCCTCGCTCCCATTGATTGAGCGTAAAGACAGACTCACTAATAATAAAGATTCCCACCACTACAAGCGGGAGAATTAAACGGCTTAATAATCTCATATAACTATTCCTTCTCTCCGATGATTAGCGATAGTAACGTCCACGAATGCGAGGTTCAGGCTCTTGTTTAACCTGAGGTTGCACCACAACAGGTGTGCGCTCATTATTGGGCTCCGCCTCAACTTTTACCGCACTCTCATTTTTTTGGCTACGCTCCGCTTTCTCACTTTCGGATGAAGATTTTTTAATCTGCTGATCGAGCATCTTCTCTAAAGGCAACATCATCAGGTTATTATTGCCCCCTTGCTGCCCCATAATAATTTTATTGGTATCTTCAAAGACACGCTCAATGGTCTCTAAATAGAGACGCTCTCGAGTAATTTCAGGGGAGATCTGATACGCCGCAAAGAGCTGATTGAAACGTTCTGCCTCCCCTCGGGCTTGGGCAATCTTACTCTCCCGATAAGCTTCCGCCTGGCGAATTTCACGTTCTGCCTCACCTTGCGCTTCCTCTTCTACCTTACTCTGGTACGCTTTTGCCTGGTTAATTCGGCTCTGCTCATCTTCACGAGCACGAATGGCATCTGAGAAAGCATCCTGCACCGCAGCGGGCGCTTGCGCATCTTCAAGGTTCACGTTGGTGATCACTAAGCCGATCTCGTAGTTGTCGATAATATTTTGCGCAAGCTCTTTTACCTCTTGCATCAATTTTTCCCGACCATCGGTTAAGATATCATCAAGCAGTGTCTGCCCTACACGCTCCCGAGTAGCACTATCGACCACCTCTTTAAGCGTTTCATCAGGATTGACTGACGTAAACCAATATTTATGGGGCTCATCATTATCGATCTGATATTGCACCTCAACCCGCACATCAACGATGTTTTCATCTTTCGTTAACATTGCAGAGCGGCGCCCACCCTTATCCATAATGCCGATTTTTTGAGAAAAACGGCGCTGGATATCGATAATACGATGCTCCCCAATAGGGCTAGGAAAACGCCAAGTTAACCCGGGATTTTTGGTTGCATGATACTTCCCTAAAAAGAGCTCTACCCCTTTTTGCCCGGCGTCGACCGTATAAAATCCTGTTGCGAGCCAACCTCCAAAGAGAAGAACAGCCCCAATCGCCACATATTTACCAAAGCCTTGAGGCGCTTGACCTTGCCCGCGCATCCCTTTTTTACCGCCACCAAAGATCCCCCCAAACTTCTTTAAA
This sequence comes from Ignatzschineria sp., assembly GCA_030150405.1. Classification (GTDB taxonomy): domain Bacteria; phylum Pseudomonadota; class Gammaproteobacteria; order Cardiobacteriales; family Wohlfahrtiimonadaceae; genus Ignatzschineria. The sequence goes on from JASLFU010000004.1 coordinate 68,404, forward strand.
AGCTGGTCGAGATCGGGGGCAGAACCATCGTTTCGTGGGCGCTCTGGTCCACGATGAGAATTCTCTCTTCCGTCGCGTGGCTCTTGCCAAGCCATTTCTAGATTATTGTTTTTCATTCACTACCTTTTAACACTTTGGTCTTCTGTTAAAGATTGATTATTATTCAACCCCACAAGATACCAACTTTTAGCGCTATTTGCACCTATAGATATTGGTCGAAATATTCACCTGCTTCAGGGAATTCTTTAAGGAGGCGCAGCACTCTATGCTTAGCAATATAGAGCTCTAAAATAGAATTCCCCTGCTCATCAAATCGCTCCTCTTTTACACCATCGAGCTCATAAAGTTCTGCCCGCAAACGCCCCTCTTTGGGGGGAAGCGTAATCGTAACGCTTAAATGGTTTTGCTGAAAATAGCCAGAAATCGCCTCCATCAAGAGATCGATTCCCAAATCTTTCTCGGCAGAAATCCAAACAGCCTCCACCAACCCCGAAGGATCTTTAATAACATGGGGCTCAAGTTCGGATTTTAAATCGATCTTATTAAACACCTGAATTCGCGAAACCTCATCAGCTTCAATCGTTGATAAAACTTCCGCCACTTCTGCCATTTTCAGAGATCGTTCTGGATCAGCGACATCGATCACCTCTAAAAGAAGATCTGCCTCTGCCGCTTGCTGCAGTGTCGATTTAAAAGCCTCCACCAGATCATGGGGCAATTTTGAGATAAACCCAACGGTATCCACCAATACAGAGCGCCCTACATGCTCAAGATCCAACGCACGATGGGTGGGATCTAAGGTTGCAAAGAGCTGATCTTTCGCATAAACATCCGCATCGGTTAAACGATTAAAGAGTGATGATTTTCCGGCGTTGGTATAACCGACAAGCGCGATGGTAGGAACTTCGTTTCTCTCCCGCGAGGTTCGCCCCTGCTCCCGCATTTTAGACACCGCTTCTAAGCGCTTTTTAAGCTGCCGAATTCGTCCCCCGATTAAGCGGCGATCCATCTCTAGCTGCGTCTCACCAGGGCCTCGCAAACCTACAGCGCCCCCTCGTTGTTGCTCTAAATTGGAGTGCTTACGCACTAAACGGGTGGAGAGACGCGTCAACTGCGCAAGCTCCACCTGCAGTTTACCTTCAAAGCTCTGCGCACGCTGAGCAAAGATATCAAGAATCAACCCCGTGCGATCCACTACACGCACGCCGCAAAGATTCTCTAAGTTTCGGCTCTGACTTGGGGAGAGATCATGATTTACCAGAATCACATTCGCAAAATATCGCTCTGCCGCTTGCTTAACCTCTTCCGCCTTACCGCTACCTAAAAAATATTTATGATTAGGCGTATGGCGACTTCCACTAATAAAGGCACAAGCTTCAACACCTGCAGACGCCACAAGTTCACGAAACTCATCAAACTCGCCATCTTCGGTATCCGGCATCTCAAGCGCGACTAAGATCGCCCGATCACGCCCCTGATCTATAAGATCCTCCTCTAAAGGTGGGGGCGGGAGAATGGTTTCCGGGTGACGCGCCTCTTCAGACCATACCCCTTCATCGTGCGAAACATTCTCTTCGCGCGCTTCAGCTATCTTCTCTCTCTCCGTTGCCGTTTTATCTCTACCCATTAATGTTTTATCACCTACTTTTTAAACGCTATAAAAACGGAAAGCTCTAAAGTCTCATGATCGAGTCTTTAGAGCTCCCAAATTGTCTCCTGCCTAATGCATTCCCACTAGCCGACTAAAGCTAAAGTGGGAAGATGCAGTATAGGTTAATTTCACAAAATTGGAGATCACTCGTCGTGATCATCCTCATCTTGCTGATTTAAATTGATATTGCGCGCCGGGACGATCGTTGACACAGCGTGCTTATAGATCATCTGGCTAACATTAGAGCGCAACAAAATCACAAATTGGTCAAAAGACTCAATCTGCCCTTGGAGCTTAATCCCGTTAATTAAAAAGATCGAAACAGGTACACGCTCTTTTCGCAACATATTTAAAAATGGATCTTGAAGGGATTGCATTTTTGCCATCGGGTATCTCTCTTATTCTTCTTATTTGATATGAATCGGTTGCCCAGTCATCCTGAGTTATATTCAATAAGTATAAATCATTTCGAGTTCGATGGGAAAATTACTTCTTGCGCAATGGAGCTTTATTTTTTTATTCCACAAGCGATCGATACACTTAAGCCGTGCGCCTTAAAAAAACCATTTTACGTCCTGTAACTTCTGCTCCCTTTTCAGGTTTTAGGTTGTAGCCTTCTTCGATTCAAACTATACTTTCCGCTTGATGATTTTCGAAAAACCAATATCAGATGAGCGATTAAAATCGCACAGAATGAGAAGGAACAACCATGTCAATTAGAGCGCTCTTCCTCGATCTTGATGGAACTAGCCTGAATGATAATAACGCCCTTTCCCCCGCCTTAACTAAGATCTTAACCCACCTAAAAGCCAAAGGGATTGAGATTATCTTTAGCACGGGGCGCAGCTTTGCGGGCTCAAAACTCTTTGCCGAAGCGATCGGCGGGACTAACTACATCATTAATTACAATGGTGCTCGGGTTTTCGATTTTAAAAATAATCGGGTTTTAAGTGAAACCACGCTACCAAAACCTGTGCTTGAAAAGGTCTTTACCTTTGCCGATGAGTTTCGCCACTCCCCTATTTTTTACCATAACAACATTATCTATACGAAAGATGGCAAAGCACATCACTACACCTGCCCCGGAGAGCGATTTGAGGTCTTAACGCCCCATCATGACTGGGTTAATGAGACCCTAACGAAAGCGCTTTTTATAGTGCCTGAAGAGAAGATGGATGAGCGCCGACTGATTGCGACCGATTACTTTAATGATGCCTCTGTCTACACTTCGGCACACACCTATTTAGAGATCATGCCTAAAGGTATTAATAAATCGGTGGGAGCTCAACATGTTTTAGAGCGGCTTAATCTCGGGCCCGAAAATTGCGTCGCCTTTGGGGATCAGCTCAACGACTTTGAGCTCTTAAAATTTGTGAAGCATCCCTTTGTAATGGCCAATGCCACCGATCATCTTCTAAAGCATTTCCCAGATCGTATTGTGCCTAAAAATATTGAAGATGGAGTGGCAAAAACGCTCGATGAAATCTTCGAGCTTGGCTTCTTTAAATAAACTTTAACGAAATCTATGAACATGACGGGGCATCCCCCCGCAAAGTTCATCGAATTCTCAACTTAACGCTGTACGAGATTACTGTAAGAGATTAAATATGAATTCTAAAAGGCTAAATAATTCTATGTCTGATACATCCAATTTTAAACTGCTCTTTCGCCGCTTTACGCTGATGTTTATCCTTTTCCTTCTTGTCCCGATTATCACTTGGGCCATTGGCTGGCAGTGGACGGCGGATCAAAAATATCACACTCTACTCGATCCTCTTCTCTTTCTCATTACGGAAACAGGCTCAGCCCCCATCTATGCGGCGCTGGTCTCTTTAATCTTGGCCATCCTCTTAAGTATGATGTGCAAAAAAGCTCAGCATCATTGGGTACTGATCTTTCTTTCTGTCTTTCTTCTCCATGCCGGAACGCAAGTGATTAAGAGCTCGCTAAAAGTAATCTACCAGGAGCCTCGCCCCTATATGAGCTATATGGTAGAAAAAGGGGTAGAGCTTGAACCTTTCTACGAGGAATCACGCCGGGAGCGAGGTTTAATTATTGCGGAAAATCTACTAGAAGAGAAACATACACCGAGCTACCTTCAGCACCATTGGGAGAGCGAAACTGGGTTCTCTTTCCCCTCGGGGCATACAATCTTTGCCGTTACATGGGCCTTTATCTTTGTAGGGTTTTTAACCCGTGAACGCCATTTTAAATCCCGCATGGTGATGGGGGCGATCTCACTTTGGGCGATATTGATGATGATCAGTCGCCTACGCTTTGGTATGCACTACCCTATCGATCTTCTAACAAGTACTATCTTTGCCTATATTATCTCGCTCTTTTTCTTCTATTATTTAGCGAAACGGGATACTGTAGTTGATGATGCTTTCTTAGCCGGAGAGCCTGAAAACCCCTTCTAACTTCAGTAAAAATCTCTAGCTTAAAATCTGAGTTATATCGGCAAAATAGCCAAACCATTTTCAACCTTTATCTATAGAGAGGAATTTATGCTTTTTTTATTATCGCCTGCAAAAACGCTCGATGAGAATACGCTTCCCCCCTTAGCCTCCCTGGATCAACCTGCGCTTTTAGAGCATTCTCAGGTGTTGGTCGATATCTTAAAAGAGTACTCTTCAGAAGATATTCAGAGCTTAATGAAGGTCTCTGAACGCATTGCAGATCTCAATGTGGAGCGTTTTCAAAACTACTCTACCCCCTTTACCAGTGAAAATGCCAAGCCTGCGATCTATCTCTTTAAAGGAGATGTTTACAATGGGCTCTCAGCTTATGATCTTCCTAAAAAGAGTATTGAGTATCTTCAGGAGCATCTTATTATCCTCTCGGGCCTTTATGGCGCGATTCGTGCTCTTGACCTTATCTACCCCTATCGTCTCGAGATGGGAACTCGCTTAGAGAATGAGCGCGGGAAAAATCTCTATGAATTCTGGGGGAATATTGTTACCGATTATGTCAACACTCTTGTTGAAGAGAGCGGCGCAAAGTGCATTATCAATTTAGCCTCGAATGAATATTTTAAAGTACTCAATGTCGATCGCCTAAAGGCGCGGGTTGTGACGCCTATCTTTAAAGATTTTAACAACGGCGAATATAAAGTGATCGGCGTCTATGCCAAGAAAGCTCGGGGGCTCATGGCACGCTTTGCAAGCCAAAACAATATCACCGAGCTTGCTGAGCTTAAAAAGTTTAATATGGAGGGCTACGCCTATAAACCGAACGATGTAACGGGCGAAATCGTCTTTATTCGCGGCTAATCGATCTCTCAAAGTATGGTAAACTCTTAGCTTCTTTTTACTGAAGCTAAGAGTTTTTTATGCAAGCAGAGAGCAACCTTTTATGGATCGACCTTGAGATGACAGGGCTCGATGAAGAGATTCACCATATTATTGAGATCGCTTCGATCATCACCGATAAAGATCTTAATGTATTGGCAGAAGGGCCTAATATCGCCATCCATCAACCCGATGAAATTTTAGAACTAATGGATGATTGGTGTAGAACCACCCATGGCGAATCGGGGCTTACTGCTCGGGTGAAGGCAAGCCAATACACTGTAGAAGAGGCGATGGGGGCGACACTCTCCTTTGTTCAACAATGGATCCCCCCAGGCAAGTCTCCACTATGTGGTAATAGTATCGGTACCGATCGCCGCTTTATTAAAAAATATATGCCCGAACTCGATCAATATTGCCATTACAGAAACATTGATGTGAGCTCCTTTAAAGAGGTGGTCAATCGCTGGTATAGCGCCCCTAAAACATATGAGAAGAAGGGGACTCATCTCGCCTTAGATGATATTCGAGAATCCATTGCAGAGCTTGCCTTTATCCGCCAACACTACTTTAAAGTAGATCAAGCGGAGTAACTTACATCCGGCCATAAAAGGAGCGCTTATGCATCACCCTAAAATCACCCTTAAAACGCCGTGGCAATTTCTTGCATCCGGTTTTGGAGCAGGATTATCCCCCATTGCCCCCGGCACGATGGGAACATTCATGGCGATCCCCCTCTGGTGGTTACTGGCACAATTGCCTCTCTGGGGGTATCTCATTATGCTCTTCATACTGGCCATTGCCGGCATTGTGATCTGCCAGAAAGCAAGTGATGAGCTTGGTGTGCATGATCACGGCGGGATTGTGTGGGATGAGTTTGTCGGTTATTGGATCACCATGATTGCAGCCCCCCTCTCTTGGAGTGCAGTGATTTTAGGTTTTCTCTATTTTAGACTCTTCGATATTCTCAAACCGTGGCCTATAAAAGTTGCTGACGCCAAAGTCTCTGGCGGATTTGGCATTATGGTAGATGATATGATCGCCGGACTTTTTGCACTGCTCTCTCTGCACGTTACCCTCTATGTCTGGCCTTTTTAATTTGCTTTTAAAGTTAACGATTGACCTTCCATTATGAAAAATAGACAGATGAATCAGATTCTCCGCTACATTCGTAACTATCTGCGTAAAGAGCAAAGACGTAGCAAAAGCCTTGGTGCAATGGTCTTCTTTGGGCTGCTGGCAGCAATTTTAGGCTTATTTGTCCACGATCAACAGACACCCGAAACCAAAAATAGCGCCAAGATTGCCCAAATCTACCAGAAAGAACGCCCCTATAAATGCGCGCTTAATCGTGTTATCGATGGGGATTCTGTGATCTTAGAGTGCGATGTCCCTGCGCCCCGTAAAGAGGAGGGAAATCTTATCGACTCTGCAATCGACGCGGTTAAAGATCTTGTTATTAGCGCATCTCCGGAGTTAGAAAAGATCGCCAAAAGCTCCAACACTGGGCAAAGAGCAGACGCTCCAACCGTTAAACAGAAAACGGAGATCCGTGTTTGGGGGATTGATGCTCCTGAATTAGGGCAAAAACCTTGGGGGGATCGATCTAAAAAAGAGATGCAAAGTTTAACAGGCAAAAAAGGCTCCCCTATCACCTTATATGTGCGGGATATTGACCAATACAATCGCGTGGTCGGCCAACTTTATAGCGGGCATCTTACAAAATCACAATTCACTCAATCTCGCGATCTTGGCTTACAACTTGTAAAAGCAGGGGAAGCCGTGGTCTATAGGCGTTTTAATCGAGACCCTGCCTATCAAAAAGCGGCCGAAAATGCGCAAGCGAAAGCTCTCGGTATCTGGAGCACACCAGGGGATCAGCAAGATCCTGGGAAATGGCGACAACTTAACGGCCGAAATGTCGAGTAAAAAGGCGTATTACTCTCTCTTGTAACCTGGTAAAATAGCCCTCTTTACCGTTTGATTTCTAACGCACTAAAATAGATCGATGGACTCTCATCGAGCATAACGAAACATAACTTAACGCGAGAGCAATTTTACGAATCTATGGCACAGATGATTACACTAGAGCAAAATCGGCTCTCCCTCTCGGGGGAGTGGGTACTTGCCCATCTTACAGATATTAAGGCACAAATCGCTGCGCTTAATTTAAGTTCGCAGACGATTGAGCAGTTAATCGTTGATGGGCGCCAATTGCAGTCGATCGATACCTCTGGCTGCCAACAGATCTGCATTATTTTTGATGCTTTAGGCCTAGAAGATGCGACGATTGAATACCAAAATTTCGCGCCAAAGCATCTTGATCTTCTAAAATATATTAAAGCCCGCACCGATGATGCCGGTATTCAGAAAAAAGCCCCTAAAAATGAGCATGGATTGATCCATACCATTGGAGTAAAAAGCCACGCCGCAATTGAAGAGATGCGACTCTTCATTCAATTTATTGGGGAAGTAACGGCGGTAATGTTTGGCAAATTACTCACCCCTTGGACCATTCGCTGGAAGCCCTTTTGGGCCAATATTCAGACAGCAGGCGTCTTAGCGCTCCCCATTATTGGTCTGCTAAACTTTCTTGTCGGTATGGTAATCGCCTATCAAGCAGGCTCGCTGTTACGAATGTTTGGGGCCAATATCTTTATTGTGGACTTTACGGCTGTTGCCGTGCTCCGTGTGCTTGGTCCCCTTTTAACGGCGATCATTATAGCGGGCCGAACAGGCTCTGCTTATGCCGCACAAATTGGGACAATGGTGGTAAATGAAGAGGTCGACGCCCTTGAGACCATCGGCATTCATCCCTACGATCAATTAGTTGTGCCGAAGATGTTAGCCCTTGTGGTTGCCCTCCCCTTTTTAACGCTCTTTGCAGATGCCATGGCAATTTTTGGGGGGATGGTACTCTCCCATTTCTACCTTGATATCACCTTTGCGGAATTTATCGATACAGTGCCCAAATCGGTCACTTGGCGCTCATTAATGGTGAGTATTGTACAAGCCCCTGTGTTTGCCATTATCATCACGCTTGTGGGCTGTCACCAAGGTTTCCAAGTAGCGGGAGGAGCAGATAGTGTAGGTAAACAGACCACTAAAGCGGTGGTACAATCGATCTTCCTTGTGATTATTTTTGTGGCGATCTTCTCTGTGATGATGCGCAAAGTAGGCTTATAAGGAGATAAATATGGTAAATAAGATCGATCTTCCACAACCTAGTTTCTCCGCCGATGTTAAACGAGCCCCTAAGACAAGTGAAGAGCTCCAACGCGCCTTTCGTGAAGCCCATAAAGGGGAGGAGAAGCCGGTAGTCATCCGCTTAGAGAATATCTATAACAGTTTTGGCACCCATGTTGTGCATGAAAACTTAAGCATGAATGTGCAAGAGGGAGAGCTTATCGCCCTTGTTGGCGGTTCTGGCTCGGGAAAGACCACCCTTTTACGAACGATTATTATGCTTTTACGCCCAACTCAAGGGCAAGTCTATCTCTTCGATGAACCTATTTGGGGCATCAGCCGTGAAGAACAGCAAAAATTTAAGCAGACTTTTGGGATGCTTTTTCAGGGTGGCGCACTCTTTAGCTCCTTAACAGTATTAGAAAATATTATGATCCCGCTGCAGGAGAATACCTCGCTCTCGCTTAAAGATATGGAAGAGATTGCGATGTTAAAACTTACCCTTTCTGGGCTACCTCCCCATGCAGCAAAACTCTACCCAAAAGAGCTTTCCGGGGGAATGTTAAAGCGAGCAAGCTTAGCGCGTGCATTGGCGTTAGATCCTAAACTTCTCTTTTTAGATGAGCCGACGGCAGGTTTAGATCCTATCTCGGCCGGCGCGTTTGATGAGCTAATGTGCCAGCTTAAATCCTCTTTAAATTTAACCATCGTGATGGTGACCCACGATTTAGACTCGCTCTGGGCCACCACAGATAAAGTGGCCTTTTTAGGGGAGAAACGCTTAATCGCCTATGAACCTATGGCCGATTTAGTCCAAAACTCACATCCTTTAATTCAAGAATATTTTCAAGGTCCTCGTGGCCGTGCAACAAGAGACGCATATGGAAAATAAATTTAGTTATACATTAGTCGGTACCTTTGTGATCGGTTTTCTGCTCTTTTTCATAGGGCTAACCATCTGGCTTACAAGTGGTATGGAGAAAACAAAAACGCAAGAGTATCAAGTGATCACCAGTGAGTCTGTCTTAGGGCTCTCTGTCAACTCACAGATCGATTATCGGGGGGTAAATATTGGTAAAGTCGCGGATATCTCTCTAAATAAGAATGATCCCCGATTTGTCACCATCACTCTCAATATTAATGAAGGGACCCCCATTAAGAGTGATACCCGTGCAGTATTAATGAGCAAAGGGATCACCGGTTTAGTGGGCGTCAGCTTAACAGGCGGTACGCCAGAAGCGGACTTTTTAGTTCCTACGGAAGAGAACCCCATTCCCGTAATTATGAATGGCCCTTCCCTTTCAAAACGGCTCGATGAAGCGATCGACAACATCACTGATGCGCTTGATGATCTCTCCGATAAACTTGAGGATATCTTTACCCCCAATAATATCGAGAATTTCTCCAAAATTATGGCGAATGTAGAGTCCTTTACAGAAGATCTCTCTAATGCGGGGCCACGTATTCAGAAGCTGACCGATAGCGCCTCTATTCTTGTGGAGAGCATGAAACCGCAGATGAAGCTAGCCACAGAATCGATCCATAAATTTGCCCAAAATCTCGATAATAGTTCAGATGATTTCAAGCAGTTTATCGATTCGTTAAATAGCGTTGTAAAGAATGCTAACGGGACCATTACCTCCTGGGGATCTTTTGCTAATCAGACCGATCGCAAATTACAAAATCTCTATCCGCTCCTTGAAACAGCGCTCTACAACTTCTCCTCCCTTATGGAAGAGTTTAAAGAGCAGCCAAACTCTGTGATTACCGGAAAGCCAAAGCCTAAAAGAGGCCCTGGCGAGTAGAGTATGAAAGATCAATCTAAACTATAAGCAACAGAATGATGCAAGCAAGAAGCGATAGATTAAATCATCCACACTATTCTTAGGAATGATTAAAAAACAATTTGGAGTAAAGATGAAACCCATGATGAAAAAACTTAGCACTTTTTTTGCCGCAGCCTTAATCATTGCTGGCTGCTCAAGCGGTGAAGTTAAGCAGCAATATGTTCTAGAGAGTAACGTTCACCCCTCCGTAGCAGTGGGTGCGCAGCTTCCGGCGATCTCCATCTCTTTAGTTCAATCGGTGGATTATGGCTCAACACTGATGGAGTATACCCGCGCTGAAAATGAGGTGGAATACTTCACTAAGAGCGAATGGGCAGTTCCCCCAAGCAAAATGATCCAAAATCAGGTAACTCGTCTACTCAATAATAGCGGGCTCTTTAAAGATGTAGTGACGCATCCAAGCGATCTTAAAACACCACTTCGCCTCGATCTTCATCTTTTGGAGATGCGCCATTACTTCACAAGTCAGAAAGAGAGCCACGTTCAACTCGAGATTCAAGCACGCTTAATCAATGGCGAAACAGGGAAGATTCTCAGCTCACACACTTATCGGGAGCAGGAACCTAGCCTCGAATATAATGCTGCTGGAGGCGTAAAAGCCTATAACATTGCTCTTGATCGCATCTTGCAACAGCTAGTGCGGGATCTTTCTCGGGGGCGTTATTAAACTCTATACAGAGTCATCGCCCTACCTGCAGCCTTTCAATTTAAATAACGCATAGAGGAAAGATGCCCTTTACTCCCGCTTTTAAATATCTACCGGAGCCGAACTATCATCACTATAGTCGGCTCTTCTTTTTAGCGCGCCCTATCGGCTGGATTCATAAGAGTTTCCTCCCCCTACTTAAGACGCGCCCCGATCTCTTTACCTTTAACAAAACCGAAGAGACGCTCCATTTTTCACCCCTCTTTATAGAAGCCTCTTTTAAGGAGAGGAGCGAACGTTTTCATACCCTCTCTAAAGAAATGCAACAATTAGGGGAGATTCCCAATTGGCGGGATGAATGGTATGGCGTCTATTATGAGGATTCCCCCCTCCACGATCCTCTATTTACGATCGAACGGGGAGCTGCCCCCTTCTTTGGATTTATGGTATTTGGAACACATATCAATGGTTATGTGACAAAAGATGGAGAAACCCCCGATAAGATCTGGCTTGCAAGACGCTCAAAACTTAAAAAAGTTGAGCCCCATAAGCTAGACCAAATTGCGGCGGGAGGGCTCTCTTTTGGGATCTCGATTGTGGAAAATGCACGGCGCGAAGCAATTGAAGAAGCCAATATCCCCGAAATTTTAACGCAAAATCTCCGTTATGCCGGGGCTCTTCACAACAATGTAGAAGAGGGCAAAAGCATTCGCCAAGAACGGCTCTTTACCTTTGATCTTCAACTTCCTGCCCAGTTTTCCCCGCAGATTAATGATGGGGAGGTCGAAGAGTTTCTACTTCTCTCCCCCTTAGAAGTCAAAGAGCACCTCCTAACTGGTGATGCCTTTAAGCCCAACAGTGGCTTAATTACCCTTCAATTTCTTCTGCGTTGGGGCTTATTAGATCATCTCCTCACCCACAGAGAAAAAGAAGTGCTGACACAACGGCTTATCGCAGACGATCCCATTACCGAGAATTAAGCTTCTCATCATGAAGAAGTCTCGCCATTTAGCCGATACATTCGCCCCCTATTAGAGAAGGGAGGAGGCAAGATAGACCACCTTTTCAAAAAAGTCCCGCACTTTTGAGCGCTTTCTCCACTCAATAGGATCGACCCGAGTAGCATGTTCTAAATCCCGATAGAAGAGCTCTGTCATCTCCTCGGCCACCTCTTTATCATAGACTACGGCATTGACCTCAAAGTTTAGGTCAAAGCTGCGATTATCCATATTCGCTGTACCGATCATCGCGACACTTCGGTCAAATACACTTGTTTTAGCGTGAATAAAGCCCCGGTGATAATGGTAGATCTCTACCCCTGCCTCAAAAAGATTACGATAGAGCGCCCGGCTCGCCATTCTTACCGGCCAGGAATTTGTCTTTTCGGGGACTAAAATCTTCACCTTTACTTGACTGCGTGCGGCAATTTTAAGCATCGTTAACACCGATTCCGAAGGGATAAAGTAAGGGGTGGTAATCAGCACCTCCTTCTTTGAAAGAGCAATAGCTTGCAAAATAGAGTGCATAATCAAAGGCTCTCGAGAATCTGGGCCACTTGCGACAATCTGCACCGTTTTACTACAAAAGTCCCCCTTATCAATGGGAGGAAAGAGCGCTTCAGTGGGCTCTAAATTTTGGCGCGCACAAAAGTTCCAATCTGATAAAAAGATATGTTGCAAAGCATAGCAGCTGTAGCCCTCCAGTTTTATGTGGGTATCTCGGAGATACTCCTTCTCCTGCCCTGGCGTATTAATATATTCATCCCCGATATTAATGCCCCCGACAAAACCCACTTTGCCATCGACCACAATAATCTTTCGGTGGTTACGATAATTCAGGCGATTTGCCCAGAAGATAAAGAGAATCTTACGGAACGGATAAACTTCTACCCCCGCAGCTCTAAGCTCTTTGGAGTATTTTCGGCGAACCTCTTTCCCGCCATAATCATCATAGATAAAACGAACCTTTACCCCCTCTTTAGCCTTACGGATCAGCGCCTCTTTTATAGCATTCCCAATCTGGTCATTCCGTACAATGTAATACTCTATATGGATAGAATCTTTAGCATTCTCAATCGCCTCGAGCACGGCGGGGAACTTTTCCTCCCCATTTTTAAAGAGCGTAATATTGTTATAACAGCTTAGCCAATGCACATTTTCCGAAGCGATATTGTACGCCAGCCCCTTATACTGCTCGAGCACAGGATTGCCGCTTCCCATCGCCTCCCGCTTAAGGTTTTGTGTATATTTAAGAAGCTGCTCCTCAAGATCTTCATCATTGGTAATCTTTTTCGAATACATCCTTCGATTACGATAATTCACCCCTATCGAAAGATAGAGCACCACCCCTAAAAGGGGTAAGAAGATGATAAGTAATAGATAACCGATCGTTTTACTCGGGCTTGTGGTATCCGAAATAATCTGGATACAGACCCCAATAATTAAGAGAAAATAGAGCAGCGTAAAGATCAGGCCGCCGGCCTCAATAAAGCTACCTGTTAAAATGGTATTAAGCATGCTGTTGATGATCCATTTAAATATTCCATTCAAGAACTCAATTGCGATGCTAAAATTGATGCAGCATCGAGCAACATAGGGGGCGATGACTCACCCATTTCCCGCTACTATAGCATGATATGATACCCCATAAACGCAATGAAAAGCGTAAAGGAGAATGGTAATGCAGAAAAAAGTTGGTGTGATTTTAGGAAAGTTCTACCCCCTTCATCAAGGGCATCTCAATATGATTTTTGAAGCAAAGCTCGAGGTCGATAGACTCCATGTCGTCGTCTGCAGTGAAACAGAGCGAGATCAAAAATTACTTCATAACAGTCGCTTTACCCTTGCCGTTACTGCAAAGGATCGCATCTATTGGGCAAAATCCATTCTTTCAAAGATCCCCGGAATTGATGTTCATCACCTAAATGAAGATGGTATTCCGAGCTATCCCAATGGCTGGGAAGCATGGACTGAGCGTGTTCTTGAGCTTTTTAAAGAGATTAAGATATCACCCACCCATATTTTTAGTAGCGAACCCCAAGATAAAGCGCACTACGAGCGGCTCTTTAAACTGCCTGTGCGCTTAATGGATCCACCGCGAAAGAACTTCCCGATCTCAGCGACGGCGATCCGCAATGAACCCTACAAAAACTGGGCCTTTATCCCCGATATTGTACGCCCCTATTTTACTTATACGGTGGCGATATCTGACTCAAGCCCTGCTCTTTTACCCTTAAAATCACTCTTTGAAGCAACAAGCTCAAAGAGCAAAATGGTGGAGATTCTCCCCCTCTCGGCATGCACCACGCAATCGAATAAAACGGCAGATCTCTATCTCATCACCGAGGATGATCTTGCACAATTTCAATCTCCCCCATCAAACTGCCACATTGTAGAGGCTAAAATCTCCCCCATAGAGCAATATCAAAGAGCGCGCGAGCTAATTTTCTCTGATCTACAGTAGAACTTAGCTCAGAAAATCCTATACCTCCCCCTTAAGATTCACCACATTCGCCGAAAATATTCCCGAAAACTCGTAGATATGGAGAGTAACCACCGCTTTTTGTGCCACTTTTGTCTCTTGCAACAGCTCTTCCACTTTTTCACTAATCGCGCGGTGGGCGTTAAGCTTTTGTTGATCTGTCCGCCCCGGCAACATCTCTAAAGTAATATGCAGCATAAAGATACGCTCTGCTCCAGCTCTCTCATCTTCGCCCGAAAAAGCAGGCGCTGCTTTGCTTCCAAATATTTTTGTAAGCCAACCAGGGAGATGCCCCGTCTCCTCTTCCTCTTGCGTTTGCATCGAGTTATGAATAATCGCCCCCTCTTCACCAACAATTTGGGCAGCTAGAGGAATTAAAAAACCCTTAAACTTCTCAAAGTCAGTATTTAAAATCTCGCTTAATGTTCGGTTGATCTCTCGCACCGCCGTTAAAAGATGGCGCTCCGATACAAATCCCGGCGTATATCGAACCGTTAAAATTGGCATTTTCTTCTCCTATATCCATGCTTTTGAGAGGCTCGCCTCTTTATAATTGAGCAATAAGAATATTTGCTTACTCCTCGCTCATAAGGCATTCTTAATAGCTTAGTCTGTTTTTAAAATAAAGGATATTTCCCCACAATGAATGCACTTATCCGTGATATTTTAGCTGCCCGTGTCTATGATGTGGCTAAAAATACTCAGCTTGATCATCTCTACCTTCTCAGTCAGCAGCTGAAAACAGATATTTGGCTGAAGAGAGAGGATCTACAGCCGATCTTCTCTTTTAAAATTCGCGGAGCCTTTAATCGGATTTTCCAACTCTCTGAAGCAGAACGGAAACGAGGGATTGTTTGCGCTTCTGCCGGCAATCATGCCCAAGGCGTCGCTTTAAGTGGCCTACATCTTGGATTAGAGACTAATATCGTTATGCCGGTAACCGCCCCTGCACTTAAAGTCAATGCTTGTGAGGAGATGGGAGCAAACGTCATTTTGCATGGCAATACATTTGATGATGCCTACGATCATGCCTTAATGCTCTCAAAAGTAGAAGGAAAGACCTTTATCCACCCCTTTGATGACCTTGCTGTTATTGCTGGACAAGGCACTATTGGCAAAGAGATGCTCGATCAGCAGCCTGATCTTGATGCTATTTTTATCCCCGTTGGCGGCGGAGGCTTAATTGCCGGGATCGCCACCTATGTAAAATTTATTGCGCCCCACTGTAAAATTATTGGCGTTGAACCGGAAGACTCCGCTTCAATGCTCAAATCCCTAAAAAAGAGAGAACGGATTAAATTAAAGCAAGTGGGCTCATTTGCCGATGGCACTGCAGTCAAACAGGTGGGGGAGAATACCTTTGCCCTCTGCCAACAATATGTAGACGATATTATCACCGTGACCACCGATGAGATCTGTGCCGCGATGAAGGATATCTTCAACAATACTCGCGCCGCTAGTGAACCTTCTGGTGCGCTTGGGGTGGCAGGTATCAAAAAGTATATTCAGCAAAATCCTCATCACGGATTTAAAAATATTGGCGCTATTTTAAGCGGAGCAAATATCAATTATGAGCGTATTCGCTACGCTGCTGAACGCGCCGAGCTCGGGGAGAAAAATGAAGCACTAATGGCTGTGACAATCCCTGAAACACCCGGGAGCTTTCGTAACTTTATCAGCCTTATCGGAAACCGTAGCATTACTGAATTTAACTATCGTTACGCTGATGAGGAAAACGCCGTTGTTTTTGCAGGCGTACAGCTGACGGAAGGGGATGAAGAAAAAGAACGAATCATCACTCTATTGCGCGAAAATGGCTTGCCGGTGATCGATCTTAGCGATAATGAGATGGCAAAACTGCACATCCGCTATATGGTAGGGGGCAAGGCTAAAAATGCCACCGATGAGCGACTCTTCCGTTTTGAATTTCCCGAAAGTCCCGGGGCGCTGTTTCAGTTTCTCAATACCATGGGTGGACGTTGGAATATTAGTCTCTTCCACTATCGCAATCATGGCTCCGATTATGGGCGAGTATTAGTGGGGATTCAGGTGCCTCAAAGTAGTTTTGATGATGGAACCTTTGAAGCCTTTTTAGAAGAGCTAGGCTACGCCTATGAAGATGAGAATGATAACCCTGCCTTTAAGCTCTTTCTCTAGGTGAGATCCCTTTAAAATTTAAAAGTTTAAAAAAGAGCCTGTAAGTTTTAGATCCTTCCAAAACTTACAGGCTCTTTTATCTTTAACTCTAAACCTTAATCAAACACGCCTAATAGTGCATTAATCTTGATTATTTTCCATCTCGCTTGGGCGCAATAGTTTCGGCAACGCAAAAACAATATCCTCTTGCGTTCCTGGCATATCCCCTTCTAATTCCACCCCGAGCGATTGAAGCTTTTTAATTACCTCTTGCACTAAAATATCGGGCGCTGAAGCTCCTGCAGTCACACCAATATTGGTATGTCCATCGAGCCATTGGGGATCAATATCTGCAGCACGATCTATAAGATAGCTCTCTGCACCCTCTTTTTCTGCCAACTCCCGTAAACGATTTGAGTTTGAGCTATTTTCAGAGCCCACCACTAAAATTAAGCTACATTTTTCCGCTAAGTTTTTAACCGCATCTTGACGATTTTGCGTAGCATAACAGATATCACTCTTTTTAGGCCCCTCAATATTGGGGAAGCGCTCCCGCAAACGGTCAATAATGGCAGAGGTATCATCTAAAGAGAGGGTGGTTTGCGTTACATAAGCAACCTTATTAGGATCATTAACCTCTAGGTTATTTGCATCCTCAAGATCCTCAATTAAATGGATTCTACCCCCATATTTATCATCAAACTGCCCCATCGTCCCGATCACTTCTGGGTGCCCTGCATGACCAATTAAGATGGTGTCCATTGCATCTCGAGCAAAGCGGAAAACCTCTAAGTGTACTTTCGTTACTAAAGGACAGGTCGCATCGAATACCTCTAAACCTCTTCGCACCGCCTCATCCTGTACTGCTTTAGAGACACCGTGAGCAGAAAAGATCACAATCTTACCATCAGGCACTTCATCGAGCTCATCAACAAAGATCGCGCCCCGCTCTTTTAACGTATCGACCACATATTTATTATGCACAACCTCATGTCGCACATAGATCGGCGCCCCAAAAAGATCGAGCGCCCGCTCAACAATCGTAATTGCACGATCAACCCCGGCACAAAATCCCCGGGGATTCGCTAAAATAATTTTTTTACTCATCTTTTTCTAAAGAGTTACTTGCTTGAAACTCTTCCAATAAATTTTTATTTTGGACATAACCATCCACAATGGTGTGCAACTTCCCTGTTGTAGGGTGCATTACAAGCCCATGAACAGCCACTTTACCCGGCATTAAGGGATGATTCTTAATCTTATCAACCGTAAAGCGAACACTATCGGCAACATTATCAAACCCCCGTAACCAGCCATCAAGATCGATACCTGCATTGCGTAAAGTCTGAATTGTCCCCTCAGTAATGCCAAATTTTTTCGCTTTATCGAGAAGGTGTTCTGGATCAAACCCCCGCATACCGCAATCGGTGTGAGCCACTACCATAATCTCTTTAACATTAAATTCTAGCACTGCCACAAGTAGACTGCGCATCACCGCTCCCCAAGGGTGCGTAATCAAGGCGCCTGCGTTCTTAATAATCTTTGCATCGCCATTTCGAAGGCCCATCGCTTTGGGCAAGAGCTCAACGATACGGGCATCCATACAGGAGAGAATCGCGATCTCTTTATTGGGGTACTTATCTGTACAGAGATTCTCATACTCTTCGGCATCGACAAATTCTCGGTTAAAATCGAGAATACCACTTAATATTGTCTTTTCTTCACTCATATCTGCTTCCTAAATACTGCCCTTAGGCTGAAATAAACCCTTAACTTAGGGTCCTTACTTCCTACTTTCAAGTAGCGAAGAGAGAATTATAATCCCAACGCCGACGGATACAAAGATATCTGCGAGATTGAAAATGGGCCAATGATAATCCCGATAGTAGAGATGTATAAAATCAATCACATACCCTAAAGAGATGCGATCAATTAGATTCCCAATAGCCCCCGTTAACACCATAACGAGCCCGAAACGTAATAGTTTCTCCTTAGCTTTAGTTCGCAAAATCCAAACAAAAAGCACGATAGAGATTATGCTCGAGACAGCCACAAAGAACCAACGCTGCCAACCATCATGGCTGGCTAAAAAACTAAACGCAGCCCCCTGATTATAGACTAAGGTCCAATTAAGCCCCGGGAAAATCGCTACGCTTTCACCATATAAGAGAGAACTATTAGCCCACTGCTTAGTAACGTAATCTAAAATTACGCCCACAATAATAAAGAGAAGCCAGTAAAGCATTTTTGGCTTTACCGGCTCTATACGAAGATCATTACGCATAATGACGGGTTTCGCCCTCTGGAGTTAAGTTTTCTACACAGCGATGGCAAAGCTCAGGATGCTCTTCGATCTTGCCTACCTCTTCGCGATGGTGCCAGCAGCGTACACATTTACCATACTCATCACCAAGTGCTTCTACCTTAACTGCAAAACGCTCTCCTTCTAGCTCATGCTCTGCAAGCTCTGCAGGTTTCTCTGCAAATGGCTTAACCTCAGCATACGAAGTTAGGAGCACAAAACGCAGCTCATCTTCAAGTGCCCCTACCTCTTCGTGCAATTTATCCGAAGCGTAGATGGTCACCTTTGTCTCTAAGGAAGAACCTACTTTACCTTCACGGCGAAGCTCTTCGATCGCTTTAGCAACCTCACCACGAACCTCAAGGAGATGATTCCAAAACTCTGCATTAAAGCGGGTCTCTTCATCTAATGGCACGAGCTGATCATAAAACTCTGTTAAGTAGACAGACTCCGGACGCTCATTACCCCGCTCACGCATGGAGAGCCACACTTCCTCTGCCGTAAAGGTCAGAATCGGGGCCATCCAGCGAACTAAAGCCTCCAACACATGGAAAAGCGCCGTTTGTGCAGAACGACGAGCTAACGAGTCTTTAGCAGCCGTATATTGGCGATCTTTAATAATATCGAGATAAAAGCTTCCTAAATCGATAGAACAGAAATAATGTAACTTCTGGTAAACATTATGGAATGAGTAATCAAGATACGCCTGTTTGATCTCATTTTGTACCGTCAATGCCCGCGCTACAATCCAGCGATCAAGGGGGAGCATCTCCTCAAACGAGAGTCCATTTTTAGCCAGATCAAACTCATTAGTATTCGCTAATAAGAAACGTACTGTGTTACGAATACGGCGATAGGTTTCCGATGTACGCTTTAAGATCTCATCTGAAACAGGAATCTCCCCTCGGTAATCCGTTGACGAGACCCAAAGTCGCAGAACATCTGCCCCCATCTTCCCGATAACATCTGCAGGCTCAACACCATTGCCTAAAGATTTAGACATTTTGCGGCCCTTCGCATCCACCGTAAAACCATGGGTTAATAGCGCCTTATAGGGAGCCACACCATTGATCGCTACTGAGGTAATGATCGAAGAGTTAAACCAACCCCGATGCTGATCTGAGCCTTCGAGGTAAAGATCTGCTGGATAGGTCAGCTCATCTCGTTTAGAAAGAACGCTAAAATGGGTTGTTCCTGAATCAAACCAGACATCAAGAATATCGCTATTTTTCTCATAAAGATCCGCTTCTGAGGCATCAAGGAAATCAGAAACATCCGCCCCGAACCATGCCTCTAAACCATCTTTACGTATGCGATCTGCTACCTCTTGCATTAAAGCGTCTGTTTCAGGGTGCAGCTCTCCCGTCTCCTTATGAAGGAAAAAAGGAATCGGCACGCCCCAATAACGTTGACGAGAGATACACCAATCCCCACGACCTTCAATCATGCCATAGAGACGCTCACGACCCCAACTAGGGATAAACTGAACACCATCAATCTCTTTAAGTACTTCCTGACGCAGCCCCTTCTTATCCATGCTGATAAACCATTGGGGTGTTGCGCGATAGATTGTAGGCGTTTTATGGCGCCAACAATGGGGGAAGCTGTGGGTAAGTTTTGTCGCAAAGATTAAAATTCCGCGCTCTTTTAAGAACTCAATTACCTCTGCCTCTGCTTTGCGAATATTTTTGCCCGCAAAATGGGGGGTAGTTTGCGCATAAGTTCCATCCCCTAACACTGGGTTTTCAAACTCAATTTTATATTGCAACGCAACCGCATAGTCCTCTTCACCATGCGCCGGCGCAGTATGAACAAAACCTGTTCCTGCATCTAACGTAACATGATCCCCTAAAATAAGCGGGACTTCTCTTTCAGCAATAGGATGCTTTAAGAGCATATTTTCTAAGGCTGAGCCTTCAAACTCTTTAAGAAGCGTTAACTTTTCGCCCCAGCGCTCCTCTAGAGACTCAATAAGCTCTGAAGCCACAAGATAGAGCGCCCCCGCCTTCTCAATTAATGCGTACTTAAATTCAGGGTGTGCAGAAACCGCGGCGTTCCCAGGGAGAGTCCAAGGGGTCGTTGTCCAGATAATTACTGAAACCTCACGACCTGAGAGATCATAATCGATACGCTTTTCAAGCTCTTTAAGATCTACCACAGGGAAAGCAACATCGATGCTGTATGAAACCTTGTCTTCATACTCAACTTCAGCCTCAGCTAGCGATGATCCACAATCTAAACACCAGTTAACTGGACGTGCACCCTTCTCTAAATGCCCCGCTTTCACAATCTCTTTAAGAGCTAAAACAATGTCTGCCTCGGTATCTTGATTCATAGTAAGATAAGGCTTCTCATCATAAGCTACTACACCAAGACGACTAATCCCCTCAGCCTGAATTTCAATCTGGCTTGCAGCAAACTCACGACATTTTGCTCTAAACTCAGCAGGGGTTAAATCAGTACCCACTTTGCCATACTTACGCTCAACCACGAGCTCAATCGGAAGACCATGACAATCCCACCCTTGAACATAAGGCGCATCATACCCGAGCTGCCCCCGTGATTTTACAATCATATCTTTTAGGATCTTATTTACTGCGTGACCTAAATGAATCGCTCCATTTGCATAAGGAGGGCCATCATGAAGCACAAATGTGGGCTTTCCCTTAAAAGCTTCACGTTGCTTATGATAAAGGTCGATTTTATTCCAGTAATCTATA
Organism: Ignatzschineria sp.; assembly: GCA_030150405.1. Lineage (GTDB taxonomy): Bacteria > Pseudomonadota > Gammaproteobacteria > Cardiobacteriales > Wohlfahrtiimonadaceae > Ignatzschineria. The sequence goes on from JASLFU010000004.1 coordinate 89,662, forward strand.
AATTCAGGCTCACGCTTAGGTAAGTTCCCTCGCATCGCAAAATCAGTTTGCGGCAGATTTAGCGTATCACGATATGGGTGATCACTATTCGCATTTGTTTTTTTAGATTTAGTCACTGCAATATCCTAATTAAATTAATTTAAAAAACTCTTTCGATCTTTGGTTATCTATCTCTATTTGGGCCTTTAAAGCCTCGATTCCCTCAAACTTCTGCTCATCCCGAAGTTTGCTGATAAATTCAATCTCAAAATATTTACCATAAAGGTTTTCATCTACATTATGCAAATGTACCTCTAAATTGGGTTTAACACCATCTACTGTAGGACGAAAGCCTAAGTTTGCCACCCCAAAATATTTTCTACCTGCTCCGCAATCCTGGGCTATTACATTAAATACCCCACTAAAGGGGGGATTAAAACGTTTAATTGGAAGGTTAATGGTAGGTGTCCCTAAGGTTCGCGCTAATTGATTGCCCTTAACCACACGACTAATCATTGTGTATGAACGCCCCAAATACTCGGCTGCCAATGAAAAATCGGCCTCACTTAAAGCCTTTCTTACAAGCGTAGAAGAGATTCTGACGCCTTCTTTATAATGATAGTTTTCTTTAAAAACTTCAAAATTATATTCATTCGAATATTCACTTAAAAGAGTGGGAGTGCCCAACGCCCGATTTCCAAAACGAAAATCATCCCCAACCACAATGGCAGCGATATTCAGAGACTCCACGAGAAAGCGTTGAATAAATTGATCAGCAGGCAATACCCGGCACTCGCTATCAAAAGGGAGAATAATCACCTCATCAACAAGATGATTCCTTTTAAGATAAATCAACTTCTCACGAAGATTCATAACCCTTACAGGGGCTTTCTCTTTTAAAAAAAATTCATGAGGAAGTGGCTCAAAAGTAACGAGTGTCCGCATTAAAGCGGGGTCTCTATCCTTAAGATCCGAAAGCTTGGCCAATAACTTTTGATGCCCTAGATGAATACCATCAAAAGCACCGATCGTCACCGCCCGTCTCCTTCTAGGAAGAACTCTCTTTTGATCAAAGAAGGTGAATTGCATATTTTATATCACTCAATAAAAAAGCCGGCTATAAAAATAACCGGCTAATTACTCATTTATGATTTAGCTGGCATCAGCTTCATCAGTTGATGCTAAGCCACGATCAACTAATTCTACATAAGCCATAGGTGCATTATCACCCGGGCGGAAACCGCACTTCATGATACGGAGATAACCACCATTACGCTCTTTAAAGCGTGGTCCAAGCTCATTAAAAAGCTTTTGAACCATCTCTCTTGAACCTAATTGAGCAAAAGCTTTGCGGCGATTTGCTACTGTATCTTTCTTCGCTAAAGTGATAAGAGGCTCAACTACACGGCGGAGCTCTTTCGCTTTTGGAAGCGTTGTTTTAATAATTTCATGTTCAATCATTGAAGTAGACATATTCTTGAACATTGCTTTTCTGTGTGCTGATGTGCGACTAAATGCACGACCTGCTTTACGATGACGCATTTCTATACTTCCTATTCAATAAATTCTTAAATTTTATGCTGGGGGTTTTGTAGTATCTAAATTAGGTGGTGGCCAATTTTCTAAGGTCATACCTAATGACAAACCATACTGAGCAAGTACATCTTTAATTTCAGTAAGTGATTTCTTACCTAAATTAGGAGTCTTAAGAAGCTCTGTTTCTGTCTTCTGAATAAGATCTCCGATATAGTACACACTCTCAGCTTTCAAACAGTTCGCCGATCTTACTGTCAATTCAAGATCATCAACAGGACGTAATAACGTTGGATCAATCTCAAATTCTGGCTCTTCTGGCTCAGGCTCTTCTTCAGGCATTGGCTTAAGATCTACAAACACTTCAAGCTGCTCATGAAGAATTGTTGCTGCGTTACGAATTGCTTGTTCAGGATCTAATGTACCATTTGTTTGAAGCGCGATAACGAGTCTATCAAGGTCAGTTCTCTGCTCAACACGGGCAGTTTCAACACGATAGCTAACTTTATCTACAGGGCTAAAGGTTGTATCTAATTTAAACAGACCCAACTCTAAAGTCGCTGAATCTGAAGATTCAGTAGCTCGGTTCGCCGCTGTACTATAACCTCGGCCACTCTCTACCTTCAAGCGCATTTTAAGGGAGCCGCTAGAAGTTAAGTTTGCAATTACATGATCAGGATTGACGATTTCAACATTATGAGGAAGCTCAAGATCACCTGCTGTAACAGTGCCTTTCCCCTCTTTCTCAATTGTTAAATACGCCTCATCTGCGTCATGAAGAATAATCGCGATTCCTTTTAAGTTTTGAAGAAGATCAATTACATCTTCATGCATCCCTGGAATTGCTGAGTACTCTTTCTGCACCCCTTCAATTTCACACTCTGTAATCGCTGCGCCTGGCATTGATGAGAGCAAAATTCGACGTAACGCATTCCCTAAGGTATGAGCAAACCCTCTCTCTAAAGGCTCAAGCGAGACTTCAGAGAAGTGATTGTCATCAGTCTTAATATCGACGATTCTGGGAGTTAATAACTCATTTAAAGCCATAAATATATTTACCTAATTACTAAAACAATAAGAGTGGACGAATAAAAACCAAAGCACTTATTATTTTGAGTACAATTCAACTACTAATGACTCATTAATGTCTGCTGGTAAATCTGTACGCTCAGGAATACGCTTAAACTCGCCTTCCATCTTGGTTTTATCAACGCTAACCCAATCTACAAGGCCGTTAGCCTCAGAAAGCTCAATTGCGTAGGCAATACGTGCTTGCTTCTTCGCTTTTTCACGAATGGCAATAACATCACCTGCTTTCACTTGGTATGAAGGAATATTCACCTTCTCACCATTAACTAAAATGGAAGCATGGCTTACAAGCTGTCTCGCTTCTGCACGAGTAACTGCAAAGCCCATTCTATAGACCACATTATCTAAACGTGACTCTAGAATCTGAAGCAAGTTCTCACCTGTTGAACCGCGACGACGATCCGCCTCTTTATAATAAAGATGAAACTGCTTCTCTAAAAGACCATAAATACGCTTAAGCTTCTGCTTCTCACGAAGTTGAAGACCATAGTCAGAAGCGCGAGTAGGTCTTGCACCGTGTTGACCTGGGGCTCTGTCATGCTTACATTTTGACTCAAAAGGACGTGCGCCTGATTTCAAATGAAGATCAACACCTTCACGTCTTGCTAATTTACATTTTGGACCTAAATAACGTGCCATACTCTAAAATACTCCTTAAATTTCTCTTAAACTCTGCGCTTTTTAGGTGGGCGGCATCCGTTATGAGGAATAGGCGTCACGTCAGAGATGCTTGTGATTTTATAACCAATTGCATTTAATGCCCGAACTGCAGAGTCCCTACCTGGACCTGGACCGCTAACATTTACATCGAGGTTTTTAAGGCCGTACTCTTTAGCTGTCTCTCCTGCTCTCTCTGCCGCAACCTGCGCAGCAAAAGGAGTTGATTTTCTAGAGCCTCTAAATCCTGAGCCCCCTGCAGTTGCCCAAGATAATACGTTACCTTGACGATCTGAAATCGTCACGATTGTGTTGTTAAAAGAAGCCTGTACATGAGCGATTCCATCAACAACACTTCTTCTTACACGCTTACGTGCTTTTACTGAAGGTTTTGCCATCTTCTTATTTATTCCCTACTAAAATTATTTAACCAGTCTTCTTGGACCTTTACGCGTACGAGCATTTGTCTTAGTACGCTGACCACGCAAAGGAAGACTACGACGATGGCGAATGCCTCTGTAGCAACCAAGATCCATTAATCTTTTAATGCTCATAGAAACTTCACGACGTAAGTCACCTTCTACAGTGTACTCATTTACTTGTGCTCTTAACGCATCTACTTGGTCGTCAGTAAGATCTCTAACAACTGTAGTTGGTTCCACATTAGCCGCCTCACAAATCGCTTTTGCTCGGGTGTTGCCAATGCCATAAATAGATTGCAGTGAAATTACCACATGCTTATGTACTGGTATGTTAATACCTGCTATACGTGCCATATAAACCTATCCTAAATATCTATCAAGCAGACAATTCTACACGATAATTAATTTATACTCAATGTTTTTAACCTTGACGTTGCTTATGTCTGCCATCACTGCAGATCACTCTTACTACACCGCCACGTCTTACAATTTTACAATTACGACAAATCTTTTTAACTGATGCTCTAACTTTCATTTTTTACTCCACGGATTTAGAAAGATGGGGGTGTTCCATTTAAGGCGGAACTAATATTTGCTCGCTTCATTAATGACTCATACTGTTGTGACATTAATTGAGCCTGAATTTGCGCTACTAAGTCCATCACCACTACTACCGCGATGAGTATTGATGTACCGCCAAAATGCATATTAAAACCAGTAATACCATTTACGAATTCTGGCAACAAACAGATAATGGTGATATAAATTGCACCCCACAAAGTGATGCGACTTAAGACCTTATCCAAATATTGCGAGGTATGAATACCTGGTCGAATTCCTGGAATAAACCCACCTTGCCTCTTAAGGTTCTCAGCTGTCTCTTTCGAATTAAACTGAAGAGCCGTATAAAAGAAGCAGAAAAATATAATTAATACCGCAAACAGAATCATATAAGCTGGTTGGCCGATAGAGAAATACTTCACCCCAAAGATGCCAAGTTTATTAAGCGCCAATGAAGTATAGAAACTAAACTGCTCCCAGATCGAACCACCTGTAACTTCTGGGACGTTAATTTTACTTAAACCTGTACTAATCGTATAGATAAAAGAGAGAAACGCCGATCCAAAAATTGCGGGTATTACTCCTGACATATTTAATTTTAAAGGTAGATGACTGCTCTGATTGCCGATTGACATCTGGCGACCCTGCTGTCTTCTAGCGTAATTGATTGTTATTCTTCGCTGTCCTCGCTCAATAAAGACGATGACAAAAATAACTGCCAGAACCAATAGGAAAAGCACAAAGATTAAGAGCCACATTCCACCCCCTTGCGTGCGTGCGGTCTCTACTAAGAAACCAATTCCTGAGGGAACTCCCATCAAGATGCTCGCAAAGATGATCATAGAGATACCATTACCGATACCCCGCTCTGTAATCTGCTCTCCTAGCCACATTAAAAACATAGTTCCCGTGACTAAAGTAAGCGTCGCCATTGCAACAAAAAAGCCAGGACTCATTAACACAACATCTGCATTAATAAAGGAGCCATTCATAATTGCCACGGTATAAACAACACCTTGGACTGTTGCAAAAGCGATCGTTAAATAACGCGTATATTGTGTTATCTTACGGCGCCCTGCTTCTCCCTCTTTCTTCAGTTGTTCGAGAGGCGCATACACTACAGAGAGCATCTGCATCACGATCGATGCCGTGATATAAGGCATTACCCCCAACATAAAGACTGACATCTTCTCAAATGCACCACCAGAGAAGAGGTTAATCATTGCTGAGATTCCCCCACTACTTTTCTGCTGCTCCATCAATTGAGCTAAAGCTGCAGCATCAATACCGGGTAAGGTAATATGCACTCCAATTCTGTATACAATTAACGCCAAGATTAAAAACATTAATCTTGACGTTAATCCCGAAAACCTACTAAGAGCAGATACTCCTAATTGATTCTTGCTCATATCAACTATTCTTCAACTGTACCGCCAGCTGCCTCAATGGCTGCCTTGGCACCTTTAGTTACTCGAATACCTTTAAGATTTACGGCTTTATTAATTTCACCAGAGAGCATGACTTTTACACGCTCATACTTAGATGAAATCAAGTTCTCTTCAATTAAAGAAGCAACAGTAACCTCAGTATTTTTCACTTTATTTAATGCTGAAAGTGGTAATTCCGTGGTGATTAATCCTACCTGCGAATTGAAGCCCACTTTAGGCAAACGCTTATGAAGTGGCATTTGACCACCCTCAAAACCCACTTTATGGTATCCACCTGATCTTGAATGTTGCCCTTTATGACCACGACCAGCTGTTTTCCCTAAACCAGAGCCTGTACCACGACCAACGCGCTTAGCTACTGTTTTTGAGCCAAATGCTGGCTTTAATGTATTTAGTTTCATTACTTATACCTTATTTAATGTTAATCAGTCCGAATTACTCAACTTTCAATAAGTAAGCAACTTTATTGATCATACCCATGTTCTCTGGAGTCTTAGCAACTTCAACAGTATGATGCAAACGCTTTAAACCAAGACCTTTCACACATTGACGATGTGATTGAAGGCGGCTGTTAACACTTTTCACTAATGTAATTTTAACAGTTTCTTGTGCCATGATTATTAACCCCTAATTTCTTCAACCGATTTACCGCGTTTCGCAGCAATCTCTTCTGGTGTTTTCATAAGAGCTAATCCCTTAATTGTTGCCTGCACAACGTTTACAGGATTACGTGAATTTTGGCACTTTGCTAAAACGTCCTTAACACCCGCGACCTCAAAAACAGCGCGCATCGCACCACCTGCGATTACACCCGTACCTTCTGAAGCAGGCTGCATAAAGACTTTAGCTGCATTATGAATACCTGTTACTGGATACTGCAAAGTATCTCCATTTAACGCAACAGTTTTAATATTCTTCTTTGCTTGCTCAATAGATTTCTTAATAGCGGCAGGTACTTCTTTGGCTTTTGCATAGCCATAACCTACGCGACCATTACCATCTCCTACAACCGTAAGAGCAGCAAATGCAAACTGCCTACCACCTTTTACTGTTTTAGCAACTCGGTTTACTGTAATTAACTTTTCCTGAAACGCGTCAGCAGCAATCACATTTGAGTTTTCTACTTGTGTAGTCATTTTCCTATTTCCCCTTATTAAAACTCTAAACCAGACTCTCTAGCAGAATCTGCTAAGGCTTTAACGCGACCATGGAACTTGAAACCTGAACGATCAAATGCTACTGACGTTACGCCAGCTGCTTTTGCTTTTTCGGCAATATCTTTTCCTACTACGGCTGCAGCCTCAATATTACCAGTGTTTTTTACTTGCGACTTCACACTCTCTAAAAGAGTTGAGCTTGAAGCGAGTACTTTACCACCACAAGGACTGATAACTTGCGCATAAATATGACGTGGAGTTCTATGAACAGTTAAACGATTAACGTTTAGGTCACGAATCTTGATACGGGTTTTTAACCCTCTTCTGTATCTTGCAACTTTCTTACTCATGAATAATCACCTACTTCTTCTTAACTTCTTTCAATGAAACAATTTCATCGGCATAACGAACACCTTTACCTTTATATGGCTCAGGCGGTCTGTAGGCTCTTATTTTCGCTGCCACTTGACCAACTACTTGCTTGTCAACACCCTTAATCACAACTTCTGTTTGTGAAGGAGTTTCGCATGTAATACCCTCTGGCATTTCATGAATCACAGGATGCGAAAAACCTAAAGTTAAATTAAGGCTTGATCCTTGTGCTTGGGCACGATAACCAACTCCGTTAAGAATAAGCTTCTTTTCGTAGCCTTCTGAAACACCAACAATCATATTATTAACTAATGAGCGCATTGTTCCAGCAATTGCATAACTACCTTTAGTAGTTTCTAAATCTGGAACAATCTCAAGCTCCGCACCCTCTTGCTTAATACCAACAGCTGAGTGCAACTGTAATGACAATTCGCCTTTAGGGCCCTTTGCCTTTACATTATTTCCTGAAATTGCCACCTCAACTCCCTGAGGAATTGCGATAGGCATTTTTGCTATACGCGACATAATGAACTCCTATTAAGCTACGTAGCAGATAACTTCACCACCAATTGCAAGTGATCTTGCTTTATGGTCTGTCATCATGCCTTGTGAAGTTGAAATAATAGCAATGCCAAGACCACCTAAAACCATAGGTAGATTATCTTTATCGCGGTATACGCGCAAACTTGGCTTACTTACTCTCTCAATTTTCTCAATAACCGGCTTTTCCATATAGTACTTTAGCTTGATTACGAGCTTTTTAGTCGCTGCTGTGTCGCCCTGCTCCTCAATGCCTTCGATATAACCTTCATCTAAAAGCACTTGAGCAATTGATTTTTTTACATTTGAGAAAGGGATCTCAACAGAAACTTTTTCTGCTGCCTGCGCATTACGAATGCGGGTAAGCATATCTGAAATTGGGTCATGCATACTCATCTTCTTTCTCCTATTACCAGCTTGACTTTCTTAAGCCAGGAATATCACCACGCATAGTGATCTCTCTGAGCTTGTTACGGCCTAAACCGAACTTGCGATAAACTCCGTGCGGACGTCCTGTAATACTACAACGTCTTTGACGGCGTGAAGGAGATGAGTCCCGAGGAAGCTTTTGCAATGCAAACATCGCTGCCTCACGCTCTTCAGCAGTAGCTTCTGCACTGCTGATAATTTTCTTTAACTCTTCGCGTTTCTCAGCGTACTTTTCAACTAACTTAGCACGCTTATTTTCGCGATTAATCATTGATACTTTAGCCATACTTTCCTGCTTATATAATATTAATTACGGAACGGGAAGTTGAAAGCGGCCAAAAGCGCTTTAGCTTCCTCATCAGATTTCGCGTTGGTAGTAATGCTGATGTCCATGCCTCGAACTGCATCTACCTTCTCATACTCAATCTCAGGGAATACGATTTGCTCCTTAATACCGAAGCTATAGTTCCCTTGACCATCAAATGAGCGACCATTAACACCACGGAAATCTCGTACACGCGGTAGAGAGATGTTAATTAATCTATCTAAAAACTCATACATAGTTGTACGACGTAATGTAACCTTACATCCCACAGGCCAACCATCACGAATCTTGAAACCCGCGATGGATTTCTTAGATAATGTCACTTGCGCCTTTTGACCGGAAATTGCACTCATATCTGCCAATGCGTTTTCCATTACCTTCTTATCAAGAACGGCTTCACCTACACCCATATTTAGAGTGATTTTTGTGATTTTTGGAACTTCCATAGGATTGGTATATCCAAACTTCTCGGTAAGTTCTGGCACTACTACATTATCGTAATACTCTTTTAATCTTGCTTTCATAAACACCTCAACACCAAACGGATATGTCTTTTAATGCGATACATCCTGTTTGGCGTGCTTAATTAATCATAAAATAAGTTGGCTATAATACCAAAGCTAGTGGAATTATCCAACTTTTTTATTGTTTGACTTGAAGACTCTTTCACGAGTAGTAATCACTTTCCCGCTTTCATCTTTAGCCGTTACAACTTCAATCTTTACTTTATCTGCTTTCTCAGTTTCAGGATTGAAGATCATAACATTTGAAATATGGATAAAAGATTCCTTCTCCACTAAACCACCCTCAATACCAAGCTGAGGATTAGGTCTTTCATGTTTTGTGACTTTATTTGCCCCAGAAACTAAAACCTTATCGCCTTTAACTTGAAGCACGTGACCTCTATGACCACGGCTTTTACCTGCGATAACTACGACTTCGTCGCCTTTACAAATTTTGCTCATTACGCACCTCTACTTAAATGACTTCTGGAGCAAGCGAGATAATTCTCATGAATTTATCTCCACGAAGCTCACGAGTTACCGGCCCGAAAATACGAGTGCCGATTGGCTCAAAGTTATTATTAAGAAGAACTGCCGCATTACCATCAAATTTAATTAATGAACCATCGTTACGGCGAATCCCTTTGCGAGTTCTAACAACAACTGCGTTATAGATCTCACCTTTTTTTGCTCTGCCACGAGGAATTGCTTCCTTAACAGATACTTTAATAACATCCCCTACGCTCGCATAACGACGATGCGATCCGCCTAATACTTTAATACACATTAAACGACGCGCACCGGAGTTATCCGCAACATCTAAAATTGTTTGTGCTTGAATCATTTTTAACCTCTCGCCTCTTCAACAACGCGAACTAAATTCCAAGTTTTGCTTTTGGAAATCGGACGAACTTGTTGAATCTCAACAATATCTCCAACGTTACATACGTTATCTTCATCGTGCGCATAGAACTTAGTCGAACGCTTGATATATTTCTTATAAAGACGGTGCTTTACGAGACGCTCTACATAAACAGTGATAGTTTTATCACCTTTATTGGAGATCACTTTACCCGTAACAGTACGCTCTAATTGCTTATTTTCTGCTGCAGTTGTCATACTATTCTCCCGCCTCATTCTTCTCAGTTAAAACCGTATTGATACGCGCAATCTGCTTACGCGACTCCTTGAACTGATGCGACTTTTCAAGCTGACCAGTTGCTTTCTGCATACGTAGATTAAACAACCCACGCTGCAACTCTAATCTTTCTTCTCTGAGCTCATCTACAGATTTCTCTCTAAGCTGAGCTGCCTTACTAATTTTACTCATCGATAAACCTCAATTGATTATAGAACTGTACGCTCAGCGAATGCTGTTTTAACAGAGAGTTTAGCTGATGCAAGTCTAAATGCCTCACGAGCTACTGCTTCGCTTACACCCTCAATCTCAAAGAGAACGCGACCAGGCTGAACTTTTGCTACCCAATACTCTACGTTACCCTTACCGCTACCCATACGAACTTCTAAAGGTTTGCCTGTAACTGGCACATCAGGAAAGATTCGAATGTAGACCTTACCGCCACGACGAACATAACGGCTAATCGCACGACGAGCTGCCTCAATTTGACGTGCAGTAATACGACCATTCTCGGTAGATTTAATTCCAAACTCACCAAAATCGATCTTATTACCTGCTGCCGCAACACCTCGGTTGCGACCTTTACGCATTTTTCTAAACTTTGTACGTTTTGGTTGCAACATGACTATTCACCCTTCCTTCTTCTGTTTCTTCTTCTAGGTGCTTTCTCTTCCTCTACAGGCGCATGATAATCAAATACCTCACCCTTATAGATCCAAACTTTTACACCTAAAATACCGTAAGTTGTTAATGCTTCAGCTAAACCATAATCGATGTCAGCACGGAAAGTATGAAGAGGCACACGACCTTCGCGATACCACTCTGCACGAGCAATCTCTGCACCGTTTAAACGCCCTGAAACGTTTACACGAATACCTTCTGCACCTAAACGCATAGTGTTTGTTACCGCACGGCGCATCGCACGACGGAACATAACACGGCGCTCTAATTGCTGAGCAATGCCTTCTGCTACTAAATAAGCATCTAGCTCTGGCTTACGGATCTCTTGGATGGACACATGCACGGGGCAACCCATCATCTCTGTAAGCTCTTTGCGAAGAGCATCAATATCTTCGCCTTTTTTACCGATAACAACTCCAGGACGAGCCGTATGAATTACGATTTGAGCTGATTTAGAAGGACGACTAATGTGAATCTTAGATACCGCCGCATTTGCAAGTTTCTCTCTTAAATACTCGCGCACACGGAAGTCAGATTCTACAAACTCAGGGAAAGATTTTGAATCTGCATACCAGCGTGAATTCCAATCTTTAGAAATCCCTAAGCGTATACCGGTTGGATTTACTTTTTGACCCATTTTAAACTCCTAGTTAACTTCAGCTACAGTGATCGTAATATGGCTTGTTCTCTTAAGAATACGATCGCCGCGACCTTTAGCACGAGCTCTCATTCTCTTTAAAAGAGGACCTTCGTCAACCATAATCGATTTAACGACTAAATTATCGATATCTGCCCCAAAGTTATTTTCAGCATTCTCCATTGAAGATACGAGAACTTTCTGAATTAACTTCGCTGCTTTCTTATCGCTAAACTGAAGTAATGTGAGCGCCTTATCAACAGGCAACCCACGTACCTGATCTGCTACCAAGCGCGCTTTTTGTGGAGAGATTCGCGCATGGCGATGTACTGCTCTAGTTTCCATGTTTATTTCTCCTTATTAACGTGCTTGCTTATCTGCAGCATGACCGCGATAAGTACGCGTCATCGCGAACTCACCCAATTTGTGACCGATCATGTTTTCAGTGATTAAAATAGGCACATGAATCTTACCATTGTGCACTGCGATAGTAAGTCCAATCATCTCTGGTAACACCATTGAGCGGCGCGACCAAGTTTTAATTGGTCGACGGTTATTCGTTGCTACCGCTTCTTCTACTTTTTTATGTAGATGATGATCGATAAATGGACCTTTCTTTATAGAACGTGGCATATTTTACCCTTTATTCGATTTCAATTATTTCGTACGGCGACGAACAATATATTTGTTAGTACGCTTATTAGTACGTGTCTTATAGCCTTTAGTTGGCTGTCCCCAAGGTGTTACAGGATGACGACCACCTGATGTACGACCCTCACCACCACCATGCGGGTGATCTACCGGGTTCATTGCAGCACCGCGAGTTTGTGGACGAATACCTGCCCAACGTTTCGCACCCGCTTTACCGAGAACACGTAAACTGTGCTCTCCGTTACTTACAATACCCACAGTGGCCTTACAATCTGAATGCACACGACGGATCTCACCTGAACGGAGGCGCAATGTTGAATAATCACCCTCTTTAGCGATTAATTGCACAGCAGTACCCGCTGAACGAGCAAGTTGCGCTCCCTTACCTGGCTTCATCTCTACACAGTGTACGGTCGTACCAATAGGGATATTACGCAAAGGAAGTGCGTTACCCGCCTTGATTGGTGCGTTTACACCTGCAAAAAGAATATCTCCTGCCTCAACTTTTGCTGGAGCAATAATGTAGCGACGCTCACCATCTGTATAGCAGAGTAAAGCAATATGCGCCGAACGGTTAGGATCGTACTCAATACGCTCTACTTTCGCTGGGATATTCTCTTTATCACGCTTAAAATCGATTAGGCGATAGTGTTGTTTGTGTCCACCACCTCTATGTCTTGAGGTAATACGGCCATCGTTATTTCTTCCGCCAGTTCTGTGCTGACCTTCAACTAAAGGAGCATAAGGCTTACCTTTATGAAGACCTGGGGTGCTCACCTGTACTAAAGAGCGGCGACCCGGTGAAGTCGGTTTAGCTTTTTTTACACTCATTACATATCACCTAAAAAATCAATTTCATCTTCTCCATCAGCAAGAGTAACGTAAGCTTTTTTCCAATCTTGCTTAGCACCTTGATGACGACCGAATGATTTACGCTTACCTTTTTGGTTAAGGATTGTAACTTTCTCAACCTTACGGCCGAACATTAACTCAACCGCATCCTTAACTTCATTTTTGTTTGCGTCTTTTAATACTTTAAAAGTTACCTGTCCGCTCTCTTCTTCTTGGCGTGCTGTCTTTTCAGACGCATGAGGAGCAAGGATAACTCTCATTAATCTTTCTTTAATCTCTAGACTCATGATAACCACTCCTTAACTGACTCTAGCGCTTGCTTAGTCATCACTACCTTATCGAAGCGAACTAAACTTACAGGATCAATAATTTCAACATCAATGATATCTACGTGAGGTACGTTTCTTGCGCTGAGATAAAGAGGAAAATCTACCGCCTCTGTTACCACTAATGCACTCTCATTTTTGATGTTTAATTCTTCGAGCTTAGCAATAAACTCTTTAGTTTTTGGCTCTTTCATGGTGAGTTCTTCAACCACTACCAGACGCTCGCTACGGATTAACTCAGAAAAAATACTTAAAAGCGCAGCTCTGTACATTTTCTTGTTGACTTTCTGTGACCAGTTTTGTGGCTTTGCCGCAAATGTCACACCACCACCGCGCCAGATTGGGTTTTGTGCAGTACCTACACGTGCACGCCCAGTTCCTTTCTGTCTCCATGGCTTAGCACCACTACCACGCACCTCTGCACGTGTTTTCTGTGCACGTGTTCCTGCACGACCACCTGCTTGGTACGCCGTCACTACTTGATGAACTAAAGATTCATTAAACTCTCTCGCAAAGAGTGCACTGTCTAGCTCAACAGGAGATCCACCAATTACTTGAATTTCCATTACGCTTTACCTCTTTTAACTTTAACTGCAGGAGAAACTACTACGCTTGAACCTTTAGGCCCAGGAACTGCACCTTTAATAAGAAGCAAATTGCGTTCTGTATCCACTCCAACCACTTGTAAGTTCTGCACTGTTCTGCGAACAGCACCCATGTGGCCCGACATCTTTTTCCCTTTAAAAACACGACCGGGATCTTGACACTGACCGATCGAACCAGGAACACGGTGAGATAAAGAGTTACCATGCGTATTGCGCTGACCACGGAAATTGTGACGCTTAATTGTACCCGCAAAACCTTTACCCTGTGTTACGCCAGATACATCCACCTTCTGACCTTCTTCAAAAAGATCCACAGAAAGTTTTTGCGCCACTTCAAATTCAGCAAGCTGATCTGCATCAACACGAAACTCCCAAAGAGCACGCGCTGGCGTTACGCCTGCTTTTGCAAAGTGAGCATCAAGCGACTTCTTCTTTTTACTTGAAAATTGAGGACCATTTGCAACCTGAATTGCACTATATCCATCAATCTCTTGATTTTTAATCTGGGTAATTTCGTTGTCTTCGATCTGAACAACAGTCACCGCTAATGAGCGACCATCATCACCGAACACTCTACTCATACCGAGTTTTGTTCCTATTAATCCTACTGCCATTTTAATAACCTCAAATGTAAAATTGAAAAACGAGAGGAAGGTTGGCGACCTTCATCGCGGACAAACCCGTTAGTCTAAACGAATTTGCACATCAACTCCAGCGGCAAGATCGAGCTTCATTAAAGCATCTACTGTCTTATCCGTTGGATTCACAATGTCCATTAAACGCTTGTGCGTTCTTAACTCATATTGATCTCGCGCATCTTTGTTTACGTGCGGAGATGTAAGAACCGTAAAGCTCTCTCTTTTGATCGGCAAAGGAATTGGACCTTTAACTTGAGCGCCTGTGCGCTTTGCGGTCTCAACAATCTCTTTTGCTGACTGATCAATTAAACGATAGTCGAAAGCTTTAAGGCGAATTCTAATTCTTTGATTATCCATACTTCTCTCATTTAAAAATCCTAGACCCCGAAGGGCCTAGGAGATAATTATATTGACTATTATTACTCAATTACTTTAGAAACAACGCCCGCACCAACTGTACGACCACCTTCGCGGATCGCGAAGCGTAAACCATCAGCCATTGCGATTGGGTTGATTAACTCAACAACCATCTTAACGTTGTCACCAGGCATAACCATCTCTACACCT
>JASLFU010000022.1 GCA_030150405.1 Ignatzschineria sp.
GACCCAATTTCGGAATCACGAAAAGATGGGGGATCTTCTTGAGCTCGCCCAGCGTTATAGCGATGAAGGGGCCGATGAGCTTGTGGTCTACGATATTGCTGCTTCAACACGGGGAGAGGTGGTGGATAAATCGTGGGTCTCCAAAATCGCTTCTGTCATCAATATTCCTCTTGCGGTGGCGGGAGGGATTCGCTCTCTAAATGATGCTCGCGCGGTATTAGAGCATGGCGCAGATAAGATCTCCATCAACTCCCCCGCGCTTGAGAACCCTGACTTTATCAACCAATTGGTGGAGGAGTTTGGTGCTGAGCGTATTGTGATCGGCATCGATTCCTATTTTGATGAAGAGAAGGGGGATTATTTCGTCTATACCTTAACGGGGGATGAGGCAACCAGCAATCAGACCCGTTGGCGCACTCTGGATTGGGTTAAAGAGGTTCAATCACGAGGCGCAGGGGAGATTGTGCTTAATATGATGAATCAGGATGGTGTCCGTAAAGGGTATGACCTTGAGCAGTTAAAAAAGGTGAGAGAGATTCTTCCTAAAGGAGAGATCAATCTTGTTGCCTCTGGGGGCGCAGGAGAGATGGAACACTTTTTAGCAGCTTATAAAGAAGCCGGTGTAGATGGAACTTTGGGGGCTTCTGCCTTTCATAAATCGCTTATTAAGATCGGGGACTTAAAAGCTTTCTTACGGAAAAATGGCGTTAAGACCGCTTAGTTTTTATCTTTTAAGTTTAAAAATATCGAGTAATCAGCAAATAAAAAAAGAGGAATGGAGATGGATGGAATCATTCAAAAAGTAGATTGGAAAAAGGTCGGCGGTATGCTCCCGGCTATTGTGCAGGATTATAAAACCGCAGAAGTCTTAATGCTTGGATTTATGACAGAAGAGGCGCTTGAAAAGAGTATTGAGCTTGGGCGGGTAACCTTCTTCTCCCGTAGCCAAAATAAGTTCTGGACGAAGGGGGAGACCTCGGGAAATTATCTGAATATTCGGCAGATGGCCCTCGATTGTGATCAAGATACCCTCTTAATCCTTGCAGATCCTCTGGGAGATACTTGTCATCTTGCGCAAACGAGTTGTTTTGAAGAGGTTTCTAAAAATGCCTCTTGGCCCTTTTTCTCCCGCTTAGAAAAGTTAATCGAATCGCGCAAAGGAGGAGAAGCCACAAGCTCCTATACGGCAAGTCTCTATGCGGCGGGTACAAAACGTATCGCCCAAAAAGTAGGAGAAGAGGGGGTGGAAGTAGCGCTTGCGGCTACGGTAAATGATCGGGACGAGCTTATTTCGGAAATGGCGGATCTTCTCTATCATGCTACAGTACTTTTGCATGATCAGGAGCTCTCTTGGATCGATGTGTTGGAGAAGTTAAAAGCAAGAAATCGCTAATAGCTCGGCCGAATCGCTTTTAGTAATTTTCCATAAAGTTTATAAATTTTAACGTTGGAAAACTCATCTTTTAAAATATTTTTTATACCCTTGGCGGGTGATCTTGAGATTATTATAAAAGGCGGCGAAAGTAGCGCTTCTTAAATCTCCCTCTACAATCGCTCGATCAATAGCCGCATGAAGCTCCTTTAAGCTTATGGATTCAGGGCGTTTTTCGTTGAGCTTATCTAAAAAAGCTTGATCAGCATTAAAAAAGTGTTCGCTATAGTCGAGATTCTTTATTGCTAACTCTTGAAGCCAGAGGGCGAAGATCTCCTTAAGTAGGTTAGATTCTAATTTCAAGACTATTCCTCCCATTTTGGTGTGATTGTGAGCATCTCTCCAGTTATCTTAAATCGTGCCCTTGTGAATCTAGTATAATGCTCTAGTTTAAAATAATTTGTAAAAGGATCTTTAAGATTTTTAAGGAAAAGATGATGATTATTTACGGCATAAAGAATTGCGATACTATGAAAAAGGCCTTTAAATGGCTCGATAGCCACGATATTGAATACACGTTTCATGATTATCGAGCAGACGGGGTGACAGAAGAGCTCCTTAAAGAGCTGATCGAAAAAGCGGGGCTTAAAGCGATGATCAATAAACGGAGTACCACTTGGCGCACATTAAGTGATGAAGAGAAGGCGGGAATCGAAGACCCTGCTATTGCTTTACCGATTATGCTCGATGCTCCTACCTTAATTAAGCGTCCGCTTCTGATTAAGGATGATCTTGTATTGGTAGGTTTTTCTGAAAAGAGTTATTCAGAGGCGTTTAAAGCTTAAAAAGACTAATGATCTTTCAACTTAATAAAAAAGAAGGGCCCGAGGGCCCTTTAATAGATGTTAAGGTTCGAGGGTTTTAACATCATGCAAATCGGTTATTGAATTCTAAAACCGTTAAATACCATTAAATTCATCAACTGGTATGGAGCTGCTCCCTTTCTAGGGGGAGGTCATAGCTCTCTTTAGCTCTTTTAGTCTCCATCTCGTGGGAAGTCTTCTTTTTAGACTCCTCCGCAATTTCAGGATGCCCTTCAAGATATTCTTCAAAAATCTCCTCCATTTCAGATTCGCTCTTTTTACGGGTTGCGAAGCGCTGGTGGAGGTTATTAGCCACAATCATAGCGCAGACTAAAATCACCCCAGTAAGCTCGATGGGCTGAATAATATGCCCCTGAATCATCCGAATAATAATGGTGGTCACGGGGGCAAAATTAATAAAAAGAATGGCATTGATTGGGGAGAGAATCTGAACACCCTTATTCCAACCAATTAGCGCAAAGAGCCCAGGGAGGAAGATCATAAAGAGCATATGGTAACGCACGCCATAAATTTCACTTAAAGTCGGAACGGGAATTTTCCCCATCATTGTGCCGATTAATACCACAAGGGCAGTAGTGAGCATTCCATAAATAATACTTAATGTGGAGTAACGCAGAACAGACCACTTAGGAAAGCGAGAGCCTCCGATGGTATAGAGCGCCCAACCGAGTGCAGCCATTAGGAGGAGAAAGAGAGGTAACATTCTACCGCCCCCAAAAAGAGTGCTGAAATCACCATTAGTTACTACTAAAACAACCCCAATAAAGGCGATAATAATGGTCATCAAGGTAAAGTTACTGGGGCGAGATTGAAAATAAGCCCACATCACCACTACCGATAAGATCGGTACTGCTGCCTCCATAATCGAGGCAATTAAGACGCCAGGATCCCCGAGCTGATCTTGCCCGATAAACATTAAAAGGTTATAGACGGTAAAGCCCATCGAGCCAAAAAACCAGATCGCCACTCTTCCACCCTCTGTGCTAAAGGCGGCTTTACCTTCCTTTATATAGAGTACAATAGCGAGAATCACCGCCACGGGAAGATAGCGCAGCAGAGTAAAGTAGAAAGGGCTAATCGTTTTAAAAATCTCTGCAGCTACGGGAAACATCGCACCCCAAGAGGCACTAGCCACAATGAGCAGAAACGCACCATATAAAATATTATTATTTTTCATATTTACCTCAACCTCAATCTTTAACGAGGACGGTTCTCCAACCATATCTATTGATGATTTACTTTAAGGGGATTTATCTATCGTGTAAAACGATTTATTTTGCTTCTCATCATCATTTTTAATGATATGATGCTAAGCGAGATCACCATTAAGAGAATTTGAGGGATATAGTGATGAATATACGCGATCTTCGTATTTTTAATAAAGTTGCTGAATTGGGCTCGATTAGTCATGCCGCGAAAGCGTTAAATTACGTGCAATCGAATGTGAGCTCCCGCATTCAAAAATTAGAAGAGGATCTGGAGACAACACTCTTTTTTAGAAGTAAAGCGGGAATGCAGCTTACACCAGAGGGGAAGAGTCTTATTGAATATGCGCAGAAAATTATCCGTCTTTCTGAAGAGATGAAGGCGATCGCAAAACGAAAAGAGGGGGCAATGGGTAAGCTTGAGATCGCCTCGGTAGAGACGGTGATTAAGTTGCCGCTTATTTTATCGAAGTTTAATAAAAATTATCAGAATGTAGATCTTCGTCTCTCAACCGGCGTAACAGCAGAGCTTCGGGATAAGGTGCTCGATTATAAGCTTGATGGCGCGTTTGTGACTAAAAGCCGCTTAACAAGCCATCCTGAACTGATTGAGATGGATGTCTTTGAAGAGCGATTAGTCTTAATTGCAGATCACCGAGAGGAAGATGTGCGCGCACTGCTTGATCGGCCCCTTTTAAGTTTTAGTGATGGGTGTGGCTATCGGGCAAAGTTTCGGGAGTGGCTCGAAGCCTTTAATCTTGAGCCCACTAAAAATATGGAGCTAGGAACTTTAGAAACCACCTTAGGAAGTGTAATTTCAGGTTTAGGGATCGCCTTTGTTCCTTATTCGGCGGTACAACATTATGAGAAAAATGGCTTAATCTATTGCCATGATCTGCCTGCGCAATTTAGTGAAATTACCACCACCTTTATCTACCGAGCTAAAGAGACCATATCCCCGGCACTTTCTGCTTTTGTAGAGACTATAGAGGCGGCAAGACATGATGCAATCTCCCCTTTTTATCGGCTTTAATAGAAAAAGGTCGGGGGAGGATCTTTATAAAATAGTGCTGAAAGCTTGCCGTAAATAATAGATCTCTCTTCATAAGAGATTAGTTTCAATAAAAAAGCCCTCAACAGAGAGAACTGATGAGGGCTTTTTTGCTACTCGATTTTTCTTACATAAGGCTATTAGAGTAAGAAGAAATAGGCGTAGGCGGTTAAAATCAGCACGCAGCAGATATTAAGCACACCGCCAGCGAGCATCATATCCCGCTGTTTTAAGTGACCGGTACCAAATACAATCGCATTAGGTGGCGTTGCAATGGGAAGCATAAAGGCACAAGATGCCCCTAATCCGATCATTAAGACTAACACCTCTTCGGGCATATTCATCTCAAAGGCTACTGCTGCAAAAACAGGAACAAGCAGGGCAGCCGAGGCTGTATTACTGGTAAACTCAGTCAGGATGATGATAAAGATCACCACCACTAAAATCACCACAAAGGGGTGTGAGTTACCAAAAAGGCTTGCTACAGTATCCCCTAAAATAGCAGACGCGCCAGAACCGCCTAACACTGCACTTAAGGTTAAGCCTCCACCAAAGAGGAAAAGTACTCCCCAATCGGTATTATCGGAGACCTCTTTCCATGAGGCTAAACCGAAAAAGACAACCGCAATAGCACAAGTGATCGCCACAAAGGTATCGGGCGAGGTAATCCCAAAGGTGCTACTAATCCATTTACCCGAGATCCAAGCAGCTGCCGTAATAAAGAAGACAGCAGCGGCTAAAATGCGAGCAGGAGTCCAAGGAATTTTCTCATCTGTAATTTCCACCTTATAGTTTAAACGGGGGCGGAAGATCACAAAGAGCACAATAAACATCACCGGCATAAGGATCAGCATCATCGGGATACCCACTTTGAACCAGTCGTTAAAGCTATAGCCGAGAGCTGTTGCTGCAATAGCATTAGGAGGAGATCCTACTAATGTCCCTAAGCCTCCAACAGAAGCCGAGTAAGCGATCCCTAAAAGAATAAAGATAAAGGTGCCACGATCTTTGGAGAAATCGAGGTTACTCATAATACCGATGGCTAAGGGAAGCATCATCGCAGCAGTTGCTGTGTTACTAATCCACATCGATAAAACCGCAGTCACCACAAAGAGTGAAACTACGGTGATCCCTAAGTGTCCCCGTGAGAGGCGAATCATAAAGAGTGCGATCTTTTTATCGAGTTTTTGTACATGAAGGGCTGTTGCAAGTGCAAAGCCTCCAAAGAAGAGGAAGATAATGGGGTCAGCAAAGCGAGCAAGAGCCGCTTTAGTATTCATATCTGCCGGGACACCCAAAAATACTGCGGAGATCGGCACTAAAAGTGCAGTAATCGTCACATGCAGTACCTCTGTTAACCAGAGAGCACCAATAAAAATTAGGATAATTAACCCTTTATTTTCTTGCTCTGAGAAGGGTAAAAACTGATAGATCACAGTACAGAGCGCAATAATAATTGCGGTACCAATAATGCCTTTAAGTGCACTACGTGGGCTTACATCGCCTTGGTTATCTGTCACCTGATCTTTCTGATCAAGAGCCATCTGCTCCATATATCCCCCTTAGGAAAAGTTGATAAAAAATGGCGGTGATGGATCACGCCATCTATTGCTAAATGCAATCTCTGTTAAACCAAAAAACAATTTCATAAAGAGTAGAGTGTACTACTCTAAAAAAATTGTGCGAGCGATTATCTCAATAATCGATCATAAAATCCCTTTATTTGAGAACTTAATGATCAATTTTCCTTTTATTGCTCAGGTTAATTGATAATGCCCCCAAAAATGTTTGATTGTAAAGGTAAATATCTTCGCGCTATTTTCTCTTAAATCGTGGAAATAATTTTCATCTCTACCCTATAGTCTTATTTTTTCTTAAAAAGGCTCAAGATTTTCACGGTATACTACCTTTATAAGAGGCGATATTTTAAAGCTTAAACAGTAATAAAGAGGGAAAATAACATTTAATGACTCTTCTTTAGTGAGCCTTTAATAACGCCGATAGAAACCCCTTTTAAAAAAGTGGGGGATAATAGATTAAGCAGTGATCACTTTAAAATAGGAGAGAGATATGCAACGCGCGATTCAAAATTGGTGGCTGATGGTGTTACTTGGGGGACTCTATCTCATTTTAAGCCCCATCTTTTTTATTAAGCCCTTTGAATCTTTCTTTGTGCTGGCCCAATTTATGGTGATCTATTTCTTTATCACCGGGATATTTGAAATTCTTTTCGCCATTACTAACCGTGGGCTACCTAATTGGGGCTGGCATTTAGCAATGGGACTTGTGCAGACGCTTTTTGGACTCTACATCTTAATGCATAGTGGAGAGGGGATGCCGCAGCTATTTGTACTTTTTCTATTATCATTTTGGCTTATTTTTTATGGGATATCCCTTGTCTCTTTTTCTCTAAATTTGCGTCGCCTAAACTCTAGAGATTGGGTATTGCCGATGATGTTTGGCGTTTTATCCGTTCTTTCAGGTATTTTGGTGATGTTCTATCCCGCAGGGGGAATCTTATTTGTAACCACATTAATTGGCTTTAACTCTGCATTTTTAGGAGCGCTTAGCCTCTATCTTGGCTTTAGATTACGCCGTTATCGGAAAAGTTATGGGGAGATTTAGAGTAGCGCGCTTCCTCCCTCCATTTTAAATAGAGAAGAGTTATAAATTATTTATAGATTGAGAAATAATTATCCTCACATTTAAATCGAACATGATATATTAAGAAAATCGAACATATCTTTGGGGCAGGGTGAGCATGAGAAAGTCTCTTAATCGGAGAAATAAGAGCTTTTAAAATGCAATTCCCGACCGGCGGTTATAGTCCGCGAGCGTAAGCTGATCTTGGTGAAATTCCAAAACCGACAGTAGAGTCTGGATGATAAAAGATACGTTTATAACAGAAATTTTACCTTCGATAGCCGATAATATCAGGGTAAAAGAAGCGCAAAATCACCACTTCCTATAGCGTGCTACTCAGGATGAGCAATCGTCATCTTGCTTTAGGGATCGGTAGTTAAAGCTTATCTATAAAGATGTTATAGACGAGAAGCCCCAATTAATATTGGGGCTTTTTTTATGGCTAAAACTTATCAAGATCAGCAACAAAATTTAGAGTTGTGGACAGACCTTAAAGAGCAGGAGCGCACCTATCTCTATCGAGCAATTGAACTTGCGGAGAAAGGCTACGGCTCTGTTTCTCCTAACCCTTATGTGGGGGCGGTTATTGTTCGCGATAATAAGATTTTAGGCGAAGGTTATCATGCTAAAGCGGGGGAAGATCATGCCGAGGTCGTCGCAGTTAAAGATGCAAAAGCAAAAGGGCATCATGATCTGACGGGAGCAACCATCTATGTAACGCTTGAGCCGTGTTGTTTTACGGGAAAGACAGGAGCTTGCACGGATCTTTTAATAGAGGAAGGGTTTGCAAAGGTCGTCACTGCTAGTGAAGACCCCAACCCTAAAGTAGCTGGAAAGGGGCATGCACTTCTCAAATCTGCAGGAATTGAGGTTATTGCCCATGCGATGCCCCACGAGAGCGCTCATCTATTAGCCCATTTTGCGCTGAATCAACAGAAACAAAGACCCTATGTCACGCTTAAAGCGGCTTTAAGTCTAGATGGAAAATTAGCTACACAAACAGGTGATTCTCAATGGATTACTATTCCGGAAGCCCGAAAAGCGGGGCATTATCTACGGGGATTGCATGATGCCATCTTAATCGGCAAGGGAACGCTTCTTGCAGATAATCCTACATTAAATGTTCGCTATGGTTTTGAAACAAAAGCGCCTGCTAGAGTCTTAATGATCAATAGTTTTACCGGCATCTCTCCGGAAGTAGTCCAGAGTTTTCATTTTTTTGATACCACAATCGCCCCCACAATTTTAGTTTATCCCGAAAGTTTAGAGATCCCGCCACTGATATTAGCCGCACTGCAAAAAGGGGGAGTAAAGCTGCTTCCACTGCCGCAAGTTACGCCGGCTGCACTTTTAGAGGCGCTCTTTAAAGAAGGTTATATGAGCCTCTTTATTGAAGGGGGAGCGGCTATTTATGATGCCTTTATTGCCGCTGATTTAGTAGATGAGTACGCCCTCTTTTATGGGGCAAAACTGATTGGTAGCCCGAATGCTCTTGAGCTTTGGCGAAATAGCGATGTTACTGATCTTGCTTTTGCGCCTGAGCTTGAGATCTTTGAAACAAAAGTTTTAGGAAAAGCGCCGGAGATTAACTTTCAGATACGCGCAAAACGGAGACGCTAGATGTTTACAGGAATTATAGAAGAGCGAGGGAAGATCAGCAAAATCACCCATCAGACCCATATTACACGGCTGACTATTGACGCCAAAAAAGTGCTTGAAGATGTAAAACTTGGCGATAGCATTGCTGTAAATGGAGTTTGTCTTACTGTTACCCAATTTGGTGAAGATTACTTTAACGCTGATGTTATGCCAGAAACACTTAAGCGCACCGGGTTTGATCAATATCGAATAGGAACGGTGGTGAATTTAGAGCGAGCATTACGCGTAGGCGATCGCTTAGGCGGGCATTTAGTAAGTGGCCATATTGATGGTGAAGCTGAGCTGACCAAAATTGAAGATCTAGGTGATGTTCGGGAGCTTACGATCACTCTTAAAGAGCCCCATGGCGGTTTAATTATTCCTAAAGGCTCCATTGCTATTGATGGAATTAGTTTAACGATTATAGCGGTTACTCAGCAGAGCTTTACGGTAGGAATTATTCCTCACACCTATGAAAACACCAATCTTTCAAGCTTAAAGATTGGGGACCGGGTCAATATTGAATTTGATATTTATGGGAAATATGTACAAGCGCAGCGTGGGGATGAAAAATCCTTAAGTTATGAGCATCTTGAGGCGTGGGGTTATTAAAATCTTCCTTCATCATTGCTTGTAATAGTAAGTTAAAAACAACTTTTAAATATTACCCAAAGCTTTAAAAGCAGAACGATCAGATAAGTAGAGAGAAACAAAATATGGAATTAGGATCGATTGAAAAAGTGCAGATGGCCATTGATGCCCTTAAACGGGGAGAGATGATCATTATTATTGATGATGCCTCCCGGGAGAATGAAGGGGATTTGGTGATGCCTGCGGAGCTGATTACTCCAGAGGATACCAATTTTATGATCCGGCACGCAGGGGGGTTAGTTTGTGCTCCCCTCTCTAAGCCTTATGCTGATCGTTTAGCGCTCGAACCGATGGTGGTCAATAATGAAGACCCTTACCAAACGGCCTTTACAGTATCGGTTGATCATAAATCACTGCATACCGGAATTTCAGCAGCAGAGCGTACAGTTACCCTTAATGAGCTCGCCAATGAAAATGCTGTGGGGGAGGATTTTAATCGCCCTGGACATATTTTCCCGCTGATTGCGAAGGAAGGGGGGGTTTTAGAGCGCCGTGGACATACTGAAGCTTCGGTAGATATTGTAACTTTAGCCGGTTTTAAGCCGGTAGCGGTAATCTGCGAAATTCTTAAAGAAGATGGTGAGATGGCAAGAGAGAAGGATCTTATCCCTTATGCTAAACAACACGATCTTATTTTGATCTCTATCCAAGATATTGTGAATTACCGTTTAGCAAAGGAGAATAAGAGCGCTCTAATGCCCTTAAGTTCTGCTTTTCTACCTACAGAGCATGGGGATTTTACAATCTATACCTTCCCTAATAAATCGGGAGGTGAGCCCCATGTAGCTCTGGTCAATCGCTCTCGCAATTTTAACGCGCCCGCCACTGTACGGATTCACTCGGAATGTTTAACGGGAGATATATTTCACTCTTTAAAATGTGATTGTCATGCCCAATTGCAATATGGCTTAAAAGAGACCGCCGTCGCAGAGAATGGTATTTTGCTCTATCTTCGTCAAGAGGGACGAGGTATTGGCTTAGTAGAGAAGCTAAAAGCTTACGCTCTGCAGGATCAAGGGCTCGATACGATTGCTGCTAATCAAGCCCTTGGCCACGAAACAGATGAGCGAACATATGAGGAGGCCGCTGGCATGCTGCTTCATTTTGGAGTAAAAGAGGTGAATCTTTTAACCAATAACCCAGAAAAAATCGCTGCATTAAAAACGGCAGGGATCAAAATTCTTTCCCAGGGAACGCCCCGATTTGAAACGGAAGAGAATCGTGAGTATCTCAACATTAAACGAGAGAAGATGGGGCATTCACTCTAAGTGAGTTCACAACGAAAAGTAAAAAATTATCTATTATCCATTTTAAAACGTTATTTTATTGATATTAGCAGAGGACAATATGAAAGTTATCGAAGGTAAATTATCGATCGAAGGTAAAAAGGTGGCCATTGTTGCGGGTCGTTTTAATAGCTTAATTACCAAGCAATTAATTGAAGGCGCCCGAGATGGTTTAGTGCGTAGTGGATTAAGAGAAGAAGATATCACTTTAGCTTGGGTTCCTGGGGCGTATGAGATCCCCCTTATTGCTCAAAAGTTTGCTGAAAATGAGAAATATGACGCTGTAATTTGTCTTGGTGCTGTTATTCGCGGAGCCACAGCTCACTTTGACTATGTTGCCGGGGAGGCAGCTAAAGGCATTAGTCGCATTAGCTTGGACTCAGGTAAACCGGTGATGTTTGGGGTATTAACTGTAGATACCATTGAACAAGCGTTAGAGCGAGCGGGCACCAAAGCAGGCAACAATGGTTTTGCAGCAGCGATGGGCGTCGTAGAGATGTTAAGCCTCATCGATGAAATTGAGTAATATTGGAATAAGGAGAGAAGAAATTCTCTCCTTTTTTCTTATAAAAAGAGCGCTCAATAGGATGCAAAACCGAAAAGAAATCGCGCAAGATTAATTCCCTTTAAAAAGGAACCTTGCTATTATATCGGCGTAATAAGGGCTTTTGATGAAACGATGCCCCAGATGTGGCGCCAATTGCTCAATAAAAAGAATTAAAAAAGATTTACAAATCTACAAACTATTTTTATTAACTTAGGAGGTCTACATGAGCAAAATTAACTCGCTCAATACACTCTCAACACTCAATGTTGGGGGCAAAGAGTATCATTATCACTCCATTAAGAAAGCTGAAGAGAAACTCGGCGATCTTTCTAAATTACCGAAATCAATGAAGGTTCTTTTAGAGAACTTACTTCGCTACGAAGATAACGAGACGGTAACTCTTCAGGATATTGAAGCAATTGGCGAATGGGCGAAAAATCGCACTTCAAAACGTGAAATTCAATATCGTCCTGCACGAGTTTTAATGCAAGACTTCACCGGTGTTCCTGCAGTTGTTGACTTAGCCGCAATGCGTGATGCAATGGTTAAAGCAGGGGGGAATGCAGAGCATATTAACCCATTAGCACCTGTAGATCTTGTCATTGACCACTCAGTAATGATTGATACCTTCGGCTCTGAAAGCTCTTTTGATGCTAACGTTGAGCTAGAGATGAAACGTAACGGTGAGCGTTATGAATTCCTTAAATGGGGACAAAATGCGTTCGACAACTTTAAAGTGGTGCCACCCGGTACCGGTATCTGTCACCAAGTAAACTTAGAATACCTTTCACAAACAGCATGGGTTTCTGAAAAAGATGGTAAAACCTGGATTATGCCTGATACCTGTGTGGGAACAGACTCCCATACACCTATGGTTAACGGTTTATCTGTTTTAGCATGGGGTGTTGGTGGTATCGAAGCTGAAGCGGCTATTTTAGGTCAGCCAATCTCCATGGTTATTCCTGAAGTTGTAGGCTTTAAGCTTACCGGAAAACTTCGCGAAGGAGTTACTGCAACGGACTTAGTATTAACTATCGTTGAGATGCTCCGTAAGAAGGGTGTTGTAGGTAAATTTGTTGAGTATTTTGGTGATGGTCTTAAGGATCTTCCTCTTGCAGACCGTGCAACAATCTCTAACATGGCTCCTGAATATGGTGCGACAGTAGGTTTCTTCCCAGTTGATGAGATCACACTCGACTATATGCGCTTAACAGGCCGCGATGAAGAGGTTATCGCCCGTACAGAAGCTTATGCAAAAGAGCAGGGCTTATGGGGTAATGATGGTGATGAGCCTGTATTTACCGACACTTTAGAATTAGACTTAAGTACTGTTGAGCCGAGCATGGCAGGTCCTAAGCGTCCACAAGATCGTGTGAACTTAGCGGGCCTTAAAGGTGCGTTTGATGCTTTTGTTGATGAGATCAAAGATGATGTTAATAAATCAGCAGAGATCACTATCGATGGTAAAGCCGCCACCTTGAATCAAGGGGATGTTGTTTTAGCAGCGATCACCTCTTGTACAAATACCTCTAACCCTAGCGTCATGATGGCAGCAGGTTTAGTAGCGAAAAAAGCAGCAGCACTTGGCCTTACACGTAAACCTTGGGTAAAAACTTCTCTTGCTCCCGGTTCTAAAGTTGTGAGCGAATATCTTGATAAAGCAGGTCTAACTGAGCACTTAAACGAAGTTGGCTTTAACTTAACAGGATATGGTTGTACAGCTTGTATTGGTAACTCAGGTCCCTTAATTCCGGAAGTCGGCGAAGCCATTGATGCTAATGACTTTGCGATGTCTTCTGTAATTTCTGGTAACCGTAACTTCGAAGGTCGTATCCATCCACAAATCAAAACAAACTGGATTGCATCACCTCCTTTAGTAGTAGCTTTCGCATTAGCGGGAACAACGCGTATTAACATCGCAACAGATGTTATTGCACAAGATAAAGATGGTAATGATGTTTATCTTAAAGATATCTGGCCTAGCAACCATGAGATTGCGGCAGCTGTAGCACAAGTTGATGGCACAATGTTCCGCAAAGGTTACGACGGCGTATTTGATGGAGATGAGCACTGGCAAGCGCTTGATGTTGCGCAAACGGAAACTTACCAATGGAATGCAGATTCAACATATGTTCAACATCCTCCGTACTTTGAGAATATCGATAAACCCGTTGAAGCTGTTAAGCCGATCGAAAATGCTCATGTATTAGCTTACTTTGGTGATTCCATCACAACAGACCATATTTCACCTGCAGGTGTGATTATGGCGGATTCTCCAGCAGGTCGTTACCTTCAGGAGAAAGGTGTTGAGCCTAAAGACTTTAACTCATATGGTTCACGCCGTGGTAACCACGAAGTGATGATGCGCGGTACCTTTGCAAATATCCGTATCCGTAACAAGATGATCCCAGGTGTAGAAGGTGGCTTTACTAAGCATATTCCTACGGGTGAAACCCTTGCGATTTATGATGCAGCAATGCGTTATAAGGAAGCAGGCACACCTACGATCGTTTTAGCAGGTAAGGAGTATGGTTCAGGCTCAAGCCGTGACTGGGCAGCAAAAGGTCCAAACCTTTTAGGTGTTAAAGCAGTTATTGCTGAAAGCTATGAGCGTATCCACCGTTCAAACCTTATCGGAATGGGTATTTTAGCGCTTCAATATAAAGAGGGCGATAATGCAGAGAGCCTTGGCTTAACAGGTGAAGAGTCTTTCACTATCGATATTGATGACAATATCAAGCCAGGCCAAGATGTTAATGTAACTGCGAAAAAAGCAGATGGCACAGAGGTGAAATTCACTGTACTTTGCCGTATTGATACTCTAAATGAGGTAGATTACTTCAAATCTGGCGGTATCTTACATTACGTACTTCGTCAAATGATTGCTGAGCATAAATAATTTTAAATTAGATAAAGCTTAAATCTATTAGACTGAAGTTTATATAAATTAATAGAAGACGGTATAGATCATTTTGGTCTATACCGTTTTTTTATGACCTAAAAACTTATAAGTTTAAGAAATCTTCTCTTATATCTTTTAATCCGTACTAAACTTAAATAAAGATAGAGAAATAAAACTATGTAAATAGGAGGAGTTTATGAAACATCTATATAAATTAAGCATTGGAGTTCTTATTGTTGCTACTTTAGCGGCCTGTTCATCATGGGATGGTATGGATAGTCGCCAACGCTCAACTGTCACTGGCGCAGGATTAGGAGGTGTTGCAGGAGCAGTCATCTCCGATGGTGATGTGCTCGGAACAGTAGGGGGAGCGGCTATTGGTGGTGTTATTGGTGATCAGGTGGGTAAAAAACGTTAGATTTATAATATGGCTTATTAAAGTTATCTCCCAGAACTATTCAGAAACCCTCTTTTTAATATTTATAATTAAGAAGAGGGTTTTCTTTTATATTCATAGATTAACACTTAAATTGATCTCTTTTTATCCCATTTTATGGGATAATACCTAGCATTATTTTAATGCGTAATATTTTAAAAAAATCAAATAGGTTAGGGGGCTTGTTGCATGCATGCTTTCTTAGCTATAAGAAGTATTCTCTTTAAAACTATTTGAATTAAAGCAATTAACTATGAATAGAAGATATTACGTACCTAAATTTATAATATATTATTTCTCTTCTATAAATAGGAGATATTATTAAGAGGACGCAATGAGTTTAATTGATATTAATATCCATAACACCGCAAACAAAAAAGCGTGTGAACTCTATTGGGAGCTCGATTCAAAGGGTAACTTTAAATATAAAGTGAGTGAGATTGCCAAGCGCATTAAAGCAAAAAATAGCTCAGAAGTGACTCAGATTGTTCAGGAATCTTGCAAAGCTTATGCCAAAGAGAGAGTATGTAATCTTTGTAAAGCCCCTTATCTCATTCAGTCCCGTACAGATTATATGGCAGCTAAAAGTTTTTTAAGCACGCAAGATGAAGCATGGATCTGTGAAGGATGTGAATCGCAAGCGGATGAGAGGCGCTTTACTGAAGAGAGTAAAAAAGTAGCTGAGCTTGTCGATCAGTTAAGAATGAATGCCAAACCCTTTAAAGCTTCCGATCTCTCTTTGCGGGAATCGGCATATTTACTGGCTTTAATACGTTATAACGCAGATGAAAGCCTCAGCCATATTCTCCCCCTTGAAGAGAATCAATTAGCTAAATTTACCCCGCATCAGGAATTAGATGTGGCGATAGTTCTCTATCTTTACAGCAAAGGCTTTATAACGGTTAGTAATCACTCTTTAAAAGGCGCTTTTACTGTAAAAGAGGGAGAAGATACCGCTTTCTATCCCACTAAAGTGGCTTGGGACATCTCTTTTTCAGAAGGAGAAGATCTAAAAAACCTAACAAAAGCGTTAGAAGCACAACTTAAAGAGAAGGAATATCTCCAACAATATCAAGAAGAGCTACAAAAACTAGCACAAGAGATCTCTTTTATTGAGCTTTGGGCTTATTTAGAGAAAAACCTCACAGAGCTTGATCTACCTTTTAAAGCCGGTGCGAAAACGCAAGAAGTCTTAATGCAGATCTTGCAAACTCATACAGTTGCTCAAGGATATCGTCTAATTTGGAAGAATTGCAGAAAAGCGCAAGAGTTTTATAAAAAGAAGAACGTAACTAAACAACATGCCGCTAACTCTGTAATCACCCATCTCCAAAGAGAATATGAAGAGGCCCTCAGCAAAGATGAAAAGCTACGAAGCTTTAAAAGAGATTATAAACTTCCGCAATCGAGTTTAAGTCAGGTGGTTTTTGATTTTATTTTAAAAACAGCCGATGGAGGTTTTAATTCTGTCGTTAGCGAGCTTATTGCAAAAGCCCTCAAAAAGTAGAGTCTTTATGTTTATGGGAGATATATGGTTAGCGCTATAAGAGAATAGCTCTATAAATCTCCCGTAGTTATATATCTATAACGAATGTATATGAATCTATATAGGGATCTTGAAAGAAGATCCTTATATTTAATTACCCTTAATTTAACATAATATATAGAAAAGGAACTCATGGATATTTGTAGAAGTAATAGTACATCTCACCCTTAAGTTTCCTAAACCCTTCTTTAACATAGTTCATATAAAATTTCTGCTTTCCAGAATGGAATTTATTCAATATATAGAATCTATTAGAAAATATGTAGACATCTTTTTTCGCTTGCTGTAGGTTTTGAGTAACTACTTTAAAATCAGCAAAACGAAAGATTAGATGATATGGAACAAAAAAATATAATTGAACGCTTTATTGAACATGAACTTTCCGGGGGGATTCTTCTTATCCTCTGTACAGTAATCTCCCTTGGGCTTGCGAATAGCGTTGGCCAGAAATACCTTAATATTTGGGAATTGCCGATGTTTGGCGAAAATCTTGCCCATTGGATTAATGATGGATTGATGGCGATCTTTTTCCTCTATGTAGGTTTAGAGCTTAAGCGTGAGATCTATTACGGTGAGCTCCAGGATGTTCGTGCAGCGGCATTGCCCATATTTGCAGCTATTGGAGGTATGGCAGTTCCGGCATTTTTCTATTTTTTAGTCAATGCCGGGAATGAGGATACTATCCACGGAATTGGTATTCCCATGGCTACAGATATCGCTTTTGCTTTAGCGGTAATTACCCTTGTGGGTAAGCAAGTCCCCTTTACTTTAAAACTCTTTCTCACGGCTCTTGCGATTATTGATGATCTTGGTGCGATTATTGTAATTGCTGTTTTTTACACTTCAGATCTCTCCTTAACCTATATGATTGGAGCTTTCATCGTTTTAGGTCTGCTCTTCGCCCTAAATAGAGCGGGCGTTAAAAACTTAGCGGTCTATCTGATTGGCGGAGTAATCACATGGTTCTTGATGTTAAACTCAGGGATACATGCCACGGTTGCGGGCGTTCTCTTAGCGTTTACGATTCCTACCCATAAAGAGGATGATAAATCGCTCTCTCATTGGTTAGAAGAGACGCTTGCAAACCCTGTAACATTCATCATTCTCCCTCTATTTGCTCTGGCAAACACAGCTATTATGGTGAGTCCACAGAGTTTCTCTGCTATTGGGCACACTTATGGTTTAGGGATTTTCCTAGGTTTAGTGGTGGGTAAGCCCATAGGGGTTACACTCTTTTCACTTTTAGCTTGTAAAATGAAGCTCTGTACCTTGCCTAAGGGTGTGAATTGGCGCATGGTTTTTGGCGCAGGCGCTTTAGCGGGGATTGGCTTTACGATGTCGATCTTTATTACGCTTTTAGCTTTCGACCCAGTGCAACATGCCGACTATATTAATAATGCGAAGTTTATTATTCTCTTAAGCTCCACAGCTGCAGCAGTGATCGGTTTTACCTATCTTAAAATCGTCACTAAAAAAAGCGTAGAGATTGCAGAGTAATGCATTATTCACTCCCAAGTAAAATGGCTTAAAAGCTTAAAAGCTTAAAATTTTACAGCCGGTATAAAAACACAGAGAAATATAGAGCCCCCTTTTAGGGGCTTTTTCTTTACTTTTCACTTTAAATCCCCTCATAAAAGCCTTACTTCGCTTAATAAATTCTCTCTATCTGCAAGATAATTACTCTTTAAAAGGTGGGAGTAAGGGCTTTAACCCCTATCAATTGTGATACAATTTAAGGCTTAATTTTGCCCGCGTATTCTCGAATAAGAGAGTTGAAATTTTAGCCAAAAATCGAAGAGATCTATGCAATTTACACATCTTAATCTTCATACAGAGTTTTCCCTTGTTGATGGAATTATCCGCATTAAGCCCCTCTTTGCTAAGCTCAAAGAGCTCGGGATGACGGCCATTGCGCTAACCGATTTAGGGAATGAGTTTGGCGCGATCAAGTTTTATCAAGAGGCACTCAAAACCGGAATAAAACCTCTCTTCGGGGCGGATGTTTTGGTAATGGATGAAGAAGAAAAGGTGGGCAAAGTCACCCTATTAGCGCAAAATTATCAAGGCTACCTCAATCTTGCGGAGCTTTTAAGCCACGGTTACCGTGAAAAGCAGATTCGCGGCATACCGTATGCGACTCCAGAATGGCTCACTCAGTACCATGAGGGCTTGATTATTATTCTCTCTAAAGAGAGCCATTTTGGGCAAGCCCTGCTCAATCAAGGGGAGGAGTACGCTCAAGCCTGTTTAGACACAATCTACGCCCCCTTTGTAAAGGATCGTCTCTATCTTGGCTTAAAGCGCATTGGGCAAGAGGGAGATGAAGCGTATATTCAGGCAGCGCTCGAATTTGCAGAGAAGAAGAATCTTCCTTTAGTCGCTCATAATGAAGTGCGCTTTATGGAAGAGAGTGATTTTGAAGCTCACGAGGTGCGCACCTGTATTCAATCAGGGCATACTCTGCTCGATCGCAATCGCCCTAAAAATTACACAAAAGAGCAATATCTAAAGTCTCCCGAAACAATGGAACAGCTCTTTGCAGATATCCCCGAAGCTATCGAAAATGCAAAAGAGATCGCTAAACGCTGTACCGTTAAACTCGATTTAGGAACGCCTCAGCTTCCTCATATTACGCCGCCAGAGGGGATGACCATAGAGGAGTATTTCCGTGCTAAATCGGAGGCAGGATTAGCAGAAAGGATCGGAGAAAAATCGGCAGAGACGGCGGAATATTGGGAGAGGCTCGATACCGAGATTAACGTCATTTTGCAGATGGGCTTCCCCGATTACTTCTTAATCGTTGCGGACTTTATTCAATGGTCTAAAGATAATGCGATCCCCGTCGGGCCCGGTCGAGGTTCTGGAGCAGGCTCTCTAGTGGCGTGGGCATTAAAAATTACCGATATCGATCCCCTGCCTTACGACCTTCTTTTTGAGCGTTTTTTAAATCCTGAGCGTGTCTCTATGCCTGACTTTGACGTCGACTTCTGTATGGAAGGACGAGATCGGGTGATTGAATACGTAGCCAATAAATATGGGCGAGAAGCTGTCTCCCAGATCGCTACCCACGGAACGATGGCGGCAAAAGCGGTGGTGCGAGATGTTGGGCGTGCGCTGGGTCATCCCTATGGATTTGTAGATCGCATTGCTAAACTGATCCCTTTTGAGATCGGTATTACACTTGAAAAAGCGATGATGCAAGAGCCAGAATTACACGATCTTTATCACGAAGATGAAGAGGTGAAAATTCTGATCGATTTTGCCAAGCAGCTTGAAGGTTTAACGAAATCTGTAGGTCGTCATGCTGGGGGAGTTGTAATTGCCCCCACTAAATTAACCGATTTCTCCCCGCTCTATTGTGAGGAAGGATCTACAGCGCTGGTGACCCAATATGATAAAGATGATATTGAGGCTGCGGGGCTTGTAAAGTTCGACTTCTTAGGTTTGCGGACATTAACTATTATCGATTGGGCGCTTAAAAATGTAGAGAAGCGTCATGAAATTGAGATCGATCTTCATGAGCTTCCTCTAGATGATAAGCCCACTTTCGATCTTCTTAAAGCTTGCCAAACCACTGCAGTTTTCCAGCTAGAATCCCGTGGGATGAAGGATCTTCTGCGCCGTATGCAACCAGATACCTTTGAGGATATTGTCGCTTTAGTCGCCCTCTTTAGACCAGGCCCCCTAGAATCTGGGATGGTTGAAGACTTTATTAATCGTAAGCATGGCCGAGAAGAGGTGGAGTATCCTTTCCCGGAGCTTGAGCCGGTATTGAGCCCGACTTATGGGGTTATTGTTTACCAAGAACAGGTTATGCAGATCTCCCAAATTATTGGTAATTACACCCTTGGGGGAGCAGACCTTTTACGCCGAGCCATGGGCGCTAAATTGCCAGAAGTGATGGCTGAGCAACGTGAGCTTTTTATGGCGGGAGCTAAAGAGCTCGGTTTTGATGCCGATAAAGCGGGTCGACTCTTTGACCTTATGGAGAAGTTTGCCGGCTATGGTTTTAACAAATCTCACTCGGCAGCATATGCCCTTCTCTCTTATCAAACGGCTTATTTAAAGGAGCATTATCCGGCTGAATTTATGGCGGCGGTGCTCTCGGCTGATCTCGATCATACCGATAAGATCGTAATCTTTATTGAAGAAGTTAAAGCGATGAATCTCCCTCTTCGTCGCCCTAATATTAATGAGTCTGATTACCAATTTACAGTGAGCCAAGAGGGAGAGATTATCTACGGACTTGGAGCGCTTAAAGGTTATGGTAAAGCGGCCTCTTTGCAGCTTGTGGAAGAGCGAGAAAAAAATGGCCCTTATAAAGATCTATTCGATTTTTGTAAGCGTATCGATCTTTCTAAAACAACACGCCGTGCGATTGAGATCTTAATTCGTGCAGGTGCGATGGATTGTTTAGAGCCCTCTTTAGAGAGCGTTCCGCAACGAGCGGCCTATCGAGCCTCTCTTTTAGCTACCTTGCCGGAGGCGGTACGTCTTGCTGATCAGCACCATAAAAATGAGTCCTCGGGGCAGAATGATCTTTTTGGGCTCTTCGCCGATGATCCTGCAGAAGAGGTCAGCTATCCTCTTACAGAAGCCACCCCCATGACCGATATGGAGCTTCTCCAGGCAGAAAAAGGGGCGCTAGGTTTTTATTTTACAGCACACCCTATCGATCAATATCAAAAAGAGGTGGATCAATTAACTACCCACTCCCTCTCTTCGATCATTGCGATGCCAGAGCCCCAATACCATCAGAGTAAAAATGGGGATGATTCGATCTGTATCGCAGGCTTTGTACTGGAAACCCGGGCGATCTACAGCAAAGCGGGAAACCGGATGAATTTTGTCACCATTGATGATGGCAAAGCCCGAATGGAGCTTCGACTTTTTGATGAGGAGCTGGAAGCCTTCGGCCAACCTATAGAGACAGATACGATCCTCTTTCTTCGAGGTGGCTTAACTTGGGATAGCTTTAATAATGAGATGCGTATTCGCGTTACTGCCCTTCATACCTTAGAAGAGATGCGCCAGCGCCATGCGGAATATCTATTGATCCAAAATAGCACAAAAGTGACAGAATCTGATGTTGCCGAGCTCTTTCAGGACTTAGAAAAATATCGCCCCGAAGATGGTAAAGGGATGACAATCGCCTTCCGTTACTGCACGGAGTTTGCCCATGCGGTCTTGCAGATTAGTCCCAATCTTCATGTGCGTCCGGCTGAAGAGCTTTTAACAGAGATTAAGCAGAAATATTATAACCGCTTTACTGCACGCATTGGCTATAGCCGTAAATAGATCGGTAGAGTGTAATTCTCCATCAACTTTAAATTTAAATTAATAAGTGAATATAAGTGAAGAAGTGAGGCATTTATGCAATTTAATCCCCCTTTAGTCGAAGCGAAACTGATTAAACGTTACAAACGTTTTCTCGCCGATATTGAGCTCTTAACAGGGGAAGATGCCGGTAAGGTGGTAACTATCCATTGTCCTAACACGGGATCCATGATGAATACCTTTACCCCCGGAGAATCGATCTGGTATCTTCCCTCACAAGATAAGAATCGCAAAACTGCCGGCACATGGGTGATGGCTACAACGCCTCATAATCGCTTAGCGATGGTGAACACTCATTACGCAAATACCTTAGTGGAAGAGGCGCTTAAAGCGGGGTTAATCGAGGAGGTGGGCCCCTTTAAAACCTTAAAGCGAGAGGTAAAGTATGGGAAGGAGAATTCACGGATCGATTTCTATTTAGAGCGGGAAGATGGCTCCCCTATCTACATTGAAGTTAAAAGCGTAACTTTAGGATTTGAAGATTCTAAAACCGCAGCCTTTCCCGATGCCGTTACGGCTCGGGGCGCGAAACATCTTCGGGAACTGATGACATTAGCGGAAAAGGGAATTGAGACCTTTCTCTTTTACTGTGTAAATTTAAGTGATGTGGATTCCGTACGCCCCGCTAAAGAGATCGATCCCAAATATGCCGAAACTCTTAAAGAGGCCAAAGCAGCAGGTGTAAAGGTGATTGCTTATGGAAGTGAAATGACTCAAGATGCAATCACACTTACGAGAGAAATTAAAGTACTCGATCTTTAAAAGTCTATTTAAAAAGCTCCCTGCCCCATTTGGGGTGTTTTATATTTCTCAGGTAAACAGCTCCATAAAAAAAGCCGAAGCGAGATAGAAAGATCTGCTTCGGCTTTTTAGATATGTTGACTATAAACCTCTTTTAAAGGGGAGAGGATTTACTCATCATACTCCACTAATTTTTGAACATTATATCCATCGAGAATACCGGGCTTATGGAGATATTTAAGATCTGCTAAAAAGCTAATGCCCTTCACCTTTGCCCCTTCAAGCTCAATCATCTTGATAATAGCTTCAATGGTGCCCCCAGTTGCGAGTACATCATCGATCACCACCACATTATCTCCCGGGCGAACATCCCCTTTGTGCATCTCCTGAAAGCCAGAACCATATTCTAAAGAGTACTCAATTTTATGGCACTCCCGCGGTAATTTCCCAGGCTTACGAACAAGAACAAGGCGCGTATTTGTATTAAACGCAACAGGCGCGGCAAAGAGAAATCCCCGAGCTTCGGGGGCAACAATCACATCTGCGCCGGTCTCTTCTACAAATTGACTCATCTTTTCAACCGCATAGCGAAACGCTTTAGCATTATTGATAAGTGGCGTAATATCTTTAAAATCCACCCCCTCTTTCGGGAAGTGCCAAACGCTGCCAATATACTCTTTAAGATCCATTTTTATATCCAAATTGAATAGCTTAAAAAATAAGCCTTTTCGTTTATCTAAATCGAGCGCCTTAGTCCCTTTTAAAGCTATTTTAAGGCTTCTAAAACGCCCTCAAACCAACCTCATATTATACCATTTTCGATTAAGTAACGGGGTAATTTTAGAAAATAGTAGGCGCTCTTTTACTCCCGATATTCTTTTAAAGCATGATACAATTTTGACCTCTAGCTATGAGCTCTATCTCTCTAAAATGGGCTAGAGAGTCGACTCCTCTTCTTCATTACAGGATGCCATCTGTTATGCGTTATACCTTCCTAAGTTTTGGTGAGCTTCTTTGGGATCTCTTCCCCGATGGAAAGGTTTTAGGCGGTGCACCCGCCAATTTAGCCTATTTTCTTCACGGGCTTGGGGAGAGTGCAATACTCTATAGCCAAGTGGGCGATGATCTTTTAGGTGAAGAGGCCTCTCAAAATATTCAAGCCCTCCAGCTCCCTGCTATTTTGCCCAAAAGTCCCTATCCTACCGGGCAAGTAAAGATCTCCTTTAATGAACACAATGAGCCTCATTACCAATTTAATAAGGAAAATGCTTGGGACTATTTAACTTTTCGGGAGTTTAAAGGTCTGCAGGAGTTAAAATATATCGCTTTTGGCTCTCTTGCGCTGCGCTCTTTAAAATCGAGAGAAGCGTTACAATCTCTGCTAAATGCAGCACCCCATGCAGGGCGTTTTTTAGATCTTAATCTCCGGGCGCCCCACTATAGCGAGGAGACTTTAAGATTCCTTTTAACGGAGGCGGAGATTTTAAAAATTAATGAGGAAGAGCTCACGATCTTAAAAGAACTTTTCCATATTTCACAGCTCTCTCTGCGTGATGCTCTCTTTAATCTTTTAGGGCAACTAGATCTTGCACTTATTCTTCTCACGCTTGGAGCAAAGGGGAGTATTGTGATGAGTAGAAGTGATTATTCTGCCCGCTCTGCTTCACAATTACCGGGAGCTTTTGTCGATAGTGTCGGCGCCGGCGATGCTTTTTCGGCGGCCTTTTTAGCAGCTCTGCAACAAGGAGCCGAGCTTACTATTGCCCATCAATTAGCCAGTGACTTTTCGGCTTTTATCTGCACTCAAAAAGGTGCTTTTGTTCCAATTCCCGCCCATTTTCAAGAGCGTTTAAAGAGCTCCTCCCCTTGGTAGGATAAATGAAAAACTTGATAACGCTCTTTTAAGCTGGCTATAAGAGGTACTCTCTTTTCCATCTCACCGCTAAGCAGCGAAGAGATAAAGAGATAAGTTAAATCCTCCTCAAACCAGATAAGGGCTTTCTCGTTTTCCTTAAGGTCCCCTGCTCTCTGCAAAATGGAGTCTATAGAGCGTTCAATCGCCGCTTTATAGGGGGCTAACATGACTTGAGAAATTTGTTTAAAAAGTGCCGCCTGCTGATAAAGCGTAATTGTCTCAGGACTCTCTCTCCAACATTTATAGGCCTGAAACTTCTCTTCTTTAAAGAGTCTATCGAGCGGCATTTGATAGAAATGGCGAATTAAATCTTTCATAGCGGCAGTTTACCCTTTTTAAAAGCAGAAAAAAGCTCGAAGAAATCCCTTCGAGCTTTTACGATATTTTATCTTCTCTTCTAGATAGCGAGGAAGATCAAGGTACGCTTAAATAAGCTCAAAATATTCAGGCCAGCGATATTCTCGGATCGGCATTGGTCGATGATTATCAAAATAGAGGACAAGTGCCGGTTTAATTCCATTCCAATCCTCTACAATCTCATGGCGCACAAGATGCCCCTCTTTAATAAGATTTTTCGCTTTTGCGTGATAATTAAAATAAGCCATCATCGCTCCTTTTGATCTAACCGTTCTATAAAAGATTTACACAATTTATTAGGCGATTACTTCTCAAAAACTTCATCAACCACAATGGTTCTTCCCGGGAGAAGTAGATTTAAGATTAATGCCGTCAATGAGCCTACGGTAATCCCCGATTTAAAGATCATCTGCATAAATTCAGGCAATGCATTTAAAACTTCTGGGCGCATTGTCACCATTAATCCTAAACTTAGAGAGACCGCCACAATAAGGCCATTGCGTTTACTCTGCTCTACTTGCCCAAGCATCTGTACTCCAGCGGAGATAATCATCGCAAACATCATCAATCCTGCGCCCCCTAAAACAGGAAGTGGGATAGAGACGATCAATGCACCAAAGAGAGGAAAGAGCCCTGCTACAACCAGTAAAATCCCCGTCATCGCAACAACGAAGCGGCTAGCAACACCGGTGAGCGAGATCACGCCAATATTTTGCGCAAAGGTAGAAAAAGGGGTGGTGTTCATAATGGCAGCTAAGGCTGAGCCTAATCCTTCACAGAGAATACCCCGTTTCATATGTTCGCCGGTAACTGGCGTTTTAGTTGCCACACCTAAACCTAGGAAGTTTCCGCTCGATTCCACAATAGTCACTAAGTAAGCAATACTCATGCCGATAATGCCCGAAATGGGGAAAGCTAGACCATATTGAAGGGGTTTAGGCATCGAGAAGATATCGGCGTTTTGAATGGGTTCAAAATTAATTAAACCGAGCTCATAGCCTAACCCTTTTTCTAAAATAATGGCTACGAAATAGCCCGTAATCATTCCAATAACAATCGCTGCAGAAGCAAAAATGCCCCGGCCCCATTGTACAAGAATGATCACCACCGCAAGAACAAAGAGCGCCATCATTAAATTACCAGCGCTGGCGTACCCTGCTGAGCCCACCTGCCCACCTGCAAACCAATCGATTCCCACTGGAAGTAGACTTAATCCAATCATAGAGACTACCGTCCCGGTTACCACTGGGGGGAAAAGTTTACGAATTTGGGGCATAAAAAAGCTCCCGATTATCATCACCAGTGAGGCGACTAATGAGGAGCCTAAAATTCCTGCGATGCCGTAATCGGTCTTTCCAATGGCAATCGCTGCGGCGACAAAGGTAAAACTTGTACCCATTACGGTGGGAAGTCGAATCCCTATGGGACCAAGTCCTCGGGATTGGATAAAAGTTACAACCCCCGAAACTAAGAGTGCGGCACTGACTAAAGCACTCATCTCTGAAGGATCAAGGCCTAGGGCACTTCCGATCACTAAGGGGACGGCAATAATTCCGCCAAGCGCTGCTAAAAGGTGTTGCATTCCAAGAAGAAGAGTCATTCCCAGGGGCGGGCGATCTTCGAGGTTATATAAAAGTTTATCTTCCATCTGATCTCTTTATCTCTACAAATAGTGTTAAACACAATCACAGTCTAATATCACCAACAGAGGATGTCGGCAAAGGTCGCAACTTTCGCAAAAGCGCCGAGGAAGTGTTAAAGAAGTAACGCCGCAAACCTTAGCATTTTCGCTAAAAATTACTTGCGCGTATTGTACAAGAATTTTCTTCTGCTCGCTGAATTTGTTGTAAATTGTCGAATTTTTCACCCATCTTGAAAAAAATCCCCCTTTCCATTGGTCTTCGACCTAAATTTTATGTAGACTCTTAGCCCTTTAAAATATTGTAGCCGACATATACTCGGCTTTTTTTTATGGTTTCATCCATTTTTAAATTCGCTTTTATCGGCATTTATTGTGATTTAAGCATCTATTTATAAGGAGAAAGAGATGGCTCA
Organism: Ignatzschineria sp.; assembly: GCA_030150405.1. Classification (GTDB taxonomy): domain Bacteria; phylum Pseudomonadota; class Gammaproteobacteria; order Cardiobacteriales; family Wohlfahrtiimonadaceae; genus Ignatzschineria. Next base: position 26,567 of record JASLFU010000022.1, read on the forward strand.
AGCAGATAATGCAAATCTGACCGATATCCTCAAGGATTGGCGATTGCATCTATTAGCCTTTATTTTTGTTGTTATTGCAGAGGGAATTGGCGCAATTAGCATTCCCTTAGGTCCGGGGGTAATTATTTTCTTACCGATGCTCTATGCGCTTATCATCGGTTTTGCAAGTTACTTCACCCCGCTGATCACAGAACGTCAGGCTAAAAACTCAGAACCGATTATCGTCATTGGTGTTTCCCTTCTTTTAGCTAAAATTGGGGTCACCATTGGGCCACAAATGCCCGCTATTATTGAGGCAGGCCCTGCTCTCTTACTGCAAGAGCTCGGAAATTTAGGAACAGTATTGATCGCCCTTCCCGTTGCTATCGCTTTAGGATTACGCCGTGAAGCTGTGGGTATGGCGCATTCAGTAGCACGAGAGCCCAATGTGGGAATTATTATGAATAAATTTGGCATCAACTCCCCTGAAGGGCGTGGCGTGATGGCGATCTATATCTTTGGAACAGTTTTTGGCGCGGTATTTATGGGATTAATCTCAGGACTTTTAGTCTCTATCACCCCTATTCACCCGCTCTCCTTTGCAATGGCTTCAGGTGTGGGAAGTGGCAGTATGATGGCCGCTGCTTCAGGATCACTCATTACAAGCTTCCCCGAGCTTGAAGATCAGATCGTCGCTTTTGCAGGTGCAAGTAACTTGCTCTCTTTAGCCACAGGCTTCTGGGTGAGCATCTTTATCGCCCTGCCCTTAACTGAGAAACTCTACGCTCTTTTAACGCGTAACAGATAAAAGGAGAGAAAGATGAGTCAAAATAGTAATACAACCTCCACAAGCAAATCCAAACCGATGCAATTTATCGATTGGGCATTGGTTTTGCTTATTTTTTCCATTACCGCTCTTTTTGGTAACTGGATCGGATTTGGGGCTACGCCACAAGCTGCTTTTGAAGGGATGGCGATTTTAGTGGGTATCTCCCTTTTGGGTTATTTTTTAAGCCAGGTCATTCCTTTAAGTTTTCCAAGCATTGCCTATATCTCACTTATTGGAGTCTTAATCTCGCTCGATCAATTCCCCTACTCTAATTATGTGGTGGAAAAGACAAAAGAGGTAAATCTCCTTTCGCTTACAACACCCATTCTCGCTTATGCTGGGGTCTCCATCGGGCGCTCTTGGGCCGACTTTAAAAAGCTAGGCTGGCGCTCGCTTATTGTGGCGACCTTGGTTTTAACAGGAACTTTCTTAGGCTCTGCGTTGATTGCTGAAATCGTGTTAAGAATGCAGGGAATTATTTAAGATCGATGAATGGCTAAGTTTTAAAGCATCTTAAAAAACTCTCTATTTTAAGATCCCGAGGTAGAAGCTTTAAGTATTATGCAGAAGCTTCTTAATTTCGGGATCTTTTTTATTTTCGATAATTTTTTACACCCTTTAAAATTTATCACTATGCTAAATTTTATTCGGTGAAATTCTTTAAAAGATATTTAAAACATATTTACTAATTGAAAAAGGAGCAGAAAATGCAGGATCTCCAAGATATTCATCCCTTTAATCTTATTCCTTATGAAGAGGGAGTTTTTGGCCTCTATTTTGAGGCAGATCTTCGCTACGAAATCTTTGAAGATCTTGAAAGAGAGGTCACGGGCTATACCTGGGTCGATATTATTGAATTTTTTATTGAGCATTACGCCTCTCATCTTCAAGGGAAGTTTGAGTATGAGCCGGATAGCGATAGCTGCGAACTTAAAGGGGAGTTTGAAGATATTAAAGCCTTTGTGCTCGAGTTTCGGCCTCTCTACTTTAATGATGAGCTCCTTACCGATCTGATTGAATCTATGGAAGAGGAATGGTACTAAACGTGATAGATTGGAAAGCAAGTACTTTCTATTTAAACCTACTTAAATAGATTTAGATTTAAAACGCTACATTATTCTCAACCCAAATCGGAGGCTATAGATGGTGAAATATTCGATTTTAGATCTCGCCAATATTAATCAAAAAGAGAGCGCACGGGATGCCTTTCAAAGGGCACTTGATCTTGCACAACATGGGGAAAAATGGGGATATGAACGTTTTTGGGTGGCTGAACACCACAACATGGTCAATATCGCGAGTAGTGCAACCGCTGTATTGATTGGCTACTTAGCGGCAGGTACGGAAAAGATACGGGTGGGTTCAGGGGGCATTATGTTGCCAAATCATGCACCACTGATCGTAGCCGAGCAGTTTGGAACATTAGAATCGCTCTATCCTAACCGTATCGATTTAGGTTTAGGCCGAGCCCCGGGGACAGATCCCCAAACCTCATTTGCTTTACGACGAGACCCTAGCCGAGCAAATGCCTTCCCCAATGAGGTTGTGGAGCTTCTTAACTATTTTCACCCGCAGGATAATCAGAAAATTCACGCGATTCCAGGAATGGATCTTGATATTCCTGTCTGGATTTTGGGATCTAGCTTCTTTGGTGCACAATTAGCCGCTAAACTTGGTTTACCTTACGCTTTTGCCGCCCATTTTGCCCCTACACATATGTATACGGCACTCGATATCTATCGTAAAGAGTTTCAGCCCTCACAGTTTTTAGAAAAACCTTATGCCATGCTCTGTATGAATGCCTGTGCGGCAGAGAGTACGGAAGAGGCAGAATATCTCTTTACTACCCTGCAGCAGAGCTTTACTCAACTGATTCGAAATGATCGTAAATTAACACCGCCCCCCATTGAGTCGATGGAGCAATATTGGAATCCTTATGAAGCCAGCCACGTGAGCCAGATGTTAAAAGTCTCAGCCGTAGGCGACTTTGCTAAGGTTAAAGAGGAGATCGAAGAGATCTTACGTAAAACAGAGGTCGATGAGCTGATGTTTACCGGCGTTATTTACGATAATAAGGCAAGACTCCGCTCTTTTGAGATTGTCTCAGAAGTGATGAAGTCGCTCTCCTAATCATACACCTTGAAGGCTACATTTTAGAGCTTACGCTACTTCTTAAGCTGAGCTTTTGAGCCCCCTAAAACTGTAGAAGAAAGGTCACCGGCCCATCATTAATTAAGGAGACTTGCATATCTGCCCCAAATTCTCCAGTGGCTACTTTTGTGAGCTCTCCTTGCTGTTGATACTCCTTAGCCACCTCAACAGCATACTGAAAGAGATTTTTGCCCATCTCTGGGGGCGCGGCAGATGTAAAACTCGGCCTAAGGCCTTTTTGAGTATTCGCCGCTAGCGTAAACTGTGAGACTAATAAGAGCTCGCCCTTAACCTTTTTTAAGGAGCAATTCATCTTCCCTGCTTCATCATTAAAGATGCGATAGTTCAATAATTTTTCTATTCCCCGCTCGATAATTGCCTTATCATCATGGGGCTCAATCCCCACAAGCGCTAAAATTCCAGGTCCAATCTCCCCGATCACCTCTTCTTCCACCTCTACCTTTGCTCTCAGCACCCGCTGTAATAGAATTTTCATGTTTGCTCTATTCCTCAATTCTTTCGATATTACGATCTTTAAAGTTACGTTGTCATTATAGAAGCTCAACGACATGATATGATAACCCAATCTAAATAGAGATGATAAGGGAGAACAGATGGGGAGCCTTACCAAAACCAGCACCACTTCAGATATCTTTGAGAGATCAAAATTAAAAGAGATTCGCCATTGGATTTTTGATATGGATGGCACCTTAACTCAAGATATTCATGATTTTGAGATGATGAAGCGTGTTCTTGAAGTGCCGCCAGATGGCGATATCTTAACTCATTTAGATAGCCTTCCCGAAGCCGATTATAAGGCAAGGCATCGTTGGCTTGAAGAGTATGAACTAAAGTTAGCGAAAGCCTCAAAGCCCGCAAAAGGGACAGTAGAGCTGATTCAATATCTTGCCGCCCAAGAGGCGAAATTAGCTATACTTACGCGAAATAAAAAAGAGCTCGCACATTTAACTTTGGAGAGTATCGGCCTTCTTCACTACTTTGATCAATCCCTTATTTTAGGCCGTGATGAAGCAGCTCCTAAACCTCATCCCGATGGTGTAGAACATATTTTAAAGGAGTGGGGAATATCTCCTTTAGAAGCGGTTATTGTGGGAGATCATGAATATGATCTCGGCAGTGGTAAAAATGCTGGGATTCACACTATTTTAGTAAACCAACCTGAAAATCATCACCCCGAGCTTGCAGATCTACACTTCCTGAACAATTTGGAGATCTTAAAAGCTCTCCAGAAGGCTTAATCCCTTCGTCCTTATAAAGATCACCCATTGGTAGACCTATGAAACAGAATATTGCTCATAATAGTGCCCCCGCTTCTCAAAAAATGAATGGTAAAGAGCAGCGAAAGATCTTAGTGATCGGCTCGATTAATGTGGATCTTGTCTTTAAAACGGAGCATCTTCCTCTTCGGGGAGAGACAATTTTCTCCACCCATTTTGAGACCCATTTTGGAGGCAAGGGGGCAAATCAAGCCTTTACTGCAGGGAAAATTGGTTATAAAGAAAACCTAGAAGTTACCCTTTTAGGGGCTGTAGGAGAGGATAATTACGGTCAAGATTCATTAGCCAATCTTAAAAAGAATGGATGTGTAAATGTTGAGCATATCTTTACCCTCCCAGAAGTCTCCACAGGTTTGGCCAATATTGTGGTCGCTAAAAATGGGGACAATACTATTATTGTTAATTCTGGAGCAAATTTTGCTATTGCTCAGAAATCGGCTTTATATGGGGGTGAGGTTCAATTTATAGAAAGAGCGCAAGCGTTGATTGATCAGCACGATATTATTCTCTTTCAGTTAGAACTTCCCATATCTATTGTGGAATCGCTGATAATCTATGCTAAATCTCAAGCAAAAGAGGTGATTCTCAACCCTGCCCCTGCTCCTCTTCACCCCCTTTCCGAGAAGGTTTTAAAATCTGTGGATTATCTCATTCCCAATGAGACAGAATTAGCAGCTCTAGTAGGTAAAAAACTCTTTAATAAAGGAGAGACCACAATTGAAGCCATTATTGAGGCCGGAAGAGAGTGGTTCCCCATAAGCGGTGTAAAAAATCTTATTATTACCCTAGGCGAAGCCGGCTCCTATTTTATCAGTGAGGAGAAGGAGTTTAAAATGAATAGTTACCGGGTAAAAGCACTCGATAGCACTTGTGCCGGCGATAGCTTTATCGGCAGTTTTGCTGTTGAATTAGCCTTAGGAAGCTCTATAGAAGAGGCTTTAGATTTCGCAAGTCAGGTCAGTGCAGTGGTGGTGACGAAAGCGGGGGCTCAATCCTCTATTCCTGATCGTACAGAGGTGGAAGCCTTTAAGCTCAGCTTTACAGTTTAATGAGTACCTAAATGTTCTATTTTTAGTTTGATGATGAAAGACGAAACCTGGTTTACTTATATCTTGCAATGCGCCGATAATACGCTCTATACCGGTTATACTAATAATATTGAAAAACGTATTGAAACGCACAATAGCGGTAAAGGAGCTAAATATACCCGCAGCCGGCGCCCTGTTACTCTCTTTTATAAAGAGTGTTATAAAGATCAACGCTCCGCAATGCAGCGTGAGTATGCGATTAAAAAACTCTCAAGAGCCGAAAAGCTTGCATTGGCTCAAAAGATAAAATAAGAATGCTTTTTATCGTGCTTAAAATTACTCTTATGCTATGGAGATAGCAAAAAAGCTGTAGTCTTGTAAAAACTACAGCTTTTAAGTTTTTTAAAGAAGTTTTGCCTTCAAAGGGCTAATGTTAGGGGCATATAAGCCTTAACAGTTTGAAAACCCTTAATGAATAACTCTGGATGGCTATTGCCCCATTTTAGCTTAACTTCTCTGCAATCATCTTATTAATGGTTGCAGGATCAGCCTTGCCTTTACTGAGCTTCATAACTTGGCCGACAAAAAAGCCCAGTAGCTTCTTCTGCCCGCCCTTATATTGCTCCACTTGTTTTGGATTATTCTCTAATACTTCGTTAACCCAAGCTTCAATGGCCCCTGTATCTGTAACCTGCTTTAAGCCCTGCTCTTCGATAATCTCATCAGCACTCTTTTCCGAATCCACCATAAAACCAAAGACTTTTTTGGCAATATTGTTAGAGATCGTCTTATCTCCGATTCGTTTTAAGAGGCCCGCTAAGCGATCGGCTGTGATCGGTAGCTCATCAATCTCAAGATCATGCTCATTCATATAGGCGGAAACATCACCTAATAGCCAGTTCGCCGACATTTTGGCATCGGCACCAAGCTCAACTAAACGTTCAAAATAATCGCTCATTGCCCGAGATTGCGTTAAAACACCGGCATCGTAATCTGAAAGATCAAACTCTTCCATAAACTTCGCTTTAAGCTCTTCAGGCATTAAGGGAAAGTTAGATTTAACCTCTTCGATCAACTCTTCGCTAATAATAATGGGGAGAAGATCGGGGTCATGGAAGTAGCGATAATCGTTTGCTTCCTCTTTTGCTCGCATTGATCGGGTTTCATTCTTATCAGAATCGTAGAGGCGCGTCTCCTGAACAATCGTTCCTCCCGCTTCTAAAATCTCAATTTGACGAGCAACCTCATAATTGATCGCTTGCTCAATAAAGCGGAAAGAGTTGATATTTTTCAACTCAGTACGAGTACCTAGTGGTTCCCCTGGCTTACGGACAGAGACGTTTGCATCACAACGGAAAGAACCCTCTTGCATGTTTCCATCGCTAATACCTAACCATGTTACGATCTGATGGAGCTGCCGAAGATAACTGATCGCTTCTTCCGCTGAGTTTAAATCAGGCTCAGAGACAATCTCTAAAAGCGGGGTTCCCGCTCGGTTAAGATCAATTCCTGTCATACCATAGACTTCACCATGGCGAGAGCTTCCCGCATCTTCCTCTAAATGAGCGCGATTGATACGAATCTTTTTCGGCTTACCCTCAACGTCAATCGTTAAATACCCATCATAAACAATCGGGGCATCCATTTGGCTCGTTTGGTAGCCTTTAGGCAGATCGGGGTAGAAATAATGTTTACGTTCAAAGATTGTTTTGCGCTCTACTTTTGCATTTGTAGCTAAAGCAAGCAGAATAGCCTTACGAATTACTCCTTCATTTAAGAGGGGTAATGTCCCCGGCAGAGCAATATCAAACATGCTCGCTTGTGTATTTGGCTCTTGACCATAAAGAGTACTCGAACCTGAAAATAATTTTGTGTTTGTGGTCAGTTGCGTATGCACTTCAAGACCAATAACGACTTCCCAACTCATGATATTCCCTTCTAAATAGATTAAACAATTGGCTAAAACTCTCGATTACGAGAAATTTTCAGGGAGTTTGGTATGCCAATCGCTATTTTGTTGATACTGATGTGCAAGTGCTAAGAGACGCCCTTCATCAAAAGCCCTTCCGATCAATTGAAAACCTAAAGGCAGATTATTGGCAAAACCCATCTGATGGCTAAGCGCCGGAAGCCCTGCAAGATTCGCACCAATAAGATTTGCATCAAAGAGTGAATTTTGGATACTTGAGGTTTTTTGATCCTGTGGGAATGCCCCTCCCGCAACTGTAGGCCCGGCAATGAAATCCACCTCTTTGAGTAGCTCGTTATACTCATTGGCAATTAAGCGGCGAATCTTTAAACTCTGCACATAATAATCTTTATAGAGCGCTTCTGTAGTTGCATAAGTCCCCATTAAGATACGGCTTTTGACCTCTCGCCCAAAACCTTCTGTCCGCGTACGGAAATAGAGCTCCTCTAAATTTTGAGGGTTTTCTGCGCGATAACCAAAACGAACGCCATCATAACGGGAGAGATTGCTCGCAGCTTCAGCTGGTGCAATTACGTAGTAGACAGGCGTGACTAATGAGTGATATTTAAGACTCACCTCAACAAGCTCTGCCCCCATTTTTCTGTAGGTCTTTAAGGTCTCATCGATCGCTTTTTGCGTTTCTGCATCAAAATCGCCTTCGAAAAACTCTTTAGGTAGACCAATTTTAATCCCTGCTAAAGATTGCTCTAACTCTTGTGAGTAAGGAGAAACCGCCTCTTCGCTAGAGGTGGGATCTTTAGGATCATGCCCTGCCATAGCTTCGAGCATAATTGCACAATCTTCTGCAGTTTTGCCGAGCACCCCTGCCTGATCGAGTGAAGACGCAAAAGCCACCATGCCATAACGGGAAACTCGACCATAAGTGGGCTTAATCCCTGTTAATCCGCAAAAGCTTGCAGGTTGACGGATAGATCCCCCAGTATCAGAACCTGTTGAACCTAAGACTAAACCCGCCGCTACCGCTGCCGCTGATCCACTTGAGGACCCCCCGGCAACATGCTCAAGATTCCATGGGTTATTGGTCATGCCGTAGAAACTTGTGCCCCCTGTGGAACCCATCGCAAACTCATCTAAATTGAGTTTACCTAAAGAAACCACACCCTCTTTTGCCATTTTTTCCACTAAAGTGGCATCAAAAGGAGGGGTATAATTGCTCAACATTTTTGAGGCCGAGGTCGTTAGCACACCTTTTGTGGAGATAAGATCTTTATGGGCAAGTGGAATACCCGTTAAAAGCCCTTGCTCCCCTTTTGCGATGGCCTTATCCGCCTCTATAGCAGCGTTTTTCGCCGCCTCAAAAGTTGTGGTAATAAAACTGTTAATTTTAGGATCTAGAGTCTCGATACGTTTTTGGAAATATTCTTGAACTTCCACACTAGAGACTTCACCTTTATCGAGTGCCGCACGAAGCTGGCGAATTGTATATGTATGCATAATCTTTCTTATTCAATAACCTGAGGTACAAGATAGAGCCCATTTTCCACATTATCCGAGAGTGCTTGCAGCTCTTCACGCTGATTCTCTTCTGTCACTACGTCGGGACGAAGCGTTAATGTGGCGTCAAAGGGATTTTTCATCGGTTCAACACCCTCTGTATTGACATCCTTAATAACACGAATCACCTCTGCCATTCCTTTAAGGCGAGAGATTTCCGACTCTATCTGGGATTCTTCAACATTGAGATGAGCTAGAGTTGCTAACCACTCAACTGTTTTATTGTCTATCTTCATGGGTTACCTTTGTAAAATTTAAAACTGTAAAGCGCAAATATGGTGTGCTACTTAAAATCTATGAATAAATGGGGAAAGACCGAATTTTTAATAGGCGTAAGTAGACTACTTCAGCCCCTCTTCCTCACTCTCTTTTTTTATCTTATCCGCCTCTTTAATCGGGCGGATCTCTTCGTCAAAAAGTATTTGATGGGCTGGACCATCCATATCTTCAAATTGATCTGAGCGAACCGCCCAAACAAACGCAAAACCAGCTGCTAACATGCCCACTAAGGTGAGCGGTAAGAGTATAAATAATGGACTCATGCTTCCTCTCGATTATCTCGAATGCGTAAGGTATTGCCGACGACTAAAAGGGAGCTCATGCTCATCCCTAGCGCCGCCATCCAAGGTAGAATAACACCAAACATCGCCACGGGAATAGCGATAAGGTTATAAGATAATGCCCAAATTAAATTTTGGGTAATAATTTTATCAGTACGTTTTGCAAGACGCACCCCGTCAATTAATGGCATTAGACGATTATCGGTCATTAAGATCATATCTGCAGTAGATTGTGCAAGAAGTGCGCCCTGACCAATGGCAATCGAGACATCGGCTTTAGCTAAAACGGGACCATCATTGATACCATCTCCAAGCATTGCTACGATTTTGCCCTCTTTCTGTAGCTTTTCTACATACCGAAGTTTATCTTCTGGTAGGAGATCTCCCTGAGCATCTTCAATATTTAATGTTTCATTAAAGAGATCTACAGTGGTTTGACGGTCGCCACTTAATATATGCAAATTATATCCTGATTCTTGCAGCTTCTCGATAACTGCTTCGGTATCCTGCTTAAGGCTATCATGGAGAGAAAACGCAGCTAATAGCTCTTGCTCTCTACCTAAACCGACCCAAAGCCCATTACCAAATAGGCGTGCTTTCCCCTCTAAATCGAACCAATCTAAACGTCCAATCTTAAAGGTCTCTCCGCCTATCTTTCCGATAATACCTTTTCCAACAATATTTTCGGTCTCTTCTAACGCAGGAAGTTTTACCTCATGATCTAAAACCCACTTATGGAAACCATAAGCAATCGGGTGATTGGAAGTGCTCTCTAAAGTGGCGGCAATTGTGAGTAACTCCTCTTGGTTATACTGTTCTGTAAAGAGTTTTACCGCATCGATAGTGAGCTTCCCTTCGGTAAGGGTGCCTGTTTTATCAAAAACCACATCGGTAATTTTCCCTAAAGTCTCTAAGGCCCCTGCCCGAGTGGCAATCAGTCCCTTTTCAATGATAGCTTGATTTCCCGCACTTAAAGCAGAAGGGGTTGCCAGCGCTAATGCACAAGGGCAAGAAACCACTAATACGGTAAGAGTTACCGCAAATGCTCGGGAAGGGTCAATAAAGTTATACCAAACAATAAAAGTTCCGATACAGGCGAGAATGAGGCCTAAAACAAAATAGGTCGAAATAATATCGGCAAGTTTGGCGATGCGGGGTTTTTCACTCATTGAGCGATCAATTAAGCGGGACATTTGGGAGAGAACTGTCTCTGCCCCTACTTGGGTAACCTTCATTCTTAAAGGCTGTTCATAGTTGACTGCGCCCCCTATTAATTTATCGCCTCGATGCTTCTCTAGTGGCATACTCTCCCCTGAGAGTAAAGATTCATCCACCATTGCAATCTCATCTAAGAGTTCGCCATCAATAGGAATACTATCCCCCGGCTTAATTTGTAGAATATCCCCCACATTTAAACGATTTGTAGAGACAAGTTCGGTAGAGCCATCTTCATTAATACGCTCGGCGAAATGGGGTTTAAGTTTTAGAATATCATCGGAAATTAAAAGAGATTTATGGCGGGCATTTGTCTCTAATACTCGGGCTCCTAAAAGAAGAAAGGCAAACATGGTTACCCCTTCATAATAGGTTTCCCCAGTTCCGGTAATCGTATTATAAGCGCTCCAAAGCGTACCTAAAATTAAGGCTAAGGAGACATTCACATTCATACTTAGCCGTTTATTTTTAAGATCATAATAGGCGGCTTTATAGAAACTACGGCTAGAATAAGTGACGCAAGGAATGGTAGCAAAAAGGCTAAACCAACGGAGTAGATGGTAAGAGCTGTCGCTCATATCTTCTGAATAATAGCCGAAATAGAGCGCAACAGAAACCGTCATGACCTGCATAGAAAAGAGCGCAGCAATACCGAAATCAATAAGAAGTGAGCGCCACTCTTTTTTCAGTTTCTTCTGCTGTACCTGCTCATCATATGGCGTGCCTTGGAAACCCAAATTCAGAATTTCAATCAAAACTTCAGAAATTTTAATCTTTTCAGGATCAAAGCTTAAATGGGCCCGGTGAGTGGTGAGATTAATATCGAAGCGCTCGACCCCCGGCATACTCTTAATGGCATGCTCAAGTAGCCAGACACAAGCTGCACAGACAATATTATCTAAAATGAGATAGGCCTCATGGAGTACCTTGCCCTCTTTTGTTGTGGAGGTGAAGATAAATTGGCTCGCAATATCGGGATGATCATAAAAATGCATCTCTTGCCGCAATTCTTCGGGAATCAGTTCAGAGACTGCATCTGGCCTTACAGCTGCATCTGTACGATAATCATAATATTTTGTTAAACCTGAATCAGCAATCATCTCTGCTACAGCTTTACATCCCGCACAACACATCGGTTTTGGCTCATCATTGATCGTAGCAAAAAAGGGTGGCGTCCCTTTAATAGGAAGCTCACAATGGTAGCAGAGTGTTAAATCAGCAGTTTCCGACATATTATTTCGATAAGCCTATCTAAATGTGATTCGAATGATAAAATTATAATCGAAAATGAATAAATTAACCGCAAGAATAGTTAGCAATTTGCAAGTTCGATCTATAAAAAATCTTTTCATAAAAAAGGGCTACTAAATGTAGCCCTCCTAATTTCATTAAGCGTTAAAAATATCGTCATCTATAACGCTTATTTATCACCCCATTTAACGTTTATTCCAGTTACGGTGGCGACGTAATTTACCCCCTAAATCACACTCTTGATCTTCTGGGCAGTTAATGATTGTTCTCCCGACAAGTTCATGAGTATCTTCACCACGCTCAATATTGAGTTCAAGCTCCCAAGGACCAAAACGCTCAAACTTCACTGGAACAGAGTAAAGACCAGGCTCAATCATCTCGAGCTGATAAGTACGATTCAACTCCTGCTCTGCTGAACGGGTAAAATGCGCTGTAACTTTTGCATTACTGACCGGCTCATCAAAACGATCTAATAAACTTAAGACAAAATAGTTATCCTCATTTTGATAGATCTTTTCGGCAAATCCGAAATTGAGCTGCCAGCCCCGCTTTTCCTGCTCAATAAGGCGGCGTTGGTACTCATTGTAATATGCCTCTTTTTTATGGTAGGCATTGGGGACTTCCCCGGGGAAACGCGTACTAACAATCGTATCATCTTTAGAGCGCTTAAAAATTAAGCCTTTCTCCGCCATCACAACAAAAGCCCCATCAACAATCACTAAGACTAAGAAAAAGCCTAAAATAGTAATAGGAGCCCAGTGCATACGCTTACCATCTTTACCTCGTAACGCTTTTGTCCCCCCCGAAGCGATAAGATAATAAGCAAAAGAAGCGACTAAGTTACAAGTGATATAGAGCGTAAAAACATCGCCCCCTCTCCACCGAATGATGGAGAAAGGAACGATAACCGCAATACTCATTAATGCTGTAATACTCGCCGCTTGTAGCGGAGTAAAACGGAGTAAGCGATTTAAGATCAGAGCAATTATGATCGTTAAAGCCACTCCAAGGAGCATTATCGAGACAGTTTCATACATAATTTAATCAATCCTTATTTGGTTAAAAAGATCGACTTAATCTCTTGCTCTTCAACAAGTTCGCCCGTATCTGCATTTGTTACTCTGATAACAAAAGTCACATGGCCTGTAGGCTCGACTTCCTTATCTTTGAGTACAAAGGCATTAAGTGCGATTCGTTTGCCAGGCTCAAGTTTATAGTCGTTAAACTTCATATTAAGCTCGTAACCCTCATCAAGCAACTCAACGTGAACATTTTGTGGTTCAAGAGTCAGGTTGTTGAACTTCATCTCGTAACTATTTTGTAAACGACCATCACTTAATACAGATGCGGGAAGTCGTTTCGATTCAATCGTATAGTTTCCAGTATCACGATGGAGAACACTCCAAGCTAAAAGCCCGGAAACAATTAAAAGAACGATGGCATAACCGATATTTCTTGGGCTGAAATAGTTTGTTTTCTTCCCTTCTAAGCCAGCTTCAGAGTCATAACGGATAAGACCTGTAGGATATTTCAAACTGGTCATCATATTATGACAAGCATCGATACAAAGTCCGCAGGTAATACATCTATAGTTAATCCCATCGCGAATATCAATCCCTGCAGGACAGACCTGAACACAAAGATCACAATCGATACAGTCACCATAGCCTTGCTCAATACGATCCTCACGTTTACGAAGACCTTTACCTGGTTTTGCACGTCCTTTTTCGCGCTCACCCCGCTTATAGTCGTAGGTAACGATTAAAGTATCTTTATCAAACATTACGCCCTGGAAACGAGCATAGGGACACATAAAAGTACACACTTGCTCTCTAGCAAAACCTGCCATGATAAAGGTTGCTGTGGTAATAAAAGCAGTTGTTGCGTAAGCGGCAAAAGGTGCATTACCGGTAAAGAAATCGACAAAGAGTTTAGGTGCGTAATTCCAGTAAGCGGTAAAGGTAAAACCAGACCAGAAAGCAAAGGCTAACCATAAAAACCAGGTGAGCCCCATCTTAAAGATCTTCTCCCCATTCCACTCTTGTTCATAGAGGCGCTTACGAGCATTACGATTCCCCTGCACTAAGCTTTCAATCATAATGAAAGCGTCTGTCCATAATGTTTGGAAACAGAAGTAACCGCAAAAAACACGACCTAAAATTGCCGTAACAAAAAAGAGTAAAAAGGCAAAGATCGCCAGCGCACCCGCTAACCAGAAGATATTCTGAATATCGATCGGAAGATTGAAGATATAGTAAGTCCGATTCGGAATATCAAACAATACCGCCTGATTTAATAAGGCATCTCCCCTATCCCAAGGTACCCACGGTAATAGGAAGAAGACGGCATAGGCTAAAAATAGAATTGCACTCTTAAAATTGCGAAATTTCCCTTTTACACTACGCGTGAAAATTGGAACTCGCTTTTCATATAGATCTGCACCTGTTGGCAAATCTCCACTGTTATTGGAAGATGGCTCTTTATTCGAATTTGTCACATCAATTTCCTTATTTCCTAGGGATAAAAAAGTACAGCACTATTATATCTTATTCAAAGATGAAGACTAAGCGTCTTAAACAAAGAAATGATATAGATTACTTATTTATATAACATTGATCAAAATCTAGTAAATTTAAGCAATAAAAAAGGGTTTTTAAACCTTCGCTTAAAAACCCTTCATTTTTCTATTCTACCCTAACTCACTCATCATAAGTAGACAGGTTGTAATATTATATTGATTACTGACCACCACCAAGCTGATGAACATATACTGCAAGCGCTTTAATTTGCGCAGGACTTAAACGTCCTTCCCATGCAGGCATCACACGAGGTGTAGTCTCAGGATCAACACCGTCCCGAATTTGTGGAATAATCGCCGCTACTTTCTCTTCCTCAGTCTCGAGACTATTAATATCCACGATCTCCCAGATAGAGTCTGTTAAATCTGGAGCCCCCATAAGTGGGTTACCCTGAGGTTTCCGAGGATCTAACTGGAAGTTAACGTGACAAGTCATACAAGCACCTTTACCGTAGAAGAGAGCCTCTCCTCTTGCTGATGCTTCATCGGGCTCATAGTTACCTGAAAGCGTTAATGTAAAGCGTGCTACATCTTCGATCTCATCTTCAGTCATAGTTAATGAACCCGCAGTCATGTTACCACGACGGCCCACACGAATCGTCTCTTCGATCTGCTCTAATGTACCTCCCCAGAGCCATGCGTTATCGGTTAAGTTAGGATACATCCCTACAACCCCGGTCGCATTTCCACCGTGACATGTTGCACAGTTATCACCGAAAAGCGCTTTACCTGCTCTTTCTGAGAATTTAGTCATCTCAGGATCTTCGAGAATCTCTTCAGTAGACATCTCCATTAAAGCGGTAAAGTTTTCATGACGTTTCATTGCTTCAGATGAGAATTGTAACTCATTAGCAAGACGTGTACGGGTGTTCCAGTTTGCTTTAACTGTTTCTGTTAAGAACTGATCTGGATTATCAGGATCTACTTGATAAGCCCCTTCACTATCTTTAACAGGTTTATTGATCTCCACTTTATAAACCCCTTTTGTAAAGGAGTTAGGTAATGGCCAAGTTGGGAAAAGAATCCAATAGCCGATGGAGAAGATTACCGTGCCATAGAAAGCAAGTAGCCACCATCTCGGGAGCGGGTTGTTATATTCTTGAAGGTCCCCATCCCACACATGTCCTGTTGTTTGACCTTCTAAGTTTTCAAAATCTTTATTATTAATGTTGTCACTCATTGTGTTATTCCTCAATCATTTTGACCATGAAGCCTAAAGATGAGCCTATTGCTGATCTCTCTTTTTATCATCAAAGATAAAATCTTCATCATCCATAAATGGAATATAGCGATACTCGTCAAAACGTTTTTTACGTTCTTTACCAGTGAAGGTGTAGATGAGGATCCCCACAAAGGTCGTAAAGAAAATTACAGCTGCTGCTGTTTTGCTGTTACCCATATCGGTAAACCACATGAAAAAATCCATCATCTACATCTCTCCTATCTGATTATTAACGGAATTCACTAAATTCAACGCCCTGGTCTTCTTTAAACTCAACCATCGTACCTAATACCTGAAGGTAAGCTACAATCGCATCCATCTGCGTTAAACGCTCAGGATTCATATCGAAATTACCCTCTTTCGCTTGTGCTTCAAGGTTTTCGATTGCTAAGTCGATCACTAACATATTGGCAACTTCTAAGCCGAAGCGCTCGATATTAGCTTCATACTCTTCTTGAGTTTTTGAATAAGGAATACCTGCGATACGTGCTGCTTTCATGTGCTCTTTAAGATCTGCGTAATGAAGATCTCTTTCAAGCAACCATGGATAGCGTGGCATGATTGAATCGGGTACACGGCTCTTTGGATCAACTAAGTGGTCAACATGCCACTGGTTATCCATTTTGCCACCTACGCGTGCTAAGTCAGGACCAATACGGCGTGAACCCCACTGGAACGGCTTATCAAATTGCGATTCTGCCGCAAGGGAGTAGTGACCGTAGCGGTTGAACTCATCCTGCATAGGACGGATCTGCTGTGAGTGACAGTTATAACAACCTTCTGCTACATAGATATTGCGACCTAAAAACTCTAAAGGAGTATAAGGACGAATCGCATCTACTTCGCGAGTTACCATCACTGGATTACCATCTTCATCGAAAACTGGCTGTAGATTTTCATCTAACTTCGGCTCGGTGATCTCTTTTTTCACCTCTTCGATCGTGCCATCGATGTAGAAGAGAGGAACTACCTCAATTAATCCTCCGATACTAATAATAACTAGCGTAAAGAGGAGTAATAATCCTGCGTTTTTCTCTAAACGTTCATGTTTAATCATTTAAATATATCTCCTTAAGCGTGCGCTGTAGCAGTAGGAATTTGAGCGTTACTGTCTGCTTGTTCGCGTGAACCGATAATCATAGTCATAGCAAAGTTGATGATCATGATTACTGCACCGAGTAAGAAGAGACCGCCACCAATCGCTCTAAAGATGTAAGGGGTATGCATGAATTTAACAGTTTCGATAAATTCAAATAGAAGCGTACCGTACTCAGGATCAAATGCACGGAGCATCATCCCTTGACCAATACCTGCCACCCAGAGAGATACGATATATACAACAATACCGATCGTCGCTAACCAGAAGTGTGCAAAGATGAGACGCTCACTATAGATCTTCGCGCCAAATACGCGTGGAACCATATGGTAGAGCGAACCGAATGTGATCATTGCTACCCAACCAAGGGCTCCTGAGTGAACGTGACCTACTGTCCAGTCTGTATAGTGCGATAATGCGTTAACTGAACGTAAGCTCATGAGAGGACCTTCAAACGTACTCATACCGTAGAATGAAAGTGCAACAACCATAAAGCGGATAATTGGGTTAGTACGGATAGTATCCCATGCACCTGAAAGCGTCATAATCCCGTTGATCATTCCACCCCATGAAGGGAGAAGAAGAAGAATCGAGAATGTTGCTGAAAGTGATGAAACCCAGTCGGGTAATGAAGTCCAGTGTAAGTGATGCGCACCTGCCCACATGTAGAGGAAGGTTAACGCCCAGAAGTGAACAATTGAGAGACGATATGAATAAACAGGACGTCCTGCTTCTTTGGGTACGAAGTAGTACATCATTCCTAAGAACGCAACTGTAAGAATGAATCCTACCGCGTTATGACCATACCACCACTGAACCATCGCATCTTGTACACCACTGAATAAGTTGTACGATTTAAGACCTGCAGCGCCAAATACTGGAATCGTGAGGTTATTAAATACGTGAAGAAGTGTAGTTGCTAGGATGAATGCTAAATAGAACCAGTTAGCTACATAGATGTGCTTCTGCTTACGACGTAAAATAGTGTTGATAAACACCCAGAAGTAAGAGAGCCAAATCACCGCTACTGCCCAGTCAAAGATCCACTCAAACTCAGCGTATTCTTTACCTTGCGTGTAGCCCATCATGTAGGAGATTGGAACTAATGTGAATACAATCGTCCAACCGATCCAAACGAAGTAAGCAAGCATTGGATATGCGAGGCGCACCTGACAAGTTCTTTGCACAACATAGAATGAGGTACCGATGAGCGCAGAGCCCCCCATACCGAAAATCACTAACGTTGTGTGAACGGGACGAAGACGTCCGAAAGAGAGTGCTGGAGAATCAAAGTTTAACACTGGCCATGTTAACTCTAATGCTGCCCACAGTCCCGCCGATAATCCTAGTGCTCCGAAAAACAGAGTACTAATTACG
The DNA here is from genome assembly GCA_030150405.1 of Ignatzschineria sp. Taxonomy (GTDB): domain Bacteria; phylum Pseudomonadota; class Gammaproteobacteria; order Cardiobacteriales; family Wohlfahrtiimonadaceae; genus Ignatzschineria. The sequence continues at coordinate 44,635 of JASLFU010000022.1, forward strand.
AGACCACGGATCACTCCGTACTCGTAACGATCATGAAGACTTTTAGTATGTCCCATAGTTCCCCCAAAAATTAACAAACATCATAAATCATCCCATCAATGTTAAAATAAATATCGTGTGACCATATCTTACAAGAATCAAGCTTTTAAATCTTGATATCTGTCAAATATAAAAGACGTAAAAGGCCCTGCCCGATACTTAGGCAGGCACTATTTAACAAGAGTTAAGCGGGCAAATCAACCCCCGTCATCATTTTGAATACTTTTACCGCATACCGATCGGTCATTCCCGAAATAAAATCAGTAACTCTTAACATGCGCTCATAAGGTTTTGTCGGAACTTTTCTCTCTGCATCAAAAAACTGATCCGGCAAGAAACTTAGCAACATCTCTGTTTTCGCTCCCCCTTGCCCTCTTGAGGCCTGTTCTACCGCTTCTACAAATTCTTCGAGAAGCGTCTCGATCACCTTAAAACCGGCAATGCCTACTTTTAAAACTTCATTAGAGAGGTAGATACTCTCTCGAGAAAACTTTTTAATCTCTCTTAAAGCTTGAGCCGAGGGAACTTCTTCTAAAAGAGCCTGATGATAACTGCCCGCCAAAATCTCCTGTTCTCTTTTAAAGAAAACTTCAATCACCTCATCAATCAAGACACCAATTGAAAAGGCTCGCAAATACTCTACGCGATCCTTTTCTCGAGCGATGGTGGAAAGCCTCTTTTCAGGATAACGGTTATTTGCCGTAATAATTGATTTAAAGAAGCCGATCACTTCTGTACCTGAAACTAAAGAGAGACGATAAGCATCTTCTAAATCAACCAAGTGATAACAGATATCATCTGCCGCCTCTAGGAGATAAGCAAAAGGATGTCGATACCAAGCCCCACTATTTTTGGGATGGGCAACTAAGCCTGCTCTTTTTGCAAAATGTGCAAAAAGCTCTCGCTCTGCTTGAAAATAATTAAACTTCTTATAGGCAATATTCTTCTCTTCCGGTTTATTTAGACTTGCACAAGGATATTTAATGATGGAAGCAATAACAGGAAGAGAAAGCTGCAAGCCTCCCCGGTTATTGGGGTTTTGCAATTTAGTAAGCACACGAAAGGCCTGTGCATTCCCTTCAAAAGCGAGCAGATCTGCTTGCTCTTCTACAGACATCTCTGAAAGCACTTTTTGCCCTACAGGGTTTCGCCTAAAAAAACGGCTAATGGCATCCTCACCGGCATGCCCAAAGGGAGGGTTACCAATATCATGAGCTAATGCTGCGGCTGCTAAAATAGCTCCTATATCAGCCGACTTTAGACCAGGCAGATCATATTCTGAAACCAATCTCTCCCCAAGCATAGTCCCTAAACTACGGCAGACACTGCTGACCTCTAAGCTGTGGGTTAAACGGGTGCGCACATAATCGGTTTGAGCTAACGGAAAAACCTGCGTTTTATCTTGTAAGCGCCGAAAAGCAGCCGAAAAGATGAGTCTATCGTAATCTTTTTGAAAATCAGTACGGTAACTGGGAGCGATATCGAGTTCCTCAACTCCTAAGCGTTCTTGTGGAATCAATGCTTGCCAACGAAGCTCTAAACTCTTTTTTCGCTCTCTATTCATACTTCTACTCTTCCTGCTCTTTACCAATAGTATCGATTGGCCAACGAGCTTTTAGGTTGACTCTCTCTGTTGATTGCTGGCGTTTAAAGCGCTCATATCCTAAATAAGCCACCATAGCCCCATTATCTGTACAAAACTCGGGGCGCGGAAAAAAGACTTTTACTCCTAAGCGCTCTGCTCTTGTTAAAAGCTCTGAACGTAAAAGTTTATTTGCCCCAACACCTCCAGAGACTACGAGCTCGGTTGTCTCTGTCTCTTTTAATGCTCGAAATGCTTTACGGATTAAAGTATCTACTAAGGCTTCCTGATAACCGGCAGCAATATCGGGGTAATCCTCTTCAGTATGCTCCTCAATCGTTAACAAGGCGCGCGTTTTAATGCCACTAAAACTGAACTCTAAACCAGGGCGATCAAGCATTGGACGTGGAAATTTAAATCGGGAAGGATCTCCTTTTGCGGCTAGTTTTTCTAGCTCAGGGCCTCCAGGATAGGGCAATCCCATAATTTTGGCTGTTTTATCAAAAGCCTCCCCCACAGCATCATCGAGCGACTCCCCTAATAGCTCATATTCACCAAATGATTTGGCTAAGACCAATTGAGTATGGCCGCCAGAAACTAAGAGCGTCACAAATGGGAATTCAGGCGCATCTTCCTCGAGCATAGCTGCCATAAGATGTGCCTCCATATGATTAACTCCTAAAATAGGAATATCTAATGCCAGACTTAACCCTTGCGCATAGGAGGCGGCCACCATTAACGCCCCGATCAGCCCCGGCCCCTCTGTAAAGGCTACAGCATCTATATCTTGAAAGGCGATTCCTGCCTCTTCTACAGCAGCGCTTACTAAAATAGGCAACTTGCGGATATGATCTCGGGATGCAAGCTCAGGTACAACCCCCCCGTATTTAGCATGAAGTTCGATTTGCGAGTAGAGTTGATGAGCGATTAAACCTCTCTCCTCATCATACAAGGCTACCCCAGTCTCATCACATGAACTCTCGATCCCTAAAACTATCACGTATTCTTTCCTTACCTATTGAAATATTGTTTTGAACTTCCGGTTCTACTCTTACAGCTATTCTAAAAAAACACTCTAATAAAAAAGAATAGCCGCCCACACAACTATAAAGAGAATAATCGCCACAAATACTAATGCAGAGCCGATATCCTTAGCCTGCCCTGAAAGGGGATGAATCTCAGCTCCTATGCGATCGACCACCGCCTCAATAGCTGAATTGACTAACTCCATTAAAAATATTAAAACTGCACTCCCAAGAAGGAGTGCCAACTCCACACCACTGTCGGCAAGATAAAAAGCCGCAGGGATAACAAAGAGCCCCGCAAAGAGCTCTTGCCGAATGGCTGCCTCATGTTTAAAGGCTAGTTTTAAACCATTGAGGGAGTAAAAAAAGGCGTGGAAAATTCTCGCTAGACCGCCTTTTGTTGGTTTATTCATCATTATCTTGGAAGCTCTATCTCAATGACCTGATTATCTTCACTCTCTTTATCGGTCTCATCAAGCATGACCCAAATAATGAAGGCCACAAAAAGAATAAGATAGATCCATTTAAATGAGCGTCTCTGTTTTCTCTGTTCAAAATACATAGTTTACACACTTCGAAATTAAGTTAATTTAGGAGCATAGCTTGAAATATTAAAATAAATTAATCAAACTACTTACTCTTTTAGCCAAATAAACGGCTGCATTATAGCAAATCAGACCCTTATTTGAACCAAATTTATTCGCTGACTAATAGGATTATTTACAGATAGATGAGCAAATCTCTGGTCATTGTTGAGTCCCCAGCAAAAGCAAAAACAATAGAAAAATATCTCGGGAAAGATTTTGAGGTTCTTGCCTCATTTGGTCACGTACGTGCACTTGTAAGAAAACAAGGCTCCGTGGATCCAGATAATAACTTCGAGATGAAATATGAAGTAATCAGCCAAAATAAAAAGCATTTAACCGCCATTGAAAAGGCGCTTAAAAAAGCTGACAACCTCATGCTCGCAACGGACCCGGATAGAGAGGGAGAGGCGATCTCTTGGCATATTTTAGAATATCTCAAGGAGAAAAATGCTTTAGAAGGCAAGAAGATCTCCCGCGTTGTTTTTAACGAGATTACAAAAGGCGCCGTTCAAGATGCGGTAGCTAATCCCCGAGAGCTTGCGATGGATCTAGTTGAAGCGCAACAAGCTCGTACAGCATTAGATTATCTTGTGGGCTTCAATCTCTCCCCGCTTTTATGGAAAAAGATTAGCCCCGGCCTTTCTGCTGGACGAGTCCAATCCCCTGCTTTGCGGATGATTGTCGAGCGGGAAGATGAGATTAATGCTTTTGAATCTCAAGAGTATTGGTCTATCGTGGCGGATCTTAATAAAGAGAAGAGCACCTTTTCAGGACGTTTGACGGAATATAACGGCGAAAAAGTAGAGCAATTTAGCTTCACCGATGAAAAAATGGCCAAAAACGTTGTAGAGAGCATTACCCAAAAGTTTGGCGATGCTATCCCTGTTTACTCTGTTGAGAAGAAACAGCGTCGCCGCAACCCTACCGCCCCCTTTACTACATCTACTCTACAGCAGGAGGCTTCCCGTAAATTACGTTTTAGTACCTCCCGCACAATGCGCACTGCACAAGATCTTTATGAAGGGATCAATTTAGGCAGCGAAACGATCGGACTTATTACCTATATGCGTACCGACTCTGTTACGCTCTCTAATGAAGCTTTAGAGGATATTCGTAGTTATATCGGCAAAGAACATGGGGCTGAATATCTACCTAAATCGCCTCGTATTTACAAAACAAAAGCTAAAAATGCGCAAGAAGCGCACGAAGCGATTCGGCCTACTTCAGTCTACCGTACGCCAGAGTCTGTAAAGCCTTACTTAAGCTCTGATCAGTTTAGATTGTATGAGCTTATCTGGAAGCGTGCAGTTGCCTCGCAGATGGAATCAGCGATCATGAATACGACCTCCATTGATCTTGGAGAGAAAGGTGTTCATACCTTCCGCGTAACCGGTTCAACGATTGCATTTCCCGGATTTATGAGCCTCTATTTAGAAGATGTAGATGATGAGAAAGAGGATCAAAAAGAGGAAGATCGGATTCTTCCTGAGATGAAGGAAGGCGAGGCAATTAATTTAACGGAGGTGATTCCCAATCAGCACTTTACAGAGCCACCACCCCGTTATACTGAGGCTTCGTTAGTTAAATCATTAGAAGAGTATGGCATTGGCCGCCCTTCTACCTATGCTTCGATCATCTCTACTCTGCAAAATCGCGAATATGTCACGCTTGATGCAAGACGCTTTATTCCCACCGATATGGGGAAAATAGTATCGCGCTTTTTAACTAATGAGTTCACTCAGATCGTCGATTACGATTTTACCGCGAAGATGGAAGATAGCCTCGATGAGATCTCCCGCGGGGAAGCAGATTGGATCCCCTTAATGGAAGAGTTCTGGACACCTTTTATTGAACGATGCGAATATGTTGAAGAGAATGTCTCCCGTGCTGATGTAGCTCAAGCTCGAGTTTTAGGGGAAGATCCAAAATCAGGAAAACCCGTTTCTGTACGTATTGGCCGTTATGGGCCTTTTGCACAGATCGGGGAGACACAAGCGGATAATGAAGATGCAGAAAAACCCCGCTTTGCCTCACTACTGCCCGGACAGAGTATCGATACCATTACACTAGAAGAAGCAATTGCACTCTTCCGTCTTCCCCGCGTTTTAGGCGAGGGAGATGATGGATATGAGATCCGAGCAAATATTGGCCGCTTTGGTCCTTACATTCAATATGGTCCTCGTAAGTTTGCTTCTCTTAAAGAGGATGATCCATATACAGTGACTTTTGAGCGTGCGATGGAAGTCGTGAATGCTCATAAGGCTGCAGAAGCTGCGAAGTATATTAATAGCTTCCAAGATGGAGATACCTTAATCGAAGTCATTAATGGCCGCTATGGACCCTATGTTACCGATGGTAAGAAGAATGCTAAGATTCCTAAAGATGTAGAGCCTGCCTCTTTAACCTTAGAGGAATGTAAAGAGCTTATTGCAAAAGCTCCTGCCCGTGGACGCCGCAGAGCCACCACAAAAAAAAGCACGACCAAAAAGGCTACCACTAAAAAAGCACCGGCTAAGAAAAAAGCAGCCGCTAAAAAGGAATGATCATCTTATCGAAAAAGATCGTTTATAATAGAAAGGGAGTTTAAGCTCCCTTTTTTATTAATTATTCAGTATTAACAATAGGTGAATAGTACTATTTTAATAGGGATTCACCTCCCCCTTATCAGAACGATGACTTCATAGAAATCGACAGATCAATAGACAGGATACCCATGAGTAAAGAGCAACCCTACATTTTAATTGTTGATGATGAAAAGGATATCTGTGATCTTGTGAGCGATATCCTCCAAGATGAAGGTTATGACGTTGGCGTCGCCTATAATGGGGAGGAAGCGAAAGCCTTAAAGGCAGAACGAACACCTGACCTTATCCTACTGGATATCTGGATGCCCGATATCGATGGCATCTCACTTTTACAAATGTGGCGTGAAGAGGAGAATTTCTGCCCCGTTATTATGATGAGCGGGCATGGAACGCTCGAACATGCCATTGAAGCAACGAAGCTTGGCGCCTCAGATTTTCTAGAAAAGCCGCTCACCTTAGCTAAGCTTTTAATGGTGGTGGAAAAGACTTTAGAGGATGCTAGCACGCCCCCGACAATAACAGCCACCCCCAAAGAACTTAAACCTGAATATGAAATTCCCACACCTTTTGAGCCTGTTGGCCGTAGCGAATTGATGGCGACCCTTCGGGAAAATCTTCAAAGTGCGGCAAAAGCCGAAGGAAATATTCTTCTATTAGCAGATGCAGGTTCTGAAACTTCAGGGCTTGCTAGTTATATTCATTCCCTTTCAGAACGCTCTAAAATGCCCTTTGTGGAGCTGAGCTTAGGTAATCTCTCTAGCACCGATTTAGAGTCCCTTTTAGGAGACAAATCGGAACGATATCAACTTCTTAATCAGGTTCGCGGAGGTTTTCTCCATCTTCGAGATATTGATAAAACAGATTCAGCAGCTCAACAATTTATCTATACTCTTCTTGATACCCCTACTTATCTCGATCCTGAGAGCGGGGAGATCGATCAACCCGATGTTCGTTTTATCTTTTCTGGAGAACGAGAGCTATTTCAACGGGTTAAAAATGGAAAATTTAGCGCCGAACTTTGGCATCTCATTAACGTTTTAACTATCCAGATTCCAGCGCTATCGGAACATCCTGAAGATGTTCCAGAGTTGATCTCCTACTATGTACATCATTTTGTTGATGTAAAACATCTGACCTATCGTCATTTCTCTATTGCTGCGCAAAATCGTCTTCGTAATCACGATTGGCATGGTAACTATCTCGAATTGCGTAATTTGATCCAGCGGCTCTTAGTGCTTGGTAAAAGCGATGAGGTCTCGCTCGATGAGGTAAACGCAGAGCTCGAAGAGGGCAAGCTTTTTCAAGAAGAAGAGAACCAAGAGATTGGGCAACTCTCTTTAGAACTTCCCCTCCGTGAAGCCCGAGAGCAGTTTGAACGTGCATACCTTATCGCCCAATATAAACGCTCTGAAGGTAATATCGCCAATCTCGCCGAAAGAGTAGGCATGGAGCGCACAAACCTCTATCGCAAATTAAAATCACTCGATATTGACCCGAAAAAGGGCTATTAACTTTAAGGCCTTAACTTTTAGGTGCCTATGAAGTTAAGTTGGATTTAAATTGCTTTAATTTTAGATGATTTTAGGAGAGATATGGAGCATTATCCTGAACAGCTACTAACAGAAGAGAGAGCACAACTCATTGAGAATAATCTCGCCGCTATTACTGAGCGAATAGAGGCAGCGGCGAAGGAAGCAGGACGTGATCCAGCCTCCATAAAATTACTTCTTGCGACAAAAACCCGTACCCCAGCAGAAATTAATCATGCGATTAATCTAGGCTATGGGCTGATTGGGGAAAATCGGGCACAAGAACTAAGTGCGAAATATCCTGCTATTCAAGAAGAGATTAAAGGCGAATCGATTACTCCCCGAGAGAGCCATTTTATTGGCGCTCTTCAAGGCAATAAAGTGGCCGAGGTAACTGCCCTAGCCCACTGCATTCAGAGTGTTGATCGGCTTCGCATTGCTCGCCGTATTCATAACTATTGCATTACCAATCATCTTAAACGACAGGTGATGATTCAGGTAAACACCTCTCGAGAGCCCCAAAAAGGTGGGGTCATGCCAGAAGAGCTCTTTCCTTTTTTAGAGTCTTTAAAAGAATTTGATCGTTTAGAGATTAAAGGTTTAATGACGATCGGCTTACAGAGCCAAAATACCGAAAAAGTGCGAGAAGGTTTTGCACTTTTAAGAGAACTTTTAGAAGAGGCTAAAGGTCAGAACCTACTTACTAACGCGGCAACAGAGCTCTCAATGGGAATGAGTGGGGATTTAGAACTTGCAATTTTAGAAGGCGCCACCATTATTCGTATTGGGAGCGCAATCTTTGGTGAAAGAGAAGAGAAGTAAAAATCGACTACTCCCGATCGCTCTTTAAGAAAATAACTCTTAAGCACCGCAAGGTGCTTTTTCTTTTCTCTTGATTCTGATTAAAAAAAATACAACTAGAGCCTTGAAGATCAAAAAGCGAGCCCCATATTACTTTCAGATAAAGATTTAATAGATAAACTCAGCGCGAAAGAAACTAAAAAAGCAGTCCTTCTTTAAGCGCCAAAATTTAAAGTTCTTACTCATATTTTTATAATAATTTTTACTTTAGAGGTAGATAGATATGGCCAAAATTATTGGTATTGACTTAGGTACAACCAACTCCTGTGTTGCCGTTATGGAAGGCGATAAGATTCGCGTTATTGAAAATGCTGAAGGTGAGCGCACCACCCCTTCTATCGTAGCTTACACAGATGATGAGGTTTTAACAGGACAGCCTGCAAAACGTCAGGCAGTAACAAACCCTAAAAATACGCTCTTTGCGATTAAGCGTTTAATTGGTCGCCGTTTTGATGATTCAGAAGTTGTTAAAGATCGTGAAGTTGTCCCCTTCTCTATTATCAAGGCAGATAATGGTGATGCTTGGGTTGAAGTTAAAGATGGTCAAAAAATGGCTCCCCAAGAGGTTTCTGCTCGTATCTTGATGAAGATGAAGCAGACAGCAGAAGATTATTTAGGCGAAAAAGTCTCTGAAGCTGTCATCACTGTACCGGCATACTTTAACGATGCGCAGCGTCAAGCCACTATCGACGCTGGTAAAATCGCGGGCTTAGATGTTAAACGTATTATTAACGAGCCTACTGCAGCTGCGCTTGCTTATGGTATGGATAAAGAGACCGGTGATGAGCGTAAGATTGCAGTGTTTGACTTAGGGGGCGGTACTTTTGATATCTCTATCATTGAGATCGCCAACATTGATGGAGACAAACAGTTTGAAGTTCTCTCTACAAATGGTGACACCTTCTTAGGAGGTGAAGATTTTGATAATGCAATCATCAACTATCTTGTAGAAGAATTTAAGAAAGAGTCCGGCATCGATCTTCATAATGATCCTTTAGCTTTACAACGTCTTAAAGATGCGGGTGAAAATGCGAAGATTGAGCTCTCATCTGCTCAGCAGACCGAGATCAACCTTCCCTATATCACCGCAGATAGCACGGGTCCTAAACACTTAAACATTAAGATGACTCGCGCAAAACTTGAATCATTAGTGGAAGATCTTATCGAGCGTACTTTAGAGCCTTGCCGTGTTGCACTTAAAGATGCGGGTATCTCAGCTGCACAGATTGATGATGTTATCTTAGTGGGCGGACAAACCCGTATGCCGAAGGTTCAGGAGAAGGTAAAAGAGTTCTTTGGTAAAGATCCACGTCGCGATGTTAACCCCGATGAAGCTGTAGCGTCAGGTGCGGCGGTTCAGGGTGGTGTTTTAGGTGGCGATGTTAAAGATGTTCTTCTTCTTGACGTCACCCCTCTCTCCCTTGGTCTTGAGACGATGGGCGGCGTAATGACAAAGCTTATCGACAAAAACACTACGATCCCGACCAAAGCGAGCCAGATCTTCTCAACAGCGGCCGATAATCAGCCTGCAGTGACTATTCATGTTCTTCAGGGTGAGCGTCCACAAGCGTCTGAGAATCACTCTCTTGGTCAGTTTGATCTTACCGATATTCCACCTGCACCCCGTGGTACTCCACAGATCGAAGTTACTTTCGATATTGATGCCAACGGCGTAATGAATGTATCGGCAAAAGATAAGGCAACTGGTAAAGAGCAATCGATTCAGATTCGTTCAAATTCTGGTCTTTCTGAAGAAGATATCGAAAAGATGGTGAAAGATGCAGAAAAGTATGCAGAAGAAGATAAGAAGTTCCAAGAGCTCGTTACAGCCCGTAATACTGCAGAGCAGATGATTCACGCTTCTGAAAAATCCTTAACAGATCTTGCTGAGCAAGTAGAAGAGGATGAGAAGAAAGCCATTGAAGAAGCTATTGAAGCACTTAAAGAGGCTTCAAAAGGTGATGATATTGCAGATATTCAAGCAAAAACAGAGAAGCTCACTGAACTTGCTGGCGCGTTAGCGCAAAAAGCTTACGCAGCCCAAGGTGAAGCAGCTGAAGGTGCAGATACAGCAGATGCAAAAGATGAAAATGTTGTAGATGCAGAATTTGAAGAAGTTAAAGACGATAAAGAGAACAAATAGTTCTTAATCGCTAACTTTAAACAAAAAGGGATACCTCATTTGAGGTATCCTCTTTTTCAATCAATAGCCCGGCACATTATTACAAGCTCTCCCCAACTAGACCCTTAATCTTTAGAGAGCCTTACTCTATTCAATCAAGCTAAAGATTCTCTAAAGATTAAAGGTTTAATATTGGAAGTTTTAAAGTTTAAAATATTGACGAAAATAGAGCGATGTCATAATCGAACTATAGATAATTGAGGATAAGTGAACAGATGGCAGAACGCGATTATTATGAAGTCTTAGGAGTAGCGAAATCCGCAACTCAAGATGAGATCCGTAAGGCGTATCGACGCCTAGCAATGAAATATCACCCCGACCGCAATGCCGATAATAAAGAGGAAGCGGAAGAGAAATTTAAGGAAGTACAGAAAGCGTATGAAGTCCTCTATGATGAAGAGAAACGCCGGATGTACGATCAGTTTGGTCATGCTGGTGTGAATGGTCAGGCAGGTGCTGGCGGCGGTGGCTTTGGAGGCGGATTTAGCGGTGATTTTGGAGATATCTTCGGCGATATGTTTGGAGATATCTTCGGGGCTCGGGGAGGTGGACAAGCGAATCGGGCCTACCGAGGAGATGATATTGGATATCAGCTCGATATTACTTTAGAAGAGGCTGTATTTGGCACCACTGCCCGTATTAAAGTTCCCACAACTGTACATTGTCACTACTGTAACGGTTCTGGAGCAGCAGAGGGCTCTGAACCTGTCACATGTACAACTTGTAATGGCATGGGACAAGTTCGTGTTTCTCAAGGATTCTTTGCAGTACAGCAGACCTGTCCAGATTGTCGTGGACGCGGGAAGAAAATTACAAATCCTTGTTCTCACTGCCATGGATCTGGCAATATTCGCAAAGAGAAAACTCTTGAAGTTAAGGTCCCCGCCGGCGTAGATACTGGGGATCGTATCCGTCTTTCAGGAGAAGGAGAAGCAGGTGAAAACGGTGGGCCAAGTGGGGATCTCTATGTGCAGATTCGTGTTAAAAAACATGCAATCTTTACCCGGGAAGATCAGCATCTTCATTGCGAAGTCCCCATCAGTTTTGTCACCGCAGCTTTAGGTGGCGAGATTGAAGTGCCTACCCTTGATGGTCGTGTAAATCTAAAGATCCCAGCAGAAACCCAAACCGATCGTGTATTTAGACTTCGTGGTAAAGGGGTTAAACCTGTTCGCGGAGGCGCACAAGGGGATCTCTACTGCACAATTAAGGTAGAAACACCGGTAAAACTTAACAAAGAACAGAAAGAGATGTTACGCAAATTTGGCGAAACGCTTGGAGAGAATCACGCTCCGCAGCAAAATAGCTTTTTTGATGGCGTAAAAAAATTCTTTGAAGATTTAGGGAAATAGTCTCCCCCGATATTTCAATTTAAGAAGCCTAGTCTAAATCGAATAAGACTAGGCTTTTTTTACATTGATCTTTATATCTAGCTTTATGCCTTTAGAAATTAAACTAGTGTTGAACTACTCCCTATTTTTCCAAGGTCTTGAGAAAAATAGATAAAAGATCAATGCACTAATACCACAGATGCCCATCACGCTTGTCATTATTCCCTGCTGCTGGGTAACGATATAGCTAGCGATCGCCCCTATAAAAAATTGGGAAGCTGAGTTTAAAGCCATCGCCGCTCCTGCCATGTGATAATTCATCTCAATAATTTTAGAAACTAAATTATTCCCCACAAATCCGGAAACACACATTAATGCAAAGGTAGAGACAAAAAAGCCCACCAGCGATTTATGCGCCACAAATAACGTTAAGACCCCGGCAAGCGCCATCCATGTTAAGCCAAAGAGAATTAAGGCTTCTACCGAATAACGGCGAAGCATTACAATATTTAACAGAGCACTGGCAATTACACCCAAAATATTTAAACCAAAAAAGAGGCTAAATCCCAATTCACTAATGCCATATTGCTCCTGGTAGAGGTGAGATGCGCCAGTAACATAGGCAAAAACAAAACCGGAAGGTAGAGCGCATCCCAAAATGGCCCCTAATGAACGGGGTTTTAATAAAATTTTAATGTAATTATAGAAGGTGCCGAGAATACTCACCTCTGGCCGCTCCTCTTTTTTATAAGTTTCGGGGATAAAAAAGAGCGTAGAAAAGAGAACAATTGCACCAAAAAAGGCCAAAACAATAAAGAGTGCTCGCCAGCTCTTAAAAAGAAAAAGCATTCCCACCCCTAAAAGCGGCGCTAAAAGGGGGGCAATCATTAAGATCACCTGCACTACTGACATCATCACCGCGACTTCTTTACCTTTAAAGACATCACGAATAATCGCTCTGCCTACCACCATACATGCTCCTGCCCCAATTGCCTGAATAAAGCGTGCATAAAGAAGTTGATCAATATCTGTGGCAAAGGCGCCAATAATACTGGTTACGGTATAGATCATTGCGCCGATAAGTAACAAATTTCTTCGCCCATATTTATCCGATAAAGGACCATAAAACATCATCCCAAGGCAAAGGCCTATTAAAAAAGCTGTTAAAGTCTGCTTAACACGAGCATCCGTGGCATTGAGCCCCTCTTGAATCTGTAAAAAAGCAGGAAGATAGAGATCAATCGAAAGCGGTGCAAAGGCCGCCATTAACGATAAAATAGCAATTAATAGAGGCGTTGGAGGGAGATGTTGGGGCGCTTTTATTCGAATCATATCGTCCTTTCGTTATTTTTTATTTTAGGTATATGGGGAGTCTATTACGGCTTTATTCTGGTTTTATTGATCTTTTCAAGCAATCTTAAAGCAATTCTTAAATAGCCCTAAAAGCTTAAAATCACCCGATTTTAGGGCTAATATTCAGTATAACATTTAATGAAAACGGTTCGCATTTCCACTTTCTATCACCAAATTTAAACAAAAAGAGCAGTTGCACCCTTCCCTTACTTGCCTTTTATCTATTTTTTGACTGAAAATGGCTATAAAAGCGCTTACTCAATAGATGATTAATCTAGGTAAATAGGCTAAAATACGACCTTTTAAACCCTCTCTTATCGATAATAAAACGAGAAAGATATGATCAAAATTTATAATAGTCTTAGCCGTAAAAAAGAAGAATTTATTCCCATTAAAGAGAATCAGGTCAATATGTATGTATGTGGAATGACGGTTTATGATTATTGCCACATCGGCCATGCCCGCTCTTTAGTGGCTTTTGATATGATCAATCGCTATCTCCGATTTGCGGGATATAACGTCAACTTTGTACGTAATATTACCGATATTGATGACAAAATTATCGAACGGGCTAACGAACGAGGCATCACCATTAATGAGCTTACCGCTGAATTTATCACCAAGATGAATGAAGATTGTGAGGCCCTTAATATCCTTAAACCAGATCAAGAACCAAGAGCAACAGAGCACATTGCCGAAATGCTTGAGATGATCGAAACTTTAATCGAAAAAGGTCTGGCCTATCAAGCTGACAATGGAGATGTCTATTATCGCGTTCGGGAATTTAAAGAGTATGGAAAACTCTCGAATCAATCCATTGACGATCTTCGATCGGGAGAGCGTATTGCTGTGGATCAATATAAAGAAGATCCCCTTGATTTTGTACTCTGGAAAATGGCAAAAGAAGGAGAACCCTATTGGGACTCTCCTTTCGGTAAAGGGCGCCCGGGCTGGCATATTGAATGCTCTGCCATGAGTAAAGAGGAGCTTGGAGAACATTTTGATATTCATGGGGGCGGTATGGATCTTAAATTCCCCCATCATGAGTGTGAAATTGCCCAATCAGAGGGCTGTCACGATGGGCCTATGGCTAACTATTGGATGCATAATGGCTTTATCAATATCGATAATGAGAAGATGAGTAAATCGCTGGGGAACTTCTTCACTATTCGAGAAATTTTAGAAGAGTATCCTGCTGAAGTCCTGCGCTTCTTTATTCTCTCAGCCCATTATCGTAGCCATATTAACTATTCGGATGAAACAATAAAACAGGCGGGAAATGGCCTACGCCGGCTCTACACTGCGCTCAATAATCCACCTACCGAAGAGGCTGATTTTAAGGAGAATCATCCTCTTGTAGAGCGCTTTAAAGAGGCGATGAACGATGATTTTAATACCCCTCTGGCTATCTCAGTACTGCATGAGGCAGCGGCAGAATATAATCGTACAAATGATCCCCTCTACTACACTCTATTAAAACGCTTAGGCAATATTTTAGGAATCTTAAATGAATCTCCAGAGCGTTTCTTACAAGGTGATGAGGTGGCGCTCGACTTCGATATTGATGCGATGATTGAGGCTCGTAACGAAGCACGCGCTAATAAAGATTGGGCGGAGTCTGACCGCATTCGCGATGAACTCGCCGAAAAAGGTATTGTCTTAGAAGATAAAGATGGCAAAACAACTTGGAGAAAAATGTAATGATTAATCCCGAAACTGGCGAAGCCTTAATCGACTTCCCCACCCATTTTACCTATAAAGTTACTGGGGAAAATAGTAATGATTTTGAAGAGACCATTATCAATCTTATGAAAGAAGTAGACCCTAATCTTGACCACGATCGGATTAAACGCACCCTTAGCCGAACGGGAAAGTATCTCTCTTTAACGATTGATGTTTACGTTACCGAGCAAGCGCATGTCGATAAGGTTTATGCTCTCTTAAAAGATGAAGAAAAGGTAATTTGGGCTCTCTAATGGGAATAGAGTCAAGCTTCTATAGCCCACAATCCTAATCAATTAAACACAACAAAAAAACAGAAAGGCGAAGTAAAATTTTCGCCTTTTTATTTATCTAAAATGAACCCTTTTTTAAAGGTGATTTTGAAAAAAATTGCAAAGATTTAGCCATTTTGAACCATTTCGCAAAGTTCTTAAAAGTGCTATTCTTTTGGAGATTCACTTATTTATTTAGCGCATAATTAAAAGTTTATCTTAAATAAAAGCAATAAAAATCAAAACTTTTAATTCTACAATCACCAATTAATGGGAGAGAAGATGTCTGGCAATAGTATTGGGAAATTATTTAGCGTTAGCACAGCAGGCGAAAGTCACGGAAAAGCACTCGTCGCCATAGTTGATGGCTGCCCCCCGGGAATCGAGATCAATGAAGAGATGCTACAGGTTGATTTAGATCGCCGTAAGCCCGGACAATCTCGCCACACGACACAACGAAGAGAGGCGGATCGGGTTTCCATTCTTTCAGGGGTCTTTGAAGGAAAAACCACCGGCACTTCCATTGCGCTTCTTATTGAGAATGAGGACCAACGCTCAAAAGATTATAACGATATAAAGGATCTCTTTCGCCCTGGACATGCTGATTTTACCTACCATCATAAATATGGTTTTCGAGATTATCGTGGCGGAGGGCGCTCTAGTGCCCGAGAAACGGCAATCCGCGTTGCTGCAGGGGGGATTGCTAAAGCAGCGTTAAAAACACTTTTCAATACAGAAATCTATGGCTATCTCTCTCAATTAGGTCCTATTCAGCCCTCTTCCTTTCATAAAACCGATATTGAGCTTCCCGATAACCCTTTTTTCTGGCCGGCCAAGGAGGATATTCCCGAATTAGAAAGCTTTATGGATCGCTTACGAAAATCTGGGGATTCTATTGGTGCAAAGGTCACCGTGATTGCGGAAAATCCTCCCATTGGTTTAGGGGAGCCCGTCTTTGATCGCCTAGATGCCGATATTGCCCATGCGATGATGGGAATTAATGCCGTTAAAGGAGTAGAAATTGGAGATGGTTTTCAATGCATTGAGGCCTTAGGTACAGAGTTTCGGGATGAGATCACTCCCGAAGGTTTTCGGAGCAATCATGCAGGAGGTATCTTAGGAGGCATCTCTTCAGGGCAACCGATTGTGACACATATCGCTCTTAAGCCCACATCAAGCCTTCGTTTAGAAGGACAGACGATCAATACTTCTGGGCAATCAACCTCCGTTATTACTAAGGGACGCCATGATCCATGCGTAGGTATTCGCGCAACTCCCATTGCAGAGGCGATGTTGGCTATTGTTCTCCTCGATCATGCGCTTCGTCACCGTGGTCAAGTGGGGCAATTTTCTAGCATATTTTAGAAAGCCCCCTACTTTACTGATTAAGAGTACTTCTTATTAACGAAGTGCTCTTTTCTTATGCTAGAATATTCCGCCACTTTTATGGGGCTATAAAATTGTAGCTATTCTAATACTCAAACATTTAAACTCCATTGTGCGAAAGGATCTTTTATGCTCGCTGCCCTTCTCTCTTTTTTATCGAAAACAGATCGAAAAAGATACTTAACACTCCTTGTAAGCGCCCTACTATCACTTACCCTTTTGTTGCCTAATTTTCTCTATGGAGAGGAATTTGCCACAAAAGAGAGCGAAGAAATCTCACAATATGAGCAAAAAGAGGAAACCATAGATGCAAAAGTGCTCAAGAAGACTCCCCACGCTCTGCAATTCCCCCTTACAGATGAAGATAATATTACTGAAGAAGAGTGTTGCGATAAATTTGAGCAGCTACATTTGGCAATTAAAGAGATCGATAGCCATAAAGCAGAACTTGAGCAGGAGCTTAAAAAGAACTTACATCCTAATGATGCAGAAGAGATTGAGCGTCGTATTCAACAATTGAGTAACCAAAAAGCCGAGCTTAATCGACTTTTTGAACGAGATTCCCTAGGGGTTGAGCCTTCCCGCCTTAGTTTAACGCCTACAGAAGAGGAAGCTCCTTATGATTGGAAACATGAGCTCCTAACTATTGTGCAACCTGTATTTACAGAGATGCAGAGAATGACTCAAACCCAACGGGTGCGGGAAAACCTCCGCCAACGGCACGAGGAGATTATTGAGCTATTAAAGACAATTGATAAGAGTAAAGAGCATCTACAGACTTTAACGGATCGCGGAGAGCTTTCAGAGCCTGTTCGCAAGCGCTTAGAACTTTTGGATGAGCGTTTAGAAAATAACCGAAAAGATGCCGAAAGAGAGTATCAAATTATTGAGGAGAATCTTCTTGCCCTTGAGGATACCCGCTCCTTTTTTGAGCGCCTTTGGGTCAGTATTCTTGAGTTTATTAAAGGTCGGGGATTTATTCTCGTCACTGCATTTGGAACATTTTTCACCATTCTCTACCTCTCTTCCCGACTCTTATCCTATCTCTCCGATCGCCGAGAACGGCTAGGCTATACTCGTCGTGTAAATGTAAAATGGCGCTTTATGGTGCTATTTTACCGGCTCTTTACCTTTATTATTGCACTGATCTCCCTTCTAGTTGTGCTGCACTCCATGGGCGATATGGTGCTTTTTGGACTCGCAATTCTCATTCTTCTTGCTCTTCTTTTAAGTTTTAGAAACTATCTACCCACCTATATCAGCGAGCTCAGAACCTTTCTAAACTTAGGTCAAGCCCGACAAGGAGAGCGGGTAATTTATAACGGTTTGCCGTGGAAAATCGATAAGATCAATCTCTATTTTGCCTATTTAGTTAATCCGGAGCTCAATAATGGGCGTATTCGCTTAACCGTTACTATGCTTGGGACACTGGTCTCTCGCCCTGTGCTGCTCGATGAGATCTGGTTCCCCTGTAAAGTAGGGGATTCTCTTATCCTTCCTGATGGCACATATGTGGAAGTTTTAAGACAAACACCAGAATCGATCTATCTGGAATCCTTTAACGCTCACATTATTTACCCAACTAATGAGTTTTTAGCCGCAAAACCTCGTAATATCTCTAAAGGATTCTATGCGGTAATCGATTTTGGGTTAGCCTATACTCACTTTAACCTACCCGTCGATGAGGTCTTTGCTAAGATTCATGCCGGTGTAGAGAGCCATCTTGAAGCGGAAGATTCTGGCGTTGCAGGGCAGATTAATAGCATTAGTGTTGAGTTTCGCCGAATTGAAGAGGGACGCTCTCTTCTCTATACCGTGATTTTAGATATGAAAGGAACAGCTGCAAGCTACTACTTTCAGGTACAAAGGATGGCGCAAGAAGCCTGTTTACGCACTGCCCAGAAAGAGGGTTGGACGATGCCCTTTACTCAAGTCTCTATTCATCGCGGAAAAAATGATGATTTTGAGTATCCCGATAGCGTAAAGTTTTTAGAAAAAACGGAATAAGAGACCTCTTTTCTTCTTCACTTCCTCTATAATGAAGGGGCGCATAAGCGCTCCTTTTTATTGAGTTCATAGAGATTAAGTAGGAAGATTAAATGAATAATCCTTTTCGGAATTACCAACAAAAAACGGCTCCTAAAGCAGAAGAATCGATCGAAAAACCAAAATATCTCCCCCCTAATCACAGTCATCCCTTTTTGCGTAAGATGTTAACGCTCTATAATCTTGCCTTCCCCCTACTCCATGCACTTTTTACCCTGCTTCTTCTGAGTGCCTTCCTCTTAATAGGCGTTCAGTTTATCCGGGGCTTATTCTTTTTAGAGATCGAGCCTGTAGCTTTAGTGAACACCTTTCCAAAATCTTCTCTCTTCTTCTTTCTCTCACTTCTCTTATTTAGCCTAAATGCTCTAGGGAAACGAATCGCTAATGGGCTAGCCATTAAGCTACAGTAAAATCAGCAGATCCTCTAAAGCGTGCTATCTTTATAAAGATTTATCATTACCAAATAAGGAGTCTTGAAATGCCGATACTTACCCCTAGCCGAGCCCTACTCGTTACGGAGAATTATAGAAGTACTCAAGATCATCCTGCACCGCTTAAAAAAGGCAGAAGCCTACTTACACTTTTTCTGCTCTTTATTCTCTCCTTTTTGACGCTACAGCCCCTTATGGCTGCAGAAACTTTAGATGAGCTCGAAAGACCCCAAAAACTCAATGAAATTCGGCAAAATTTAAGCGATATTGCTGAACGGAAAAAAGCGCTCCAACAGATGCCTACCGAGGAGTTAACCGAAGAGGAGAAGGCGGAGTTAGAGAAACGTATTCAGCAACTTAATGATCAACGTCGGGATTATCAATCCCTTTTTGAGCAGATCTCTTTAGGCGGGATCGATACTACACGCTTTGCCATTACTATGCCTGCGGAGGAGAAGACTCCTGTAAATTACAATTGGCAACAAGAAGTGATGCAGATTTTGCAGCCTCTCTTTGCCAAGATGCAGAGAATGACCGAAGATGCCCGTAAAAAGGATCTCTTACGGGAGGATGAAAAAGAACTTGCAGAACGGATTGAGCTCGCCAAAGAGGGGATGAATGCTCTTCAAGCCTTAAATCAAGAGTCGCTCCGGGAAGATGCAAAAAAGGCGGTGCTTGATATTCAGACCGATTGGAATGACCTTATTAAAACCTTAGAGCATCAGCATAATATCGTTGAACTAAAACTTGCCGATATGACTGATGACCGCGGATTTTTTGAACGGTTAACCCAAAATTTCTGGGGTTTTATCTCTAATGATGGAATTATCCTGCTTGTGGCTTCTGCGGTGGCTATTACCCTCTACTATCTTCTCAACGCCATTGCAGCCTACCTCATTAAGCGATATGAGATTGAAAAACGCCGCCTAATTAACTTTAAATGGCGTCTTGTTCTGCTCGCTTATCAAGTGGTGAACTTTCTTCTCGCGCTAAGTGTGTTTTTGGTTATTCTACACACATCGGGCAATATGGTGCTCTTTGGTTTTGCGGTGTTGATTCTCTTTGCCCTATTGGTCACCTTTAGAAATGCTATTCCGAACTATATTCGCCGTTTGCGTCTCTTCTTAAATTTAGGGCAAGCCCGAGAAGGAGAGCGAATTATTTATGAGGGTATTCCTTGGGAGATTACTAGCATCAATCTCTATGCTGCTTATCTTAAAAACCCACTGCTTGATAATGGGCAGATCCGCCTTACGCTCGATCAGCTTGATAAAATCTACTCACGCCCTATTAAGATGGATGAACTTTGGTTCCCTACCCGGGCAGGCGATATTATTCTGCTGCCCGATCAGCGTTTAGTAAAAGTTGCTCGACAAACGCCAGAATCGATCTATTTAAATCATGAAGGGGCGAATATTGTCTATCCTACCGCAGAATTTTATAAGCTTAAATTTAGCAATATCTCTTTAGGTTATACTCTAACCTTACATTTTACCTTGGAGGAATCCCCCGAAAATCGCCTTAAGTTGGAAGAGATCTATAAAACAATGGATAGCGAACTTCGGGAATATATAGAAACGAAAAATGGAGATCTCTGCAGATCGATTCGTACCATTGAGCTCTCTATACGCCAAATCTTAAATGATACTCAAACAAGCTACCGACTCTTGGTACGCATGGCGCCTAACTCTGCAAAGCATTATTTAGAGATGAAAGATCTCCTCAATAATGCCACGGCCATTATCGCCCGTAATAATGGCTGGAAAATTATCTTAACAGAAGTGCTATAAATCATTTATACAATTCAGACGCTATCATTACTCATACATTGAATACATTAATCTCTATGAATAGCCCCTTTTGTAAGAGATATTCGATCTTTTCCTATCTCTATTTTATTTATTGAGGGCATAAAAAAGCAGGTTAGAGAGATTTCCTCTTTAACCTGCTTCCATTATCTCCGCTCTTAAAGCCTGTAACGTTACTAAATCAGAAGCCTTAATTAAGAGAGCTATAAAGCTTTACGCTTATGCTACTTCCCCTTTTTTCTTTCCTTTAGCCTCATTTTTAGCTTGATGAGGATTGCACCCCTCTTTATAAGGGTCGTGAGTTGCTGTGATATTTAAACGCTCAAAAAGCTCTTTATCTGTCACTTGGTCCGCATTAGGGGTTGTGAGTAATTTATCTCCATAGAAAATAGAGTTAGCACCTGCCATAAAACAGAGCGCTTGCAGCTGCTCATTCATCGTCTCCCGACCGGCAGAGAGACGGACCATCGATTTGGGCATCATAATCCGGGCAACGGCGATGGTACGTAAAAAGTCAAAATCATCCACCTGATCATTATTCTCAAGCGGTGTACCTTTAATAGGGATAAGACGATTAATAGGAACACTTTCTGGAGGCGTCCCCATATTGGCTAGCTGCACAAGAAGTGATGCCCGATCTCGCACAGATTCCCCCAGCCCGATAATCCCTCCCGAGCAGACCTTAATTCCCGCTTCACGTACATGATCAAGTGTATCTAAACGGTGCTGATAGCTATGGGTGCTGACAATATCACCATAAAATTCTGGGGAGGTATCTAAGTTATGATTGTAATAATCCAATCCCACTTCTGCGAGCTCTTCTGCTTGTTCTGCATTTAAGTGCCCAAGTGTCATACAGGTCTCTAACCCTAGCCCTTTAACCTCTTCGATCATCTTTTTAAGAAGAGGCATATCCCGTGCTTTTGGATTACGCCACGCAGCCCCCATACAGAAACGAGTTGCCCCCTCTGCTTTAGCCGCTTTTGCCTCTTCCACTACCTTTTGAACCTCTAAAAGCTTCTCGGCTTCAAGCCCTGTATCATATCGAACACTCTGTGCACAATATTTACAATCTTCAGAACAAGATCCCGTTTTAATCGAAAGAAGCGTACTCACCTGAACTTTAGTAGGATCAAAATTTTGGCGATGCACTGTTTGTGCTTCATAAAGTAACTCAAAAAGTGGCTTTTCAAAAAGTGCGACTGCATCATCAATCGACCACTCGTTTGTATAGTATTCCATTCAATTCAACTCCATATTCTGGACAAATTAATGGCCTGCCTTAATTGATGGCGGCCTTTAGAAATTATTATTCCTCTAACATGATAAAGGAAATTCATTTCTCTCGTTGAGTATTTTTATCACCCTCGTTCACTAAGGGCTATTTTACTCTATTTATAAGCACAGAAAAAAGCGCAGAAGAATCCAAATAATCTTCCGCGCTCAATATTTCTTAAATGTTTTTTACTTAGATATCGAAGATCTCATCTTCAACGTCGTCAGTAACGCTATTTAAGCGATAGTTAGTATTATCCATCTCTTGGTTAGCGTTTTGCGTTTTGTTAAGATCAAACCAGTTATCCATCCATGAGAGAGGATTCTTCTCAACACGCTCATAAGGATTCTCTAAACCTAAGAAGCCATAGAGCTCTTGAGCATTCCAGAGTACCCACTCATTTAACAATGGTTTATTGAGCCCAACAATTGAGCGCCCTTCACTAAATAGATAATCATTCCAATTAAACTCCTGCTCGATTACAGTACGAATAATTTCATGGATCGCCTCTTTATTCTCCTCAAGAAGATCAACCCACTCCTGATCTTTAAAGAGAATCTCAAGTACCGCTTCATCCATCATTACGTGTACCTGTTCATCCTGAGCGATTTTTTGTACAAGCTTAGCAATACCTTGGAAGATATTTTGCTCAGCAAGTGCAAAGGTACATGCAAAGGAGCTCATAAACTCGATCTTTTCTAAGCAGTAGAGCGCAATAAAGGCACGTAGAATCACCGATTTTAACTCGCGAGATTCACGATCAATTTTGCCTAATTTATAGAGCGCACCATAGCGATCAAGCTCATCGAAAGCATCAATAACAGTGGTTGAGCGATTTAGAACCTCATCATTACGCATAACCTCTTTAAAGACCTCTTGAGGGTCAGAGATACATTGACGAATGATCTCAGAATAGGTTAATGCATGAAGATTCTCCATCTCAGATTGCTTAGAGAGCATCACCCAAAGCTCTGAGTTCGTCACAAATGGTGCAAAGAGCGGCGCAATAGTTCTTGAAGCCACTGAGTCAAGCTCCCATTGGAATGCGAGCGTTTTCACCATAATGTCGTAGTTATTTTTCGAACAGTTAAGAAGATCCATGCGCGATTGCTCAAGATTCACTTCATCTTCTGTCCAATCCATAGACTTTTGAAGTTTATAAAGATCAAATAAGCGCGGATATGGCGTATTGATCGAATCATAGAGCGCAAGTGGCTCACCTAAAAAGAGCGGATACTGACCTGTTTGCCAGTTGTCATTATTCTGATTAAAAATTGATGTTTCTTGCATTAACATACTCCTGTTTTATACGGCGGAAATTGCAGGTCTCCGCCGATCATGAATAACTTAAAAGGTTAAACCTTATAAAGCAGTTCTCTTAAAGCGTGCATGCACCGCCGGCACAGCTCGCATCTTCTACCGTTTCATACCCTTCGTGCACAATCCCTGACGCACTATTGAGGTAGTAACGGGTCTTACAACCAAGCTTCATCATATAGATAAAGTCCGAAAGTAATTGACGGCTCGAAATCGTCTGCTGACTCTGTAAGTTTAAATAGAGGTCTGCACTAATTGCTTGCCCTGTAAACTTCTGAATAATTGCGTACATTTCGATGAGATCCTTAGAATCTAAATTCCAAGCAATATCGTAATATTGCGCAAGCTCATCCATATCGGGCGCTAAAAGTAGATTCTTACCGGTGCCTGAGGTTTTCATCACTTTTAAGTTACGAATGGGATAGAGACCATTTGTTGTATTTGTGAGCTGCGAGCTCGATTCAACCGGCATCATCGCCTCTAATACTGAATGGCGAATACCACCCTGTTCAATAATCTCTTTCCGTAGTCCTTCCCAGTCATACACTAATTTTTGGGTATGAACTTCATCAACATTCTTATTGTAAGTATCGATCGGCAACCAACCTTCAGGGTATTTAGTACGATCGATCCACTCTGCATTCCCTTTCTCTCGGGCTAAGCGCAAGCTCGCTTTATGAAGATAGTAAGAGTGACGTTCTGCAATAAAGTGAATGTAGTTTTTACCATCTCGTGAGGCGTAGCTTAATTTCTGCATCGCCATTTCATGGGCAAGGTTTGTAATTCCCACACCGATTGAGCGACGAGCTTTTGCCGTTGTCTCTAAGGATGGGAACGGATACTCCATAATCTCGATCACATTATCGATCATTAAGGCGCAGTAGTAGGCAACTTCTTCATACTCTTCTTCCGAAACGCGCCCAACAACAATCGAGGCTAAAGAACAGAGACCAATCTCTCCTACTGGATCTTCTGAATAGAGATCCGGCATTCCGGTGTAAGCTTTTGTAGGTAGAGCGATCTCAAGACATAAGTTTGAAGAGTAGATCGTATCTTTAAAGGGTGTATGACGATTCATCTCATCAATATAAGTGAGATAGATACGCCCTGTCTCAGCTGACTCTGTGAGTGCTCGAAGTGCAATATCTCGAGCTTTAACAATCTCTTTCTTAATAGACTTATCGTTAAAGACACGCTCATACTCTGCTTTAAATGCCTCGTAATCTTCACTATAGAAGAGCTCATAAAGCTTAGGAGCATTGAGAAGACTTACAAGCATCCAATCTTCATTACGCGCAACCTTCTCCACGAAGAAACGATTCACGAGCATAGCGTAATCGATATCTCGGATACGTTTTTGCTGAACCGTTGTGGGGTTTTTAAGCACTAAAAGATCAAAAATCTCAGGGTCAAGTACGTTAAAGTAAACCGTCGCTGATCCCCCTCGGGAAGCCTGCATATTGGCATGCACCGCCGATTGAATCATTCTGTAGTAAGGGAGCTTTCCTTGATGAACAACGCGCCCCTCTTTTACCGGATCTCCCTTTGAACGGGTTAAAAGGTGAGAGCCAATACCCGCTGAAGCACAGGTCATCATATATGCGATATGATCCCCGGTAGAAAGACTATCTACATTATCATCTACCGTGTAAACACAGCAGGAAGCATAGCCCTTATGGGGGGTACGCATATTTATAAGCATCGGCGTGGGAGTATTGATTTTAAGCTCATTAAGATAACGATAGAGCTTCTCAATATCCTGCATGCGACGCTCTTTAGGCTGGTTTTGCATATTTTGCATCGCCATCCCCATAAACATAAACTGGGGCGACTCTAAAACACGATCATTCACGCGATCTTTAATAAGGTAGCGATCACGCATCTGATGCAGTGTTGTGTAGTTGTAATTAATATCGATCTCGTGATCAATAATCTTGCCAAGCTCTTCGAGCTCTTCCCGGGTATAGTCCATCGCTTCCCAGTGCTTGAGCTTAACCATATGATCGTAAAAATCGATTAAAGAGGGAATTTGGCGATATCCACCAAAAGCCTCTTTATAGATCGTTCCGATAAGAAGACGCCCTGCCATCTTAAGGTGCTGGTGATCCTCTTTTTCAACACACGCATCGATCATTGCTTTGTGAAGCTCTAATGTCGTACAACCATCGTAACATTTACGATAAGCCTCAAGTGCGATTGCACTCCAGTCGACCTCATAATGTGCAGCAAACTCTGCCCACTTATTTAATTTTTCGGCGTCGAACTTCTCCCGTTCGCCATTACTCTTCACAACGTAATTAATCATGTTTTAGCCTTAAATTTTAATAGATGTTATGTAGGAAATAGATCTTTTGAATGACTTCTACTTTGGTGTCTCCACTCTTTAAAAGCCATTTAAATTTTTTAGAGTGTTTAGCCTCATTAAAAATATAAGAAAAGGAAAACCGTTATCACGTTTCTCCGCTTCTATCGCTTTTTAATAAGTCTTATTTTCTTTAGCCAAAACGGCTGAAAGTCACACCCTTTAGGTTATTCAACCTTTTTTCGCTTGCTCTTTAATCTCTTAAAAAGCAATCATTTACGAAATAAATTTCTTCTATTCCGTAACAGAAATATTCTGAATCAATCTGCGTGTACTATAACACAATCGGGCTCAGGATTTGCCATTGAAAAGGGTAAAAATTCTGATTGATAATTTTAAAATAAGGCTCTCCCCGCTCCCTATCGATCATCTGCGAAAATTGCATATGAGAATTATTTGCATTTAGGAGTAATAATTATACGCTCACTCCCAAAATTTACTAAATCGCTAAATTTGTGTGCTTTTTTGCATCAAAAAAACGAAAGGAGTCTGCCGTTAAGCCCTCGCTCTCTTTAAAATCTGCTACCAGATAGGAAGCCTGTGAACCTCCCCGGGGATAACTTACACTCCCCGGATTAAGGATATGCACACCATTGATTACTCCTGAAAAAGGAATATGAAGGTGTCCATAAAAAGCGATCTCTGCCCTTTTTAGTTTTGCCCGTTCACTCACCTTATTGTGCACCTCTTTATAGCTTGCGATATGGCCATGGGTCATATAGATCTTCTGTTGCCCGACCTCTATGAGGTTCTCTAAAGGGAAAGTTACACGTCCATTAGGTTTTATAGAAAAATCGTTATTGCCGATGACTGCCCGAAAGTTAATCTCGGGAAATATATAGGCAGCTTCTACAATCTCTTTTGCCCCATCCCCTAAAAAGAGTAGATCCGTTATGCTCTCTCCCCAATGCGTTAAAATATCGAATACCCGCTTCTCATCCCCATGGGAATCAGAAAGAATAAGCCACCGTTTTTGCATCCCTCTCTCCTATCGCTGTTTATTAAAGATCCCAGATCGTTTCTGGATAATGAAAATCCTCCCTCTGGGGAAAATTGGTGCCATAAAATTGGTTTAAAGCCTTTACAAAACGCAGCCCCCGGGGAGGAAGGCCTTTCTCAAACATCTTCATCACTTCCCCATGCACTGCCTGGTGGAATTGTAATCGATCAGGCTCAAAATCACCGGCAAGATTATCGCAACTTACATTAAAAGGAAGATTAGACGCTTTAGAAAAAAACCACTCCAAAGCTTGTGGCCTTTTCTCTAAGCGCTCAAACTCAGCTTGTGTTGCTTCATCCCGTCCATCAGGAGAATACCAATAGCCATAATCTTCCAGTTCTCTTCGCGCTTTACCGGCAATACACCAATGGGCGATCTCATGCAGAGCGCTCTGAAAGAAGCCATGAGCAAAAATAATTTGATGATATGGCGTTAGCTTATCTGCAGGTTTATAGAGAGGCTCATCATCTCCTTTTACTAAACGGGTATTCTCCTCTAAAAAGGTTTTATTAAAGAGCTCGATTAAATCTTGATAATGATGTTCTGTAACCATAATAAACTTTATATAAGCCTCTTTTTCGCTAAAGTTTTGCTACATAAGATAGGGGCAGAATTTAGCGGATACTTTTAAATGCGCCCAAATAAGGCCACTATTCTAACGAATTTTCTAGGGGTTCGCCGTGCTAAGTGGCAAACATGTTATGATCAAACCTACATAAATCTAGGCAAATAGTAGTGTTGGAGGTTTTATGAAGCGTTATCGTCTTTTAGAAGTTAAAAATGGTAAGCCCGTTAAGATGTGGACTCAAGGCGTTCCTGTAGAGAGGGAAGCTGAAAAACAGCTCATACAGACGGCTCAGCTCCCCATTATTTTTAAACATGTTGCCGCGATGCCGGATGTTCATTTTGGCATGGGGTCAACCGTAGGGAGCGTTATTCCCACAAAAGAGGCGATTATTCCAGCTGCCGTAGGCGTAGATATCGGTTGCGGTATGATGGCTGTTAAAACCTCACTGATGGCTCATGATCTTCCCGATAATCTCAAGCCTCTACGCACTGCCTTAGAAGAGGCTATCCCCCACGGGAGAACCGGTAATGGGCGACGCAAAAGAGATCTTGGGGCTTGGGATGAACCCCCCAAAAATGTAGATGAGAAATGGGCGCAATTACTTCCCGGGTTTAAACGCATTACCGATAAACATCCGCGCTTTTTAAAAACCAATAATCACCAACATTTAGGCACTTTAGGGACGGGTAATCACTTTGTGGAGGTCTGTTTAGATCTCGATAATGCGGTCTGGGTGATGTTGCACTCAGGCTCCCGAGGTGTAGGCAATGCCATCGGCAGCTATTTTATTGAACTTGCGAAAAAAGATATGGGCGTTCATCTTAAAAATCTGCCCGATCAGAATCTTGCTTATCTTAATGAAGGCACCCAACATTTTGAGGATTATGTGGAAGCTGTGGAGTGGGCGCAAAATTATGCTCGCTTAAATCGAGAAGCTATGATGGAAAATGCTCTAAAAGCGATGCGGCGAGTCATCCCCAAACCCTTTACTCTTTTAGAAGAGGCTGTAAATTGCCATCACAACTATGTCGCTAAAGAGAACCATTTTGGGGAGAGTGTCTATATTACTCGTAAAGGAGCCGTTTCTGCACGCAAGGGGCAACTTGGGATTATCCCCGGCTCTATGGGAGCTAAAAGTTTTATTGTTCGGGGATTAGGAAATGAGGAATCTTTTTGCTCCTGTTCTCATGGCGCAGGAAGAGTGATGAGCCGTACTCAAGCTAAAAAGCGTTATTCTTTAGAAGATCATATCCGCGCAACAGAGGGTGTAGAGTGCCGTAAAGATAAAGATGTCATCGATGAAACGCCAATGGCGTATAAAAATATTGATGACGTCATGGCCGCGCAAAAAGATCTTGTAGAAGTTGTTTATCAACTTAAACAGATTGTTTGCGTAAAGGGATAATTACGCTAAGATACAATCATGTATCTTTTATATCGGTAGTTTTTAAGAGTGCTCTTAATGCCACATCTTGCGATTTTAAGAACACATGCCATAAACATAACCCCCTACTGCTGAAATTTAACCCACACCCATGAATTTTGCCTTTAATCTCCCCCTTTTAAAGATGGCCATCGCTATGATCATCTTTGGCTCTGTAGGATTCTTCTCCGAACAGACAGGGTTGCCCGCGCTTGAACTCGTCTTTATTCGATGTCTCTGTGCCTTTCTCTTTTTAGGAACGCTCTGGTGGCTAAGTGGAGGATTACGCCGAGAAAAATGGCATAAAGCCGAGATGATCCGATTGGTAATCTGCGCCCTTTTTCTCATTCTCAATTGGGTCTATTTTTTTAAATCTATCGAAGCCTCAGGCGTTACCGTAGCGATCTCAATCTACCACTTAGCCCCTGTGATTGTGATGATCCTCGGAGCCTTTATCTATCGAGAACGGCTTACCCCCATTGCCCTCACAGCCATATTTCTCTGTTTTATTGGCACTCTTGCCATTGCGGAGATCAATCGCTTAGATTCATGGCATGCCCTCTTTAGTCCTGGTCTTATCTGGGGACTACTGTCGGCTTTTTTCTATGCAGTGATGACCCTCACCGGCAAAGGCTTTAAATATACAAGCTCTTATGCAATTACTACTATACAGGTCTTTTTAGGGCTCTTTATGCTGCTACCTTTTGTGGACTTTCACCATTTTGAAGATCTTACAGGCAGAAACTGGGGCTATATTCTGATTACTGGTTTTTTACATACTGGGATCGTCTTCTATCTCTTTTTCGACTCTATTCGTCACCTTACCACTCAAGTTATTGCGATTTTAGTCTTTTTAGACCCTGCAGTAGCTATTGTTATGGATCTCTTTATCACCGGCTTCCTTCCCTCTTTTGAGCAATGGCTTGGCATTGTTCTAATTTTTGGCGGAATGGCTTTAACCCTTATTCCCCGCCCAAATAGAAAGAGGGAGAAAGAACTCGCTTCCTGATATATGTGCACTTAAGAGTTTTCATTCTTTTCTTAAAGAGTAAATAAAGAGAGCAAGCCCCTTCAATCCTTCCATTAATCAATATGGCACTATTAGGGAATATTCGAACAATTAATTTTATAAGGGCAGTGCTATAATTTCCCTCTCATTCATCGATATCTAGATTATCTTAAGATCTAACTCTAATGGGCTTGTATGGCAATTAAACAACGGGGCATGTTACTTCCCCTTCTCTATCTCTTTGCGGCAATGCTCTCTGTTCAGGGGGGCGCAACATTAGCAAAACAGCTCTTTCCGGTTGTGGGTGCAGAAGCTGTAACGGCCTATCGCCTAGGCTTTAGTGCTTTAATGCTGCTTGTTGTTTTTAAGCCCTGGAAACGAAAATTGCAAGTAGGCTATCGCCGTTATCTTCTCTTTTACGGCATCGCCTTAGGAACGATGAATTATCTCTTCTATCAATCCCTAAAAACGGTACCTTTAGGCATTGCGGTCGGTTTAGAATTTACAGGACCTCTAACCGTTGCTCTTTTAGGCTCTCGAAGACCTATCGATTTCCTCTGGATTGCGCTAGTTATTATCGGGATTTTAACCCTTGTCCCCTTTGGAGAAACCAGCGATATTGATCCTGTGGGGGTAATCTATGCCCTATCTGCAGGTGCTTGTTGGGCGCTCTATATTGTATTTGGACAAAAGGCTGGTCACTACTACGGAACCGCCACTGTCGCCATAGGCACTTCCATTGCTGCCGCGATCTACTTTCCCGTTGGGGTTGGGCATGCTGGATTGGCGATGTTTGCTCCCTCTCTATTGCCGATGGCTATAGCTATTGCTTTTTTAACCTCAGCTCTCCCTTATGCCTTAGAGATGATGGCGCTAACCCGAATGCCCTCTAAAACCTTTAGTACACTCACCAGCCTTGAACCCGCTATTGCCGCTCTTTTTGGCTTTATGCTTCTTAGCGAAGTGTTAGAGCCCGTGCAAATTGTTGGGATCTTTGCGATCATTATTGCTTCCTTAGGCGCCTCTCTCTCGAGTGGTAAATCGATTGAAACTGTTAAAGAGGCTTAAAACTTCAAAGTCGAACATAAGCGCAGCGCTATCTTAAACACTCTTAAAATTAAATATGATTATGAATCTAAACAAAAATTATTCCTCTCCCGAGCATCAAACTACAGAAGAAGAGAAGACTCATAAAAAGAGCACCCGTTTCTTTTTAAAAATTTTGGCTGCCGTTATCGCCCTAATTCTCTTTTTGATCCTGATCACTTACACCGTGCAAAAACAGGTGACAGATCTGATGGAAGGGAAAATTGAAGAAAATCATCGCTCACTTCAAAAAAATGATAAGCCCTAAGAGCTTCGGCAAGAGTTGACAACTACTTTACAAACCTTAAAATATTGCCATCTTTCATTATTAAGCAGTGATATGGACGCACGACAGAAATACAATTTCTCCTCCCTCTTTGCAGCGCACTTCTGCCTGCTTGTTCATCACGGCTGCTCTACATAAATTTCTGCCTATTCTGGCAAGTTTTTCCCTTTTTGATCTTAAATAATAACTGGGTAAGAGAGGATCTCTTCTCCCAACTTAAGATTATCTGCCTAAGTTATACGCTCAA
This sequence comes from Ignatzschineria sp., assembly GCA_030150405.1. Taxonomy (GTDB): domain Bacteria; phylum Pseudomonadota; class Gammaproteobacteria; order Cardiobacteriales; family Wohlfahrtiimonadaceae; genus Ignatzschineria. The sequence continues at coordinate 75,948 of JASLFU010000022.1, forward strand.
CTTTTTAGGCTAGCGTTTAGGGAAGCAAGACTCTCTACCATTTTCCATTTTAATTTTTAGGTGTTTTATATGAATAAAGCGTGGATTTATGTTGCGCTCACAAGTATTTTTGAGCTCATCTGGCTCTATGGTTTTAATGTGGCTTCCGCCTGGTGGCACTGGGTCATTGTGATTACATTTGTAATTTTGGATCTACAATTTTTAGCTAAAGCTTGCGAAGGCCTCCCCACCGGGACGGTATACGCTATCTTTGCTGCCATTGGAACAGTAGGCACTGTGATGATGGATTATTTCATCTTCAATGAAGTGATCACTCTGCCTATGATTGGCTTTATGGTTATTATTTTAATCGGCGTTATCGGACTTAACCTTTTTGATGTCAATGTTCGCTTAGAAGAGGAGGATGCATAATGACTCTCTCCCCAGATACTATCGGTTGGATCTTTGTAGCTCTAGCAACCGTTGGAGAATTGATTGGCGTTTTTGGTTTAAGCCTTTATAGCCGTAATCGTAGTGCGCTCAATGCCATTATCTATTATGGAGGATTAGCCGCCTCCTTTACCCTGCTCTATTTCTCCTTTAAATATTTACCGGTAAGCATCGCTTATACCGTCTTTACAGGGGCAGGAACAGCAGGCGCGGTGATTATTAATATAATATTTTTTAAAGAATCTAAGAACTGGCCTCGCATTGCCAGCTTAATCGCTATTATTGTCGGTGTTACAGGCTTACAAGCAGTGGCTAGCTAAAAAAATATCACTCAACAAAAACCCCGCAAAGTACCCTTACTCTGCGGGGTTTTATTTAGCAAAGATGATTAAAATTCTTTGCTCTAATTTCTAATTTTTAATGATTTAAAGAGATCAAGAACTCTTTAAAATCTCTCTTTTTAAATCTCTTTAGCCAGCTTTTCTGCTAAACCGAGATAAGTTGCAGGCTCAAGCGCTTTAAGCTCTGCCTTAACTTCCTCTGCAAGCTCTAAGGTATCGATAAACTGGCGCATCTCTTCTAAATTAATGCGTTTTCCGCGCGTAAAATCCTTCAATTTTTCATAAGGATTCGCAATTCCATCTCGGCGCATAACCGTTTGTACCGCTTCTCCTAAAACTTCTACGTTTGCATTAAGATCAGCTAGCAGCACATCGCTATTAACCTCGAGCTTACCATGCCCTTTGAGCAGACTATTAAGCGCAATCATCGTATAACCAAAGGCAGAACCCACTGAACGTAATACGGTTGAGTCACTTAAATCTCGCTGCATACGTGAAATAGGCAGTTTTTCTGCAAAATGGATAAAAAGCGCATTTGCAATACCAAGATTACCTTCCGCATTTTCAAAATCGATCGGATTGACTTTATGCGGCATCGTAGATGATCCCACTTCTCCCGCTACAGTTTTTTGCTTAAAGAAGTTGTGGCTAATATAGTTCCAAGCATCCCGCGCCCAATCAATTAAGATCGTATTGATGCGAGCCATTACATGAGAGAACTCCGCAATATAGTCGTGACACTCAATCTGTGTTGAGTAGGGAGTAAAAGTTAAACCAAGATCATTTTCGATAAAATCTTGCGCAAAAGCGGGCCAATCGAACTCTGGATACACCACTAAATGGGCGTTATAGTTTCCGACAGCACCATTGATCTTTCCAAGATACTCCACATTAGCCAATTGCTTCATCTGGCGCTCTAAACGATAGATGACATTCGCCACCTCTTTCCCTAAAGTTGTAGGTGTTGCAGGCTGCCCATGTGTGCGAGAAAGCATCGGAATAGCCGCATACTCTTTTGCCATTTTACGCATAGAGTCGGTAACATTTTTTAACTCAGGGAGAACAATATTATGGATCGTCTCTTTAAACATTAAACCATAAGCTAGGTTATTAATATCTTCTGAGGTACAGGTAAAGTGTGTAAACTCCGATGATGCCGCAAGATCGGGATGATCTTTTACCTGATTTTTAATCCAGTACTCCACCGCCTTTACATCATGATTAGTCTCTCGCTCGATCGCTTTCACTTCTAAGGCATTTTCTGCTGTGAAATTCTCATAAAGACCGATTAAGAACGCTTTCGACTCTTCACTAAAAGAGGGGATCTCTTTAAAGTGCTGCTCTTCCGCTAACTTAATCAACCATTTGATCTCTACCATGACACGATATTTAATAAGACCAAATTCGCTAACCTCTGTAGTTAATGCTTCCACACGGTTTGCATAACGTCCATCTAAGGGTGATACCGATAGTACTGAATGAATACTCATATTTTTTCCTTTACAGATGAATAGAGCGGCTTTTTGAAGCCATAACTGCAGTTAGTAAAAGTAACCAACCGCCAATAAAAAAGAGTCCACCTAAGGGGGTGACAAGACCTAAATTGGGAACGCTCATTAAGCCGATAAGATAAAGGCTACCCGAAAAGAGCACTGTCCCTATAAAAAAGAGCGCTCCCGCCCAGATCAATAATTTCCGTGCCGTTAAAAAGGAGAGAAGCACTCCCACCGATAAGAGCGCAATGGAATGAAACATCTGATATTGCACGCCGGTATTCCAAACGGCCACTTTACTGCCAAGTAGTGGTGCTAAAGCATGTGCTCCAAAAGCTCCTAAAATCACAGAAAGTGCAGCCAATACTGCCCCCGAGGCTAAGAAAAATTGTTGAGCACCCTGCCCCTTATGTTCGATATTTTTTAGAGAATCACTCTCGTTATGTTGCATATAAATTTCTCGCTTATCAACGCCAATAAAGAGAGTTTAGAGGCGCTTTACCCTTTTATAGAATGCGCTCAATCTCTTCTGCCCCTGGGCGAGCAATTACCCCTTTATCACCATGAACAACTAAGGGGCGCTGTAGAATAATGGGGTTTTGAATAACAAACTCGATCTTTTTATCATCTGACCAAGTAAACCACTCTCCGGAGATTGCCTTAAACTCCGCTTCTCCGGCACGAATAATGCCATCAATTCCCACCCCAATTTTTGCCAGAAGATCCTTAATCATCTCCGAAGTTAAAGGGGTCTCTAAATAATTAATGGTGCGATATTCAATATTACGCTCATCTAAAAATGTTTTTGCCGCGCGGGATTTTGAGCAATCCCCGTTATACCAAATGGTCCACATATCGATGTTTCCTCATCAGTTACGCTTAAGATTTAAAGCGCTCTTTAAAGTTAAATATCCCTATTTTTATCCATATTTATTATTAGCGTTAAACTTTCCCTTAGCGCTAACAATAGACTCTCAGTTCTAATTTTTTGCTATATAAGAATAACATGTTATCTACCCCCTTTCCTGCCAGAACTTTCACTCCTTTGATGAAGGTTAATATTTCTTAAGTAGACTTTTAAAGCGAAAGATCAATCCCGGGAGCGGTATAATAGAGCCAACCTCTTCCGGCTTTGGTAAAGGCTTTGATTGCTCTTTCCGTAGCTATATTGCTAAAGGTGAGTCCCTTACCTACAGGGAGAGTAAAATTATCTAAAGGCCATTTTACCCCTGTTAAAGTCAGCCCGCTTATAGGCTCTAAGGGAATAAAACTTAGAGTCGCCCCTACCTGCGTCTCAACCATTCGCCACTTCCCGGGGGAGATATTGTAGAGCTCAACCTCTCCATCGGTATGGATAAAATCGAGCCCCTGATATTGGAAAGGAAGGAACATTAAGGCCATCTGATGATCTAAACGCCCCCCAATTCCCCCCAGTATCACTACTTCACTACATCCTGCAGCGATTGCTCTATTTAAACCAAGTTCACTATCGACCTCATCTTTCTCTGAGGGGAAACGGAGCTGTTTAAGCGCCTCGTATTCTTTAAGTTCCGCTGCTGTGGCAGAATCAAAATCGCCAATCCAAAGATCCGGTTTTTTCGGAAAATATTCTGCTTTATCGATCCCTCCATCCACGGCAATCAGGAGATACTCATCCCTTAACCAATGCTTAAAACGCTCTGAAAATTTGGGAAAGTCCACCCTCCCCGGCAGCAATAGAATTGCCCGTTTACTCTCCATAATCGTTACTCTTTTATAGAATTTAAATTTGGCAAAGCCTCAATCACCCGATCAGGGGAGATATCCTTCATCACATGCCTTCTTTCAGGGGTAAAAATAAGGGTGGTCAGCGCTTCATTTAAGGGGCGCCATTCAGGAGTTTTTAGCCGCATTAAAGCAATCACTGGGACATGCACCGCATTAGCAAGATGCATGACAGCAGTCTCAACTGAGATAATAAGATCACACTTTGCCAGCATTGCTGGAAGCTCAAAAAAGTTTTCTGTTGCGCTAAAGGCCACACTGTTTTTGAGCCTCCGGTCACGGATCATGCTCTCGATCTCCGGTAAAAGGGGGGGAATACCATTAATGATAAAAAAGGTATCTCGCCAATCAGGGAGCGCTTGCATCTTTTCAATAAGTTCAGCCACCTGAGAAAGCTCCCAAGAACGGCGCCGATTTTTCGCAATATGGTTGATCAACACAACTTTTTGAGAAGCCTTAACACCCCAGGATTCAAGCCGCTCTAAGGCCTTTTTCTCCCAAACTTTAGGGATATTTACAAAAGGATAGCGCGCCTTTTCATCAAGTCCTCTTACCCCAAGTTGTGAAAACCAATGGGCATAATCTTCACTAATATGGTAATTTTCTCGCCGATTTTTACTCGCCCGCTCAATTTTACAATCTGCAACCTGTTTCGCCCGCTTACGCTTAAATTGGTAAAACTTGGTTTTAAAATCCATAGTCGCCACATAGCCTTGAGTGCCTGCAATCTTCCGTGCAAGTAGAGCATAATTATAGGGTCTTAATGTAGCTAATGAGATCACCAGCGGGTAGTTTTCTGCTTGTGCTTTTTTAATCGATTGCTCAAAAAGCTCGGGGCTATAGGTCTCTCTATAGACTTGATGAAAAATACCGCTCGCTTCTGCCCAATCATAAAGGGAATAGTTCTTTAAGCTCTCCCATTTTGAGGCATCCGCAGTTCTTCGTACCTCATCGATCCAAATATCCACCTGAATATGGGGATATTGCTCAGCAAAAGCCTTAAAACCATTCTGTAAATAGGTAAAATCTCCAATGGCAAGATGAGCAATAAAGAGCACTTTATCTGCTCTTTTTAATAGATTTGGGGAAATGCCTTTAGAAAGATCGGCTTTAGCAGTAACGGTACGTTTCATAGTCATGTGAGGCTCTCCTTCCTCTAAAAAAGGGGCGCTAACAGCTTTAAACCCCAATTGCTCATAAAAATATTGCGCTGCTACTTGGGCATTTAATTGAATTTGGACACTCTTCTCTTCTAAAGAGCCATGAGTGAGGAGCTCTTGAACTTTACCGATCGCCTCCTCCATCATCGTACGCCCGAAACCTTGTCCCCGATATGCTTTAAGCAGTGCCACACGGCCAATCTGATAATCTCCATTATCTCGTTGATAGAGTCTTAATGTCCCTACAACCCTGCCTTTCTCTCTTAATACCAAATGCCAAGCCAGCGCATCATGCTCATCAAGATCTATCTCTGCGGGGAAACCCTGCTCTTGAGTAAAAACTGCTTGCCGAATCTCAGCAAGCTCTGCAAAAATGGGGGATTGATCACCCTCTACCCACTCTATTTTCATGCTTAATTTCTCATTAAAAAATCGCCTCAATGTTAGCAAAAATGGCTACTTTTTGCAGTTTAAATGCGATTTTGATGCCGACTATGTATAATTACCGAGAAGAAACTTATTCTGAAAAAATTTAGCGTTTTTTCATTACGATCTATTTTACGAACAATGAGGAGAGAGCATGAGTTTTGCAAAAGTTCCCCCGGCTAATGATATTGCCAAAATTACCGAAGATTTTAACTGCATTATTGAGATTCCTGCAGAAGCGGATCCTGTAAAGTATGAAGTTGATCATGAGACAGATCTTATCTGGGTTGACCGCTTTGTGGGCACCAATATGCGCTATCCGGCAAACTACGGTTTTATCCCCAATACACTCTGTGATGATGGTGATCCTTTAGATGTTTTAGTGGTTACCCCCTTCCCCCTCATTCATGGCTCTGTTGTACGTTGCCGCCCTCTTGGCGTACTC
>JASLFU010000027.1 GCA_030150405.1 Ignatzschineria sp.
GCTCTGGCGAGATGTGGTGACTGAAGTCTCTAAAGAGTACCCCGATGTGGAGCTCTCCCATCTTTTAGTGGATAACGCCGCTATGCAGCTTGTGCGCGCGCCTAAACAGTTTGATGTGATGTTAACGGGGAATATCTTTGGCGATATCTTATCGGATGAGGCTTCGATGTTAACAGGCTCCATCGGTATGTTGCCCTCTGCTTCGTTAGATGAGAATAATAAAGGGCTTTATGAGCCTATTCATGGCTCGGCTCCCGATATTGCGGGGCAAGACAAAGCTAATCCCTTAGCGACGATTCTCTCTGTAGCGATGATGTTCCGTTACACCTTTAACCGAAATGATATCGCAGAAGAGATTGAAAACGCTGTGAAATCGGTGCTTAAAAAAGGTCTACGCACAGGGGATATTGCTAAAGAGGGTGAAACGATTGTGGGCTGTAAAGCGATGGGCGATGCAGTTTTAGAAGCGTTGCAGTAATGTGTGAACGTTTATAGATATATCAATTAAAGTTTAAAGGGACACAATGAAAAAGATTGGTTTAATTGGTTGGCGTGGAATGGTGGGCTCTGTGTTGATGGAGCGAATGGCTGAAGAGAATGATTTTAAGGGCATTCACACAACCTTTTTCTCCACCTCAAATGCCGGGGGTCAAGCCCCGGAAGTGGCGGGAAGTTATGAAGCTGCGCTGGCCGATGCTTATGATTATGAGGCGCTAATGGCGCAAGATATGATCATTAGCTGCCAAGGAGGGGATTATACCTCTGAAGTTTTCGATGAGTTGCGGAAAAAAGGTTGGGAAGGCTACTGGATCGACGCCGCCTCAACGCTACGTATGAATGAGGATGCCACCATTATTCTCGATCCTGTGAATAGTGATGTAATTGAGCGTTCTATCGATCGTGGTATTAAAAACTTTGTAGGGGGGAACTGTACCGTTAGCCTTATGTTGATGGCACTGGGCCCGCTCTTTAAAGAGGGCTTAGTTGAGTGGGCGACCTCGATGACTTATCAATCTGCTTCGGGAGCTGGAGCTCAAAATATGAAGGAGCTAATTGAGCAGATGGGGGCAATTCATCATGTGGTGAAAGATGAGCTTTCGAACCCTGCAAGTTCCATTTTAACGCTCGATCGGATGATTACAGAATCATTTACTAGCTCTGATTATCCTAAAGAGCGTTTTGGTGTTCCGTTAGCGGGCAGTTTAATCCCCTGGATCGATACAGAGCTTGAAAATGGGCAGAGCCGTGAAGAGTGGAAGGCGATGGCAGAGACAAATAAGCTCCTTCAGCTTGAGAGAGAAGTGCCGATCGATGGTACCTGTGTCCGTGTGGGGGCGATGCGTTGTCACTCACAAGCTTTAAATTTAAAGTTAACTAAAGATCTGCCGATGAGCGATATTGAGCAGCTTCTAGCGGAAGGCAATGATTGGGTGAAGGTCATTCCTAATCATCGTGAGGTGACAATGGAAGAGCTTACACCGGCTAAAGTCTCCGGCACGCTCTCTATTCCTGTGGGGCGCTTAAGAAAGATGAATTTAGGGCCACAATTTTTAAATGCATTTACCGTAGGCGATCAGCTCCTTTGGGGGGCAGCAGAGCCACTTCGCCGAATGTTAAATATCTTATTAGAGCGTGAAAATTAACGCTTAGTCAGCGAAAAGCGAAGATACGTAACGGCATTTAATGTTTTAAGTGGGTGAATGGGTGAATTCAATTTCACTCTATTAGTTAGCTCTCTTTGTTAGCTTAAGTGTGTAAGGCCTCTTTGGAGGCCTTCTTCTATTGAATAAGGAATTTTAAGGATATTTCACGGAGCGATGGCAGAAAAACTTCAGCAAACCTCTTCAGATAAAGAGCTCTCTAAGGCAGAGATTGTTGCAAGCCGAGCAGAGATTTTTCGGAACATTCGGGAGTATTTTTACAAGGAAGATGTGATCGAGGTTGATACCCCGATCATGAGTCAATTTGGTAATCCTGATCCTGCGCTGTTAAATTTTGTGAGTCAATTTAATGGCCCAGGGGCGCTTTATAAAGCGGAGACTTTCTTAATCACATCGCCGGAATATCATATGAAACGGCTATTAGCAGAGGGTGTGGGCTCTTGTTACTATTTAGGCAAAGTTTTTCGGGATGGGGAGCTAAGTCCCCGGCATAATCCTGAATTTACCATGCTTGAATGGTATCGCGTAGCGTACGATCTTGCCCAATTGATGGATGAGGTGGTTAAGCTTATTCAATACCTTGTAGAAGAGCCCTTAGAGGTAGAGTATTTCACCTATCGGGACGCTTTTAAAACCATTTTAGGCATCGACCCTTTCTTGCTCGATCTCCCAGAGCTTGAAGCGTTTATTGCCAAGTCGGGGATTGAGATCACTTTTGATTTTAGAACGAAAGATGAAGCGCTCGATCTGATTGTCTCACATCTTATCGAGCCTGCTTTTGATCCAGATAAGATCACATTACTCTCGGAATATCCTGCAAGCCAAGCTTCCCTTTCTCAGATTGTGGAGAAGGATGGGGTCTATATCGGTAAGCGTTTTGAGGCTTATTGGCAGGGTTTAGAGCTTGCGAATGGTTATGAAGAACTCACCCAAAGTTGTGAACAGAAAGCACGCTTTATGATCGAAAATGAGGAGCGGCAGCTCTTTGGAATGAAGCCTGTTCCCATCGATACTTTACTGCTTGAAGTGCTCAATGATCTGCCATTTTGTAGCGGCGTAGCCTTAGGGGTTGATCGTTTATTGATGGCGAAAAAAAGGATCACCGATATTAATCAGGTGATCCCTTTTGGTTTTGAAAGTGCCTAGCTGAAAATGACCCAATGAAGAAGTCCAAGCTTATGGTTATGGCGCTAAAATCGCCCTCGTTTAGGCATTATTAGCTTTATTATCTTCTCATTATCTTACTCTGAGGGTTTCTCTTTCCGTTGGGCTTTATCAAAAGCTAAGCGAGAGTTTAAGCGTAAAATAGCATTATCATGGCGACGCTGATCCGTTTCGTTACGAATCTCTAACGGAGGAACGGGGGTCGGCGTGCCATTATCGTTAATCGCAACCATCGTAAAGTAACAGCTATTGGTGTGGCGAACCTCACGGGTTTTGATATTTTTTGCTTCTACACGAATGCCCACCTCCATTGAGGTACGTCCAACGTAGTTGATATTAGCGTGGAAAGTAACAAGCTCTTGTACATAGATCGGCTCTTTAAAGACCACTTTATCCACCGATAGGGTGACCACATAGGTTCCCGCATACTGGCTCGCACAGGCGTAAGCCACTTGGTCGAGGAGTTTTAAAATATGTCCCCCATGGATATTCCCCGAGAAGTTAACCATATCGGGGGTCATTAAAATAGTCATGGAGAGTTCGCGGGTAGGGGTTTTCTTGTCTATCATTTTGTTATCTCTTTTCTACTCAATAAAAGGTATAATCCCCCTTCATTATAGGGATATTTTTGGGAATCTCTCAACTAATCGATAATTATTCCTTCGATTTTTCATAATCTATCAAATCCCCCGTAATTCCAAAGTTATACGAAAAATGATTCCCGCTGGAAGCGAGTAAAAATAGTCGAGATAGAGAGCTAAAGGGCTCTTTTGAAAGAGATCTATTGAATAAAAATTACCACAAGAATCTGCAAAATATTATGAGTTATCTAGAGAATTTAAACGAAAGGCAATTTGAAGCAGTAACCGCACCATTAGGCCCTGTACGGGTATTAGCGGGGGCAGGATCAGGGAAGACACGGGTGCTGATTTCCCGTATTGCGTGGCTTTTAAATACCGGGCAGTGTGCTCCCTATTCGATTCTTGCGGTGACCTTTACGAATAAAGCAGCTTTTGAGATGCGCACACGTCTTGAGGATCAATTAACTCTCTCGATGCGGGGCATGTGGATTGGAACTTTCCACTCCTTGTGTCATCGAATGTTACGCATGCATGCCCGAGAAGCCGGCCTTATTGAGAACTTTCAGATTATGGATAGTGATGACCAAACGCGTCTCTGTCGCCGAATTATTCGGGCAAAAGGTTTAGATGAGAAGGTCTATCCCCCCAAAATGTTGGCGAGCTTTATCAATGGGCATAAAGATGAAGGGCGCAGAGCTGAGCACATTGAGGTGCATCATGGCGATGCGCTCACCTATAATCTTGTGGAGCTCTATCGTGATTATCAAGCGGTCTGCGAGCAGTCGGGATTAGTGGATTTTGCTGAGATTCTCCTTCGTACATTGGAGCTTTTGCGCAATAATCTTCCGCTCTTAAAGCATTATCAGGATCGATTTGAATTTATTCTTGTGGATGAATTTCAGGACACCAATAGTGTGCAATATGCGTGGTTACAACTCTTAGCCAATAAGCATCAGCGCTTATTTGTGGTGGGGGATGATGATCAATCGATCTATGGTTGGCGAGGGGCAAAGATTGAGAATATTCTCCATTTTGATCAAGATTTTCCCGATGCCACAACTATCCGCCTAGAGCAGAATTACCGTTCTACAAAAGCGATTTTAGAGGCGGCAAATACGGTGATTGCTAAAAACTCTGAGCGGTTAGATAAAAAGCTCTGGACGGAGAATGACTCCTCTCAACCTATTATTGTCTATCGAGGGACTGACGGTTATGACGAGGCGCGTTTTGTCGTGGAAACGATAAAAGAGACCTTAGATAAAGGGGGCGTTAAAAAGTCGGATATTGCGATTCTCTATCGTTCAAATGCGCAATCACGAGTTTTTGAAGAGTTCTTTTTGCGGGCGCAGATTCCTTATCGAGTATATGGGGGCTTGCGCTTCTTCGATCGTGCGGAGATTAAAGATATCATGGCTTATCTGCGCATGGTTGTGAATCCTCATGATGATGTCTCTTTAGAGAGAAGCATGACCACTCCCCCTAAAGGGATAGGGCAGGCAACAATTGAGCGGGTTCGAGAGTATGCAGCGCAAAATAGTTGCTCCTTATGGGATGCGTTGCAATTACTTTTAGAGAGCCAAACTTTAACGACACGCGCCCAAAATGTTCTCTTAGCGTATAGCGAACAGATTCATGATCTTCGTGCTCAGATTGAGGAGATGGCGCTCGATCAGTTCTTTGCCTATGCGATCGAGGCAAGTAATCTTAAGCCGCACTATCAGAAGGAGCCGATGAATCGGGGGGAAGATCGTATTGATAACTTAAATGAGCTCATCACAGCGGCAGAATATTTTATGAAGGGGGATCAGATTGAGCTCGCCTTTATCGAAGAGCCGATCGATATGAAATCGCTCACTTCCTTTGAACAGTTAGAAGCCTTTATGGGGCAAACGAGTCTCGATTCAAGCGATAATCAGGCGGATATCGATGAAGATAGCGTACAGCTGATGACTCTCCATGCCTCAAAGGGGCTTGAGTTCCCCATCGTCTTTTTAGTGGGGATGGAGGATGGAATTTTTCCGAGTGATGCCGCCGTTAATGAGGTGGGGCGGATTGAAGAGGAGCGCCGTTTAGCCTATGTGGGAATTACTCGGGCAGAGGAGAAGCTCTATATGACAGGGGCAGAGCGCCGGATGATCTATGGAAAGACACTGCACCTACCACCTTCGCGATTCTTACGGGATATCCCGGGGCATTTAATTGAGGAGATTGGACCTGCGATCGATATTCGCCCAGTGCAGACGCAAAGTGTTGCTGCTCGTACTCGAAACACCCATGCGCTGAATGATCAGGTGGAAGGGTATAAGATCGGGCAATTGGTGGAGCACGCAAAATTTGGGGAAGGGGTTATTTTGGGGTTTGAAGGTAGCGGACCAAGTACTCGAGTAATTGTGGAGTTCGCCAATAGCGGGCGTAAGGTTTTAGTCTTAAGTTATGCACGGCTTACGATTTTATAAGGGTAATCCGATTTTTGATAATTCCCAATAATTAAAGAGCCGCTGCTATATTTAATTAAGAAACAATAAAAGAGGGCGTATTCAGCGCCTTTTCTTACTAAATTTAGGGGAAGGATTATGGCTACATTTAAAGCGTTACTATTGGAGAATATTGCAGCAAATAAGGGGGAGACTACCGATGTTTGCTGCACTTTAGAGGAGCTTTCGCTGGCGGATCTTAAAAAAGAAACGGGCGATACATTAGTGGCTATCGATTACTCCACACTCAATTATAAAGATGCTTTAGCGGTGACTAATCGAGGTAAGATCGCCCGTCGTTTACCGATGATCCCGGGAATCGATTTTGCAGGAACGGTGTTGGAAACCACGCCGGAAAGCAGGTTGAGTGTGGGCGATAAGGTGTTAATGAATGGTTACGGTTTAAGCGAGGATCATTGGGGCGGTTTTTCTGAGCTCGCTTATGTCGATTCTGCTAAATTACTGCCGCTTCCCCAAAATATGAGTACTTACGAGGCGATGTCTTACGGAACGGCAGGTTATACGGCAGCGCTCTCTGTATTAGCGTTATTAGAGCATCAAGTGACGCAATCAGCAGGCGAGATCTTAGTCTCTGGTGCATCGGGCGGAGTGGGGATGGTGGCGATCATGCTGCTCAAAGCGTTGGGGTACTCCCCAGTGGCTTTAAGTTCAAAAATGGAAGAGGCGGCTTTCTTTAAAGAGATCGGAGCGATAAGGATTGAAGATGCACGCCCCTATTATGAGCAGGGTAGAGCGCTTGCAAAAGCTAAATGGGCGGGAGCGATCGATGTAGTGGGATCGCACACCTTAGCGAATATATTGTCGGAAGTTCAATATGGCGGGGTTGTGACAGCGTGCGGTTTAGCTCAAGGGATGGAGCTTCCAACCACAGTAGCCCCCTTTATTTTACGGGGTATTACATTAGTGGGGATCGATTCCGTACAAGCGCCGATGACTCAGCGAGAGCGGGCTTGGGAGCTTTTAAGTAAAACCCTTGATCCTCAAGTGATGGCGAATTTAGTGGAGATGATTACTCTCGAAGAGATTCCAGCGATCAGTAATAAGATGTTAGCCGGTGAGATTAAAGGTCGCTTTGTAGTAAAAATAGGCGGAGCGAAATAGCTTAAAAAGAAGGGGCGAGAATACACAAGGGAGAGAGTGAAAAGGTTACTCCTCCTCTTTAATCTCCCGGGGAAGGCGGTGAAAACGGCGGGCGAAGTAGACTAAGCCATCACCACTGTCGCGCTGAATAATCTCATCAAGTTCAACAATTAAAAGAGAGTGGGTGCCGACTTCATGCACGGCGACAATAGTTCCCTCAAGATTTGCAAGAGCGCCCTCTAAAATAGGCAGGTCGAATTTTCCTCTTTTAAAAGGAAACTTCTCAAACCGTTCGCTCATGGTGGTGCGATGCATGCCGGCAAAATGTTCCGCAATCTCGATCTGAGTACTGGCTAAAATATTTACTGCTAATTTTCGATTGGCCTTAAAAACGGGATTTGTCCCACTATTACGATTAATAGAGACTAGAATTGTTGGCGGGGTATCGGTAATTGAGGTGACGGCTGTTGCTGTAAGCCCTACCATGCCTGCGGGCCCATCTGTAGTGATGACATTAACCGCCGCAGAGAGAGAGGCCATCGCATTTCTAAAAGATTTTTTGGCATCTTCGTGGTGTAGGTCATAAATTTCTGTTTTGCTCATCTCCTCTCCTTTTATCTTAATTTTTCCTTTAACAGTCTATCTATTTGAGAATAGTTTGCAATAAGGTGCGTAATTCCTCCCTCCCTTCTTTAAAGTTACGCTTTTAAATTTTCATAAAAATCCCGGGAAGTTTAGGCACGTTGTGCGTTACGAATCTTCCCGGGAGTTGCTAAGCTATGAGTGGTTACCCTTATGCTTTATGCCATTTTTCCGATAGTATTTCTAAAGCGTTTAAGAGAAAAGGCAAAGAGAAATGCGCCAATAATAAAGAGTGCAAGGAAAGGTTTCCAGACGATGGAGAAACCTGCACCTCTAAAGAGGATCGCTTGCCCAATCTCCACAAAGTGGGTGGTGGGGGCAATCAGCATAATATTTTGCACTAATTCTGGCATCGATTCTCGGGGAGTCATTCCTCCTGAGAGGAGCTGTAAGGGGATTAAGACGAGAATCATCAACATTCCAAATTGGGGCATATTACGCGCCAGAGTTGCAAGGTAGATCCCCATCGATGTGGTCGCAAAAAGGTGGAGAATGGTTCCTAGCATAAAGAGCGTAACAGAGCCAGCAACAGGGACTTTAAGTATGCCTTGCACCACAAAGGTGAGTGAAAGCATCGACGCAGCCAACACCACCAAACCCATCGACCACACTTTAGAGAGCATAATCTCTGCTGGTGTAAGGGGCATCACTAAGAGATGTTCAATCGTCCCCCGCTCCCGTTCCCGAATGAGCGCCGCTCCCGTTAAGATAATAGAGATTAAGGTGATAAGATTCACCACCTCAATGAGCGAGCCAAACCATGCCTGTGTAAGATTAGGGTTAAAGCGCATCCGCTCATTTAAATTCACAGGGTAACTCGGTTTCTCTTTCCGTTTGTTGAGGAATTCTTGAATCTCCTCATTTAAAATTTGGGAGATAATCACATTCCCCGAAAAGGCCTGGGAGATACGGGTAGAATCGATGTTAAGCTGCAATGCGGGCTGTTTGTTGGCTAAAAGATCCCGTTGAAAATTCGCCGGAATATTGAGCGCAAAGGTATATTTCCCCCGATCCATCCCCGCATCCATCTCATAGAGATTAATATTGTGGGGATGTGTAAAGTGGGGCGGATAAAAGGCCATATTGAGCCGATTTGAAAGGGCAGAGTGATCCTCATCCACAAAGGCGATAGAGGCATTTTGCAAGCCATCGGGCACTGCTGTGGCTGATGTATAGACCGAGACCGTAAAGGTAAAGCCAATAAGTACCAGCATGATCGGGTCCCGTACTAAGCTCCAGAGCTCTTTAACACCAAGTTGATAGATATTGGAGATCTTCTTTAACATTTAGGACTCCTGTTTCTTAAGCAGCAGAATACTTACGCCAAGAATAATGGGCGCTGTGATTAAGAGCATGCCGATATTGCCATAGAGGCTCGAAAAGCTCAGCGCTTTACTAAAAACGCCACGGCTAATAATCAGCATATGAGTGGCGGGATAGATATTCCCGATTAAGCGTCCAATGCCTTCAAGGGAAGAGACAGGGTTAATCATCCCGGCAAATTGTACCGCAGGGATTAATGTCCCCACTAAGGTAAAGAACATTGCCCCCACTTGGCTACTTGTAAAGGTGGAAGCAAAGAGCCCCATCCCGGTGGAAATGATGCAGTAGATAAAGATCGTGCTGGTGAGCGTAAGCACACTACCTTTAATGGGTACATCAAAGACAAAAATTGCCATCAACACCATTAAAAGATAGTTAAGCATCGCAAGCACAATATAGGGGAGCTGCTTTCCTAAGAGGAATTCTGCTCGTGTGACTGGCGTAACATAGAGATTAATTACCGAGCCGAGCTCCTTTTCTCGCACGACTGAGAGCGCCGCTAAAATTGCCGGAAGAATCAGGAGTAAAATGGGGATCACTGCCGGTACAATCGCTTTTATACTCGAGACTTCTGGGTTATAGCGAAAGCGGGTTTCAATCGTGAAGGGGGAGCTAATCTCCTGCCCATAATTATAGAGCGCTTGCTCTTTCAGCCAGTTTTGATGAAGCCCAAGAGCATAGCCCCGAATTGTGTCGGCGCGTTGCGGCATGGCACCATCGACCCACATACCGATCTCAACGGGTGCGCCCCGTTTAATATCCCGCGCAAAGTTAGGGGGAATTTCGATGGCAAGATTGATATCTGTAGACTTCATTCGCCGATCAATCTCTTCATGGCTGGTGAGCGGCTCCTGTTCTATAAAGTAGCGAGAGCCAGCAATATTCTGGGCATAACTTCGGCTAACTGTTGTTTGATCGAGATCTAAAATCGCATAGCGAAGATCTTCCACATCTAAACTGATGCCAAAGCCTAAAGTTAGCATTAATACAATAGAACCCACTAACCCTAAAATGGCTCGTAATGGGTCTCGGCGCAGTTCAAGGGCTTCACGCCAGGTGTAGCTCAACATTCTTTGTAAGCTAAAGAATTTATGATCTTGCGCTTTCTCCTCATGGGTTTCTACTAATGGCGCAGCATTTTCACTGGTATCGCCTTCATCATCCCCAGCGCCAGCATCTAAAAGGTACTTAATAAAGGCCTCTTCAAGCGTCTCGGTCCCCTGTTTTTGAATGAGGTTTTCAGGCGTATCACTATCGAGCACTTTACCGGCATGCATCATCGACATCCGATCGCAGCGTAATGCCTCATTCATAAAGTGGGTGGAGATAAAGATCGTCACCCCATCATTGCGGGAGAGCTCCACTAAAAGGCGCCAGAAGTTATCCCGCGCAACAGGATCTACGCCTGATGTGGGTTCATCAAGAATAAGGAGTTCGGGCTTATGCACCATGGCAACAGCTAAAGAGAGACGTTGCCGAATGCCAAGAGGGATACTTTCGGGAAGAGCATGGAGGACATCTCGGAGCTCAAAACGCTCCACCATCTCTTCAACACGGTGGGGAATCTCTGCTTCTGGCACATGAAAAAGTCGCGCGTGGAGCTCTAAGTTTTGGAGAACCGTTAACTCCCCATAAAGAGAGAATGCTTGTGACATATAGCCTACACGGCGACGGGTATTCAGATCATGGGGATCGACCACATTGCCAAAGAGCCATGCTTTCCCTTCTGAAGCGGGAAGTAGCCCGGTAAGCATCTTCATTGTAGTGGACTTTCCGCAGCCGTTAGAGCCTAAAAAGCCGAAAATCTCCCCTTTTTGAATCTCAAAACTCACATTATCCACCGCTGTGAACTTACCAAAACGCATGGTTAGATTGCGCGCTTTAATCGCTACGGGGGTATCTTCATCGATCTCGAGTGGGGGAATAATGACAGGTTCATAACCTGCGCGTTTCTCTTCGGGGAGAAGCTTAATAAAAGCATCTTCAAGAGAGTCAGAATCGGTCTTTTCCAGAAGAGCTTGGGGGGTTCCTGTATCGAGGATCTTCCCATCATCCATGGCAATGAGCCACTCAAAATTTTGTGCCTCATCCATATAGGCTGTAGCCACTAAAACGCTCATATCTTCGCGTTCTGAGCGAATACGATTAATCAGGCTCCAAAATTGGGAGCGGGCGAGGGGATCAACCCCTGTAGTGGGTTCATCCAAAATTAAGAGATCAGGATCATGAATCAAGGCACAACAGAGCCCAAGTTTTTGCTTCATCCCGCCCGAAAGTTTACCTGCAGGGCGATCGAGAAAGTCATAGAGCCCGGTGTTTTTAGTAAGATCATCAATCCGGCGGCGGCGCTCCTTAGCATCGTGGCCAAAAAGCCGGCCAAAAAATTGTAGGTTTTCTTCCACAGAGAGGGTAGGGTAGAGATTCTTCCCCAGCCCTTGAGGCATATAGGCGATGCGTAAACAGGCCCGATCTCGGTGGGACTTTTCACGCATATCCCCTCCGAGAACAGAGAGCTCACCTTCCTGCATTTTTCGGGCGCCAGAGATTAAGGAGAGAAGGCTCGACTTACCCACACCATCCGGGCCAATAAGTCCCACCATCTTACCGCTAGGGATCTCTAGCGAAAGATTATCGAGCGCACAATTCTCCCCATAATAGAGAGTTAAACCATCGAGCGTAACCACAGGATTCATGGCTTACTCCTTATTGTTTTCTGTAATTTCCGCTGCGGGGAGTTTAACTTTAAGTTCAGCAGGCCACTCCCGAGATTTATCGGTGCGTACCCAGGCTTCGCCGCGAACGCCGACTTTGATGTAATCTTGATACTTCTGTAATAGAGCAGCATCCACACGAGCTTTTACACGGAACATCATCTTTTCCCGCTCATCGGAGGTTTCGATCTCTTTGGGAGTAAACTGGGCACGGGGCGCGACAAAGGTGATCTTAGCGGGGATCACATATTCAGGTGCAGCATCGATAATAATACGCGCTTCATCCCCTTCTACCACTAAAGAGTGCGTGCGCTCAGGGACAAAGAAGGTCATATAGACATCTTTAAGATCGATCATATTGAGTACAACACCCCCCGAGCCAAGTACTTCGCCCTGGTTAGCTACACGATATTGAATGCGACCATCGGTAGGCGCGGTCAGTGTACTATCATCAATATCGGCTTGGACTCGCTCCATTGTAGCTTTTGCAGCTTTCACCTGTGACTCAGCACTCATCGCTTGCGCTTTAGAGGCCTCAATAGCCGATTGTGCGGCTAAGACTTGAGCTTCTGCTGTTAAAATCGCGGCCTTTAAACTTTCGGTATACGCTTTTTGATCATCGAGATCCTGCTTGGAGATCGCACCCTTTTTCACTAATGTTTGGATACGCTCGAGCTTTTTATTGGCGGCATAGAGTTCGCTTTGACGCTGAACGACCACAGCCTCTGCGGCCTTTTTATCGCTCTCTCGGGCGGTGATCTGCGCTTTTGCACTGGCCACAGCATTAATAGCTTGCTCATGCATTGCGGTCGCTTCATGAAGTTGGGCCTCTAAACTTTCCAGCTTCATGACTGCTAAAGTCTGCCCCTTTGTTACGCGATCCCCTTCATCTACTAAGATCTCAGAGACACGTCCGGGGAGTTTGGTAGCAATATCGATACTATTGACCTCAATACTGCCATTTCCTCGCTCAAACCCTTCGGGGAGTCCACGATTAAAAAATAGTTTCTGTACTAAAAAGAGCACAATCGCCAAGCCAATAATTGCGAAGATAAACTTTTGGCGGTTTGTTAAGTTCTTCATTCAAGATCCTCTTATTGAATTATTTTTGTGAAAAAGTTGAACGGTGGGGATTTGCTCTCTTCTAAAGGGTGAAGAAAAGAGCATAAATATCTTTTTTCAGTGTAGCAAAAAAAGGCTAAAAATGCTTCAAAAATGGCGTAATAATGGGAGATTTCCCCGAGGGAAATCAAAGAATAAAGTCGACTAACATTGGATTGTGATCTGAGGCATCTGTTTCGATCACGCGGCTTGTTTCCACCTCGAGCTCTCGGTAAAAAATAAAATCGAGGGGGTAGCTAAAAGCCGACTTACGGAGATCCTCTTTAAAGGTAACAGGGCGAAGCCCCATGCGGCGTGTAAATGTGTAGAGCATGTAGAGGCGTTGCCGACTCCAGGTATTAAAATCTCCCGCAAAAATTACCGGCCCTTGATGACGCATAACATGTTCGGCAATTGTACGAATCTGCTCCTTATAGATGCTCACCCCTAAACTAAAATTGACGGCATGAACATTCACCACCATTAAAAGCCGGCCATCATAGAGTGGGTAGATATTGACAAGTGCCGATTTAGGAAGCCGCAAAAGGGGCTCTGCTTTGCGAAAAGGACGGGTGTAGATAGGGTAGGCGGAGGCGAGCGTCATCACCCCAAAAGAGTGGTTGGGCAGTTCGATGGCAGGAACTTGATCCGCTACATGAAAGTGTCGCCCAGAAAAGGTTAAGAGTTCATCCGAGGAGCGCGCCTCTTGCAGTAGTAAGAGATCACGGTCTTTTCCATACTCTTGCAGTACAGGTAACCAATTGAGTCGTTGCTGTTTATAGATATTCCAGACCATTACCGTAATCCGATCATCCCGTGAGAAGGGTTGAACACGATCAAGTTTCGTCTCCCCCATAATCTTCTCTTTCAGATTTGGGGTGTATCGGAAGAGGTAATTTTTATTCGCCATAAGATAACTTTAGCAATAAAGGGGTATTTGATGAATGAAATTTTAAAAAAATGGCTTTCATTTCCATCTTAATGAATTTTATCGTGCTTTTTAAATTAGAGAGGGAATCTTTTTTAGGGCTGTAGAGACTCTTTTTGAATTTGAAAGAGAAGGGGGCTTTAAAAATATAGATACATCCTTGTATGTTTTTCTGTTAAAGTTAAGCGGTTTTGTGCTGAAAATTAGACAAAAAGAGGCTAGCGGGGATTATTGTCCGATCGCAGTGAAAGCCCAATTATTATCGCCTTACTCCCTGTTTCTTATAAGGATTTATTAAGACAAAAAAGGGAAATATTTTGGGAGTTATTTGGGAAGTAGTGTATCTTTGTAGTGATTTTGTAGTAGTTTAAAAACCTTGGAGGGTATCTGAATGTCATCATCAAATGGTGTATCTACAAAAAAAATTAAAAAATTATTGGTGGCGAATCGATCCGAAATTGCGATTCGTATTATTCGTGCAGCGGCTGAGCTAGGAATTAGCACCGTAGGGATCTATGCTGAGCAAGATCGACGCTCAGCACATCGCTTTAATGCTGATGAGAGCTATGTCGTCGGCCGAGGAAAGCAGCCGTTAGATGCCTATTTAGATATTGATGACATCATCCGTATCGCAAAAGAGACGGGGGCAGATGCCATTCACCCCGGTTATGGATTTTTAGCTGAAAACCCCGATTTTGCTGATGCTTGTCGCAAAAATGGAATTATCTTTATTGGTCCTACTAGCCAAGTTTTGCGTACATTAGGTAATAAAGTCGCTGCTCGAAAAGCTGCGATTGAGGCGGGAGTACCGGTAATGCCGGCATCAGAGCCACTTCCCGATGATGAGGCGGAGATTAAACGAATTGCCGCCGAAATTGGTTACCCTGTGATGCTTAAAGCAAGTTGGGGGGGCGGAGGGCGCGGTATGCGGGCGATTGAGAATGAAGCCCAATTGATGCCCGCTGTAAAAGAGGCCAAAGGGGAAGCTAAATCCGCCTTTGGAAACGATGAGGTCTACCTCGAAAAATTAATCGAGCGTGCACGGCACGTAGAGGTGCAGCTACTAGGGGATAAGCATGGCAATATTGTGCATCTCTGGGAGCGAGATTGTTCTGTACAGCGCCGTCACCAAAAGGTGGTAGAGCGAGCGCCTGCGCCTTATCTTTCGGATGAATTACGGAACGAAATTTGTGAAAGTGCGCTTAAATTAGGGCGTGCGGTGGGGTATCGCAATGCAGGAACGGTGGAGTTCCTGATGGATGCTAATACCGAAGATTTCTATTTTATTGAGGTGAATCCGCGCATTCAGGTAGAGCATACGGTGACAGAAGAGGTCACAGGAATTGATATCGTTAAGGCGCAGATTCAGATTGCAGAAGGTAAGGTGATCGGTTCGGACAAGATGGAAGTGCCTAAACAAGAGGAGATTATTCTTGAAGGGCATGCGCTTCAATGTCGTGTAACGACCGAAGATCCCGCCAATAATTTCCTCCCCGGAACGGGAACCATTATTGCGTATCGTTCGCCTGCTGGTTTTGGTATCCGTTTAGATGGGGGAACAGCGTACTCAGGGGCGGTGATCTCTCCTTATTATGATTCCCTTTTAGTTAAAGTCACCACTTGGGGGAATACGGCGGTAGAGGCGATTGATCGGATGGATCGAGCGTTACGAGAATTCCGTATCCGTGGGGTTTCAACCAACCTCTCTTTTGTGGAAAATGTAATTAACCACCCTAAATTTATTGCGGGAAATTACAGCACCAAATTTATCGATAATAATCCGGAGCTCTTTAATCTTCGGGAGCGTCAAGATCGTTCAAATAATATCTTAAAGTTTTTAGGCAATGTGGCTGTTAACGGAAATAAAGAGCTTGAGGGTAGAGAGATTCCGAAGCATTTCGTGACCCCTATTTTGCCTAAGTTAGAGCGGGATTATCGTGATGTAAAAGGCTCTCGTGAACGCTTAATTGAGCTGGGGCCCAATGGCTTTGCCGATTGGATGCGGGGGCAGAAAGAGGTTTTAATTACGGATACAACGATGCGTGATGCTCATCAATCCCTCTTTGCAACCCGTATGCGCTCCCATGATCTTTGGGAGATTGCGCCTTACTACGCAAAACTTATGCCAGAGCTCTTCTCCATAGAATGTTGGGGCGGAGCAACCTTTGATGTTTCGATGCGCTTTTTAAACGAAGATCCGTGGGAGCGCTTAACAATATTGCGGGAGATGATTCCCCACACCCTCTTTCAGATGCTTTTGCGCGGGGTCAATGGGGTGGGCTATACCAGCTATCCTGACAATGTGATTAAGTATTTTGTTGCTCAGGCGGCGGAGAAAGGGATCGATCTTTTCCGTGTCTTTGACTCGCTCAATATTGTGGATAATATGCGGGTCTCTATGGATGCCGTGCTTGAAGCAGATAAGCTCTGTGAAGGGACGATTTGCTACACCGGTGATGTGTTTGATGCTAGCCGTCCGAAGTATCAGCTCGATTATTATGTCAATTTAGCTAAAGAGCTCGAAAAGGCGGGTGCGCATATTATCGGCATTAAAGATATGGCGGGAATCTGTCGCCCAGAAGCGGCCAGAGCATTAGTAACGGCGCTTAAAAATGAGGTGGAGCTGCCGATCCATTTCCATACACACGATACTTCGGGGATCTCTGCAGCTAGTGTTTTAGCTGCGATTGAGGCCGGTGTAGATGCTGTTGATACCGCTGTAGATTCGCTATCAGGTTTAACCAGTCAGCCCTCGATGGGGTCGATTGTGAATGCGCTTAAAGGTACAGAAAAAGCGTCGAGCCTCGATCCTGAAGCGATTAACGAGATCTCCACCTATTTTGAAGGGGTGCGCTCAATTTATGCTCCTTTTGAATCGGGCATGAAGGCGGGGACTTCGGATGTTTACCGTCATGAAATGCCAGGTGGGCAATATACAAACCTTCGGGAGCAGGCGCGTTCAATGGGGCTAGAATCCCGTTGGAGTGAGATTGCTACCGCCTATTCTGAGGTGAATCAATTGCTCGGCGATATTGTGAAAGTGACTCCGAGCTCTAAAGTAGTTGGCGATATGGCCTTAATGATGGTCACGCAAGAGATTACTGCTGAAGATGTTTTAGATCCTGCGAAAGAGATCGCCTTCCCGCAGTCTGTGGTGGGGCTACTTAAAGGGGAGCTGGGGATTCCGCAAGGAGGCTTTCCAGAGCAGATTTCGCAAAAAGTATTACAAGGGGAAAAGCCGATTGAAGGGCGTCCCGGCGCGCATCTGCCCGATGTGGATTTAGCTGCGGTAAAAGCGGAGCTCGAGCAGATGGTGACTGGAGATGTTACCGAGACAGATCTTGCGTCCTATCTAATGTATCCGGAAGTATTTAAAGCATTCCGACAACATCAAGAGAAGTTTGGCACGGTTTCAAATATTCCTTCAAAGATCTATTTTTATGGGCCGGAGAAGGATACCTATCACACCGTTCGTTTAGAGCGTGGAAAGGAGCTTTTAATTAAGCTTTTAGCCATCTCTTTGCCGGATAAAACCGGACATTGTAATGTCTTCTTTGAGCTCAATGGGGAAACGCGTATTTTAAGTATCCTTAAAGAGGATTTAGCGAAAGATATGCCTTTGCGCCCTAAAGCGGAGAAGGGGAATAAGTTTCACATTGCCGCGATGATGCCAGGTGTGGTCGGTGAGGTACATGTGAAAGTGGGCGATTTAGTCAAAGAGGGGGATGCGGTTATTACTCTGGAAGCTATGAAGATGGAGACTACACTCCGCGCCGAAGTCTCAGGTCCTGTGGAGGAGATTCTTGTGGGCGCTGGAGATGTGGTGGAGACGGATGATCTTCTATTGATAATTGAGAAATAGTGGTGATTCTATGTTACTATTCATCTCATTAAGTGAATAGATTAGGAGTTATCCTAGGTATGAAAGAGAGTGTTATCGAATCAGGTGGTAATACTCTCTTTTCGTGTCTGAAAAGAGTGTAAGGGTGTGAATCAGCACTCTATTTTTAGAGTCAGGGAAGGAGCGATTAATCTTAAAGTGTAAAGGATTTGCAGTTAAACTTAATGAAATAGTGCTTTTTTAAAAGAGCTAAAGTAAGCCCATTAGGAATGGTGAGCTTACTCTATTAGGATCGATTTATGAATTTAGAGAAAGAGAAGTTTACAAAAAAACGAGGCTTCACCCTGCGCATGGCGGGAGGAATGGTAGCGCTCGGCTTTTTACTCAGTTCTCCTGCTATGGCGATGAAAGAACCCCTTGAATTAGAGCGGGTGGCAGAATCGTTTCGGGGGGATTCAAATAGCTTTGTAAAACTTTTACCTAAAAGTCATAAAAGAGCTGTTGTATCCGGAGATGAAGAGAGAGATCGCTGGCCAGCGCCTAAGATTACCAATCGCCGATTTTCGGTGGTCTCTGTACGCCCTAAAGCGGGAACACGGGGGAAGGTAGAAGCAAAATCCGATTTTCCCACTCTATTAACCATGGCTTTTGCCCTTAAGGGGAATGTGATTGAGATGGAATCTCGGGTGCCTAAAGAGTTTACGCCACCTTATTTAGCGCAAGAGGTGCATGATAATGGCTTGATCTTTTATGGCGGCTGCCTCTTAAAAGATGAGCGCAAAGATCTTTTATCACATATCAAGCAGGAGTTGCGCCGGGCAGAGGAGCATTTCCCAGGGGTGAGAATTTTAACCCGTAATATTAAATATTACTCTGTAGATGAGATGTTAAATGCTCGATTAGAACGTAATCTTGAACTTAAAGAGAAGCAGCGTAATGTGATTATGCATTATGCTAATTTCCATGCGAGTAATGCCTTTATCTACGCCCTTGGGCGCAGCAATTTAAAGGTTACCGGTGGAAATAAAATTATGCTTGAGAATGCAGATAACTTTTCGGAGCTTCTCTATAAGTAAGATTTAAATAGAACCGAAATCGGAAAATCCCCAAGAAGAGAGGTAAAGAGTAATTCCTCTTCTCTTGGGGATTTTTTCTATTAAAAGCATCTAGATTAATTCATAATTTAGATCTCTAGGGAAGGGCTACTGAGCTTCCTTCGGGAGCGGCGCTCTCTATGCTCTCAATTTTCTGAAATTGGGCACTATTTAAGATCGCTTCAATCTCCTCTTTAGGTGTTTCTGGTTCTGAAATAACGGCAATCACCACTGCCATCTCGGGGTTAAGGTGAAGACGATTAGTTGAGAGTTTTGCATCGGGCGTGCGTAATGTATAGTGGATCTCACTCTCTTTATGATCGAGTGTTAAGCTCTGCATAATTCTCGGATCAGGCAACGCTTCGTACATGGTCTCTGCATATTCTTCGAGGCTCAGCTCCTTTTCGGTTTCAGTTAAGCGTGCGGCATTTATAATGACGCTAATATCATGCCTTTTCGATTGCTGCGCAAGCAGTGTGCCCTCTGGCGAAAAGCTTGAATCGATATTCTTATAGGAGCTATCGAGCGTTAAGGTGACAAGCCCCTGTTTTGAGATAAGCTCTTTAGGCTTTAAGGGTTTAAATCGATCGTAGGCAATAAAACCTACGGCAATAACGATAATGGCAATAAACGAGGCCATTTTGTTACTCATAACTGCTCCTTCTTGCGCTGACAAGCGCTCTTAATCATCTATCGAAATCATCATATCGCCATTGAATTAATCGTAATGGCTTAAACTTTCTACCATTTTACCGTTTTAAATTTCTCCTGGGGAAATGGTTTCTATCCTTCGTTTGGCTGAGAGTGTCTCTTCTCTTTTTGAGTGGAGTGAAAAGCTTTCTGTAAGGCTTGAATCTCCTGCTCAATCCCGATAAAGCCGGGAATATGGGGAACGCTTTTTTCTCGGATAGATTCTAAATAGGCGGCCGCATTGGCGAGAGTTTCAAAAAGATAAAGGAGATGGGCTTGCGCTGATTCGGGTAAAACGGGCAGGGCGTTCATCTCCTCTTCCGCTGCTCGTTCTAAGAGAAAGACTAAACGTTGCAGAGAGAAGATAATGGGCCAGTAATATTCAATCAGTTGAGGTTTAGCGGGAATCTCGCCGAGCATAGCATCATAAAGAGCATGTAAATTGGCCATATTGGTGCGCAATTTACTTAAGCGGAGATCCAATTTTTGGGGGCTCTTGGCATCTTTTTCAGAAAAGAGAATGAGCGCGAGCTGAGAGAGGTTACGGATGGTGCGCATCATAATTCGAGGGATTCGGCTTGACGCTGTTTTGCGACTTGTAAAGAAGATCCCAAGCGTCCCGATGCCTGCACCAATAAAGATATCAATTAAACGAGCCGTGGCAAAATAGGTAAAGTGTGCAGCGCCCCCCGTAATAGTTTCAGCAATAAGTAGGGCGTTAGGTGTAATAAAGATCACTGCTAAACCATAATTACGCACAATGCAGAGTTCAACTAATGCTGTGAAGAGAAAGATTAAACCCGCCAAAATCAGGCCTGAGGGGTGAAAGTAGAGAATTGCAGTGGCGATTAATACCCCAATTAGCGTGCCGATTGAACGCTGAATACCTCGGTTTAGCGTAGCAATTGTACTTGAGCCGGCCATCACGGCAACACAAGAGAGCGGAATCCAGTAAGAACGAACAAAGTCGAACTTATAAGCCACAAAGGCGGCGAACATCACTACCAGCCCAAATTTTAAAGAGGTGATAAAGAGGAGTGAATTTCGATCTAAAGGGCGCAGTAGAGTCTCTAATAGAGAAGGGCGTTTAGGCGAACCGATGGGGGGAAGTTTTTCGATAGGGAGCGTTAAAATCGCCTCAAATTGTGCTAGCTTTTCGCTTAAAGTTAAGAGCGGGTTGCGCTCAAGTGCGAGCTCTTGAGTGGGAAGATTAAGCCGTTCCCAAGCGATATCTTTGCCCTTTACACCTTTCGTGTTGAGGTAGTGAAGAACCTTATCTACAGCTGCGATCTGCTCTGTTGGAAGGGGGGATTTTTCATTGGCAAAATCCTCATAGAGTGTAATGAAAAGGGAGTTTGCATGCAGTGTTAAGTAGCGTAAACGAGTAAAGTGTTCGGTGGGATACCAGGGAATATACCCAGCGGCGAGTGTCTCTTCAGCGGCTCTTAAGGCAGAGATCATCTGTACTTTTTGTTCTGTAAAGTGAGGAGTCCCCACCGATTCCATCAGTTTTTTCAAGGTAAGATAGACATTTTTTACCGCCCTATTTTCCGGGTAGTGGGGATTAAAAGGCATAGGGAACATAGCGATAAAGATCGAGAAGAGTCCGCCTAAAAAGAGTAATCCTGCCCGAATAAAGGCCTCTTCAGGCGCAATGGGCATGCTCGATGTAATGGCAAAGACTAAGACAAAAAAGATCGCCGAAGGACCAATGAGATTGAGCGCACCAAAAATATAGGTGGCGATCATGGCAATAAGCCCCATAGTGATCACTAAAAGCGGGGGGAAGGGTGCAAAAAAGCTCCCTAAAAGTGACATCACCACCATGCCTAGGAGTACAGCAAAAAGTTTTTTCGCCAATTGTGCATAGGGAATATCGAAGGAGTAGAGAAAGGTAAAGCCCCCTAAGCCTGCTAACATCCCATACTCTAATTTATTAAAAAAGAGACCAACCATAATCGGGAAGGACATCGCAATTCCAGCGCCAATCGCCTTTTTCCAGGGGAAGGGGCGAGGATTCATGGCGATAGCTTCTTTAAAAAGCGTCCCAATTGTGGTTTTTAAATTCATTCAGACCTCCGTAGATCAATCGTTCTAAAGATGTTAAAAAAAGTGTGAAAACAGTATTAAAAGAGTAGGCAGATAATATCTGTTATTAAATAATCTTATTTTGTTGGCTGCAGCGGGGGAAGCTTATCGAGCTTAAATTCAAAGCCATCAAGGGTAAGGCAAGTGGTACCATCCATTCCTAATTGATAAAGGGTATCCTCTTTTACCCAATACTTGCTCACAGCCCGCCCATGAAGCTCAATACGTGTACCGCTCTCGTCCCATAAAAATGTGCCAGAATCGGCTGTTTGGCTGGGAGTATTGCCCCCTACACGGGTGACATATTGATCAAATTGTTGGTTCTCTTTTAAAACAATCAGAATCACCGTCTGATCACACCCTGCACAGGGGAAGTAACCACGATATCGTCCTAAATAATCGAGCCCCTCCTTTGGGGAGTTATCTGCACTAAAATTAGGCGCACCACTTAGATCGGGAGCACTATCTCCGCTGGAGATATGGGGCGCTTCTGGAGTATTGTCGCTACAACCTCCTAAAATAAGGAGGATAAAAGAGAGTAGGATTAAGATGCGCTTCATGAAATCTCCTGATCTGTTTGAAAACTGATAGAATCTCTTATTGTATCAAAGGGTAAAGAAACTGCTCTTTTCCTCCTTTGTCAGTCATAGATCATTTTAAAAGGGTATGAACGATGGCATTTTTTACGGCGCTCTCTTCCATCACCATTATGGGGGTGATGATCCTTATCGGAATATTATTGCGTCGAAAACAGCCTCTTACGCCGGAAGTTCGCCATCTTATGATCCAACTGATTGTAAATGTAGGGATGCCCTCTATTGTGCTCTCAGGGATCTTAAATTTTCCGATCGATGGCTCGATCATGGCGCTCATTTTTCAGACCTTTTTAATAGCTATGGGGATCAATATTGGAGCGATTTTGCTCTCTTACTCTTTAGCAAAAGCACAAGGTAAAAGTGGGGCTGAGGCAAGTGAAATTGCGATTGTTTCGAGCTTAGGCAATACCGCCTTTATCGGCATTCCTCTTTGTACTATTTTATTTGGCCCAAAGGGCACCTTACTGGCTGCGGTATTTGATGCGGGGCTCGATTTTGTGCTCTGGTCGGTGGCGGTGTTTCTATTACAAAAGAGCTCCCGTTTTTCTTTAATTAATTTAAAGGCGATGCTCAATATTCCGATGTTAGCGATTATTTTGGGGCTAACATTGGGCTTTTTACAATTTGAAGCGCCTCAATTGCTTAAAGATCTTACCCGCACATTAGCTGGAATTGCGAGCCCCTTAGCAATGATCTATATCGGCTTTCTTATCCCCGATATGTGGAAGCGCTTGCCGGCTCTCTCTTTGCGGCGTCTTGCGCCTCCCATTACGTTTAAATTGCTCTTTCTGCCTTTAGCGACGATGGGCATTATTCTTTTTATCCCCGCGCTCGATGGTATGTTAAAAAATGTGCTTATTGTACAGATGGCGATGCCTACCTTTACACTCGCATCGGTACTTTTTGAGCGTTACGATGCCGATGTTAATTTTGGTATAGCGGTGACAACACTCTCTATTTTACTCTCCATAATCACAATCCCGCTAATGATCTACATTGCGGGGATTTAAACATTTTCAAAAATTATAGAGCGATTTTTTTTAGCATCGGGTAAAATTGAGACTTCATTAAATTTTAGGCATTGCGATAAGTTGCCAACTCACTCTTTATCTCGATCTAGCTCGAATGAAAGATTGCGGCGGTGAATTTACGCAATCAGAGATATTTTAAGTTCACGTTGTAGCAGGAGAAGAAGATGAGTGATGCAACTAAAAAAGAGCAGCAAGAAGGGGTATATAGCCGCCGACAAGCGCTTAAATTATTAGGGGGTGCCGGAGCAGGGACAGCACTCTTTGGTGGGGGGATTGGGGCAGCCTTAGTTGCCGGGGGCAAACCTAAAGTCGAAAAGGTTAAAACAAGCGCTCATATTGTGATTGCCGGAGCGGGGGCTGCAGGGCTCTCTTTAGCTTCTCGTTTAAGCCGCCAGTTAGAGGGCGCAAAGATCACGCTAATTGATGCCCGTAAACGTCATCTCTATCAACCAGGATTCACCCTTGTTGCAGCGGGCATTAAGGGAGCAGATTATCCTATCTCCACAACACGAGAGTATGTTCCCCGTGATGTTGAGCTGATTGAAGAGTATGTCGCTGAGTTTGATCCCGAAGGAAATAAGGTGGTTACGGCAAGTGGTCAAACGATTAAGTATGATTATCTTTTTGTGACTACTGGTATGCAGCTCGATTATAAAGCGATCGAGGGGATGGATGAATCTTTAATTGGAACTCATGGAATCGGCTCGATCTACCATAGTCCTGAATCGGCTTATAAAACGTGGCAGCTGATGAGTAATTTTGCCGATAATGGCGGAATTGGGCTTTTTCAGCGCCCTAATACCGAGATGAAGTGTGCGGGAGCGCCCTTAAAATACACCTTTATTACAGAGGATTATCTCACCCGGAGAGGGACGCGCGGTAAAGCGAAGATGATCTATAACTCCAATAATAAAGCACTCTTTAGTGTACCTATTGTTTCTGAAAAGGTGCGTATGCTCTTTAGAGAGCGCGATATTGAGATGAATTATGATCATCTTCTAACTTCGATCGATCCGGGGAAAAAGATCGCCACCTTTAAAACAGAGAATGGATTTGAAGAGTATCCCTTCGATTTTATCAACGTTGTGCCTCCTATGAAGGCCGCGGATGCAATCCTTAACTCGCCGCTTCCATGGCAAGAGGGTGCATGGGGTAATGAGGGCTGGATGGAAGTTGATCGGGGTACGATGCGCCATCAGCGCTTCCGCAATGTCTTTGGTGTAGGAGATATTGCCGGTGTACCGAAAGGGAAAACCGCCGCTAGTGTGAAGTGGCAAGTCCCGGTAGCGGTTGATCATCTTATTAAAGAGCTTGAAGGTAAGGAATCAGAGCTGATCTATACAGGTTATACCTCCTGCCCGATGATTACCCGTTTAGGGCAAGCGATGCTCGTTGAGTTTGATTATGAGAACAACTTGATGCCTTCATTCCCTGGGGTTATTGCACCTTTAGAGGAGCTTTGGATCAGTTGGGTAATGAAGACAATGGCGCTTAAGCCCACCTATATCAGTATGGTTCGTGGCTTAGCATAAGGAGATAAAATAGATGCAACAGGTAGATTTTGTAACAATTATGGCGGTCTTCCAAGAGATGCTTGGGGGCTGGCTCTGGGTGCTTTTAGCAATTATTGTTTTTGGAACATTAGCTTTTATTGCGCTGTTAATGTTAGAGAAGGGGCTTATCGCTTCTCGGATGATTAAATCGCAAGCTGCAGGATTGGTGGGGGGCGTAGTGGCGCTCTTTATTATGACGCTGGTCTCCTCATCGGGTTTTACTGATGCCGGTGGCCCTGCTGATTGGTTCTTAATTGCGATTGTGTATGGTTTAGGTTTTGTGGGATCGGCGATTATTCTCTATACCTTAGTGGGCTGGATCCACGCTTTAAAAGTGGCTAAATAGTACTTTTAGCTCCTTTTAAAGAGCAATACTTTAAAAAGCTCATATCGATATCGGTATGAGCTTTTTTATTTTTAAAGGTTTTAGGCGGGAGATCAAAAGATAGAAGGTAAAACAAAAATTTTATCTGTAAAACTTCTCCCTTTAGAGTACCCTATAGTGAGGTCATCGATTTTAATCAATCGGATGAAGAGTAGACTCCCGTCGTAAATATAAAGGATGCCAAATGAGTAAAGAAGATCGTTATATTGTCCCCGGTCTTGTTCGGGGTTTAAGAGTATTGGAGATTTTAGGAGAAGCGGGAGAGGGCTACTCCATGTCGGAACTAGCCGAGCTTTTAGGAATTAATCGCTCCAGCGTATTTCGTATTGTCCATACCCTAGAGGAGAGCGGCTATATCCGTAAAGTAGGGGAGAGTAATCACTATACGTTAGATGCTAAGGTGATGGATTTAGGCTTTAACTATCTCTCTAGCCTCGATCTTATTAGTGCGGCACGCCCTTTTTTATTAGAGCTTCGAGATGCGGTGCAGATCGCATGTCATCTTGTTGTGCTGCAAGATAGAGATATTATCTATGTCGATCAATGTCAGGCTCAAGGCTCCTTTGTTAGTAAAGTTCAGATCGGCACCCGTTGGCCTGCTTATGCCACTGTTATTGGGCAGCTACTGCTCTCGGATCTCCCTGAAGATAGGGTAAAAGCGCTCTTTAAAGATTATCAAGAGTGGGGCAGCTATACGGGGGATACGCCTAAAAATTTATCCGAACTCTTAACACGGTTAGAGAGTATCCGGGGGAGTGATTCTATTATCGGCTGGGGCTATTTTCATGCCAGTATGGCTACTTGTGCAGCTCCTGTTTTTCGGCGCGATAGTGGCAAAATGGCAGCGGTGATCTCTGTGAGTTGCCCCATCGGGCATTATACCGAGGAGGCCTTTTATGGAGAGATACGGCAAAAAGTAGAGAATGCCGCTACACAGCTCTCTCGGCAGCTTACGCACTATAACGACAATGCTTTAGGGTTAGATTAGGGGTAATTCATATTCAAGAATTTCAATTAGCGTTTAAAGTTTAAGAAGAGAGTGACTGATTAAAAACGCTTAAATAATTTTAGAGATAAGCTTATAAAGCTAGGCCTAATGGGGTAAATCCTCCATTAGGCTTTTTTTATAAATTTATTTCTTGACAGAGCGCAAATGTTTGTACATTCTAATTGTAAGTTTTAAATATAAACAGATAGTTTTACATGTAAAACCATATAAAGATCATTAAAGAGAGAAAAGAAGAGTAGGAGAAAACTATGAGTTGGATTGCGGTCTGTAATACCGGTGATGTAACAGAAGATTTTCCTAAAGCAGTGAAAGTGGGGGAGAAGGAGCTCGGTATCTTTAAGGTGGAGGGGGAGTTCTTTTGCCTAGAGGATGTCTGCCCCCATGCCTATGCGCTGCTCTCGGATGGTTTTGTGGAGGAGGGGAAGGTGGAATGCCCTCTGCATGAGGCGATCTTTGATATTCCGACCGGAAAGTTTGAAAGCGGACCAAGCTGTAGAGATCTTCAGACCTTTGAGGTAAAGGTAGAAGGCGATGAGATCTTTGTAAAGATCGAAGAGTAACGAAAATTCCAAGGTGAGTCTGCTCGGGGTAAAGGGTTGCAAACTACAACAAAATCAATGGCAACATCCCAAATAGGCATCAGCACAAAATCAGAGTAACCCCGATAGACGCGCACCCACAGATAATAAGAAGAATAGAAAAAGCTAGCAAAAGCATTTCAGCAGAAGCAAAAGGAGAGAGATGATGAGTTACAACAAAAAATTAGCGACTTGGCTTAAGCCTAATCCTGAGCCTAAAGCGGGTATCAATAATATTCAGGTACCTGGCGAGGTTGAGCATGTGATCTGGCAATCTCGGGATCATGAGCCAACGCAATATGAGCTTGATCTTGTGGATGTGCTGATTAAAGGCTTTGGTTCGGGCATTACAGAGTTAGAGGAGATTGTTGATTTTATCAATAAAGAGGGGGTTTACGATGCGAAAGGCACGCCTTGGACGCCTCAATCTTTCGAGCGTGAAATGGCGCGTTTAGGGTATTAATCAGCAATCGGATGGAGGAGAGAGAGATGACACAAAAAATTGATTTAGAGAGCTATTTAGATCTCGGTTTACGTAACCTTTGGTACCCTGTTTTAGCGAGCTGGGAGGTTAGCAATAGCCCCGTGGGTATTACTCGTTTAGGAGATAATATCGTTGTATGGCGAGATTCGGATGGTAATCTCAATGCCATTGAGGATCGTTGCCCTCACCGAGGAGCACGCCTCTCTTTAGGCTGGAACTTAGGGGATCGAGTCGCTTGTTGGTATCACGGTGTGGAGGTCAAAGGGGATGGAACGGTCGCTCAAGTACCTGCGGTGGTAGAGTGCCCTTTAAATGGGGAGAAATGTCTTCGCTCCTATCCTGTACAAGAGCGAAATGGTGCCATCTTTATCTGGTTTGGTGTGGATGAATCGGTAGAGCCAACAGCGCTAGAGCTTCCTGAGCAGCTTGAGAGTGAAGAGTGGAGCTCCTTTTTATGTATGGCTGATTGGAAGGTAAACCATCGTTATGCAGTAGATAATGTCATGGATCCGATGCATGGCACCTATCTCCATGGCGATTCACACTCAATGCATAGTGGAGATCGACAAGCCTCTATGAGCCTTCGCCCTACAGACACCGGCTTTATCTTTGAAAAGGATACACAATCGGGCGTGAATTTTGACTGGGCGGAGTTTGGGAGCACAGGGGGAAATTGGTTAAAGCTCTCCATCCCCTATAAGCCTGAGTTTGGGCCAGGTGGACACTTCTTTATTGTAGGTTTTGCAACACCCATTGATGAGAATAATACCCGTGTATTCTTTTGGCGTTGCCGTAAAGTTCAAGGCTGGCAGCGAGGGGTTTGGCGCTTTATGTATCGCAATCATCTCGAAGGGCTACATTGGGCGGTATTAGAGCAAGATCGTATTATTTTAGAAAATCTTGCGCCTAACGCTCGTAGTCGTGAGTTTCTTTATCAGCACGATGTTGGAATGTCCCGCTTACGCCGTGTAATGCAGACAGAGGCGAAAAAACAGATCGCATACTTAGAAGCAAAGGCCGCAGAAGGGGCAGAGGCTTAATATGCAGAAGTTGTTAGAAGGAAAGCGTATCCTCATTACCGGTGCAGCCCGAGGATTAGGCTTGGCGTTTGCCATAGCGGCCGCTCAGTCTGGGGCAGCGGTGGTATTGGCCGATATTCTTGAAGAAAAGGTGGAGGCGGAGGCTGAAAAGTTGCGTAAAGCGGGCTTTAAGGCTTTCGCCCAAGCCCTCGATCTTGCGGATGAGGCTTCTATCAAAAAGGCGGTAAAAAAGAGTGTTGAGCACTTGGGCGGATTAGATGGGTTAGTCAATTGCGGAGCTTTAGCAACGGGCGTAGGTGGCGTTGATATGCTCAATTACGATCCTAAGCTTTGGGATCGAGTGATGACGATTAACGTTAAAGGCAGTTGGTTAATGAGCCGTGAGGCGGTTCCTTATCTAGCGCAATCAGAGGCGGGAAAGATTGTAAATATCGCTTCTGATACAGCAATGTGGGGCGCCCCCAATCTTATGGCATATACCGCAAGTAAAGGAGCTGTTATCGCTATGACACGCTCCATGGCTCGGGAGCTGGGGGAGAAAAATATCTGTGTTAATGCGATCTGCCCCGGTTTAGTTTTAGTGGAGGCTACGGAGTATGTCCCTAAGGAGCGAAAAGAGCTCTATGTGAATGGTCGAGCTATTCATCGAGAGCAGCATCCTGAGGATGTTACCGGCACGCTGCTCTATCTA
Source organism: Ignatzschineria sp. (assembly GCA_030150405.1). Classification (GTDB taxonomy): domain Bacteria; phylum Pseudomonadota; class Gammaproteobacteria; order Cardiobacteriales; family Wohlfahrtiimonadaceae; genus Ignatzschineria. The sequence continues at coordinate 28,767 of JASLFU010000027.1, forward strand.
CTTTCAGATCTTGCCTCTTTTGTAACAGGGCAGAAAATTCCTGTAAATGGGGGATTTGTTTTTAACTAGCCATAGACGTTCTGAAGAGCGATAAGAAGAGACTAAAACGAACACGCTTACAACGAATAATTATAAAAATAGAGTAAACAACAGCACATCAATGAGAAAGAGCGAGTAAAACTCGATCTTTTGGGAGGAGAATAATGGGTATCTTAGCAATTGAAGAGCTCACTTTTGGCGTAGAAGATAGGGAGAAGTCGCGTCAGTTTCTCGCCGATTTCGGTCTGCATCCAGCAGAAAGCGACCGGGCGGGGAGTGATCTTTTTACAACTTTAAATAGCAGTAAAATTTATCTCTATGATCATGATGATCCTCGCTTACCCCCTGCTTTTGAAGCGGGCTCAACCTTAAGAGAGGTGGTTTGGGCGGTAGAGAGCGAAAGTGACCTAGCAAATTTAAGCGATCTTCTAAAAGATGAGCCCAATTTTAAAGCAGAGAAAGATTCAGTCGAATGTGATGACCCCAATGGTATGCGTATCCGCTTTCGTAAAAGTGAAACGGTGGAGGTGACCCTTAAAGTTCCCGGAATTAATCAGTATGGGGATATTCGCCGAATTGATGAGGCAAGTCCCGTTTATCAGAAAGCTGAGCCTATCCGTGTGGGGCACGTGGTCTTTTTCACGCCTGATCTAGTAACGACCCAGAAGTTTTATGAGGAGAAACTCGGTTTCCATCTTTCCGATGCTTATAACAATCGTGGAGCTTTTTTACGTTGCCAGGAATCGGGCTACCATCATGATCTTTTTCTCCTAAAGTTGCCTAACCGGGAGAGCACAGGGCTTAACCATGTTGCCTTTGTGGTGCGCGATATTCATGAGGTCATTGGTGGGGGGATCAATATGAATCGCACCGAATGGTCCACCTTTGTAGGGCCTGGCCGCCATCCCGTCTCATCGGCTTATTTTTGGTATGTCAATAGTCCCTTAGGTGGCGCTTTTGAGTATTACACCAATGATGATTTTGTCACTAAAAATTGGCAGCCCCGACATCTCGACTACCGGCTCGATCTCTTTACCGAGTGGGCGGTTGAAGGGGGCATTGATGAGGAGACACGCCGACAAGTTAAAGCGTGATCAAGCAAATTTCACCCTTTAGAGCTTGAGAAGATCCCCCTTTTTTGATCTTAACTCATCGCCTAAATCTCCATATTTAATAATAAAAACATGCGCTTTTGCAGGTTAGCAGGGAAGTAGTGCCTAAAAAAGCCTTATGTAGGCTCTCAATTAGATACCCCTTTGAGGAGGAAATCATGCCGATAACCCAAAGTATGAAGCAGTGGCTCGTTGCGTTTGTTCTGATGATCTGCGTAACACTCGCCTTTTTTGACAAAATTAGCATTGCGGTGCTCTTTTCAGATCCAGAGTTTCAAAACGTGATGGCGATTCGCCCAGGAGATAAAGAGAAGCTCGGCTGGCTAATGACAAGTTTCCTACTTGCTTATGGCTTCTCATCTCTCTTTTTAAGTTTTGTGGGGGATATCTTTAATCCGAAAAAACTGCTCTTTTGGAGCGTTGCCTCTTGGGGCGTCTTAATGTTTTTGATGGGGACTTCAAAAAGTTATGGGGAGATGTTTTTCTACCGTGTTTTATTGGGGATTTTTGAAGGGCCACTCTTAGCGCTTGCTTATACAATTGTAAAACAGACCTACCAAGAGCGGCAGCAAGCAAGGGCATCTACCCTCTTTCTTTTAGGCACGCCGGTGGGAGCTTCATTAGGATTCCCGATTACAGCCTTTATTCTTCATCATTTTGGGTGGGAGATGACCTTTCACGTTTTAGCTTCTATGACGCTGATTGTCTTAGCGGTGGTCTATTTCGGGCTTAAGGATCTGCAGCTTAAAAGCGGGGCGGAGAAGCGCTCTTCAACTAAGCGTTTAACGTTTAAAGAGCATGTGCGTAACAGTAAGGTTTTAGTCACAACGCCAGCTTTTTGGGCCGTCTGTATCTTTAATATCGCAATGATGACCTATCTCTGGGGCTTAAATGGTTGGCTGCCCAGTTATCTTATCGAGGCAAAGGGCTTTAATTTAAAAGAGTTTGGCCAGCTCTCTTCACTCCCCTTTATTGCCATGTTAATTGGCGAGGTGATCGGCGCATTTTTATCTGACAAAACAGGTAAGCGAGCACTCCAAGTCTTTGCCGGGCTCTTTTTAGGGGGGATAGGCATGGGCATTATGATCACGATGACAAGCCCCATTATGGTGATTTTTGCGATGTCCGTTAGTGCTTTTTTCTGGGGGATGAGTGCTTCTGCGATCTTTGCGCTTTTAGCGCGCGTTTCAGATGCAAGCGTAGCAGCTACCGCTGGGGGTGTATTTAATGGCTTAGCGAACTTTGCAAGCGCTATTGTGCCGGTAGTGATCGGCTATATCGTAACGCAGACCGGAAATTTCGATAATGGAATTCTCTTTTTAGCAGTGGTTGCGGTATTGGGCTCGCTTGTATTGGTGCCATGGCTGAAAAAGTATTAAGGAGTAGAGATGTCATTACTATCTGAATTAAAGAAGTTTCCAGTAAAGTCGATCTCCCTCAATGGGCGGCGGCAGACCTATCGGGAGGCCGGTAGCGGAAGGGCGCTTATCCTGCTTCATGGAATTAGTTCTGGCGCAGGTTCTTGGGTTAATCAATTGAGAGATCTGCAAAACCATTACCATCTAATAGCTTGGGATGCACCAGGTTATGGGGAGAGTGAGGCGCTTGCTAATAACACTCCTACGGCGAAAGATTATGGGCAAGAGATAGCTAAGTTGATCGACGCGCTTAAGCTCGAAAAGCCGTTGATTATTGGTCATTCCCTTGGAGCCATGATGGCCAGTGGCTTTACAGAAGTTAGTGATAATTATCGCGCCCTTATGTTTGCCAATCCTGCGCAAGGTTATGGGAGCGAGAGTTTAGAAAAGCGAGAGGAGATCTACCAGCGTAGGCCGAAAATGCTCGAAGAGCTGGGGGCAGATGGTATGGCAGATGCAAGAGGTCCTCATCTTTTAGCGCCCGATGCTACGCAAGAGGAGCTAGAACTGATCCGCTACTCCATGCAGCGTTTAACACTTCATGGATTTCGCCAAGCTTCCTACCTTTTAGCCCACGATGATATCTGGCGTTATATCGATAACTTTCAGCAGAGTATTGCCGTTCAATATGGTTTAAAAGATGGCATTACACCGCCAAGTGGCGTAGAACGGTTGATCGAGAGGCTACCAAATTCTCAGCCTTTTCCGATCGAGGGAGCTGCCCATGTGAGTTATGTCGATAGGCCGGAGAGTTTTAACCAAAATATTTTACAGTTTGACCAAGAATTGACGCAGTAAGCGTAAGTAAAACTTAAAAATAGCACTTAAAGCTGAGTAAAGAATTTAAATTTATATCTAAATTTATACTCATCAAGATGCAATAACCGAAATAAGGGCTCTTCCGTTAGAAGCCCTTAGCTTAACCTAAAGGAGAATAATTATGAGTCATGCAGAAACATGGAAACGCCCCGATGGTGCAACTTTAGAGGAGTGGATGGAGACCCGTATCGCCCGCTTAGAAGATCGCACTTACGATTTTGATGCCCTTAAATTCCAAGCGGATTTTGATCCTAAATATCGCCGAGCGCAGATGCGTTATATAGGCACAGGAGCGACAGGGGTTAAGGGGGATGCCAATACTGTTCCCGCAGCAGGGTTTACCTTTTCCACCATGCTATTGCCCGCCCAGTGCGAAGGTCCTTTACATGTCCATGATGATGTAGAGGAGGTTTTCTTTCTGATTCGTGGATCTATCAAGCTCTTTATTAAAGATGGAGAGGAGATGATGGAGACTATTCTTAAAGAGCGGGATCTTATCTCTATCCCACCGGGCATCTATCGCGGACTTTATAACTACACACAGGAAGATGCCTTAATGTGTGTCATGATCGGAACACCCAAGCCGATGATCCCCACTTATCCCGATGATCATCCTCTTTCAAAAATTAAGCGAAATTAAAGAGATTAAGCGCGGGGAGCTGATAACTCCAAGAAGGGAGTTTTAAAGGAGCAGATAATGAGTTTTATGATTAAAGATCGGGTCGCCGTAGTTACGGGGGGCTCATCGGGTATCGGATTGGAGACGGTAAAACTACTGGTCTCTCAAGGGGCGAAAGTAGCTTGGTGTGGCCGAAATGCCGAACGCCTTAAAGATTCAGAAAAGGTAATCCATCGCCAATTTCCTAATGCTCGCTGTTTTACTGCAACAGCAGATGTATTAGATAAAGCGAGTGTGGATGCTTTTGCAAAAGAGGTAGAAGCGGCATTAGGGCCTGTGGATATGCTTATCAACAATGCAGGGCAAGGCTTTGTTGCCCCCTTTGATGAGACATCGGAGGAGGATTGGCTCTATGAGTGTCGTCTTAAATTAATGGGGGTGATTAACCCCGTTAAAGCCTTTTTGCCAGCGCTTGAGCAATCGGAGATCGGCTCGATTACCAATGTAAACTCACTGCTTGCGCTGCAGCCGGAGATCCATATGATCGCCACCTCTGCAGCAAGAGCTGCGCTCCTTAACTTCTCCACTTCGCTCTCTCAAGAGCTTATGGAAAAAGCAATTCGGGTAAACTCAATTCTAATTGGTATGGTGGAATCTGACCAATGGCGTCGCCGCTATGAAAAGCGCTCTGATCCTGCTATCTCTTGGGAGGAGTGGATCGGTAATGTGGCTAAAAAACGGGGCATTCCTATGGGGCGACTGGGAAAGCCCGAGGAAGCTGCGCGGGCGTTAGTCTTTCTTGCTTCACCTTTAGCGAGCTATACCACAGGGGCGACAATTGATGTTTCCGGAGGCTTTAGCCGGCAAATTTAGAGAGGAAGAGTAGATGAAAAAATTAATGATGATCGGATTTGGGGCAATGGGAAGAGAGGTGGCAGCCCATCTTCCTAAAGATCTCCAGCTAACTTGGATTGTTGTGCCCGAAAATATGGTAGAGCAGATTAAAGGGGATGTGTCTTCTAAGGTCAATGTCATCTCTTCGATTGAGGAATGTAAAGGTACACCCGATTTTGTGGTGGAGGCTGCAGGGCAGATGGCGATTCGAGAGCATGGGGTAAAAGTGCTTAAAAGAGGATGGCGATTAGGCATTATCTCGGTGGGCTCTTTGGCCGATCAAGTACTTTTTGAATCATTACTGTCTGCAGCGAAAGAGGGGCAGACCCAGTTTCATCTTATGTCTGGCGCCGTAGCAGGGATTGATGGTCTTTCGGCGGCAAAAGAGGGGGGCTTAACTAAAGTCACTTATCGAGGGACGAAAGCGCCAAGAAGTTGGAAAGGTTCATATGCTGAGGAGTTGATTGATCTAGAGAGTGTTCAGGAGAAGCAATGCTTTTTTAAAGGTAGCGCGCGGGAGGCTGCAACACTCTTTCCAGCCAATGCTAATGTGGCGGCGACCATCGCCCTTGCTGGGGTTGGGATGGATGCCACCGAGGTTGAGCTCTTTGTTGACCCTAAGAGTATCGTTAATCAGCATAAAATTTATGTGGAAGGACGATTTGGCCAATTTGAAATTGAGCTCAATGGCAAGCCTTTAGAGAGTAACCCCAAAACGTCTACTTTAGCTGCGCTTAGCGTTATTCGCGCCTGTAGGCAGATTGTCAGCCCCTGGACGATCTAATTTAAGTATCGGTAGAGCAGCTGCAAAATTGGCGTGAATTAAAAAAATAATAGAGATGGAGGAGAGAATGATTAAACCAATTTTTATTGCCGGCGAGTGGAAGCAGGGGGGCGGGGAGATTACACCCACCTATTTTCCAGGGGATGGCTCAGAGATTGCGAAGGTGAGCACGGCAAGTTTAGAGGATCTTAATGCTGCTGTTGAGGGAGCGGAAAAAGCGTGGCGAAAATGGCGACATCGCCTCCCTAGTGAGCGAGCAGCGGTGCTCTTTAAAGCGGCAGATATTATAGAGTCTCGTATCGATGAGCTTGCTCAGCTACAGACGAAAGATAACGGCAAAACAGTGAGTGAAACTCGTGCTTTAGTGATGAGCGCCATCAATACCGCTCGTTATTTTGCCTCTAGCTGTAATACCCTTGATGATGCTTTAACGAATCAGCGAGCCCATGATTTTTTAACCATGAGCCGTCATGAACCCCTGGGCGTGATTGCTGCAATCACGCCTTGGAATTCCCCCATTGCCAGTGAGATGCAGAAACTTGCACCGGCTTTAGCTGCGGGTAATGCTGTTATCTTAAAGCCTGCAGAAGCAACTCCCTTAATGGCTCTTGAGTTGGCTAAAATTTTTGAAGAAGCGGGGCTTCCCAAAGGGCTTTTAAGCGTACTTCCCGGGAGGGGGTCTGTAATTGGTGAGGCTTTGGCGAAGCATCCTCTCGTGCGGAAGATCTCATTTACAGGGGGGACATCCACAGGACGCCGTTTAGCCCATGTGGCGGCGGAAAAACTTATCACCACTTCATTAGAACTTGGGGGGAAATCCCCTGTAGTTGTGCTTCCCGATGCGGATTTGGAGGCTGCGGCAAAAGGGATTGTGTATGGCATTTTTAGCTCCACCGGGCAGGCCTGTATTGCAGGCTCTCGACTCTTTATTCACGATTCGATCTACGATGCATTGTTAGAAAAAATTTTGGAATATACGCGTAATCTCCGTGTGGGACACCCAGAAAAGGCGGGCGTGCATATTGGCCCTTTAATTTCTGAGCAGCACTTAAAAGTGGTGGATGATTATGTGCGTTTAGCCGAAAAAGAGGGCGGAGAGGTGATTCTTGGTGGGCAGCGCTTAACAGGAGGAGAGTATGATAAAGGGGCTTACTATCCCCCAACAATTATCACAGGGCTTCAAAATCGCGCGCAAGCTTGTCAAGAAGAGATCTTTGGGCCTGTTTTAATTGTGCTCCCTTATCGGGATGAAGCGGAGCTCATTAAAGCTGCCAACGATAATGAATATGGTTTAGCAGCAGGGATCTGGACGAGGGATTATAAAAGAGCGTTTAAATTGGCGGATCTTTTAGAGGCGGGAACGATCTGGATTAACACCTATAAAAAGTTCTCTATCTCTGCCCCGTTTGGCGGTTTTAAAAATAGTGGTATCGGTCGGGAGAAGGGAAGAGAGGGGATTTTAGCCTATATGCAGCAAAAATCGATCTACCTTGATCTTGCGCAAGAGCCTAATAACTGGTGCCAATAGTACCGTATAACAAGAAAAACTAACCGATATTATCGGCCATCGGCAATGACAAAAAGAAGCGATAAAAGGGCCGAAAATAATAGATTGGAAGGATTTGGAGATGACAAAAGTAACTGTAGGGGAAGCGATTGTTCGCGTATTAGAGGCGCATAATGTAGAGGCGATGTATGGCGTTATTTCGATCCATAATCTCCCGATTGCAGATGCCGTAGGCCGCCGTAATAAGATGCGATTTGTCTGTGCTCGGGGAGAGGCAGGTGCGGTCACCATGTCTGATGCACATGCACGGTTTAAGGGGCTTGGCGTCTCTTTAACGAGCACAGGAGCCGGAGCGGGAAATGGTATAGGCTCTCTGATTGAGGCGTATCAAGCTTCAAGTCCGATAATTCATATTACAGGGCAAGTTGAGCGGGAGTATCTCGATCGGGATGCCAGTTTTATCCACGAAGCGAAAGATCAGCTCACTTTTTTGCGTGCATCGAGTAAAGCGGCATACCGTATTATGGACCCGGATCACGCCGTGGGTATGTTGCGAGAGGCGATTCGAGTGGCGCAAACAATTCCGATGGGCCCCGTCTCTATTGAAATTCCTATTGATGTTCAAGCGGCTAAGATCGAGCTTCCAGAAGATTTAGGGCCTGTAGCCCCCTTGGAAATTCCAAAAGTAGGTGATGGCGCATTTACTGAGTTAGTGGAAGAGCTTAAAAAAGCTCAGCGCCCTCTTTTGTGGATTGGCGGCGGCACAATGGGTTGTGAGGAAGAGGTGAAAGCATTGGCGGATTTAGGAATCCCTGTGGTTTCAAGTACCCATGCTCGGGGAGTTTTGTCAGATCGTCATCCGCGCTCTTTAGGCGCTTTCCATAACTCTAAAGATGTAGAGACGCTCATGGCAGAGAGCGATCTGATGGTGGTGATTGGGTCTCGTCTTCGGAGTAATGAGACAAAAACTTACAGCATTAAGTTGAGCGATAATCTCTACCAGATCGACGCCTTTGCTGGCGCTCAGCAGCGCAACTATAAAGTAAAACGTTTTATTTGCGCTACAGCAAAAGAGGCGCTTTCCGCTATGATTCAGGGCTTAGATGGCGTGAGTAAAGTGGATAGTGCTTACGATGCGGCCATTCAAGCGGCGAAAGCCTCGGCTATTAAGGCGCTTAGAGATCAATTAAAGGAGTATGCGCTTATTTGTGATGCCGTTCGGGAAGCACTGCCTGAAGATGGCATCTTTGTGCGGGATATTACAATGTCTGGCAGTACGTGGGGCAGTAGGCTTCTTCCGATCTATGCGCCTAATCGCAACATTCACTCCCTTGCCGGGGCGATTGGCTTAGGGCTTGCCCATGGTATTGGTGCAGCAATTGCCAATCCTGATAAAAAGGTAATTTCACTTGTTGGCGATGGGGGTTTAATGCTTGGCATCGGAGAGATTGCGACGATGTTCCAAGAGCAGACCAACATGGTTCTTTTAGTGATGAATGATGGCGGATATGGCGTTATGCGGGGAATTCAGAATAACTATTTTGATGGGCGCCAATATTTTAATGAGCTGCATACCCCAAGTTACCGAGCTCTTGGGGAGTCTATGGGTGTTCCTAGTTTTGAGGCAGATTCGGTAGAAAGTTTTAGAGAAGCGATTGAAAAAGCTGTCAAGATCGAAGGCCCGGCACTTGTAGAAGTCTTAATGAATGAGATCGGCCCGTTAAACTTTGCAGGGCCTCCTCAGCGTAAACTCTACTAATTTAACTACTTTATTAAGGTATGTCCTTTAATAAGATCCACAAAGCCCACTATTTGGTGGGCTTTTGTTTTAAGAGGAGCACAAAAAGTGGAGGGCAAACGTTAGGGAACTTTTTAAATAAGTGTTATAACAGCAGTTATGAACGCCTTATAAGTTTTGGCCTTAAGTCTCTTAAAAGGTGGTAGGTTAGAGAGAACTTTTTAAGGATTTAATGGAGGAGTAAGCCCACAAAATAGCATTAATAGAGGGGCTTAAAAGGAGGAGGGATGCTCTATACAATTATTTTAGAGGTGATTGTACCCATATTTCTATTGGTGGGCTTAGGCGCTGGATTGCAGCGAAAATTTGGGTTTCATCTTCGTTCTATGTCCCATCTTTTAACTTATGTTTTACTGCCTGCCGCTGTCTTTAAAAGTATCTATCTCTCTAAAATTGAAGTTTCTCTACTCACGGCGATTATCTTCTATCTGCTCACCTTTTCCGGGGTGATGATGCTTATCGGAAATATGGCGGTGCGCCTTTTAAAGCTTAATCGGGAAGAGGGGGCGATCTTTAAAAATAGTGTGGCGCTGATTAACTCTGGAAATTACGGCTTTCCTGTGAGTCAGTTAATTTTTACAAGCCATCCTATTGGGGTATCGATTCAGATTTTAGTGCTGCTTTTTCAAAATGTGCTCACCTTCAGTTATGGGCTTTATAACTTGATGATGGCTAAGGTTACAAAGCAGGAGAAAGCAGAAGGGGGAAGAGATGCGGTTTTGAAGATGGGGCAGGATCGTCAGGAGATTGTACGCCAGTTTTTAACGATGCCGATTATTTACGCTATTTTAGCGGGGTTTTTGTTTAATATTTTTGATTGGTCGATTCCTCGGCCGCTCTTTGCACCGCTGGAATCGTTAGCCAATGCTTTTATGGCGATCGCACTGATTATGCTGGGTGCGCAGCTATCGCAGATTCGTTTAACCTCGATGTTTAATGGTAAGGTTTATCTAAGCTCGGCGCTTCGTCTATTGGCAGGGCCTTTTGTTTCCTTTCTTTTAATACTGCTCTTTAAGCTCGATGGCATTATTGCTCAATCTCTTCTTATTGCTAGCTGTTTTCCCACTTCTCGTAACAGCGCCTCCCTTGCGCTCGAATATGATGTCGCGCCAGATTTCGCCACGCAAGTGGTCTTTTTTTCAACTCTAATTAGTCCTATTACAGTAGGTATTGTGATCTGGGTGGCTCAAAATTATTGGCCTATAATTTAAGGGGTTGAAAGTTAGGCTGAGGAATTAACGGTTTCTCTTACATTTAAGAGCTTACAGCGCGAATTTTATGAATATCGAATAGAGGTTAAATAAAAACTCACTCTCCTTGGGAGGAAGAGTGAGTTTAAGGGATGATTTAAAATATTAGAGATTATAGAGATTTAGGGAAATTGCATTCCGCCATCGATCATCACGCATTGGCCCGTCATATAATCAGAATCGCTCGAGGCTAGATAAGAGACAAAGTTTGCCACATCTTCAGGCTCTGAAGGTCGGCCAAGGGTGATGCCACCTACATACTCTTTAAAGGCAGAGCCCGGCTCTGTCCCCATAATTTTGGTCATCTCGTTATCGATCTTTTTCCACATCGATGTTCCCACTATCCCTGGGCAATAGGCATTGACGGTAATACCATCTTTGGCCCATTCTCTTGCGGCAGATTGGGTAAGAGAGCGCACCGCATATTTAGTGGAGCTGTAGATTCCCAATAACGCAGGAGCGGTATAGCCCGCAATACTGCAAGCATTAATGATCTTACCCCCTTGCTGTTTGCGCATGACTTCCGCTGCAGCTTGCATTCCGTAGAGGGTGCCAAAGAGGTTAATGCCATAAATTTGCTGAAGATCTTCAGGAGTTACATCGGTAAGAGGTTTAATCTGAACAATCCCCGCATTATTTACAAAAACATCGAGCCGGCCAAATTCATCGAGAGTTCGCTCAATTAACGCTGCATGCTCCTCTTTTTTGGAGACATCTGTCTTAACGGCGTAGGCTGTAATGCCTTCGGCAGTAAATTCTTTAACTGTTTTGTCAGCAGCTTCTAAATCAATATCGCTTACAACAATATCAAAACCATCTCGGCCTAAGCGGGCAGCAATTGCTCGCCCTATACCGTTTGCTCCACCGGTGACAACAGCCACTTTTTTCGCACTCATTCTCTGCTCCTTATCAGCATTTATAGATAGGGTAAGTGTAGTCCTAAAAGAGAAAATTGAGAGAAAGGGGTAAAGAAATTGGCCTTTTAAGCTCATAAAAAGGATGCAGATCAAAAAATGGGATGAAGGTAAGCGGAATTAAGAGAAAGATGAGGTTGAAAAGGATGGAAAAGAGGTAGGGGAGATTAGGCGATAGGGCAATAAAAAAAGCCAACCCGATTTTGGGTAGGCTTCTTACTTATCTCAAAAAGGCTTTAAACGCCCTTTATACTTATTTAGAGATATGTGCCACTAAGTCGAGGACTTTGTTTGAGTAGCCGATCTCGTTGTCGTACCACGATACAACTTTTACGA